>NZ_CP151679.1:2992500-3007500 GCF_038406745.1 Bacillus sp. YBsi01
TTATCTGTTGAACTGACAAAAACGTTAAAGCTTAATATTCCTGTCATCAGTGCGGGAATGGATACAGTAACAGAATCAGCTATGGCGATTGCGATGGCCAGACAGGGCGGCTTGGGCATTATCCATAAAAACATGTCCATCGAACAGCAGGCTGAACATGTTGACAAAGTCAAACGTTCTGAACGGGGCGTTATTACAAATCCCTTCTTTTTAACACCTGATCATCAAGTATTCGATGCGGAGCATTTGATGGGGAAATACAGAATTTCCGGTGTTCCGATCGTAGATAATAAAGACGATCAAAAGCTTGTCGGAATCATTACAAACCGTGATCTTCGCTTTATCTCTGATTATTCAATGAAAATCAGTGACGTGATGACAAAAGAAGAGCTGGTTACGGCTCCTGTAGGCACCACATTAGACGAAGCAGAAAAAATCTTACAGAAACATAAAATTGAAAAACTTCCATTAGTGGATGATCAAAACAAATTAAAAGGTCTTATCACGATCAAAGATATTGAAAAGGTTATCGAATTCCCGAATTCATCTAAAGATGAACACGGACGCCTTATTGTCGGCGCTGCGGTAGGCGTGACAGGCGATACAATGACACGCGTCAGCAAGCTTGTTGAAGCGAATGTCGACGTGATTGTGGTCGATACGGCTCATGGACATTCCAGAGGCGTACTGAACACGGTTGCGAAAATCCGTGAAACATATCCTGAACTGAACATTATCGCAGGAAATGTGGCAACGGCTGAAGCGACAAAGGCTTTGATTGAAGCCGGAGCAAACATTGTAAAAGTGGGAATCGGGCCTGGTTCCATCTGTACGACACGCGTCGTTGCAGGTGTAGGCGTACCGCAAATCACTGCCATTTATGATTGTGCCACTGAAGCAAGAAAACACGGCGCAACAATTATCGCGGACGGCGGTATTAAATTCTCCGGTGATATTACGAAAGCATTGGCATCCGGCGGACATGCCGTAATGCTTGGAAGCCTGCTTGCCGGTACTTCAGAAAGCCCGGGAGAGACTGAAATCTATCAAGGCAGAAGATTTAAAGTGTATCGCGGTATGGGTTCTGTCGCTGCCATGGAAAAAGGCAGTAAAGATCGATATTTCCAAGAAGAAAATAAGAAATTCGTCCCTGAAGGTATCGAAGGACGGACTCCGTACAAAGGTCCTGTAGAAGAAACAGTGTATCAGCTTGTCGGCGGTCTTCGTTCAGGTATGGGATACTGCGGTTCAAAAGACTTACGCGCTTTAAGAGAAGAAGCTCAATTCATCCGTATGACAGGAGCAGGTCTTCGCGAAAGCCATCCGCATGATGTTCAAATTACGAAAGAATCACCAAACTATACAATCTCATAATTGTTACAAATAAAAAACATTTGACAGGGTCGCTGACTCTGTCTATTTTTTTTATATCGAGTGTGATAAAATTTATACTGTTGTGTTTTGAATTTGAATATGTCCTTAACGGCTTAATTATAGATTTAAAATGAATGACGGAGGTCTTAAGATTGAACATCACGAAATGGAAACAGCTGTTAGTGTCATTAGTGGTACTGGCACTGGCCGCAACTTGCTTTGTTCCAATGTCTAAAGCGGAGGCAGCCGGCAATGACCCGGTTGATGTCAATGCTTCAGCTGCGATAATGATTGAGGCTTCATCGGGGAAAATCTTATACAGTAAAAATGCAGACAAAAGACTGCCGATTGCCAGTATGACAAAAATGATGACTGAATACCTGCTTCTGGAAGCCATTAAAGAAGGAAAAGTGAAATGGGATCAAACGTATACTCCTGATGATTACGTCTATGAAATTTCTCAAGACAACAGTTTATCAAACGTCCCTCTTCGGAAAGACGGCAAATACACAGTCAAAGAACTGTACCAGGCCATGGCGATTTACTCTGCTAACGGAGCCGCGATTGCAGTTGCCGAAATTCTTGCCGGAACTGAAACGAAGTTTGTCGCTGAAATGAATGCGAAAGCCAAAGAATTAGGCATGACAAACTATGATTTTAAAAATGCCACCGGGCTTGTGAATGAAGACCTTCACGGCAAGCAGCCGCAAGGAGAAGGCGTTAAAGAAGAGAGTGAAGTTTCTGCAAAAGACATGGCGCTTCTTGCAGACCGCCTGATCACTGATTATCCGGAAGTTCTGAAAACAACAAGCATCGCTAAGACGAAATTCAGAGCCGGCACTGATGATGAAATGGACATGCCGAACTGGAACTTCATGTTAAAAGGCCTTGTTTCTGAATATCCCGGCGTTGACGGGTTAAAAACGGGTTCTACTGATTCTGCGGGATCTTGTTTTACAAGCACCGCACAGCGGAACGGAATGCGGGTCATCACCGTTGTGTTAAACGCAAAAGGCAACCTGCATACCGGACGATTTGATGAAACGAAAAAAATGCTCGATTACGCATTTAACAGCAATTTCTCAATGAAAGATCTTTACCCTGAAGGCTCTCAAGTAAAAGGGCACAAAACGATTGACGTTGATAAAGGGAAAGACAAGCAAGTCGATATTGTGACTGATAAGGCGCTTTCTATTCCTGTGAAAAGCGGGGATGAAAAGAACTATAAAGCCGAAGTGACTTTAGATAAAAAAGAAATCACGGCTCCTGTGAAAAAAGGAACGAAAGTCGGAACGCTGAAAGTTACATACAAAGGCAGTGACAAAGACTACGGCTTCCTCAAATCCAAAGAGTTCAGCGTGAATCTTGTAACGAAAAATGATGTAGATAAAGCAAACTGGTTTGTTCAGATGATGCGCGGCATCGGCGGTTTCTTCTCCGGAATCTGGAACAGCGCCGTTGATACGGTAACAGGCTGGTTTTAAGAAATAAGAAAGAGCTCTGATGAAAGTTAGGGCTCTTTTGCTTAATATACTGAAAAAACCAAATTGTTAGTAAAAAATGATATCTATCTCTTCCGTCACACTGTAAAATAAGAATATCCATATGAAATATTGTATTTCTGGGATACAATAAGAGATAGAAATTATCTAACTATACATTGACTAGGGGGACCAAATAATGGCTCAAACAGGTACTGACCGTGTAAAACGCGGAATGGCGGAAATGCAAAAAGGCGGCGTCATCATGGACGTTGTAAATGCTGAACAAGCGAAGATTGCGGAAGAGGCGGGAGCTGTTGCCGTAATGGCGTTAGAACGAGTTCCGGCTGATATTCGTGCTGCCGGCGGTGTAGCCCGCATGGCTGACCCGACAATCGTTGAAGAAGTAATGAATGCTGTATCCATTCCCGTAATGGCAAAAGCGCGTATCGGACATATCGTTGAAGCGCGTGTCCTTGAAGCAATGGGAGTAGATTACATCGATGAAAGTGAAGTTCTGACTCCGGCTGACGAAGAATTTCATTTAAATAAAAATGAATATACTGTTCCGTTCGTATGCGGATGCCGTGATCTCGGCGAAGCAACGCGCCGTATCGCTGAAGGAGCTTCCATGCTTCGTACAAAAGGCGAACCGGGAACAGGAAACATTGTGGAAGCTGTCCGTCATATGAGAAAAGTAAACGCGCAAGTGCGCAAAGTTGCGGCGATGAGCGATGATGAGCTGATGACTGAAGCGAAAAACCTCGGTGCACCATATGAGCTGCTGCTTCAAATCAAACGTGACGGCAAATTGCCTGTTGTCAACTTTGCTGCCGGCGGAGTGGCGACGCCTGCTGATGCGGCATTGATGATGCAGCTGGGCGCTGACGGCGTATTTGTCGGTTCAGGTATTTTCAAATCAGACAACCCTGCTAAATTCGCCAAAGCAATTGTGGAAGCAACGACTCACTACACAGATTACAAACTGATTGCTGAGCTTTCTAAAGAATTGGGCACAGCGATGAAAGGAATCGAAATCTCAAATCTATTGCCGGAACAGCGTATGCAAGAACGCGGCTGGTAAAACCATAGGAGAGCTGGAAGCATGTTAACAATTGGTGTACTTGGACTTCAAGGAGCAGTAAGAGAACATATTCGTTCAATTGAAGCATGTGGTTCAAAAGGTGTTGTCATTAAGCGTCCTGAACAGCTGAATGACATCGACGGCTTAATCCTGCCGGGCGGAGAAAGCACGACAATGCGGCGTTTAATGGATACGTATCATTTTATGGAGCCGCTTCGCGAGTTTGCCGCTCAAGGCAAGCCGATGTTCGGCACATGCGCCGGTCTGATTATTTTAGCCAAAGAGATTGCGGGAACCGATCATGCTCATTTAGGGCTGTTAGACGTAGTTGTCGAGCGTAATTCCTTTGGCCGTCAGGTCGACAGCTTTGAAGCTGACCTGACGATTAAAGGCCTTGATGAGCCGTTTACGGGTGTATTTATTCGCGCGCCGCACATTTTAGAAGCCGGAGAAGATGTTGAAGTGCTTTGTGAGCATAACGGACGCATCGTGGCTGCAAAGCAGGGGCATTTGCTCGGCTGCTCGTTC
The DNA here is from genome assembly GCF_038406745.1 of Bacillus sp. YBsi01. NCBI lineage: Bacteria > Bacillati > Bacillota > Bacilli > Caryophanales > Bacillaceae > Bacillus > Bacillus sp. YBsi01. The sequence continues at coordinate 2,996,968 of NZ_CP151679.1, forward strand.
CATCCTGAACTGACGGATGACCACCGGGTGACAGAGCTGTTTGTGAAGATGGCGGAAAAGCATAAGCGGGAAACAGCTGTATAAAACAGTTGAAAACCGCTGATACTTATAGTACATTATAAACACAAATAAAGATCGAAAAGCGTTGACAGGAAGCAGTAGGAAGCCTCTCTTTCAAAGAGAGCCGATGGGTGGTGCGAATCGGTGGAAGATGCTGTCCGAATCCGTCCTTGAGCGAAATGCTGAAAACAAGTAGGCATTTACGGGAAAACCGTTATGTGTTAAAGCGGGAAGCAAGTGTAAGCTTGTTTTCAATCAGGGTGGCAACGCGAGAGCTCTCGTCCCTTTTAGGGGATGAGGGCTCTTTTTTATTTTCGATAAAAACAGATAGGAGTTGTTATGTATGATTGATACGAAGGTCCTGAGAGCCAATTTTCAAGAAGTAAAAGCGAAGCTCATTCCTAAAGGCGAAGACTTATCTGACTTTGATAAGTTTGAAGAGCTTGATGAAAAAAGAAGAGAACTTATCGGCAAAGTAGAAGAACTGAAGGGAAAACGCAACGAAGTGTCTCAGCAGGTCGCCGTTTTGAAACGGGAGAAAAAAGACGCTGATCATATTATTAAAGAAATGCGTGAAGTAGGCGAAGAAATTAAGAAGCTTGATGAAGAGCTTCGCACGGTGGAAACCACGCTCGAAACCATCCTTCTGTCTATTCCGAACATCCCGCACGATTCAGTGCCTGTCGGGGAAACGGAAGATGATAACATTGAAATTCGCAAGTGGGGAGAGGCGCCGGCGTTTGCATATGAGCCGAAACCGCATTGGGATATCGCTGACCGCTTGAACATCCTTGATTTCGAACGCGCTTCAAAAGTAACGGGAAGCCGGTTTGTGTTTTATAAAGGACTAGGGGCCCGTCTCGAACGCGCGCTCTACAACTTTATGCTGGATCTTCACGTTGATGAGTATGATTACACGGAAGTCATTCCTCCTTATATGGTAAACCGTACGAGCATGACAGGGACGGGACAGCTTCCTAAATTTGAAGAGGATGCTTTTAAAATCAGGGAAGAGGATTATTTCTTAATTCCGACGGCGGAAGTGCCGATCACAAATATGCACCGCGATGAAATCTTATCCGGCGAAGACCTGCCGATTAATTATGCCGCATTCAGCGCCTGCTTCCGTTCAGAAGCGGGATCTGCTGGCCGTGATACACGCGGTTTGATCCGCCAGCATCAATTCAACAAGGTTGAGCTTGTGAAATTCGTGAAGCCGGAAGATTCTTATGAGGAGCTTGAAAAATTGACAAATCAAGCTGAACGGGTGCTTCAGCTGCTCGAACTGCCGTATCGTGTCATGAGCATGTGTACCGGAGATCTCGGCTTTACAGCTGCGAAAAAGTACGATATTGAAGTATGGATTCCAAGCCAAGACACATATCGTGAAATTTCTTCTTGCAGCAACTTTGAGGCCTTCCAGGCGAGACGCGCAAACATTCGATTCAGACGCGAAGCGAAAGGCAAGCCGGAGCATGTGCATACATTAAACGGTTCCGGTCTGGCAGTCGGCAGAACAGTAGCTGCCATCTTGGAAAACTACCAGCAGGAAGACGGGAGTGTCGTCATTCCGAAAGTGCTTCGTCCTTATATGGGAAATAAAGAAGTCATCAAACCATAAAAAGGTGCGCCCTAGAGGCGCGCCTTTTTTGCTGTTTGGTATAAAGCGGCGACATTCCGGGCTGTGCTTTCAAGGTTAAAACGGCCTGATGCTAAGGCATCTTCAAGACTTACAGCGCCCGGCACGATAGAAAATACAGCTGTTATTCCTCCGTTGTATACATGTTCAAAGTCTTTTCCCAAGGAACCCGCTAATGCGATAACGGGAATTTTTTGAGCGGCTGCGCGTGCCGCAATTCCTGCGGGGGTTTTGCCGAATATTGTTTGTCCGTCAATCTGCCCCTCTCCGGTGATGATAAGGTCAGCGCCTTCTATCTGATCTGAAAAGGACAGTGTATCTAATACAACGTCAATCCCGCGTTGAAGGTCGGCTTGTAAGAAGGCGATCAGCCCTGCGCCTAAACCTCCTGCAGCGCCTGCGCCTTTTACGGTATCCGCTTCAATATCGTGCTGCCGTCTCAATACATCAGCGAAATGGTGTAAATTGCGATCCAATACAACTTTTGTCTTCTCGGAAGCCCCTTTTTGCGGGCCAAAGACATATGATGCGCCGTTTTCCCCGGTCAGAGGATTTTCGACATCGCATGCGGCACGGATACGGATATTTTTCAGATCAGGGGAGAGGCCGCTTATATCGATAGAAGCCAGGGTGTGCAGCGAGCCTCCGCCGTCAGGTATCTCCTGACCTTCCTCATTTAAGAAACTCACACCGAGCGCGCTCGCCATCCCGGTCCCGCCGTCATTGGTTGCGCTCCCGCCAAGACCGATGATGATTTCACTCACCCCGCGGGAAGCTGCATCTGCTATCAGTTCACCCGTTCCTCTTGTTGTAGTGTTCAACGGATCTCTGAGATGACGGGGGATGAGATGAAGTCCTGATGCTTCTGCTATTTCAATGACTGCCGTGCGTCCGTTTCCCAGAAGTCCGTATACGGCGTTTACCGGGGTTCCCAGCGGACCGGTCACTGTTTTATTAATGATTCTCCCCCCGGTGGCCTCCGTTAAAGCCTGAACGGTTCCTTCTCCGCCGTCCGCCGCGGGTATCTTGATATATTCAGCATCAGGGAAGACTGATTTGAATCCTTTTTCTATGCTGTCGGCAGCTTCTTTTGCTGTCATGCTCTCTTTAAAAGAATCCGGTGCGATTATGACTTTCATTGTGTTCTCCACCTTTATGAACAGGTTATCTATTTGAATGTATTCTTGGTTTTCACTGTGTTTTCCTGCCGTATAACAGAAAGCGGTTGATTTTGGATACGAGTCTTTTGTATGATAGTAAAGCTGACGGACAAGCTGTTTAAGAAAAGAAATAAAAAATATGAAAAAAGCGCTTGACTGAAAAATAAGTCATGTGGTATATTATTAAATGTCGATACGGAGGAATACCCAAGTCTGGCTGAAGGGATCGGTCTTGAAAACCGACAGGGGTGTCAAAGCCCGCGGGGGTTCGAATCCCTCTTCCTCCGCCATATTGATTTTAAACCTAATGAAACTCGAGCATATATTGGAGATTGTTTTGTCCGCTGCATCTGATGCAGCGGATTTTTTATATACAAAAAAAGCGATTTTCTCTGTTCGGGGAAAATCGCTTTCTTATTTTTACTTATTTCTGTTTTCGTTGATCACGCGGCTGATTTTTTCGATCAAAGGTTCCAGTGACTGTTCATCAGCTTCAAGGTCATAATCTTCGATGCGCACTTTCAGCACAGGGCAGGCGTTAAAACCGCTGATCCAGTCTTCGTACCGTTTATACATCTCTTCCCAATAGGAGCGGTTTGTCTGCAGCTCCATATCGCGGCCGCGCTTTTCAATCCGTTCTATAATGTTTTCAAGATCACCTTCTAAATAGATCAAAACATCAGGGTGCGGGAAGTATGGCGTCATGACCATCGCTTCAAAAAGGCTTGTATATGTTTTGTAATCTGTCAGCGACATGGTACCTTTATCGGCATGCATTTTTGCGAATATGCCTGTATCTTCATAAATCGAACGATCCTGCACGAATCCGCCGCCTGATTCAAAGATGTTTTTCTGTTCCTTGAACCGCTCAGCCAGAAAATAAATTTGCAAGTGAAAGCTCCAGCGCTCAAAATCATGATAAAACTTCTCTAAATAAGGGTTTTCATCCACTTCTTCAAGCGAGGTATTAAAGCCGAGCCGTTTTGCTAAAGCCTTGGTTAAAGTCGATTTTCCGACTCCTACCGTTCCCGCTACTGTTATAATGGCGTTGTTTGGAATATGAATGTCTTTCATTTAATAAGCTCCTTTACCTGACGGGCAATTCTTTCATAGTCTGTCTTATTCAAAACAAAGTCTTCGGTATCACCGTCAATGGTCAGTACAGATATATCCGGATCTTCTTCCTGAAGCTGTCTGATGGCTGTGTCATAATCTGCAATGAGACGTTCCAGATATTGATGCTCGATGTTTTTCTCAAACGGGCGCCCGCGTTTTTCGATGCGTTGAAGCAATGTCGGCAGGCTTGCCTTTATGTATACAATAACATTCGGTTTCGGCAAGTCGTGAGTGAGCAGATGATAAATCTGCTTATATTTCTCAAGCTTTTGTCCGTGCAATGTGCGCTCTGCGAAAATAACGTTTTTATAAATATGATAATCGGACAAAACGGGCTGTCCTTGTTTTAAGTAATCACGATCTGTATCTTCAAGCTGTTTATACCTGTGACAGAGAAAAAACATTTCAAGCTGGAAACTCCACTCCTCGATATTATCATAGAACTTATCAAGATAAGGGTTGTCTTCCACAATCTCATTAATCATAGGAAAACCGAGCTCTTCAGAAAGCATAGAAGCGAGTGTCGTTTTTCCCGCCCCGATAGGACCTTCTACCGCGATAAAAGGGGCTCTGTTCATTGAAAATCCTCCTTAATTCTGCAAACATCCGTCATCTGCCGGCCTTTATATTGTATCACACTCTCAGAAAAGCCCATGAAAAAAGACGCTTCCAATTAACGAAACGTCTCTTTCACAATATGAAATTGATCTCCGAGCAAAAGCCAGTTTTGCGGGAAGGAGAGGCCGAGTTTCCAATAGCTGATTCCTCTTAAATGAAGTTCTTTAATTAAATTGAATTTCGCTTGAATGGATCGTGCGTCTTCAAACCATACTTCATGCCGTCTCTGATTTTCATCCGTGTATCGAAAGAATGGAGCCTGGGCGGTTTCGTCATATTGAATGTCAACTTTATAGCGTGCTGCCAGAGCGATTGCCTGCTGAGGACTGACGGCTTTCGCTGTCGTTCCCTGTTTGAAAGGCAGTGTCCAATCATAGCCGTACATATTCTGGCCCATGACGATTTTTGAAGCAGGCATTTCTGTCAGCGCATACTCAATGACATTCCTTACAGGGCCGATTGGTGATACGGCCTGAGCCGGGCCCCCGCTGTATCCCCACTCATATGTCATGATGACGACAAAATCGACGATTTCTCCATGTGCCCTGTAGTCATGTGCTTCATACCATTTGCCGGCCTGGGTCGCGCTCGTTTTCGGAGCAAGCGCCGTTGAAATCTTCCAGCCTTGACGGTGAAAAATCGTCCTCGCTTCACGTAAAAAACGATTGTAGGCTTCTCTGTCCTGAGGACGTAAATATTCGAAATCAAAATGAATATCGCGAAAGCCGTGCTTTTGAGCCGTGGAGACGATTTCCTGAAAGAGTTTTGTTTTCACGGTATTATCATTCAAAATGAGCCGCCCGAGATCATCACTGAATGCGTCATTTTCAAGGTTGGTGATGATCATCATCAGTGCGGTGTTGTGCCTGTCACTGATGCTTCTTAAATTGGTGAGAGGCGGTTCCTTTAAAGTCCCGTTCCGCTGCACTTGAAAACTGAATGCGCCGAGGTATGTTAAATAAGGTGAGGCCTCTCTTGCCGCCTGCTGCAGATTAGCGCTTACGCTCGTTCCCCGCGGTTCTATATAGGCATTTGATTCGATATCGGGCTTATTTGTCTGCTGCGGAATGTAAAGGCGGGTCCCGCTTTGCAATGGGGTGCTGAGCTGAATTCCGTTCACCCTCGCGAGCTCCGCGGCCGATATATGAAAACGGCCGGCGATTGCCGCAAGAGTATCGCCTTGTTTCACTTCGTAATATTGACCCTCAATCGGGATGACAAGAGTTTGTCCGACAACCAGTGTATTGGGATTAGGCAGTTTATTTGCTTCCGCAATGACATTTGCGGATGTCCGGTAGCGCGCCGCAATAGCGGAAAGCGTGTCGCCCCGTTTCACTACATAGATCTGAATGAAAAACGCCTCCTTTCATATCCGCTATCAAATGTATGAAAAAAGGAGGCCGATCATGTTTATTTTTCGTCGATAATTTGTTTTTCCGTGGTTATTTCTGCGAAGAGAACATTCTCCATCATCGTCAAGGCGAAATCATTGTCTTCGTCGCTATTGGAAGCGGTGCAGTCTTTCGGGATGGTAATGCTGTATTCTCTCATATAAGCGTCGTTAGCCGTGAACAGCACACAAATATTCCCGGCAATCCCCGTAATCATTAATCGATTCACTTGCAGCTCGGTCAGAAGAGTATGAAGCGCCGTTTCATAAAAAGCGGAATGCTTCGGTTTAATGAGAAAATAATCATCCGGATGAGGCGAGATATCTTCTATTATGGATGCGCTTCTGTCGTTGCTGCATTCCTCCCTGATAGCATCAATATCCGCCTTCCAAAGCCCGTAATGGTCATTAATATAAATAATCGGCCAGTTGTTTTGTTTTGCATGCTTCTTTAATGATAAAATACGGGGGACGATTTGTTTGGTTTTTTCAGCAAGACGTTCGCCCATATCAAATTGGAAATTGTTAATCATATCGACAATGAGAAGGGCTGTGTTGTTAGGTTCAGACAAAGCCGGCAACTCCTTTCTGCTGGGGTATTCCTATTTTAACCTTTATGAGACATGAAAAAACTTAAGAAGAGAGCTTGAACCGATGAATGATGAATATTATATGAGAGAAGCCATAAAAGAAGCGGAAAAAGCAGAAGCGAAAGGCGAAGTGCCGATCGGGGCCGTCCTTGTTCTGCATGATGAGATCGTAGCGCGGGCGCATAATCTGCGGGAGACCGAACAGCGGTCGCTTGCCCACGCGGAAATGCTGGCGATAGACGAAGCGTGCCGCAAGCTGGGAACATGGAGACTTGAAGACGCCGTTCTTTATGTCACTTTAGAGCCGTGCCCGATGTGCGCGGGAGCCGTCGTGCTTTCCAGAGTCGATAAGGTCGTGTTCGGCGCATTCGACCCCAAGGGAGGCTGTACAGGAACGCTAATGAACCTTCTGCAGGAAGAACGGTTCAACCACCAAGCGGAAGTGGTGAGCGGCGTGCTTGAAGAAGAGTGCGGAGAAATGCTCAGCGCTTTTTTCAGAAAGCTTCGCCGGCAAAAGAAAGACATGAGGAAAAAGTTGTCTGAGTAGTACGGTTGCATTTTCTGCCTGAAGCAGATATACTTATGTGTGCATCATAAATGGTGCGCATATAAAAATTTGATATTTATTTTGCCGTGCTAAGCGGGGAGGTAGCGGTGCCCTGTACCCGCAATCCGCTCTAGCGGGGCCGAATCCCTTCTCGAGGTTCGTTTACTGTAAGGTCTGCCTTAAGTAAGTGGCGTTGACGTCTGGGTCCTGCGCAATGGGAATTCATGAACCATGTCAGGTCCGGAAGGAAGCAGCATTAAGTGAAACCTCTCATGTGCCGCAGGGTTGCCTGGGCTGAGCTAACTGCTTAAGTAACGCTTAGGGTAGCGAATCGACAGAAGGTGCACGGTAAATCAATCATCAAATTTCAGACTCACCTGTTTATGACAGGTGAGTTTTTTCGTGTATGAAAAACGGGTTTTGGCGTTAAAAGCCCGTTCATGTATAATAAACATGATGAATAACAGAGGAGGGCGCATCCTGTGGGTTACCAAGCTTTATATCGAGTATTTAGGCCTCAGCAGTTTGAAGATGTGGTCGGACAGGAACACATTACGAAAACGCTGCAAAATGCCCTTTTGCAAAAGAAATTTTCTCATGCATATCTGTTTTCTGGACCACGGGGAACGGGGAAAACCAGTGCAGCTAAAATATTTGCGAAAGCAGTCAACTGTGAGCACGCCCCTGTAGAAGAACCGTGCAATGAATGCGCGGCGTGCAAGGGGATCACAAACGGCTCTATATCAGATGTGATTGAAATAGATGCGGCGTCGAATAACGGTGTAGACGAAATCCGCGACATCCGCGACAAGGTAAAATTCGCCCCGTCGGCCGTTACCTACAAGGTATATATTATAGATGAGGTGCATATGCTCTCTATCGGCGCATTCAATGCGCTTTTGAAAACGCTGGAAGAACCGCCGGCACATTGCATTTTCATATTAGCTACGACTGAGCCTCATAAGATTCCTTTAACCATTATCTCCAGATGTCAGCGTTTTGACTTCAAACGGATTACATCCAAAGCAATTGTCGGACGAATGAAGACAATCGTCGATGCAGAGCAGCTGAAGGTGGAAGAAGGCGCCCTTGATATCATAGCGAGCGCCGCAGACGGTGGAATGAGGGACGCGCTGAGCCTGCTCGATCAAGCCGTATCATTCAGCGGCGAGGAGCTGTCGGTGGATGATGCACTGCTTATTACCGGAGCCGTTTCCCAGCACTATATTGGAAAACTGGCATCTGCTCTTCACCGCAAACAGGTTTCCGAGGCATTGGAAACACTCAATGAACTGCTCCAGCAGGGGAAAGATGCGGCCAAACTGATTGAAGATATGATTTTCTATTTCAGGGATATGCTCTTGTACCAGGCTGCTCCCGGTTTAGAAGGAGTCCTGGAGAAGGTGAAGGTCGATGAAACGTTCCGGAGTCTGAGCGGTGAAATACCGGCCCCCGCTTTATATGAGATGATTGATATCCTGAATAAAAGCCATCAGGAAATGAAGTGGACGAACCACCCGAGAATCTTTTTTGAAGTGGCTGTCGTGAAAATATGCCAGACGGCACAGCAAGCCGCCGCAGATATCCCAGAGGTCGGCATGCTGATGAATAAGATCCAGCAGCTTGAGCAGGAAGTAGAAAGGCTGAAGACCTCCGGGGTGAAAGTTCAGGCGGAAAGCGCTCCGAAAGAAGCCCCGCGTCCTCAAAAAGGCGGAAAAAGCCATTACAAAGTCCCGGCCGGAAGAATTCATGAAATATTGAAGGAAGCCACAAGGCCTGACCTTGAACAGCTTAAAAGCAGCTGGGGCAAGCTGCTGGCACACCTGAAACAGCAGAATAAAGTGTCTCATGCGGCTCTTTTGAATGACAGTGAACCGGTGGCCGCTGCCCAGAAGGCGTTTGTGCTTAAATTTAAATACGAAATCCATTGTAAAATGGTTGCTGAAGACAATAACGGAGTCCGTACGAATCTTGAACAGATTCTCGAATCAATGCTCGGGAAAAGAATGGATTTGATTGGCGTTCCGGAAGCACAATGGGGTAAAATAAGAGAAGAATTTTTAAATGATCATCAGCAGGAAAGTGAAGGATCAAACGAACCGGCTGAAGAAGATCCGCTGATTGCAGAGGCGAAAAAACTTGTCGGAGCGGATTTAATCGAAATAAAAGACTAATAAGATGAAAGAGAGTGATTGAATATGCGTGGCGGAATGGGAAACATGCAAAAAATGATGAAACAAATGCAAAAAATGCAAAAAGATATGGCGAAGGCTCAGGAGGAGCTTGCTGAAAAAGTGCTTGAAGGCACAGCGGGCGGCGGAATGGTGACTGTAAAAGTCAACGGCCAAAAAGAAGTTGTAGACGTTGCAATTAAAGAAGAAGTCGTTGATCCGGAAGATATCGAAATGCTTCAAGACCTGGTTCTTGCTGCGACAAACGACGCCCTCAAGAAAGTCGATGACATGACGAATGAGACAATGGGACAATTTACAAAAGGAATGAACATACCGGGTTTATTCTAGGGGGATAAATAAACATGCAGTATCCTGAACCAATATCAAAGCTGATTGACAGCTTTATGAAATTGCCAGGGATCGGACCGAAAACAGCGGTTCGTCTGGCTTTTTTTGTTCTAGGTATGAAAGAAGACACAGTATTGGATTTTGCTAAGGCGCTCGTCAATGCGAAGCGGAATCTGACATATTGCTCGATCTGCGGACATATTACAGATCAGGACCCTTGTTATATATGCGAGGATACAAGAAGAGATAGATCTGTCATTTGTGTGGTGCAGGACCCTAAGGATGTTATTGCAATGGAGAAGATGAAGGAATATAACGGCCAGTATCATGTTCTTCACGGCGCAATTTCTCCGATGGACGGCATCGGCCCGGAGGATATTAAGATTCCGGAACTGCTGAAGCGTCTTCAGGATGATCAAGTGACAGAAGTTATCCTCGCGACCAACCCTAATATTGAAGGGGAAGCAACAGCGATGTATATATCGAGGCTGTTAAAGCCCTCAGGCATCAAGCTCTCCCGTATTGCCCACGGTCTGCCCGTCGGCGGTGATTTGGAATATGCTGATGAGGTCACTCTTTCAAAAGCTCTTGAAGGAAGACGTGAATTGTAAGGGAGGAAATGGCGAGGCATGGGTTTTCTTCGCAGAAATACATTAAGAAAAGAGTTTGATGACAAACTGATTGAACAGCTCTTTAAACAAAAAGAAGAATGGAACAGACAGAAGAGTCTGGTCGATAAAAGTCTTGAGCCCTCAGCTGAGGTGCTGTTTGAGCTGAAAGTCGCTGAATCTAAATACTTTTTTTATTTGAAAGAAGCGAAGCAGCGGAATTTAAAAATGAGCAGATGGAAGTAAGAGGTCTATTCTCCGGGGTCTTCTCATAAGCTTGTAC
>NZ_CP151679.1:3012500-3075000 GCF_038406745.1 Bacillus sp. YBsi01
AGTCCACATCGACGGGGAGGTTTGGCACCTCGATGTCGGCTCATCGCATCCTGGGGCTGTAGTCGGTCCCAAGGGTTGGGCTGTTCGCCCATTAAAGCGGTACGCGAGCTGGGTTCAGAACGTCGTGAGACAGTTCGGTCCCTATCCGTCGCGGGCGCAGGAAATTTGAGAGGAGCTGTCCTTAGTACGAGAGGACCGGGATGGACGCACCGCTGGTGTACCAGTTGTTCTGCCAAGGGCATCGCTGGGTAGCTATGTGCGGACGGGATAAGTGCTGAAAGCATCTAAGCATGAAGCCCCCCTCAAGATGAGATTTCCCATTCCGCAAGGAAGTAAGATCCCTGAAAGATGATCAGGTTGATAGGTCTGAGGTGGAAGTGTGGCGACACATGGAGCTGACAGATACTAATCGATCGAGGACTTAACCATTTTTGAATGTATGCTTACTGTTATCTAGTTTTGAGAGAACACTCTCAATGGTTTGGTGGCGATAGCGAAGAGGTCACACCCGTTCCCATGCCGAACACGGAAGTTAAGCTCTTCAGCGCCGATGGTAGTCGGGGGTTTCCCCCTGTGAGAGTAGGACGCCGCCAAGCAATCATACGGTAAAGGCAGCTCGTCATGAGCTGCCTTTTTTGTTTTGAATAAAAACAATACAAACACCGAAATACGGCAACGCCCATATACTAATTGCAAACTTCAAAAAGGTCCAAATTGTGTATACAATCAATGGCTTCAGGGAAGGCTATTCATACGGAGGTGGGCACAAATGAATGAAACGTCCAGCCATGAAGAAACATGTATTGTGTGTGAAACTAAAAAAAGCAGGGGTATTCATATTTATACGAAATTTATATGTTTAGAGTGTGAGAAGAAAGTAGTTTCAACTCCAACCTCTGATCCGAATTATGAATTTTTCGTTCGTAAACTGAAAAGCCTTCATACACCGACATTATATTCTTAACCCTGAAAAGGGTCTTTTTTTTGCTTAAAAATAAGGGAGTTTTTTCACTTTTTATAAAAGAACTGATACGATAAGAAGAGGAACTTGTTTAGAAATGGAATGTAATAGATAATACTGATAAAAGTGAATAAATAGGAGTCGATCCAAATATGAAACCGTTTATTCAATATATGAAATGGATGCTTTGCGGCAGCGCAGTTTTTGTATTAGCGGGGACAGCCGCTTTTACGATAGGGCATCAGCCTTTTCTGTATTCGCTTTTATACGGAGCAGCAGGCGGAACTGCCGTCAGTATGGCCGGACTGTGGAATGCGAAGCGCCTCTTTTTAAAAAAACACCGGCTGACAAGAAAAGAATATACTTATATCAAGGAAAATCTTGAGGAAGCAAGAAATAAAATCGTTCGATTGCGCAAGGCGCTTTTTCGCTCTAAAAGTATACAAATGCTGAAGCAGAATGCAGAGATACTGCGGATAACGCGGCGGATATATCTGCTCACCAAGCAGGAGCCGAAGCGTTTTTATCAGGCAGAGCGTTTCTATTATCAAACGCTTGATTCTGTTGTGGAGCTGACCGAAAAGTATGCTCTGCTCTCATCACAGCCGCGAAAAAATAAAGATTTATCAATGTCCTTGAGTCAGACAAGGATGACTCTTGCGGAGCTTGCCAGGCGGCTGGAAGAGGATCTTCATGAACTGATGAAGGAAGACATCGACGATCTGCATTTTGAATTAGATATGGCAAAGCAGTCACTGAGAAAGTAAGAAAGGGGGAAGGAAATGGCCAAAGACCGTTCCGATGATATCACGGGCGCTCAAAATGATCAGGCTAATCTAAAGCTTGCAGATACGCTGCCGGAAGAAAAAAGAGAAGCGGCACTTCAGCTCGCTGAAAAACTGGATCCCGGGAACATGCAAAGCATTGTTCTGTTTGGTTCACAGGCCCAGGCGAATCTTCTTGAGTTTTCCCACACGATGATAGAGCATGTGCAAAGAAAAGATGCAGGAGAGATGGGACAGATACTGTCTGATTTGATGAGAAAGCTTGACCAGGTAAATCCTGATGATCTGCAGATGAAGAACAAAGGATTCTTTGCCCGTTTGTTCAAAAGGGTATCCGGCTCTGTACAGGAAGTACTTTCGAAATATCAAAAGACCAGTGTACAGATTGACCGTATCAGCAGAAGGCTCGAACTTTCTAAAAATGGGCTGTTGAGTGATAATAAATGGTTAGATCAGCTGTATGCCCAAAATAAACGATACTTTTCTGACTTAAATATGTATATAGCGGCGGGTGAATTAAAGTTAGATGAGCTGAAAACAAAGCTGATTCCTGAAGCGGTAAGAAAAGCTGAATTAGGGGAACACAATCAAATGGCCGCTCAGGAAGTGAATGACCTTCGCCAGTTTGCCGACCGTCTGGATAAGAGAGTGCATGATCTGCTGCTGAGCAGGCAGATTACGCTTCAGAGTGCGCCGCAAATCCGTCTGATTCAAAACACGAATCAGGCACTGGCAGAGAAAATTCAGTCCTCCATTGTTACGGCTATTCCTTTATGGAAGAATCAAGTCGCCATCGCCCTGACACTAATGAAGCAGCGGAGTGCGGCAGATGCGCAGCAGAAGGCGGCGGATACGACGAATCAATTGCTCCTGAAAAATGCTGAGCTTTTGAAAACAAGTACAGTCGAGACCGCCAAAGCCAATGAGCGCGGACTTGTTGAGGCAGATACCTTAAAAAAAGTGCAGGAAAGCTTAGTCACCACACTGGAAGAAATCATGTCTATTCAAGAAGAAGGCAGGATGAAGCGCAGGCGGGCCGAGGAGGAGCTCATGATTATGGAAGGCGATTTGAAAAAGAAACTGCTTGATCTGAAGTCCGGCCGGGATAATGGCTAGTTGGCAAAAAGTCTTAGCTTTAAGTTGGCTCACAGGCACGATATAATAAGAAAGACAGGCAAAGGATTTGTTTAAAATATGGACACACCTTTATATACAGCGCTGCTGAAGCATGCGCACCGAAATACGTATTCTTTTCATGTTCCGGGACATCACAATGGAGATGTCTTTTTTGATGAAGCCAGATCTGTATATCAATCTCTTTTATCTATTGATATGACTGAGATCACAGGGCTTGATGACTTACATCACCCGACGGGAGTCATCAAAGAAGCACAGGATTTGCTGAGCAGGCTATACGGTTCTCAGGAAAGCTTCTTTCTCGTCAATGGAACGACTGCCGGTAATCTGGCGATGATTTTAGCTGTTTGTGAACCGGGCGAACCCATTCTGATCCAGCGTAATTGTCACAAGTCTGTTTTCCATGCGGTGGCAATGGCCGGAGCCAAGCCGGTGTATTTAGCGCCGGAAATTGATAAAAACATGCATGTGCCGGCCCATGTATCCCTTCCGGTCATTGAAAAAGCGTTAGCGTCATATCCGAATGCGAAAGGCCTTGTTCTGACTAATCCGACTTACTACGGGCATGCTGCCGACTTGACCGCGGCAGTTAACAAAGCCCATTCATACGGCGTTCCTGTACTGGTGGATGAGGCTCATGGCGCTCACTTTGTGTTAGGTGAACCGTTCCCGCCATCATCATTGGATATGGGGGCGGATGCCGTTGTTCAATCGGCTCACAAAACGCTTCCGGCTATGACGATGGGATCTTACTTTCATTTAAACAGCACCCGTATTGACAGAGATCGATTAACCTATTATTTAAGCAGTTTGCAAAGCAGCAGCCCGTCATATCCGATAATGGCCTCTTTAGATACGGCGCGCGCTTATGTTCAGGATATCGCTGAAAAAGGGACACTCCCCGGTCATATGGCGCATATTGAACAAATCAAACGAAAGTTCGCGTCAATTTCTTCTATTGAAATGATCGAACCTTCCGGATTTGGGCTCAGGGCGGACCCGTTAAAATTCATTCTTCGTTCAAAGCTCGGACATTCCGGCTATTCATTACAAAGTATGTTGGAGAGCGAAGGCATTGTTGCCGAGCTGGCTGACGAGTACCAAGTATTGCTCGTCCTGCCGATAGGCGGCCGGCGGATGATAGAACATGAAACCGTAAGAAACATCCAGCAGAAACTGGAGAATACACCGCCCGATAAATTGCCGGATACCGTGAATTGGACCTTTCCGTCCATTTCGACACTTGAATATCCGCAAAATGAGATGCGGAAGTTTCCAACAGAGCTTACGGATATAAATAAGGCGGCCGGGCGCTTGCACGCGGGGAACATTATTCCTTATCCCCCGGGAATTCCGCTGATCATGGACGGAGAACGGATAACAGAAGAGATCGTACAAAAGCTTTCCCGTTTAATCGGCATGGACGCGCATATTCAAGGCTTGTTAAACGGGGAACAACTACTTGTTTATACAGAAGAGGAGAAATCATGAGCGGTTTATTTATTACATTTGAAGGTCCTGAAGGTGCAGGGAAAACGACTGTGCTTCAGGAAGTGAAAGAGATTCTGTCGGCAAAGGGGCTTCCGGTGACCGCAACAAGAGAACCGGGCGGCATCGACATTGCGGAACAGATCAGAGAAGTGATCTTAAATAAAAACAATACACTGATGGATGCAAAAACGGAGGCGCTGCTCTACGCCGCTGCGAGAAGACAGCATTTAGCCGAAAAGGTGCAGCCTGCATTGGAAGAAGGACGCATTGTGCTGTGCGATCGTTTTATCGACAGTTCGCTGGCTTATCAAGGCTATGCGAGAGGGCTCGGCATTGATGAAGTGCTTTCTATTAACCAGTTTGCAATCGGCGATACGATGCCTGATGTCACTATCTATTTTTCTATCGATCCGGAAGAAGGGCTGAAACGGATTACGTCGAATGATTCAAGAGAAAAGAATCGTCTTGATCTTGAGGCCCTGCACTTTCACACGAAAGTTCGGGAAGGATATCAAAAGGTGATGCAGCGTTTCCCTGAAAGATTTCATACAATCGACGCATCGAAAAAGAAGGAACTCGTCATTCAGGACGTACTTCAGGTGATAAATGAAACATTGAAAAAAATTCAGTTGTGACCTGTTTCTCATAAGTTGATATAATGAATGTAACGACCATGTTCTTTCCAACCTAAAGGGGGCCTATAGAATGAAATTAATAGTGGCAGTGGTGCAGGATCAAGACAGCAACAGACTTTTGAAAGTATTAACCGACCACAACTTCAGGGTGACGAAGCTTGCGACAACAGGCGGATTTCTTAAATCAGGCAATACGACGTTTATGATCGGGGTGGAGGATATCCGTGTCGATAAAGCGCTCAGCCTCATTAAAGAAAATGGCTGTAAACGTGATCAAATGATTGCCCCGGTATCCCCGATGGGCGGGAATGCGGATTCTTACGTTCCTTATCCTGTCGAAGTGGAAGTCGGCGGAGCGACGGTCTTTGTCCTTCCGGTCGATGAATTTCATCAATTTTAAGGATTTGACGACGTGAAAATAAATTCTGACTTACGCACATTTATTGAGAAAAAGCAGCAGCCTGCTTATAAAGCGGCAGAGCTTTCCGGGACGTTTAAAAGTTCAATGGACAGCCAAAGCAGCAAGCTGAAATTTGACCAGCTGAGCAGGTTCTTAACGGATATAGAAACGTTCGGGAAAAGACTGACGAAGTCGAGGAACTTCAAAGACTTAGCGAAATTCAAAGGATTGGTAAAACGTTTTGTGAAAGAGGCCGTTGACAGCGGATTATCGCATGAAACGACGAAAAGCTTTGACCTGTACGGCAGCAGCCGGACCCTGGGGCTTGTGAAAGAAATAGATGAAAAGCTGCTCCAGCTGACGGAAGAGATGTTAGATCAGGAAAAACCGGCAATTGATTTGCTGGATCGAATCGGAGAAATAAAAGGTTTATTGATTAACCTTTACACATAGAGAGTGATACAATGGCAATATCATGGAAGGAAATGACCGGGCAGCAGCCCAGAGTGATGCGTCTTTTGCATAATAGCATTGAAAAGAAAAGGCTTTCTCACGCATATCTGTTTGAAGGCAAAAAAGGTACTGGCAAATTGGATGCCGCACTGCTTCTCGCAAAAAGCTTTTTTTGCCTTGAAGACGGGACTGAGCCTTGCGGGGAGTGCCGGAACTGCAAGCGTATTGATTCCGGAAACCACCCCGACCTGCATGTGGTTCAGCCCGACGGATTATCCATTAAAAAAGCTCAGATCCAATCGCTTCAGGAGGAGTTTTCTAAAACAGGACTGGAATCGCATAAAAAGCTGTACATTATATCCCATGCGGATCAAATGACGACAAATGCGGCAAACAGTCTGCTGAAATTTTTAGAGGAGCCGAGTCAAGACACTATCGCTATTCTGATTACTGAGCAGCTCCACAGAATATTGGATACCATCGTTTCGCGATGCCAGGTTCTTCCGTTTCAGCCGCTTCAGCCGAAAGCAATAGAAGAAAGGCTGGTTGAACAGGAAGTAAGCCCTCACATGGCCAGACTCTTAGCAAATATGACAAATAATATTGCGGAAGCAGTCGAATTAAGTCGAAATGATGAGTTTGCAGAGTCCAGAGCGAAAGTGATAAAATTGTATGAAGTCTTACATCAGCGGAAAGGACATGCCTTTTTCTTCATTCAGGATCAGTGGGTGCCCTTTTTCAAAGAAAAAACCCATCAAGAAATGGGTCTTGATATGCTCTTATTGATATACCGTGATGTATTATCCATCCAAATTGGAAATGAAGATAAACTGATTTATCAAGACTTATTCCAATCAATAAAACAGCATGCGCTGCAATTTACACAAGAAAGCGTTACGAACCAAATTCTCGCTGTTTTAGAAGCAAAAAAACGGCTTCATTCCAATGTGAATACACAGGGATTAATGGAGCACTTGGTGTTAACGTTGCAGGAGGGATAAGCTTGTACAACGTAATAGGCGTCCGCTTTAAAAAAGCGGGGAAAATTTATTATTTTGATCCGAACGGATTTGATATAGAACAGGACAGCTGCGTCATTGTTGAAACTGTAAGAGGTGTCGAATACGGGCAGGTTGTCATCGCAAATAAACAAGTGGACGAGCATGATGTTGTGCTTCCGCTTCGAAAGGTCATTCGCGTTGCTGATGAACGCGATCTTCTCATTGTAGAAGAAAATAAACAAGAGGCCCTGTCCGCCTTTGAAGTCTGTCAGAAAAAAGTGGCTGACCACGGCTTAGATATGAAACTCGTTGATGTTGAGTTTACGTTTGACCGCAATAAAGTCATTTTTTACTTCACGGCTGACGGACGGGTTGATTTCAGGGAATTGGTCAAAGACTTGGCTTCTATCTTTAAAACAAGAATCGAGTTGCGCCAAATCGGTGTGAGGGACGAGGCGAAAATGCTCGGCGGTATCGGCCCGTGCGGGAGAATGCTTTGCTGCTCCACGTTCCTCGGTGATTTTGAACCGGTATCCATCAAAATGGCAAAGGATCAAAATTTATCGTTGAACCCGACGAAAATTTCCGGTCTGTGCGGCCGTTTGATGTGCTGTTTAAAGTACGAAAATGATGAGTATGAGACGGCAAAAGAACAGCTGCCGGATTTAGGCGAAATGATTACGACGGCAAACGGCCCCGCAAAGGTTGTCGGTCTTAATATTCTGGAACGGGTGCTTCAGGTGGAACTGAAGAATCGTGAAAAAGTGATAGAATATACTTGGGAAGAGCTCTTGGAAGAGGGCGTCGTATCCGCACAAACCACAGATTAACGAGGTGTGGAACCTTGGATAAAAAAGAGTTATTTGATACTGTCATAAACCTGGAGGAACAAATCGGTTCGCTGTACCGTCAGCTGGGTGACTTAAAGCAGCATATCGGCGAAATGATTGAAGAGAATCACCATCTTCAGCTTGAAAACAAGCATTTGCGTAAGCGGCTTGATGACACGACAGAGCAAATTGAGCAATTCAAAGCCGATCAGAAAGAAACAAAAACACAGAAGGCAGAGCAAAGTGATATAGGAGAAGGCTACGACAATCTGGCCCGGCTGTATCAAGAAGGCTTTCATATTTGCAACGTCCATTATGGGAGCGTCCGCAAGGGAGATTGCCTTTTTTGTCTGTCCTTCTTAAATAAAAAATGAGGAAAAGGCTTCCGCTGATGTCGGAAGCCTTTTTCAAAGAGTGCCGAAAGGAATAAGATTATGGTTTCATTACGTGATGATGAAAGATTGGATTACTTATTAGCAGAGGATATGAAAATTGTACAGAGCCCGACGGTTTTCGCTTTTTCATTAGATGCCGTGCTGCTGTCAAAGTTTGCATACGTTCCGATTCAAAAGGGAAACATCGTTGATTTATGTACGGGGAATGGAATTGTGCCGCTTCTGCTTAGTACAAGGTCAAAGGCGGATATCACCGGGGTTGAAATTCAGGAGCGTTTGTATGATATGGCGCTCCGAAGCGTGGAATACAACGGGCTGGACGATCAGATCAGACTCATTCATGATGATCTGAAAAATATGCCGGAAAGACTCGGACATAATAAATATGATGTTGTCACCTGCAATCCGCCTTATTTTAAAACACCGAAAGAGGCTGAGCAGAACCTGAACGAACATCTCAGAATCGCAAGGCACGAAATTCTTTGCACGCTTGAAGATGTAATTTCCGTCAGCAGCAAACTGTTGAAGCAAGGCGGAAAAGCCGCGCTCGTTCATCGGCCGGGACGGCTTTTGGAAATCTTTGAATTAATGAAAGCGTACCGAATAGAACCGAAACGGGTTCAGTTTATCTATCCGAAACAAGGAAAAGAAGCAAACACTATTTTGGTTGAAGGAATTAAAGGCGGCCGCCCTGATCTCAAAATTCTTCCTCCGCTGTTTGTATATGATGAACAAAATGAATATACGAAAGAGATCCGCACGATTTTATATGGAGACAAATAGTCATTTCTTTTATGTACTGCTGTGCAATGACAACAGTCTTTACGCCGGTTATACAAATGATCTGCAAAAACGGCTGGAAACCCATAATGAGGGAAAGGGCGCGAAGTACACAAGGGCGCGGAGGCCGGTTTCGTTATGCCATGCGGAATCATTTGACACAAAACGGGAAGCCATGCAGGCGGAATACCGTTTTAAGCAGCTGACCCGAAAGAAAAAAGAACAATATATAGAAGAAAAACGAAGCAACAAGGAGGCTGTATATGTTAAGTCGCCAGATGAGTTTTAACGGAAGATCTGAAATGGGAATCCTTTATCTTGTTCCTACACCGATCGGCAACTTGGAGGACATGACCTTTCGTGCAGTGGAGACGCTGAAATCGGTCGATGTCATAGCTGCCGAAGATACGAGACAGACGAAAAAGCTGTGCCACGTCTATGACATAGAAACATCTCTTACCAGTTATCATGAACACAACAAAGAAAGCAGCGGCCATAAAATTATTGAATGGCTGAAAAACGGAAAGAATGTGGCTTTGGTCAGTGACGCCGGTATGCCGACAATTTCCGACCCGGGGGCTGAGATTGTAAGAGATTTTACCCAAATCGGCGGTTATGTCGTACCGCTTCCCGGTGCAAATGCGGCGTTAACCGCGCTGACCGCATCAGGCATCACCCCGCAGCCGTTTTTCTTCTACGGATTCTTAAACAGACAGAAGAAAGAAAAGAAGAAAGAACTCGAAATCCTGAAAAAACGCCAGGAAACGATGATTTTTTACGAAGCGCCGCACCGATTAAAAGAAACATTAACCGCCATGCATAACGTTTTGGGAAATCGAAACATCGCCGTCACGAGAGAATTAACGAAAAAGTACGAGGAATTCATCAGAGGAACCATCGCCGAGGTGCTTGAATGGGCAAATGAAGATCAAATCCGCGGTGAGTTCTGTCTCGTTGTCGAAGGCAATCAAGCCACTGAACCGGATGAAGATGACAAGCCTTGGTGGACGGAGCTTTCTGAGAAAGAGCATGTGGAGCATTACATAAACGAAGGAGCATCTTCCAAACAGGCCATAAAACAAACAGCGGTAGATCGGAACGTTCCGAAACGCGAGATTTATGACGCTTATCACATTCAATCATAAAAAAAACCGTTCTTGTATCGTAACAAGAACGGTTTTTGTATGAAATAACTTATTTTTGGTTTTGAAGCTGATTTTGAATTTCAGAGATGATTTGCTCAGCGCCTTCTTTGCTGAGTACCAATTTGCCGCCGGCAAGTTTAAGGTTATCATCAGAAACTTCACCAGTAACTTGGCAAGTCATGTTTGGTTTATATTTTTTCAGGATGATTTTTTCATCATCAACATAAATTTCAAGAGCGTCTTTTTCTGCGATGCCCAGTGTACGGCGAAGTTCGATAGGGATAACTACGCGTCCAAGTTCATCAACTTTACGTACGATACCAGTAGATTTCATTAACAGTCTCCTCCCGAGAGATAATTATTTTGTAGTTTATATTTTTCTTCGTCATTATTCGACAAAATTCCTTACATTCCTAGCATAACAAGGTTTCCAATAATCGTCAATCTTTTTGTTTACTATTGATTGTAAGAATTAGTTCTTATAGTAAGTAAAGCCTTGGAAATCCTGAAATAACAGGCTTTTTGACTGCTTTTTCGAACCTATTATCCTACTGAAAATCCTTTTAAATCAAGACTTTCGAACCAAGATGTTTTATATTAGTAGATTATATACGACAAATTTCGACATGTTAAGACTTTTTTTAATTTCAATAAAAATTTTTAATTTTATTTACTCTTTTACGCGCAGTACGTATATATCCTTGATCTTAAAGGCTAAGATGGTATCATAGATAGAGGACAAATATCAATATTGTATATCAAATAAAACCGCTCTCGTCCTTTGGGCGTGAGCTTTTCGACATTCTGAATGGGAGGTTGCAACATGCCGCAAGACAATAATACTTTTTATATTACGACCCCGATATATTATCCGAGCGGAAAATTACATATCGGCCATGCTTATACTACCGTGGCCGGCGATGCGATGGCGCGTTACAAAAGATTAAAGGGATTTGACGTACGCTACCTGACAGGAACGGATGAACACGGACAAAAAATCCAGCAGAAAGCGGAGGAAGAGAATATCACACCTCAGGCTTATGTGGATCGTGCCGTGGCTGAGATCCAAAAAACTATGGAAGCAGCTCGACATTTCTCACGATGATTTCATCCGGACGACGGAAAGCCGGCACAAAGAAATTATTGAGAAAGTGTTCCAAAAGCTTCTTGATAATGGTGATATCTATCTGGATGAGTATGAGGGCTGGTACAGCATCCCTGATGAAACATTCTATACTGAAACACAGCTGGTGGATGTGGAACGAAATGAAAAGGGTGAGGTTGTCGGCGGAAAAAGCCCGGACAGCGGCCATCCAGTCGAATTAATCAAAGAGGAGTCATACTTCTTCCGCATGAGCAAATATGCAGACCGCCTGCTGAAGTTTTATGAGGACAATCCTTCCTTCATCCAGCCTGAATCACGCAAAAATGAAATGATTAACAATTTCATTAAACCGGGGCTTGAAGATTTGGCCGTTTCCAGAACGACGTTTGACTGGGGCGTAAAAGTGCCGGGAAACCCGAAGCATGTCGTGTATGTATGGATTGACGCATTATTCAACTACATTACGGCGCTCGGTTACGATACGGAAAATGATGAGCTTTACAAAAAGTACTGGCCTGCTGACGTCCACCTTGTCGGTAAAGAAATTGTCCGTTTTCATACCATTTACTGGCCGATTATGCTAATGGCGCTTGATCTCCCGCTCCCTAAGCAAGTATTCGCGCATGGCTGGTTATTGATGAAAGACGGAAAAATGTCGAAGTCAAAAGGAAATGTCGTTGATCCGGTAACATTGATTGAACGCTACGGCTTGGATGAGCTTCGCTATTACCTGCTTCGCGAAGTGCCGTTTGGTTCAGACGGTGTCTTTACGCCGGAAGGTTTTGTAGAACGGATTAATTATGACTTGGCAAACGACTTAGGAAACCTTCTGAATCGTACAGTCGCTATGATCCAAAAGTATTTTGACGGTGAGATTGGTTCATATGAAGGAAATGTGACTGATTTTGATCAAGAGCTTTCTTCTGTAGCCGGTGAAACGGTTAAAGCATATGAAAAAGCAATGGAAAACATGGAGTTCTCAGTGGCTTTATCAACGCTATGGCAATTAATCAGCCGTACGAACAAATATATTGATGAAACTGCTCCGTGGGTGCTGGCAAAAGATCCGGAAAAACAAAAAGAATTACGCTCTGTCATGTATCATTTAGCTGAATCATTGCGTATTTCGGCCGTACTGCTTCAGCCTTTCTTAACGCAGACGCCTGAAAAAATGTTTGCTCAGCTCGGGATTGAGGATCAGTCTCTTAAAGCTTGGGACAGCATCCAGACATTCGGCCAATTAAAGAACGCGAAAGTGAAAAAAGGGGAGCCGCTTTTCCCACGTCTTGAAGCTGAAGAGGAAGTAGCTTACATCAAGCAAAAAATGCAAGGGCCTGCTCCTGTGAAAGAAGAAAAAACAGAAGAGCCGCAAGAAGCAGAGCATCTTCCGGAAATTACGTTTGATCAATTTATGGATACAGAACTTCGCGTCGCAGAAGTCTTGTCCGCAGAACCGGTAAAAAAAGCGGACCGTCTGCTGAAGCTGCAAATTGATCTGGGCTTTGAACAGCGCCAAGTCGTATCAGGTATCGCGAAGCATTACACACCGGATCAGCTTGTGGGAATGAAGATCATTTGTGTAACGAATCTAAAACCGGTAAAACTGAGAGGCGAGCTTTCTCAAGGGATGATACTGGCAGGAGAATCTGACGGCGTCCTTAAGGTTGTAGCTGTCGACCAGTCATTACCGAAAGGCACCAGAATTAAATAATAGATGCAAAAGGTGTTTCACGTGTAACATTTCGTCGAACACCTTTTGTTTTTCAACAAGAAAGGAGTTTTTATGATGCTTTTTGATACACATGCACACTTAAACGCCGAGCAATTCGACACAGACTTAGAAGAAGTCATTGCGCGTGCAAAGGCTGAAAAAGTTGAACGAATCGTCGTTGTCGGATTCGACAAACCTACCATCACGCGTGCAATGGAGCTGATTGAGGAATATGACTTTATATACGCTGCGATCGGCTGGCATCCGGTAGACGCAATTGACATGACAGAGGAAGATTTATTATGGATTAAGGAACTGTCTGCTCATGAAAAAGTCGTGGCAATCGGAGAAATGGGCCTTGACTATCACTGGGACAAATCACCGAAGGATATCCAAAAAGAGGTATTCCGGAAACAAATCGCGCTTGCCAAAGAAGTGAACCTTCCAATTATCATCCACAACCGTGATGCGACTGAGGATGTTGTCACGATTTTGAAAGAAGAGGGAGCGGAAGAAGTCGGCGGCATTATGCACTGCTTTACGGGCAGCGCGGAGGTTGCACGGCAGTGTATGGATATGAATTTCTATATCTCATTCGGAGGACCGGTTACCTTCAAAAATGCGAAGAAACCAAAAGAAGTGGCAAAGGAAATTCCGAATGACCGTTTGCTGATCGAAACTGACTGTCCTTTCCTGACACCCCATCCTTTCCGCGGCAAACGAAATGAGCCAAGCTACGTGAAATATGTTGCTGAACAGCTCGCGGAATTAAAAGGACTGACGTATGAAGAAATTGCTTCGATAACAACTGAAAACGCAAAAAGACTTTTCCGCATGAACTGACAAAATGCGCTGTCGTAACGTGTAAAGGCTTGTCCGATTCAGTGGATATGTAAAACGGTTCTACAAGCTTCCTTCTTCTCATAAGATAGGTTGTCGATATGTCTCTCTTCCTTTTTTTGCTTTGTTTTTGCATAATGAGGGATACGCTGAAGGTTTTTTATCTTCGAGATGGGAGGGTTGACAGCATTTTAGATACTCTATATAATCTCTCCGAGGAGAAGGAGGCGTTTTTCATCACACAAAAAATGAAAAAACTGTTTTCCGTAAAGCTTGGTAAAAGCAAGGTTATTCTTATTGCAGCTATTATTCTGCTGGGCGGAACCGGGACTGCATACGGGGCACATGAGCTCTCAAAACAATCAGTCTCTGTTTCTATCAACGGCAAGAAAAAGCAAATACGCACTCATGCAAAAACGGTTGGGGAACTTCTGGAAGATTTACATATAGAGACAAGAAATGAAGACCGGATTACCCCGTCTAAGCAGACAGCATTGGCTGAGAACATGAATGTCGTATATGATGCTGCAAAGCAGATCCGTGTGACAAGAGGCGGAGAAGAAAAGACTTTATGGTCAACGGCAAAAACAGTCGGCGCATTTCTGAACGAACAGCATACACCTGTGAATCAGCACGATAAAATAGATCCAGCAGCAGATACGAAAGTGACAAACGGCATGAAAGTCACGGTCGACCCGGCTTTTCAGGTCACTGTAAATGATGCGGGAAAGAAAAAGAAAATATGGACGACTTCGACTACGGTCGCTGACTTTTTAACGCAGCATAAGATGGACATGAAAGACGAAGATCAAGTAAAACCGGCATTACACGAAAAGCTCACAAAAGATCAGGCCGGCATACAAATCACTCGTATCGAAAAAGTCACCGATGTAGTTGAGGAAAAAATAGCGTATCGAGTGAAAGAAAAAGAGGATGCGTCTCTCGACAACGGGAAAGAAAAGATCGTTCAAAAAGGAAAAGAAGGCAAGCTTAAAAAGCATTTTCATGTTGTCAAAGAAAATGGAAAAGAAGTATCAAGAAAGCTTGTCAAAGAAGAAACATCTGAAAAAAGCAAAGATCAGATCATTGCGGTCGGCACAAAGCGGCACAGTCCCAAGATTGAGCAGCTCAGTGCACCGGTGAAGGCTTCTTCGGGTGAAACCGGATCTTCCGGTAAAGTGATTACCGTGTCTTCCACGGCATATACCGCAAGCTGCAGCGGCTGTTCCGGCCATACGGCTACAGGCGTTAACCTGACAAGCAATCCGAATGCCAAGGTCATTGCGGTAGACCCAAGCGTCATTCCGCTCGGCACAAGAGTCCACGTAGACGGATACGGGGATGCTGTGGCCGCAGATACGGGCTCAGCCATTAAAGGAAGACGGATTGATGTCTTTTTCCCTGAAAAATCTTCGGCATACCGCTGGGGAAAGAAACAGGTCAAAATAAAAATTTTAAATTAATTCCGATTCATTCAGAGGGTTTTGCGCCCTCTGTTTTTTTCGTTATAATAGGTAAAGTGTATTTTCAGTATATTAGACGTGACATGTAAACAAAGGTTTCGTTTTGGATATAAAAAGTTTTTTTGGAGGAAGTAATGAAAATTAAAGAAATTATTGTAGTCGAGGGACGCGATGACACTGCGCGCATAAAACTTGCCGTTGATGCGGATACGATTGAGACGAACGGTTCGGCAATCGGAGATGAAGTCATCAGGCAGATTCGGCTGGCGCAGGAAACGAGAGGAGTCATCGTGCTGACGGACCCGGATTTTCCGGGGGAAAAGATCCGGAAAACCATTTCCGAAGCAGTACCCGGCTGTAAACACGCATTTCTGCCCAAACATCTTGCCAAACCGAAGAACAAGCGCGGCATCGGCGTTGAGCACGCATCCATTGAAAGCATCAGAGCATGTCTGGAAAATGTGCATGAAGAGATGGAGGCAAAGCCGAGTGAGATTTCGGCTGAAGATTTAATACAAGCCGGTCTGATCGGCGGGCCGGCTGCCAAAAGACGCCGCGAACGATTGGGCGACCTGCTGAAGATCGGCTATACAAACGGCAAACAGCTTCAAAAACGGCTGCAGATGTTTCAAATCAAAAGAAGTGATTTTATTGATGCGCTCGATGCTATGATGCAGGAGGAACAGGATGAACAATAAAGATATCGCGACACCTATCAGAACGAAAGAAATTCTGAAAAAATACGGTTTCTCTTTTAAAAAGAGTCTGGGACAGAATTTCTTAATTGATACAAACATATTGGACAGAATTGTGGACCATGCGGAAATAACGGATCGGACCGGAGTCATTGAAATCGGACCCGGAATCGGCGCGCTGACAGAGCAGCTTGCCAAACGGGCGAAAAAGGTCGTCGCGTTTGAAATTGATCAGCGCCTCCTGCCCATTCTCAATGATACGCTGTCTCCGTATGACAATGTAACGATCATTCATCAGGATGTGCTGAAAGCAGACGTCAAATCCGTCATTGAAGAGCAGTTTCAGGATTGTGATGAAATTATGGTGACGGCGAATCTTCCGTATTATGTAACGACCCCGATCATCATGAAGCTTTTGGAAGAGCATCTTCCCTTAAAAGGAATTGTCGTCATGCTGCAAAAAGAGGTCGCTGAGCGGATGGCGGCTGATCCTTCCTCTAAGGAGTACGGATCGCTTTCCATCGCAGTTCAGTTCTACACGGAGGCCAAAACGGTCATGACCGTACCGAAAACGGTGTTTGTGCCTCAGCCTAATGTCGATTCCGCGGTCATCCGTCTCTTGCTTCGAGACGGCCCGGCGGTTGCCGTCGATAATGAACCGTTTTTCTTCCAGCTGATTAAATCAAGCTTCGCTCAGCGCCGGAAAACCTTGCTGAACAACCTTGTGAACAATCTTCCGGGCGGAAAAGAGAAGAAAGCTCAAATCGAAGAAATTCTCCAAGAAACGAATATTGACGGAAAGCGGCGCGGTGAATCCCTGTCTATAGAAGAATTCGCGCTCCTGTCCAACGGATTGTATAAAGCCCTTTTCTAAGAAGGGCTTTTTGTTTTGCGTCACCACTTGGACTGCCGCTACATAGGCTAGAGAAGAACCTTATTCATTCAACTGCAAGAAAAGCTTGAAACATCAAGCGCCGCAGCGGAAAGAGGTGCATTTGATAAGGCTTCTTTCATGATGAGGCTTAGTCTATTTGTGGAGTGGGTAACGTGCAATTTCAAATAGGAGATATGGTAGCCAGAAAATCCTATCAAATGGATGTTTTATTTCGCATTATCGGCATAGAGCAAACAAGCAAAGGAAATTCAATTGCCATCCTGCATGGTGACGAAGTCAGATTGATTGCGGATGCTGATTTTTCTGATTTGGCGCCTGTAAGAAAAGACGAACAGGCCGTGAGAAAGCAGAAAGATGAAAGCAGGATGAATGAATCTCTCGAGCTGCTCCGCCAGGATTATAAGCTGCTTCGGGAAAAACAGGAATATTATGCGACGAATCAATATCAGCATCAGGAGCACTACTTTCATATGCCCGGCAAGGTATTGCATCTGGACGGCGATGAGGCTTATTTGAAAAAGTGCCTGAACTTTTACGAAAAAATCGGTGTGCCGGTGTACGGGATTCACTGCCATGAGAAAAAAATGCCGGCATCCATTGAGGAGCTGCTCGACAAATACCGGCCGGATATTTTAGTCATCACCGGCCATGATGCATATTCCAAGCATAAGGGAGACGTGAACGATTTAAGCGCCTACAGGCATTCTAAACACTTTGTCGAAACGGTTCAAAGAGCGAGACGAAAAGTCCCCCACTTGGACCAGCTTGTCATATTCGCGGGTGCCTGCCAATCCCATTTCGAGTCTTTAATTAAAGCGGGCGCGAATTTTGCAAGTTCACCGTCACGCGTCAACATTCATGCGCTTGACCCGGTATATATTGTCGCGAAAATCAGCTTCACTCCGTTTATGGAGCGGATTAATGTGTGGGATGTCCTGAGAAATACGCTGACGAGAGAGAAAGGGCTGGGAGGAATTGAAACGAAGGGTGTGCTGCGTGTCGGTATGCCGTATAAATCAAATGGATGAGTGAAAAACCCGCATAAAATTCGCTATGCGGGTTAATTATTTTACATATTGATACATAAATTTCCGGAACTTGTGAAAAATAATGCAGAAATCAATAGAATTTTGTCAAAATAATTTTGTTGACAATGACTTATTAACGTTGATATAATTTAAATTTTGTTTGACAAAATTGGGCTCTTGTTGTACAATAAATGTAGTGAGGTGGATGCAATGGCGAAGACGTTGTCCGATATAAAAAGATCGCTTGATGGGAATTTAGGTAAACGGCTTACGTTAAAAGCAAACGGCGGCCGCCGAAAAACGATTGAGCGTTCGGGCATTTTAGCTGAGACGTACCCTTCTGTTTTTGTGATACAACTAGATCAAGACGAGAATTCGTTTGAAAGAGTTTCATACAGTTATGCTGATATTCTGACTGAGACTGTTGAATTGACATTCAATGATGATGCGGCAAGCTCAGTAGCATTTTAATGGGCAGTGAACCTTTTGTTTACTGCTTTTTGTTTTGCCTTCTAAAGCTCTTCTAATTATTCCCTCGAAAGTTTCAGCTGATTAAACGGAAGCTATAAGTGTCACATGTTTTATCGTGGCGTGCACGAATGGTGATCAATTCTATAAAAGGGGTTGTTTCGTTTGGGCAGACGTCGTGGAGTTATGTCAGATGAGTTCAAGTATGAGCTGGCAAAGGACCTTGGTTTTTACGATACGGTGAAAAACGAGGGCTGGGGCGGCATTCGGGCGCGCGATGCCGGGAATATGGTAAAGCGTGCGATTGAGATTGCCGAACAGCAGATGGCGGCTCAGAACCAAAATAACCGATAATGCAGTGGCCCGGGGGACAATCCGTTCCCCGGTTTTTTCTATCGGCTGTCAAAATCGGCGTCAATTTCGGATAAGTACCTCCGGGTCTCCAAATGTGATACAATGTTCATACTTATGTTTAGATGGAGAAGTAGGTGAAAGCTATGCGTATTTTAGAAAAAGCGCCGGCCAAAATCAATCTGTCCCTCGATGTGAGGAGTAAACGCCCGGATGGTTATCATGAAGTGGAGATGATCATGACGACAATTGATTTGGCAGATCGGATTGAACTGACAGAACTGCCCGAAAACGTGATCAGAGTGGCGTCGCATAATCGCTTTGTTCCGGATGATCAAAGAAATCTGGCTTATCAGGCAGCCAAACTGCTCAAAGAACGGTTTCAAGTCAAAAAAGGCGTTTCCATTATGATTACAAAGGTGATCCCTGTAGCGGCAGGGCTTGCCGGCGGAAGCAGCGATGCGGCTGCCACGCTAAGAGGGCTGAACAGGCTTTGGGATTTAAAGCTTTCTGTCGAAGAGCTCGCGGAGCTTGGCGCTGAAATCGGTTCAGACGTGTCCTTCTGTGTTTACGGAGGCACTGCCCTGGCAACCGGACGCGGTGAGAAGATCAGGCATATCAGTGCTCCGCCTCATTGCTGGGTCGTGCTCGCCAAACCGACGATCGGGGTATCGACCGCCGAAGTGTACCGCCGGCTGAATTTGCAGCAGGTTCGGCATCCGGATGTACAGGCGATGATTGACGCAATTGAAGAAAAAAGTTTCCAAAAGGTGTGCAGCCAACTAGGAAACGTATTAGAATCGGTTACGCTCAACCTTCATCCCGAGGTGGCGATGATTAAAAATCAAATGAAACGCTTCGGTGCCGATGCGGTGTTAATGAGCGGAAGCGGACCGACTGTATTCGGTTTGGTTCAATACGAATCAAAGGTGCAGCGGATTTATAACGGGTTAAGAGGCTTCTGTGATCAGGTGTACGCGGTGCGGATGATCGGCGAACAGAATGCTCTTGATTAAATCCGTATGTTAAGTTATATTGTTTTTAAATTATTCGGATTTTGGGGGTAAGTTCATGAAGTTTCGTCGCAGCGGCAGATTGGTGGACTTAACAAATTATTTGTTAACCCATCCGCATGAATTAATACCGTTAACGTTTTTCTCTGAACGGTATCAATCAGCAAAGTCATCAATCAGTGAAGATTTAACGATTATTAAACAGACCTTCGAACAGCAAGGCATTGGGACGCTGCTTACAGTGCCGGGAGCTGCCGGAGGCGTCAAATACATTCCGAAAGTGAAACAGGCTGAAGCAGAAGCGTTTATACAGGAGCTGGGACAGTCTTTAGTAAATCCTGAGCGTATCCTTCCGGGCGGTTATGTATATTTAACGGATATCTTAGGCAAACCATCTGTCCTCTCTCATGTAGGCAGGCTTTTTGCTTCCGTTTTTGCGGAGCGGGAGATTGATGTGGTGATGACCGTTGCGACAAAGGGAATCCCTCTCGCTTACGCAGCGGCCAGTTATCTGAACGTTCCGGTTGTCATCGTACGAAAAGACAATAAAGTGACAGAAGGCTCCACGGTGAGCATCAATTATGTATCAGGATCGTCTAACCGCATTCAAACGATGTCACTTGCGAAAAGAAGTTTGGCCACGGGGTCGAACGTTTTGATTATTGACGACTTCATGAAAGCGGGCGGCACCATAAACGGCATGATCAGCCTGCTTGATGAGTTTAATGCGAACGTCGCGGGAATAGGCGTCTTGGTTGAAGCTGAGGGAGTGAATGAACGGCTTGTCGATGAATACATGTCGCTGCTCACACTTTCAACCATCAATATGAAAGACAAAACGATTGAGATTCAAAACGGCAATTTTCTGCGATTTTTTAAAGAACAGCATTTAAAGAATGGGGAGACAGAAAAATGACAAAAGCAATCCATACAAAACACGCGCCGGCAGCAATCGGGCCATATTCACAAGGAATCATCGTAAATAACATGTTTTACAGCTCAGGCCAGATTCCTCTTACTGCTGAAGGAGAAATGGTAAACGGTGATATCACAGAACAAACGCATCAGGTGTTCAGCAATTTAAAGGCTGTGCTGAAAGAAGCGGGCGCTTCTCTCGAGACGGTTGTCAAAGCAACGGTATTTATTGCTGATATGGAGCAGTTTGCGGAAGTGAATGAAGTGTACGGACAATACTTTGATGTACATAAGCCGGCAAGGTCTTGTGTGGAAGTGGCGAGACTGCCGAAAGACGCTCTCGTGGAAATTGAAGTCATTGCGCTGGTGAAATCTTAAATCTCAGAAAAGTGGTTCCGGTCTCCGGAATCACTTTTTTTATGCAGTATATGATCCCCCGATATGGTTTATCACCTAATTGTGTATGTATATCCTATATTTTCAAAAAAACTTTTTGAAATGTGCAGGAATTTAAAAAGAATCGTGGAATTGTTAGACTAATGCTTTTATATAGGGAAAAGGTGGTGAACTACTGTGGAAGTTACTGACGTAAGATTACGCCGCGTGAATACCGATGGTCGCATGAGAGCGATTGCATCCATCACGCTGGATCACGAATTTGTCGTACATGATATTCGTGTGATTGATGGAAACAATGGTCTTTTCGTTGCGATGCCGAGTAAACGCACCCCTGATGGAGAATTCCGCGATATTGCTCATCCTATTAATTCCAGCACGCGGGGCAAGATCCAGGATGCTGTTTTAAATGAGTATCATCGTTTGGGTGATTCTGAAGCATTAGAATATGAAGAAGCTGGGGCTTCTTAAACATAACAAAATGTAAGGACTGCTGATAAAGGCTGACACAAGGCCTTTTCCGGCAGTCCTTTTTTAAATCTGATTTTTCAGTAATAAAGCGATTACATAGAAAATTCTTGCACTTTTTGATGTCTTCTTGAAATCAACAGCTATTTAGGATATATTTTTCTATGGATAAAAGGGATATTGGAGGCCATTAAATGGATAAGCGGTTTGCAGTGATTTTAGCTGCCGGAAAAGGAACGAGAATGAAATCTAAGCTTTATAAGGTCCTTCATCCGGTATGCGGAAAGCCTATGGTAGAGCACGTCGCAGACGAGGCTCTGAAATTATCTTTAGCGAAGCTTGTCACCATCGTAGGACATGGCGCCGAAGATGTGAAAAAGCAGCTCGGACAGAAAAGCGATTACGCTCTCCAAGCAGAACAGCTCGGTACGGCTCATGCAGTCAAGCAGGCAAAACCATTTCTTCACGGAGAGAAAGGTGTCACGATCGTTATTTGCGGCGATACACCGCTTCTGACGGCGGAGACGATGGAAGCCATGCTGAATGAACATACAAACAAAGGCGCAAAAGCCACGGTGTTAACGGCCGTTGCCGACGATCCCGCCGGATACGGAAGAATCATCCGGGGAGAAGACGGCGCCGTTCAAAAAATCGTGGAGCATAAGGATGCTTCGGAGCAAGAACGTCTTGTGAAAGAAATCAACACGGGAACGTACTGTTTTGATAACGAGGCTCTTTTTCGTGTCATCGAACAGGTTTCGAATGAAAATGCCCAAGGCGAGTATTACCTGCCGGATGTAATCGAAATCCTCAAAGACGAAGGCGAAACTGTTGCCGCTTACCAGACTGGTAACTTCCAAGAGACGCTCGGAGTGAATGATAGAGTCGCTCTTTCTCAGGCTGAAATGTATATGAAAGAGCGTATTAACAAACGGCATATGCAAAACGGAGTCACTTTAATCGATCCGATGAATACGTACATCTCACCTGACGCACGTATCGGACAAGATACAGTTATTTATCCCGGAACTGTGTTAAAGGGACAAGCTGAAATCGGCGATGAATGTGTCATCGGCCCTCACACTGAGATAGAGGACAGCTCGATCGGCAGCCGCACTGTGATTAAACAATCCGTTGTCAATCGGAGCAAAGTTGGGAATGATGTAAATATCGGTCCTTTTGCTCACATCAGACCTGATTCCGCAATCGGCAATGAAGTGAAGATCGGAAACTTTGTGGAAATCAAGAAAACACAATTCGGCGACCGCAGCAAAGCATCTCATTTAAGCTATATCGGTGATGCCGAAGTGGGCACGGACGTCAATCTCGGATGCGGCTCCATCACGGTCAATTATGATGGGAAGAACAAATATTTAACCAAAATTGAAGACGGCGCGTTTATTGGCTGCAACTCCAATCTGGTCGCTCCTGTCACAGTGGGAGAAGGCGCGTACGTCGCTGCGGGCTCAACCGTAACTGAAGATGTGCCGGGCGAAGCGCTTGCCATTGCCAGAGCAAGACAAGTAAATAAAGAAGATTATGTGAAAAATATTCATAAAAAATAATCCTAAAATCGGAGGTTTACCATGTCTAACGAATACGGAGATAAGAATTTAAAGATTTTTTCTTTGAATTCAAATCCAGAACTTGCAAAAGAAATCGCGGATAATGTAGGAGTTCAATTAGGAAAGTGCTCTGTTACAAGATTCAGTGACGGAGAGGTCCAGATCAACATAGAAGAAAGTATTCGCGGCTGTGATTGCTATATCATTCAGTCTACAAGTGCGCCGGTCAACGAGCACATCATGGAATTGCTGATCATGGTGGACGCTTTAAAGCGCGCTTCCGCGAAAACAATCAACATTGTGATTCCGTACTACGGTTATGCGCGCCAGGACAGAAAAGCAAGATCACGTGAACCGATCACGGCAAAACTTTTTGCAAACCTGCTTGAAACAGCGGGTGCGACACGCGTGATCGCGCTTGATTTACACGCGCCGCAAATTCAAGGTTTCTTTGATATTCCGATTGACCACTTAATGGGTGTTCCGATTTTAGGCCATTACTTTGAAGGTAAAGACTTGAAAGATATCGTCATTGTTTCTCCTGACCACGGCGGTGTGACGCGCGCCCGCAAACTTGCGGACCGTCTGAAAGCGCCGATCGCGATTATCGACAAACGCCGTCCTAGACCGAATGAGGTGGAAGTGATGAACATCGTCGGTAACGTGGAAGGAAAAACCGCGATTCTGATCGATGATATTATTGATACCGCCGGCACAATCACACTTGCAGCAAACGCGCTGGTTGAAAACGGAGCCGCGGAAGTGTATGCATGCTGTACGCACCCTGTATTGTCAGGCCCTGCGGTTGAGCGGATCAACAACTCTAAAATCAAGGAGCTTGTCGTAACGAACAGCATTAAGCTTCCTGAAGAGAAAAAAATCGAACGCTTTAAGCAGCTTTCTGTCGGACCGCTTCTGGCTGAAGCGATTATCCGTGTTCACGAGAAACAATCTGTCAGCTATTTATTCAGCTAAACCGAAACTTTAAGGTTTAAATCCCAGTTATTGTGGGTATTGTTCTAATAGGACGATAAAACGATAATTAGGATGGTGCTGAATATGGCAACTTTAAAAGCAAATGAAAGAACAGATTTTAAACGTTCGACGCTTCGGAAAATCCGTCATTCAGGACATGTTCCAGGGATTATATACGGGAAAGAAACAACGAACACGGCTGTCTCTTTAGACAGTGTCGAATTGCTTAAAACATTGCGGGACGAAGGAAAAAACACGATTATCACAATTGATGTCAACGGAAATCAGCAATCGGTTATGGTGACAGATCTTCAGACAGACCCGCTCAAAAACGAATTGACGCACGCCGATTTTCAAGTCGTGAATATGAGTGAGGAGCTGGAGGCGGAAGTGCCGATTCAGCTGACGGGAGAGGCGAAAGGAGTCAAAGACGGAGGCGTCATCCAGCAGCCGCTGCATGAGCTTTCGATCAAGGCTAAGCCGAAGGACATCCCTCAGACAATCAATGTGGATATTTCCGGGCTTGAAATGAATGATGTGCTGACCATCGCAGATCTGACTGCCGACGGCAATTATACATTTACAAACGATCCGGAAGAAGTCGTGGCTTCCATCCTTCCTCCTAAGCAGGAAGCATTCGAAGAAGATGCAGAACCATCTCCTGAGGAAGAGCCCGAAGGAGAAAATCAATAAGCGCTTTAAGACGTAACCCGCCCGAGGTTACGTCTTTTGTGCTAGAATGAGAAGAATTACAGCGATGTTGAGGGAGGATTTACGATGCTTGTGATTGCCGGTCTGGGTAACCCGGGAAAAACCTACGAGAACACGAGACATAATGTCGGCTTTATGGCCATTGACGAGCTTTCTAAAGAATGGAATATTGAATTGAATAAAACGAAATTCAACGGACTTTACGGAATCGGTTTTGTTTCCGGAAAAAAAGTTCTACTTGTTAAACCGCTTACATATATGAATTTATCAGGGGAATGTTTGCGGCCGCTATTGGATTATTATGAAGCCGATCATGAAGATTTGAAAGTCATATACGATGACCTGGACCTTCCGACGGGGAAAATCAGGCTCCGGACGAAGGGGAGCGCAGGCGGACACAACGGAATTAAATCGCTTATTCAGCACCTCGGAACCCCTGAATTTGACCGGGTCAGAATCGGAATCGGCCGTCCCGTCAACGGGATGAAAGTCGTTGATTATGTGCTGGGCGCTTTTACGAAAGATGAAGCGCCGCATATCAATGATGCCGTCTCAAAAACCGTAAAAGCCTGCGAAGCTTCCTTGACGAAACCATTTTTAGAAGTGATGAACGAATTTAATGCAAATGTATAAGATAAATAATGGGAGACCATACTAGGGAAAAATGATTTTTTCACATCAGGAGGTCCAATGTATGGCTTTGCATTATTTCTGCCGCCACTGCGGTTTTAAGGTAGGGAGCCTGGAGTATTCGTCGGTGCCGACACAGTCACTTGGATTTCAGCACTTAACAAATGAGGAAAGAAACGATATGATTTCATATAAAGACAATGGAGATGTCCATGTTCTTACAATTTGTGAAGACTGCCAAGAAGCGCTGGAACGCAATCCGCACTACCATGAACACAACACATTTATTCAATAATGAGCTTTGGTGTAGATTCTAGACCAAAGCGTTTTTCTGTTCTTGCAGAAAATAGAGAGGAGGGGCCCATATGGACAATATTCAAACCTTTATTAAAGAAAGCGATGATTTTAAATCCATTGTTAACGGTTTACATGAGGGGCTGAAGGAACAGCTGCTTGCGGGTCTGTCAGGTTCCGCGCGTTCTGTTTTTACCTCCGCCCTTGCACAGGAAACGAAAAAGCCGATTTTCTTTATCACTCATAATTTATATCAGGCCCAAAAAGTGACGGAAGATCTGACGGCGCTTCTCGGGGATCAATCTGTTTTTTTATACCCCGTAAATGAATTGATTTCTTCAGAAATTGCGGTGGCGAGTCCTGAACTGCGCGCTCAGCGGCTTGATGTCATTAATAGATTAACAAACGGAGAAGCGCCGGTCGTAGTGGCACCCGTTGCAGCACTGAGAAGAATGCTTCCGCCGAAAGAACTGTGGAAAAGCAGCCAAATCGCCATATCACTCGGAGACGATATAGAACAGGATCAGCTGTCTGCACGCCTTGTAGAGGTGGGGTATGAGCGTTCCGATATGGTTTCTGCACCCGGTGAATTCAGTATTCGCGGCGGAATAATCGACATTTATCCGCTGACGTCAGAACATCCGGTGCGAATTGAACTGTTTGATACGGAGGTCGACTCCATCAGAAGCTTCAACTCTGATGACCAGAGATCAATTGAGACGCTAAAAACGGTGGCCATCGGTCCGGCGAAAGAACTGATCATCCGGGCGGAAGAAAAAGCCCGCGCGATGGAAAGGCTCGATAAAGGGCTTGCCGACAGTCTGAAGAAGCTGAAGCAGGACAAACAAAAGGAAATGCTTCATATCAATATCTCACATGATAAAGAACGGTTATCAACGGGACAGACTGATCAGGAACTTGTGAAGTATCTCTCGTACTTTTACGAAAAGCCTGCTAGTTTGCTAGATTATACACCGTCAGACACCTTGTTATTGTTAGACGAGGTCAGCCGGATTCATGAAATGGAGGATCAGCTCCAAAAAGAAGAAGCCGAATTCATGACAAGTCTGCTGGAAGAAGGAAAAATTCTGCATGACATCAATTTATCCTTCAGCTTTCAGGAGATTATGGCCGAGAAGCGGCGTCCTGCCATTTACTTTTCATTATTTTTGCGTCATGTTCAGCATACAAGCCCTCAAAATATCGTGAATGTCACAAGCCGGCAGATGCAGAGTTTTCACGGGCAGATGAATGTGCTCGCCGGTGAAATGGAGCGCTTTAAGAAATCAAACTTCACCGTCGTCTTTTTAGGCGCAAATAAGGACAGAACCGACAGATTGGCGTCCGTGCTGGCAGATTACGAAATTGAAGCCGCCAAAACGGACAGCTCCAAAGCGCTTGTACAAGGACAGGTCTATGTCATGGAAGGCGAGCTGCAATCCGGTTTTGAATTGCCGCTGATGAAGCTGGCCGTGATTACGGAGGAAGAGCTGTTCAAAAACCGAATCAAGAAGAAGCCGAGAAAGCAGAAGCTGACAAATGCCGAACGGATCAAAAGCTACTCTGAGCTTCAAGTCGGTGACTATGTCGTCCACGTCAACCACGGGATCGGTAAGTATTTGGGGATCGAAACACTTGAAATCAAGGGCATTCATAAAGATTACCTCAACATTCATTACCAGGGCAGTGATAAGCTGTACGTCCCGGTAGAACAAATCGATCAGGTGCAGAAGTACGTCGGCTCTGAAGGAAAAGAACCGAAGCTTTATAAACTGGGCGGCAGTGAATGGAAACGGGTGAAGAAAAAAGTTGAAAACTCCGTTCAGGATATTGCCGATGATCTGATTAAGCTTTATGCGGAACGCGAAGCAAGCAAAGGCTATGCGTTCTCGCCGGATCATGAAATGCAGCGTCAGTTCGAGTCTGCTTTCCCTTATCAGGAAACAGATGATCAGCTCCGATCCATTCAGGAAATTAAAAAGGATATGGAAAGAGAACGCCCGATGGACCGTTTGCTTTGCGGTGATGTCGGTTACGGGAAGACGGAGGTAGCCATCCGTGCGGCCTTTAAAGCGATCGCCGACGGAAAACAGGTCGCGCTCCTTGTGCCGACGACCATACTCGCACAGCAGCATTATGAAACCATTACGGAGCGTTTCCAAGACTATCCGATTAACATCGGTCTTCTCAGCCGATTCAGAACGAGAAAAGAATCTAATGAAACGCTCAAAGGTCTGAAAAACGGAACAGTAGATATCGTGATCGGAACCCACAGGCTCTTATCTAAAGATGTCATCTATAAAGATCTCGGCTTGCTCATCATCGACGAAGAGCAGCGCTTCGGTGTTACGCATAAGGAAAAAATCAAACAGATCAAAGCCAATGTCGATGTGCTGACTCTGACGGCGACGCCGATTCCGCGTACGCTTCATATGTCCATGCTCGGTGTGCGGGACTTATCTGTTATTGAAACGCCGCCGGAAAACCGTTTCCCTGTCCAGACATATGTCGTGGAATACAACGGCGCGCTTGTACGAGAAGCCATCGAAAGGGAACTGGCGCGCGGAGGACAGGTATATTTCTTGTACAACCGCGTGGATGATATCGAGCGGAAGGCTGACGAAATTTCTATGCTTGTTCCCGATGCGAAAGTGGCATACGCCCACGGGAAAATGACCGAAAATGAATTGGAAAGCGTCATGCTTAATTTTCTGGAAGGGGAATCAGATGTCCTCGTCAGCACGACCATTATTGAGACAGGAGTAGATATACCGAACGTCAATACCTTGATTGTGTTTGACGGAGACAAAATGGGACTGTCTCAGCTGTATCAGCTGAGAGGACGGGTCGGCCGCTCCAATCGTGTCGCATACGCGTATTTTACGTACCGCAGAGACAAAGTGCTAACTGAGGTGGCGGAAAAACGGCTGCAGGCGATTAAAGAATTTACCGAGCTGGGATCAGGGTTTAAAATTGCCATGCGTGACTTGACGATCAGGGGAGCGGGGAACCTTCTCGGCGCCCAGCAGCACGGTTTCATCGACTCGGTCGGTTTTGACCTGTACTCGCAAATGCTCAAAGAAGCCATTGAAGAGCGTAAAGGCGATACGCCGAAAAGCGAACAGTTTGAGACAGAAATCGATATCGAGCTTGATGCATATATTCCTGAAAACTATATACAAGACGGCAAGCAAAAAATCGACATGTATAAACGTTTCAGATCAATCGCTACAATTGAGGAGAAAAATGAGCTTCAAGATGAAATCATCGACAGGTTCGGCAGCTATCCTAAAGAGGTTGAATGGCTGTTTACAGTTGCTGAGATGAAGGTGTACGGCAAATATGAACGCGTCGAACTCATCAAGCAGGATAAGGATGCGGTCAGATTCACTATTTCGGAAGAGGCCAGCGCCCAGATTGACGGCCAGAAATTGTTTGAACTCGGCAATAAATACGGCCGGCAGATCGGACTGGGAATGGAAGGGAAAAAACTGAAAATCTCAGTGCAGACGAAAGGCCGCAAAACCGAAGAGTGGCTGGAGACCGTACTCGGCATGCTGAAAGGCCTTCAAGATGTGAAGAAAGAAACAATCGCGTCCTCATAAAAATTGTTACTCTCTGGTGTATATTACATTTGATGTGACGGATACTAATTTCAAGCGAGTGGCGGAAGCTACATAAAGTAAAGAGCTTTAGTACTTTCCCTTAAATATCATCACATGAAAGAGAGGCACCAGAGAGATGAAAGCTACAGGTATTGTACGTCGTATTGATGATCTAGGACGGGTCGTCATCCCTAAGGAAATTCGGAGAACACTGCGAATCAGGGAAGGAGACCCGCTTGAAATATTCGTTGACCGCGACGGAGAAGTTATATTAAA
Organism: Bacillus sp. YBsi01; assembly: GCF_038406745.1. Taxonomy (NCBI): domain Bacteria; kingdom Bacillati; phylum Bacillota; class Bacilli; order Caryophanales; family Bacillaceae; genus Bacillus; species Bacillus sp. YBsi01. Next base: position 3,041,918 of record NZ_CP151679.1, read on the forward strand.
AAAATATTCTCCTATCAGTGAGCTTGGCGATTTTGCGAAAGAATATGCGGATGCATTGTATGACAGTCTCGGTCATTCCGTTTTGATTTGCGACCGTGACGTGTATATTGCCGTTTCGGGCAGCTCCAAAAAAGAATTTCTGAATAAATCCATCAGCGATTTGCTTGAAAAAACGATGGACCAGCGCAGCTCAGTGCTGGAAAATGACGTAAAATCCGCACAGCTTGTTAATGACATTGATGAAGACATGAGCTCCTATACAATCGCTCCTATCGTGGCGAATGGCGATCCTATCGGTGCCGTGGTCATTTTTTCTAAAGAACAGGCACTTGGAGAGGTAGAACACAAAGCGGTAGAAACGGCAGCCAGCTTTTTGGCGAGACAAATGGAACAGTAGGTCTTATTACCATTATTGAAATAAGAAACGGGGAAAGAACAGCTCTTAAACAAGTGCTGTTCTTTTTCATATGTGCTCACTATCGGTTCGGCCGTTAGGATTGTGATATAATAAGCTCGTTTTATAGACGTAATTTTCTAGCGGCTGGAAGGAGCTTTTGGATGAACGATTCAGTTGGCGTCAAACGGCAATCGGCATGGAAAGGTGCTTTTGTGCTTGTTGTTGCGGGCATCGTGACAAAGATATTAAGCGCCGTGTACAGAGTTCCTTTTCAGAATATTGTCGGTGACGTCGGATTTTACATTTATCAGCAGGTGTATCCGTTTTTAGGCATCGCGGTCATGCTTTCAACATCCGGATTTCCGGTGATCATCTCAAAATTAATGAACGATTATAGCAATCATAAACAAAAAATAATGAAAATTTCCGCCCTATATGTCACGGCGGCCGGACTTATACTGTTTGTGCTCATGTATGCCGGCGCGGCGCCGTTAGCCGGCTTTATGGGTGACGCCCGCCTTGAACTGCTGATACGGGTAGCGGCGTTCGCTTTTATACTGTTTCCGTTTACGGCGGTTTTTCGGGGGTATTTCCAGGGCGTGCATGATATGATGCCGTCCGCCTTATCCCAGATCACCGAACAGCTTCTCCGTGTGGCGGTGCTTCTCGGTTTATCTTTCTGGCTTTTGAAAAGCGGCCGTTCATTATATGCGGCAGGTGCGGGGGCAGCCTCGGGATCAATTGCCGGAAGCTTGGCGGCTCTTTGCGTATTGGCCTTATTCTGGTACAAGCAGGAAGACAAGAAGACAGACATCGGACATATCGAAACAGGTATCATTGTAAAAAAGCTGCTGCTTTATTCAGTCACCATCTGTATCAGCAGTGTACTCATGCTTTTGATTCAGCTCGTAGACGCCTTAAACTTATATTCACTGCTGTCAGACGGGACAAAGAGCCATGCTGCGAAACAGCTGAAAGGCATATATGACCGCGGACAGCCGCTCCTTCAGCTGGGAACCGTGTTTGCCGTCAGTATCGCCGCATCTCTTGTTCCTTCCATTTCAAAAGCGGTGCATGGGAACAAGCCGTTTATTATAAAAGAGAAAGCGACCTCTGCCATTAAGCTCTGCCTTGCGGTAGGAATCGGCGCATCGGCCGGACTTTTTTGCATTTTAGAACCGGTGAACATCATGCTTTTCCAAAACAGTGAAGGGACGCAGCCCTTACAAATATTCAGTTTATCTATCTTTTTTGCTTCGATTGCGCTTACGGCAGCCGCGATCCTGCAAGGCGCGGGACATACCGTCTTCCCCGCCATGTCCGTCTTGGCGGGAGGGGGGCTGAAATGGGTGCTGAATGTTTGGCTGGTCCCGGGCTGGGGTATTACAGGAGCGGCGCTGGCGACCGTTTTGGCATTTGCCGCAGTTGCGTGCCTGAATCTGCAGAGAATTTGGTCGAAGGGCTGGCTGACGAATATCGGCGGCAAAATTGCCCGTTTGTGCTGGTGCACTCTGCTGATGGCTTCTTTTCTGCTCGTGTATACGAAGCTTTGGCAGTTATTCGTTCCTGTCAGCAGAACCGGAGCAGTATGTGAGAGTCTGTCTGCGTCAGTCATAGGGGGGCTTTTGTTTATTTATTGTATGATGAGAATGAAGATATTTACGGACGAAGAGCTGAGCAGCCTTCCTTTCGGCAATGCTTTAAGCAAATTGAAAAAGAGGAGAGAAAAACATGGCAGGTAACATTACGGTCGTCGGCCTCGGCGCCGGTGACATGGATCAGTTGACAGTGGGTGTACATAAGCTGCTGACTCAGGCGAAGCATCTATATATAAGAACGAAAGATCACCCTTTGATTCCGGAATTAGAGCAAGAGGCTGCAGCGGATATCCGGTATTTTGATGATGTTTATGAAAAGCACGATCAGTTTGAAGCGGTCTATGAAGAGATCACGGACATTCTGTTTGAAAAAGCGAAGCAAGAGGATGTCGTCTACGCTGTACCCGGCCATCCGTTTGTCGCTGAGAAAACCGTTCAGCTGTTATTTGAACGCCGGGAAGAACAGCAGGTGACGGTTCATACCGCCGGAGGACAAAGTTTTCTGGATGCCACCTTTAATGCATTGCGGATTGATCCGATTGAAGGGTTTCAATTTACAGATGCGCAAACAATGACGCCGGATGAGCTTGAGCTCCGCCATCACCTGATCATTTGCCAGGTTTATGACCAAATGACGGCCTCTGAGGTGAAGCTGACGCTTATGGAGAAATTGCCTGACGATCATGAAGTGGTCATCGTAACGGCAGCCGGAAGCAAGGGAGAAAAGATCACCAAAGTGCCTTTGTTTGAACTTGACCGCAATGTAGAGATAAATAACTTAACAAGTGTATATGTTCCGCCGATTAAAAAAGAAGAACTCCTTTACCAGGAATTTTCCGCATTCCGAAGAATTATTCGTGAGCTTCGCGGGCCGAACGGCTGTCCGTGGGATCAAAAGCAGACACACCAGTCATTAAAGAAATATATGATTGAGGAATGCTACGAATTGCTCGAGGCCATTGACGAAGAGGACACGGATCACATGATAGAAGAGCTCGGGGATGTCATGCTTCAGGTTATGCTTCATGCCCAGATCGGAGAAGACGAAGGGTATTTCTCAATTGATGATGTCATCAGAGACATCAGCGCCAAGATGGTCAGACGGCACCCGCACGTGTTTAAGGATGTTAAGGTTCAGGATGAACATGATGTCGTCGCCAACTGGGAAGAAATCAAAAAGGCGGAAAAGCAAACAACATCCTCTTCATTGCTGGATGACGTACCGAAAACACTGCCTTCTCTTGCAAAAGCGGCCAAACTTCAGAAAAAAGCCGCAAAAACCGGCTTTGACTGGGATGACGTTCAGGATATATGGGATAAAGTAAATGAAGAGCTGAAGGAATTTTCTGCAGAGGCTTCCGCCGAATCAGCAGATGAAATCAGCTTAAAAGCTGAATTCGGCGATGTTTTATTTGCATTGGTCAATATCGGCCGATACTATAAAATTGAGCCTGAGGAAGCGCTCGCCATGACAAATGACAAATTCCGCAGACGCTTTGCTTATATTGAGAAAGAAGCGGCGGCAAAGGGACTTGAATTGACCGCAATGTCACTTGAGGAAATGGACAAATTGTGGGATGAAGCAAAAGAAATGGAGAGGAGATTCTAAATATGAGACTTGATAAGTTTTTAAAAGTATCCAGATTAATTAAGCGCCGCACTTTGGCGAAAGAGGTCGCCGACCAGGGGAGAATCACCGTTAACGGGAATCAGGCGAAAGCCAGCTCAGACGTAAAAGCCGGCGATGAACTGACGGTTCGCTTCGGCCAAAAGCTTGTCACGGTAAAGGTAAACGAATTGAAAGAAACAACCAAAAAAGAAGAAGCCGCGGGCATGTATACAATCGTCAAAGAAGAAAAACTCGGCGAATAGGCTTGTTCTAAACAAAGCTCCCGCCTCATACAATGCAGTAATAATGCTAAAAGTATCGAGGATATGGGGGCTGAATAGATGAATTCATATTATGAGCAAAAAGGTTCTTCTTCTGTTCCGGAACAGCATGATGTGACGATGAAAGGGAGAAAGCATTTAGACATTTCGGGCGTCAAGCATGTAGAAAGTTTTGACAACGAAGAGTTTTTGCTGGAAACGGTTATGGGAATGCTTTCCGTCAGAGGCGAGAACCTGCAGATGAAAAACCTTGATGTGGAAAAAGGGATTGTATCTATAAAGGGCAGGGTGTTTGACCTTGTATATTTAGACGAGCAGCAAGGGGATAAAGCTAAAGGGTTTTTTAGCAAGTTGTTTAAATGACGCTGACGACCCAATTTTATACGATGCTGGCAATGACCGGTATGGGCGCCTGGCTCGGAGCGTCGCTTGATACATACAGGCTGTTTGTCAGCCGCGCCAAAACGGCCAGATGGCTGTTATTCATTCATGACCTTCTTTTTTGGATTGTACAAGGTCTGCTGTTTTTCTATGTGCTGCTCAACGTGAATGAAGGTGAACTCAGGATATACATTTTCTTGGCTGTCTTACTGGGAATTGCGACGTACCAAAGCCTGTTTAAACGAATGTATATAAAAATACTGAAATTCGCCATCCATCTTGCGGTATCTCTTTATCAATTCGCAAAAAAGCTCATTCAGCATGTGCTGTTCCGTCCGGTGGTTCTGCTTTTTAAGCTGCTCATCGGGCTGATCACGTTTATTTCTTTATACTCCTATCGGGTGAGCGCCTTTTTTGTGAAGTGTCTTTTTAAGATCGTAACGTTTTTGCTGCATCCGCTGTTCTTCCTGTTGAAACAATTATTGAAACTTCTTCCTGAAAAGTGGCGTCTTACTTTCAAACGATATTTTCAAAAAAGTGCAGGATTTTTACAAAAGAGCAAGAAACTAATCATAACAATCAGATCGACCATGATACGTATTTTGAAAAGATGAAAGGAGGACCGTCTGGTTTGAATCTATCTAGAGAACGTACAATAACTGAAATTCAAAACGACTATAAAGAGCAGGTTGAGCGGCAATCCCAGCTTATGAAAAGAAGGCGGAAAGGGCTTTTCAGACGGTTGATCGTATTCGGCGCCCTTGTGTTGTTGACGGCTATTGTCTTAGCGGGTTCTCTGTGGTCACAGACCTCTTCCCTTAGCGCAAACGAAGAAAAGAAAGCTCAGCTGGAAAAACAAGTGAAAGAATTGGACGCGAAACAGGCTGATTTAAAAGATGAAATTTCCAAATTAAAGGATGAGGATTACGTCACAGAGCTTGCCAGAAGAGACTTGTTTATGTCAGGAAATGGTGAGATTCTCTTTAATGTAGAAAAGAAGAGCAAGTAGCCTTGTTGACACTTAAAATTTTATTTAGGTATAATTAAACAAACGATCTTTTTATAAGCCTAAGGAGGAGCACTTTTTTTATGTCGATTGAAGTTGGCAGCAAGTTGCAAGGGAAAATAACAGGTATTACAAATTTCGGAGCATTTGTTGAATTGCCTGGAGGCTCAACCGGTCTCGTTCATATCAGTGAGGTAGCCGATAATTATGTGAAAGACATTAACGAGCATTTAAAAGTCGGCGATCAAGTTGAAGTGAAAGTCATCAACGTTGAAAAAGACGGGAAAATTGGTTTATCAATTAAAAAAGCTAAAGACCGTCCGCAAGCCAGACCTAGAAATGATTTCCGTCCGAAAGAATCTTTTGAACAGAAAATGAACAAGTTTCTTAAAGATAGCGAAGACCGCTTATCATCTTTAAAACGAAACACGGAATCAAAACGTGGAGGGCGCGGAGCAAGAAGAGGATAACTTGCTGCTTTCTATAAATACATTGGAGCATCCGTCTATCCCGCGGGTGCTTTTTTTTGTAAACATCCATGTAGTCAGAAAATTAAAACTTCAAAGTTTCTGTTGACGGAATGAAGAAACCTTTGTATTATATAACTTGTGCTTATAAGCACTTATATGGCGGTGTAGCTCAGCTGGCTAGAGCGTACGGTTCATACCCGTGAGGTCGGGGGTTCGATCCCCTCCGCCGCTACCATATATTTTTGGCCCGTTGGTCAAGCGGTTAAGACACCGCCCTTTCACGGCGGTAACACGGGTTCGAATCCCGTACGGGTCATCAAGCGAATCGGCTTCTGTTGCAGAAGCCGATTTTTTCATATTTAGACAACTTTTTGAGAAATGTCGGAGGAAATAAGAAAGGAAAGGGGAACAAGGGAGAAAGCGTCGAAGAGTTCTTTGGAATCGTTACCTTCTTTTGACAAAATCCTATCTGTGCTTTCATTTATAATGACAAGCAACGAATAAAACAGGTGGGGGATGAGAGCAATGGAAAAAGCGGAAAGAAGAGTGAACGGGCCGATGGCGGGACAAGCTCTGGAAAAACTGCAATCGTTTTTTGAAAAGGCTGCAAAGCTTGCGGTTCATCAGGCGCATTCACTTTTTTTCTATAAGGGTTTCATTTATGTCGTGATCGGTTTTCTGCTTGGACGGGCTTTTATATTATCTGAGGTTCTTCCGTTTGCGCTGCCGTTTTTCGGGGCGATGCTTTTGATCAGAAGAGATAAAGCCTTCTATGCTTGTCTGTCATTACTTGCAGGCGCGTTAACCATTTCGCCGAAACACTCTTTGCTGATTCTCACAGCTTTAGCCGTCTTTACTCTATTTTCAAAAATCGGTACATATATCATGCAGGACCGGGTGAAGATGCTGCCGATCGTGGTGTTTTTCTCTATGGCTGCCGCGAGAATCGGTTTTGTTTATTTTGATAGCGGCGCTTTTACCACTTATGACTATGTGATGGCTGTTGTCGAGGCTGGCTTGGCCTTTATTTTGACGCTGATCTTTTTGCAAAGTCTGCCGATCTTCACGATCAAAAAAGTGAAACAATCATTAAAAATAGAAGAAATCATCTGTTTTATGATCTTGATCGCATCCGTTTTAACCGGTCTTGCAGGCGTTTCGTTTCAGGGAATGCAGGCCGAGCATATACTGGCCCGTTATGTCGTTTTGAGTTTTTCCTTTGTCGGCGGAGCAAGCATCGGCTGTACTGTCGGTGTTGTGACCGGGCTGATTCTCGGGCTTGCGAATATCGGCAATCTCTATCAAATGAGTCTGCTTGCGTTTTCCGGGCTTCTTGGCGGACTGCTGAAGGAAGGCAAGAAAGCCGGCGCCGCAGTCGGATTGGTGATCGGCTCACTGCTGATTTCATTATATGGAGAAGGGTCTGCCGGGTTAATGACCACCCTTTACGAATCTTTGATTGCCGTTGCCTTGTTTTTAATTACGCCCCAGTCGATTACGAAAAAGGTGGCGCGATACATACCGGGCACTGCTGAGCACAGTCAGGAACAGCAGCAGTACGCGAGAAAAATCAGAGATGTCACTGCCCAGAAAGTAGATCAGTTCTCCAATGTGTTTCATGCCTTGTCGGAGAGCTTCGCCACCTTTCATCAGACGTCTTCCGATGAGCAGGCTGAAGAAGGGGAAGTGGATCTCTTTTTAAGCAAAATCACCGAGCATTCCTGCCAATCCTGCTATAAGAAAAGCAAATGCTGGGTTCAAAACTTTGATAAAACATATGATTTGATGAAACAAGTTATGCATGAAATAGAGGAAAAACAGTATGCCTCAAACCGCAGATTAAAAAAGGAGTTTCAGCAGCACTGTTCCAAATCCAGACAGGTGGAAGAGCTGATTGAAGACGAACTTGCCCATCATCACGCCCATCTGACCCTGAAGAGAAAAGTTCAGGACAGCAGAAGGCTTGTTGCCGAGCAGCTGTTGGGGGTTTCTGAGGTCATGGCGGACTTTTCTCGGGAAATAAAACGGGAGAGGGAGCAGCATTTTATTCAGGAAGAACAAATGATAGAGGCGCTTCAGCATTTCGGAATCGAGATTCAGCATGTCGAGATATACAGCTTGGAGCAGGGCAATATTGATATTGAAATGACAATCCCGTTCAGCGGAGGGCACGGCGAGAGTGAGAAAATTATCGCTCCGATGCTGTCTGACATTCTTGAGGAGCAGATACTTGTCAAAAGCGAACAGCACTCGGCTCATCCGAATGGCTACAGCCATGTTGCGTTCGGTTCGACCAAGTCTTACCGGGTATCGACAGGCGCGGCTCACGCGGCAAAAGGAGGGGGCCTTGTCTCCGGCGACAGCTACAGCATGATGGAACTGGGGGCGAGAAAGTATGCGGCCGCGATCAGCGACGGCATGGGCAATGGGGCGAGGGCCCATTATGAGAGCAATGAAACGATTAAACTTCTCGAAAAAATTCTCGAATCCGGTATTGATGAAAAAATCGCGATCAAAACGATCAACAGCATTCTGTCTTTACGGACGACAGATGAAATCTACTCAACTCTCGATCTTTCTATCATTGATCTTCAGGATGCAAGCTGTAAATTCTTGAAGGTCGGTTCAACGCCGAGTTTTATCAAGCGGGGAGATCAAGTCATGAAAGTTCAGGCCAGCAATCTGCCGATCGGCATCATCAATGAATTTGATGTGGAGGTCGTAAGTGAACAGCTGAAAGCGGGAGATCTGCTCGTCATGATGAGTGACGGTATTTTTGAAGGGCCGAAGCACGTAGAGAACCACGACCTGTGGATGAAACGGAAAATGAAAGGGCTGAAAACCGAAGACCCGCAGGAAATCGCTGATATATTAATGGAAGAGGTCATCAGAACACGTGCAGGCCAAATCGAAGACGATATGACGGTCGTTGTTGTCCGGATTGACCACAATACACCGAAATGGGCATCCATACCGGTGCCGGCGGTTTTCCAAAATAATAAGGAGATTTCTTAATCCTTTCGTATAAATCACATTCCTTCTGGCGAAGATGGGACTAATCGTATCACCGGGAGGAATGAATGTGAATAAGGGACATTTAAATCAAGTTCTGCTGATTACAGATGGCTGCTCCAATCATGGTGAAGACCCGATCGCAATGGCGGCTTTCGCCAAGGAGCAGGGGATTACGGTGAATGTTATAGGAATTATGGAAGAAAACGCGATTGACCAAGAGGCAATGAAGGAAGTTGAAGGGATCGCCATGGCCGGAGGCGGCGTCCATCAAGTTGTGTATGCCTCTCAATTGTCTCAAACGGTTCAAATGGTGACAAAAAAAGCAATGACCCAGACACTTCAAGGTGTCGTCAATCAAGAGCTTAAACAAATTTTAGGGAAAAACGTTGAAATGGAAGAACTTTCTCCGGAAAAACGCGGCGAAGTGATGGAAGTGGTTGATGAACTCGGCGAAACAGTTCATCTGCAAGTGCTTGTGCTGGTTGATACGAGTGCGAGTATGGCGCCGAAGCTGCCGACGGTGAAAGAAGCGCTGATTGATCTTTCCATCAGTTTAAATTCCCGGGCCGGTCACAATGAATTTGCTATGTGTATATTTCCCGGGAAAACCCAGGAAGTTGAGCTTGTGCTGAATTGGACGCCGAAGCTTGAATCGCTTTCCGCTCTCTTTGCGAAGCTGTCAACCGGCGGTATCACCCCTACGGGTCCTGCTATCCGGGAAGCGGCGCAGCAGTTTGAAAGAATCCGCTCAAGAAGGAGCATGTTGGCAGATGATGAACGACGCTTTAACGAGTTTGGCATGTAGTCTGGCACCGGGAACGGAAATCCAAGGCAAGTGGAACGGCAAATCCTACAGATTGCTCAAACAGCTTGGCAAAGGGGCTAACGGTATTGTATATCTGGCAGAAGCATCAGGCGGACATGTCGCTTTGAAAATAAGCAGCGACAGCATGTCTGTTACCTCTGAAGTGAATGTCTTAAAATCCTTTTCAAAGGCCCGGTCGCAAACGATGGGGCCTTCTTTTTTTGATGCGGATGATGCCTTTATACCGCAGCTGAATAAAAATGTCTCTTTTTACGTGATGGAGTACATAGAAGGGCCGCTTCTTCCGCAATATATCAGCAGTAAGGGAGCGGAGTGGATTCCGGTGCTGATGGTGCAGCTTCTTTCCAGTCTGTCTGTCCTTCATCAGCAAGGGTGGGTCTTTGGCGACCTCAAGCCGGAAAACCTCATTGTAACCGGACCTCCGGCTGCCATTCGCTGCATTGATGTAGGGGGAACGACAAAACAGGGGCGCGCGATTAAAGAGTATACGGAGTTTTACGACAGGGGCTATTGGGGGTATGGAACAAGAAAAGCGGAACCATCCTATGACCTGTTTGCTGCAGCCATGATCATGATCCACTGTGTTCAGAAGAAAGAGTGCAAAAAGACAGGACAGCCGAAAGAACAGCTTCGTTCTATTATTGAAGGCCACCCGTTTTTGAATAAGTATAAGAAGGTTCTGTTTTCTGCTTTAAACGGGCAATATCCGTCTGCTGAAGCGATGAAACATGACATCCTGACGGCGGGGCAGAGCGCGGGCGTCAAAAGGGGAACCGCCGCCAAGCCTAAGGCGCAGCAGGCGAAACCGCGGCAGGGCACTGTTTCTCAGACGCGGTATAAACCAAAACAAAAGCCCGCGAAACACAATGGTTTGTTTGAAACAACACTTATTCTAATCAGCGTTCTCGCCCTTTATTTCGCTTACATCGTCTTTTTTCTCATCTAATGCCGGCCGGACGCCGATGTTCATGCTTCTTCTTTGCTTGGAGGGAATGAAAGTGATAGGATATGTATATCTTTAAAAAACCTGCTCATCGTGAGGGGGACATTGTGAAAAGCGTGGAAGATTTTTTCAAAACATATCATCTTCAGGCGGAGGGAGAAACGATTATTGCCGGAGTCTCCGGGGGCCCTGATTCAATGGCGCTTCTCAGCATGCTGAATAAGCACTTCGGGCATTCCTCCGTTATCATTGCGGCGCATGTCGACCATCAGTTCAGAGGATCTGAATCTGAAGAAGATATGAAGTTTGTGCAGTCATATTGTGAGGCGGAACACATCCTTTGCGAAGCGGTACAGATTGATGTTTCCGCATATGCAAGGAAGAATAAGCTGAACAAGCAGGCTGCCGCGCGTGATTGCAGATATCAGTTTTTTAAAGAGCTGATGGCAAAACACCAAGCAAAGTTTTTAGCGCTGGCTCATCATGGCGACGACCAAGTTGAGACAATGCTCATGAGGCTTGCGAAAGGTACGCTCGGGGCGGGGCTTGCGGGAATGCAGCCTGTCCGCGAATTCGCATCCGGCCTGCTGATCAGACCTTTCCTCTATACGGCAAAAGATGAAATTCTTGAATACTGCCGTCAAGAAGGGCTGTCCTACAGAACGGATGAGAGCAACACAAAAGACGATTATACAAGAAACAGATTCAGAAAGACCGTGCTTCCTTTTTTAAAACAAGAATCACCTGACGTTCATAAAATGTTTCAAAAGGTGAGTGAAGCACTGACAGAAGACGAACAATACTTGCAGTCATTAACGAAAGAACGAATGAATAAGGTTATTACAAGCAAGTCTGACACATCAGTTGAAGTCAATTCCTCTCAATTGCTTGCCCTTCCGATACCTTTACAAAGAAGAGGAGTTCAACTAATATTAAACTATCTTTATGAAAACGTTCCATCGTCGTTTTCCGCCCGCCATATCCAGCAGTTTCTTGAATGGGCAGAAAACGGAAGCGCCTCAGGAGTGCTTGATTTTCCGAAAGGGCTGAAGGTGGTCAAATCATATCAGACATGTTTGTTTACATTTGAACAATGGCAATGTGAAAAGATTCCCTTTGAGCTGCAGCTGCAAGGAGCAGAAGGTGAGACTGCTGTTCTGCCCAACGGCTTTATGATAGAGGTGGCCGATCAAGCCGACCCTCATATCAAAAATGGGAATGCTGTTTTTATAACAAGCAGAAATAAGGTGCAATTTCCTTTAACAATCCGGACGAGAAAAATCGGCGACCGGATCAAACTTAAAGGGATGAATGGCTCGAAAAAGGTAAAAGATATATTTATTGATCATAAACTGCCTCTGCGTGATCGGGACGAATGGCCGATTGTAACGGATGCAAGCGGTGAAATTATCTGGCTGCCTGGCTTGAAAAAATCCATCTTTGACAATCTTGTGATTTCAAACAGTGACCGCATTGTATTACAATATAGACAGCATGAAAAGTGTAGGGGGCAAGCATTAACATGAAACAAGATATCGAAAAAGTGCTGATTTCAGAAGATGAGATCCAGCAGAAAGTAAAACAGCTTGGAGAACAATTAACAAGCGAGTACAGCGACACGTTTCCGTTGGCAATCGGTGTGTTAAAGGGAGCGCTCCCTTTTATGGCTGATCTTATAAAGCATATTGATACATATTTGGAAATGGACTTCATGGATGTATCAAGCTACGGAAATTCCACGGTTTCTTCCGGAGAAGTCAAAATCATCAAAGATTTGGATACATCTGTAGAAGGCCGGGACATCTTAATCATTGAAGATATTATCGACAGTGGGTTAACCTTGAGCTATCTCGTAGAACTCTTCCGATATCGTAAAGCGAAATCAATTAAGATTGTTACCCTGTTGGATAAACCAAGCGGAAGAAAAGCGGACATTAAAGCAGACTTCGTAGGCTTTGAAGTTCCTGACGCGTTTGTTGTGGGTTACGGACTTGATTATGCCGAACGCTATCGCAATCTGCCTTACATCGGAGTGTTGAAACCGGCGATTTATGAAAGCTGATCGGCTGCCTGCTTCCGAGATGGTTATCGGTTGTATTGGAATGATTTTCTATGGTACTATTGAACATAGTTGTGCTTACTGTGGGAGGAGGTAAGGAATGAATCGGGTCTTCCGTAATACCATTTTTTATTTACTTATTTTATTAGTAGTAATCGGGGTTGTGAGTTACTTCCAGACTTCAAACCCGAAAACAGAAAATATGTCGTACAGTACGTTTATCAAGAACCTCGATGAAGGGAAAGTTGATAGCGTATCGGTTCAGCCTGTCAGAGGTGTTTATGAGGTAAAAGGACAGCTGAAAAAATACGACAAAGACCAGTACTTTTTAACACATGTTCCTGAAGGAAAAGGAGCAGACCAGATATTTGACGCAATTAAAAAGACGGACGTAAAAGTTGATCCCGCACAGGAAACAAGCGGGTGGGTGACGTTCTTAACGACGATCATTCCGTTTGTCATCATCTTTATTCTGTTTTTCTTCCTGCTCAATCAGGCTCAGGGCGGCGGAAGCCGTGTCATGAACTTCGGAAAGAGCAAAGCGAAGCTGTATACGGAAGAAAAGAAACGTGTGAAGTTTAAAGATGTAGCCGGCGCGGATGAGGAGAAGCAGGAGCTTGTTGAGGTTGTTGAGTTTCTGAAAGATCCCCGCAAATTCGCCGAGCTTGGCGCCAGAATTCCTAAAGGCGTGCTGCTGGTCGGACCTCCGGGAACCGGTAAGACATTGCTTGCGAGAGCATCAGCTGGTGAAGCTGGCGTTCCTTTCTTCAGCATCAGCGGATCTGACTTCGTTGAAATGTTTGTCGGTGTCGGTGCTTCCCGTGTGCGTGATTTATTCGAAAATGCGAAAAAGAATGCGCCTTGCCTGATCTTCATTGATGAGATCGACGCGGTAGGACGTCAGCGCGGCGCCGGTCTTGGCGGCGGACATGATGAACGCGAACAGACGCTGAACCAGCTGCTTGTTGAGATGGACGGTTTCAGTGCGAATGAAGGAATCATTATTATCGCTGCGACAAACCGTGCGGACATTCTTGACCCTGCATTGCTCCGTCCGGGACGTTTTGACCGTCAGATTACGGTAGACCGTCCGGATGTCATCGGCCGTGAAGCCGTATTGCAGGTTCATGCGAGAAACAAACCGCTTGATGAGACGGTGAACTTAAAAGCAATCGCTTCAAGAACACCTGGTTTCTCAGGCGCAGATTTAGAAAACCTTCTTAACGAAGCGGCACTCGTTGCTGCCCGTCAAAACAAGAAGAAAATTGATATGCGCGATATTGATGAAGCAACGGACCGTGTCATTGCAGGTCCTGCGAAGAAGAGCCGCGTCATCTCGAAAAAAGAACGCAATATCGTGGCATACCACGAGGGCGGTCACACCGTTATCGGACTTGTGCTGGATGAAGCCGATATGGTTCATAAAGTAACGATTGTTCCGAGGGGGCAGGCAGGCGGATACGCGGTCATGCTTCCGAGAGAAGACCGCTACTTCCAGACAAAACCTGAGCTTCTCGACAAAATTGTCGGTCTTCTGGGCGGACGCGTTGCCGAAGAAATTATTTTCGGCGAAGTCAGCACCGGGGCTCACAATGACTTCCAGCGGGCAACGAACATTGCCAGAAGAATGGTGACGGAGTTCGGTATGTCAGAAAAACTCGGACCGCTCCAGTTCGGTCAATCTCAAGGCGGTCAAGTATTCCTGGGCCGGGATTTCAACAACGAGCAAAACTACAGTGATCAGATCGCTTACGAAATCGATCAGGAAATTCAGCGCATCATTAAAGAATGTTATGAGCGTGCGAAAACCATCCTGACTGAAAATCGCGATAAGCTTGAATTGATTGCTCAGACATTGCTAGATGTGGAAACATTAGATGCGGAACAAATCAAGCATCTCGTGGATCATGGAAAACTCCCAGAGCGCAATTTCTCAGATGACCATCTTCAAAAAGACGATGTGAAAGTAAACATTCTGTCTAAAACAGAAGACGAAAAGAAAGACGAACCGAAAGAATAGTTCGCTTTCCGATATGAAAACCGCCGGCTTATACCGGCGGTTTTTTTACTGGTTCCGTTTTGTTTACAAAAGAGCTGCAGATCGTGTATGGTATTGTAGAATGTTGAAAAAGTTATGATTAGAAACTATTCAAAAGTGGTGATAGAGGTTGTTACTGGTTATAGATGTGGGGAACACCAACACCGTGATTGGTGTATATCATGATGGTGAATTAGAATATCATTGGCGTGTAGAAACGAGCAGACACAAAACAGAAGACGAATTCGGCATGCTGCTCCGCTCCTTATTTGAACATTCCGGACTCATGTTTGAACAGATCGAAGGAATTATCATCTCATCCGTGGTGCCGCCGATTATGTTCTCTTTAGAAAGAATGTGCACAAAATACTTTCACATCGAGCCGCAAGTTGTCGGCCCGGGGATGAAAACAGGTTTAAATATAAAATATGACAATCCGAAAGAAGTGGGAGCAGACAGGATTGTCAATGCCGTTGCGGCGATTCATCAGTATGGCGGCCCCTTAATTGTCGTCGACTTCGGAACGGCGACGACGTATTGCTACATTGATGAAAACAAACAATATATGGGCGGCGCGATAGCTCCCGGCATTACGATTTCAACGGAAGCGCTGTACTCGCGCGCGGCCAAGCTTCCGAGAATTGAAATCGCCCGACCGGACAATATCATCGGCAAAAACACGGTAAGCGCCATGCAGTCCGGCATCCTTTTCGGCTATGTCGGACAAGTTGAAGGCATTGTCAAGCGGATGAAATGGCAGGCCAAACAAGAACCGAAAGTCATTGCGACAGGCGGTCTTGCCTCATTAATCGCAAATGAATCAGACTGTATTGATGTTGTTGACCCGTTTCTTACTTTAAAAGGGCTGGAAATCATTTATGAGCGAAATCGCGTGGGTCACGTATAGGAGGTAAACGATGGATTATTTAATTAAAGCAATTGCATATGACGGTAAAGTTCGGGCTTATGCAGCCAGAACGACTGATATGGTAAATGAAGCGCAAAGAAGGCATGACACATGGCCGACGGCATCAGCCGCAATCGGCCGGACGATGACAGCGTCTCTGATGCTCGGAGCGATGATGAAGGGTGAAGATAAGCTGACCGTCAAAATAGAAGGCGGCGGGCCGATCGGCGCCATCATCGCAGATGCGAATGCAAAGGGCGAAGTCAGAGCATACGTAACAAATCCGCACGTTCACTTTGACCTCAATGAACAGGGGAAACTGGATGTGAGACGGGCGGTAGGAACGGATGGAACACTTAGTGTCGTAAAAGATTTAGGCTTGCGTGATTATTTTACGGGACAAGTAGAAATTGTCTCAGGTGAACTCGGTGACGACTTCACATACTACCTTGTTTCTTCTGAACAAGTCCCTTCATCTGTCGGTGTAGGAGTGCTTGTGAATCCTGATAACACGATTCTCGCTGCCGGCGGGTTCATTATTCAGCTTCTTCCGGGGACTGATGAAGAAACCATTTCAACAATTGAAAAGCAATTATCTCAAATCGAACCGATTTCAAAATTGATTCAAAAAGGCCTGACACCGGAAGAAATTTTAGAAGAAGTACTGGGCCAGAAACCGGACGTACTTGAGAATATGCCGGTCAAATTTCACTGTTCTTGTTCTAAAGATCGTTTCGAAGCAGCCATTTTAGGACTAGGCAAAAAAGAAATACAAGATATGATAGAAGAAGACGGAAAAGCCGAAGCGGTTTGCCATTTTTGTAATGAGAAATATTTATTTACAAAAGAAGAACTGGAAGAGCTTCGTGACGAAACAACCCGCTAGCTCTTTAGCGGGTTGTTCTATTTTAAAAAAGGGATGGGGTAGATTTTGAAACCGAGAACACTTTTGACGATTATTGTAGCGGCGCTGTTAGTATGCAGCGTGGCAGTCGCGTATAAGTTAACAAAATCCCAAGCCGCAGGGTCATCTGAAGAATCTATCGCGACAATCGGTGATAAACATATCACGCGGCAGGACTGGATGAAAAAGATGGAAGACCAGTACGGAAAATCAACCTTGGAAGACATGATTAATACACAAGTAGTGGAAGAGCTTGCGAAAAAGAATAAACTCACAGTTTCAAACAGCGAATTGGAACGTGAATTTCTTTTAATCAAAGCGGTGAATAATTCATTTTATGAAGACGATCATATTACGGAAAACGAATGGAAAGACCAGATCCGCTACAACATTCTTCTTGAGGAACTGCTGACGAAGGACATCGATATATCGGATAAGGAAATGCAATCATTTTATAATAAAAATAAAGAACTGTATCAATTCGATGATTCTTACAGAATCCGGCACATCGTCGTCAAAAGCAAAGAAGAGGCGGACAGGGTGCTTGCTGATTTGAAAGGCGGTTCCAGCTTTGAAGCCGTCGCCGCAGAGCGTTCCACTGACAGATACACGTCTCAGTATGGCGGAGACCTCGGCTTTGTTACGGAAAACCAGGAGAATATCCCGCAGGCATATATCACAGAAGCCAAAAATCTCAAAGAAAATGAATGGTCCGCTGAACCGATTAAAGTTTCTTCAGGATACGCCGTCATTCAGCTGAAAGAAAAGCTTAAGGCGAGAACTTTCTCATATAATGAAGTGAAGAGCCAAATCAGACGCCAGATCGCGATGGATCAATTAGGTGATAAGGCGACAGTCAAAACTCTGTGGAAAGAGGCGGATGTCTCTTGGTTCTACGGGGAAAAAAGAACTAAATGATTGACAAAAAATTTTGAAATTGATAACTTATATTTATAATACCAATAAATTTAGTCGGAAATTGAGGTGTCCAACATGGTGCGTATTGCAAATTCTATTACTGAACTAATCGGAAATACTCCTATTGTGAAATTGAATCGCCTGACGGATGAAAACAGCGCAGATGTATATCTGAAGCTTGAATACATGAATCCGGGCAGCAGCGTAAAAGACCGTATCGGAGCAGCGATGATTGAAGCGGCTGAAAAAGAAGGCAAATTAAAAGCCGGCGACACAATCATTGAACCGACAAGCGGAAATACAGGAATCGGTCTTGCGATGGTGGCAGCGGCAAAAGGTCTCAGAGCCATTCTCGTTATGCCTGATACGATGAGCATGGAGCGACGCAATCTGCTGCGCGCATACGGAGCAGAGCTTGTGCTGACTCCCGGCGCAGAAGGAATGAAGGGCGCCATTAAAAAGGCGGAGGAGCTTGCAGAGGAACACGGCTATTTTGTGCCTCAGCAATTCAACAATGCGGCAAACCCGGAAATTCACCGCCAAACGACTGGGAAAGAAATTGTAGAACAGTTTGGAGACGACCAGCTTGATGCGTTCGTGGCCGGTATCGGGACGGGCGGAACCATCACGGGAGCGGGTGAAGTGCTGAAAGAAGCATATCCATCCATCAAAATCTATGCGGTAGAGCCGGCGGATTCTCCAGTTCTTTCTGGCGGAAAACCGGGTCCGCATAAAATCCAGGGTATCGGAGCGGGTTTTGTCCCTGAAACATTGAATACGGACATTTATGATCAGATCATTCCCGTCAAAAATGAGGATGCATTTGAATATGCCCGTAAAACGGCAAAAGAAGAAGGGATTCTCGGCGGTATTTCTTCCGGAGCGGCCATTTACGCGGCGCTGGAAATCGCGAAAAAACTGGGTAAAGGCAAGAAAGTGCTTGCGATCATCCCTAGTAATGGAGAACGTTACTTAAGCACCCCGCTTTATCAGTTTGAATAGAGACATACACACGGCTCCCGGCTGTATCCGGGAGTTTTTTTTGTGCCTGAAGCATCGAAAATCCAAAAAACGTTTCGAATTTTATGGTTGGAAGAGAAATTCACTTTTTTCACCAGTATGATTGCTTTAAAATAAAACTACAGAAAAACGAAGCAGAGGATTGATACGATGGCACAACGCAGACCGGCAGGAAGAAAGATACCTTTTACGAAGCAAGCATTTTTACAGCAATATGAAAACCTTTCGAAATCGAGAAAACGGCATGTTCTGCTCGAAAGCGCGAGAGGGGGAAGATTCAGTATAGCCGGTCTAGATCCGATTGCGTCCGTCAGAGGGAAAGACGGAATCACAACGATCAAGCATGAAGGGGAAACGCTGTTTAAAGAAGGTGACCCGCTGCGGGCTTTTCATGATTGGTTTGAGATGCTTGGGACGGAAACAAACGATGAGTTCCCGGATTTTCAAGGCGGTGCGATTGGATTTATCAGTTACGACTATGCCCGATACATTGAGAATTTTAAAATGCTGTCTTTAGATGATTTGGAAACACCTGATATATACTTTCTCGTTTTTGATGATGTGGCCGTTTTCGACCATGAGGCTGAGGCGTTATGGCTCATTACCCATACCGAAGCGGAAGAAGCGGAGCTTGCGGAAGCAAAGCTGTCCGGATTAGAGGATATGTGGCGCGCCCGTCAAACGCGGGACGAGCCTTTTTCTCCGCTGAGCCGGGAAGGAGACGGATCGTATGCCGCTCCGTTCACTGAAGAAGGATTTTCACAGGCCGTAGAACAAATTAAGCAATATATCGCGAGCGGCGATGTGTTTCAGGTTAATCTGTCCATCAGGCAATCCCAATCCTTATCCGTTCACCCGTATGAGGTGTATAAACATTTGAGAAACGTCAACCCGTCTCCTTACATGGCTTATCTTGAGACACCGGGTTTTCAAGTGATATGCGGGTCGCCGGAGCTATTGGTGACGAAAAAGGGGAAGAAGCTTGAAACAAGACCGATCGCGGGTACGCGTTCAAGAGGAAAAGACGATGCAGAAGACAAGGCGCTGGCTGATGAATTAATTCACAACGAGAAAGAACGTGCGGAACACGTCATGCTTGTTGATCTGGAGCGCAATGATCTCGGTCGCGTATCGCGCTACGGCTCCGTGCGGGTTAACGAGTTTATGGCGATCGAAAAATATTCGCACGTCATGCATATCGTGTCAAATGTACAGGGGGAGCTGCAGGACGGATATGACGCGACAGACATTATTCATGCGGTTTTCCCGGGTGGCACCATCACCGGAGCACCCAAAGTGAGAACGATGGAAATTATAGAAGAGCTTGAGCCGACAAGACGGGGGCTTTATACTGGATCTATAGGCTGGTTCGGATTCAACGGAGATTTGCAATTTAACATTGTGATCCGGACGATCTATGCAGCCGGCGGACATGCTTTTATGCAGTCCGGAGCAGGAGTGGTCATTGACTCGGTTCCGAAGCACGAATACAAGGAATCGTTCAAAAAAGCTTTTGCCATGAAAAAGGCGTTAGAGCTGAGCGAAGAAGAGACAAAAAATTAGATGAGGTGAGCAGAGATGATTTTAATGATTGACAATTATGATTCATTTACGTACAACTTGGTTCAATATTTGGGTGAGCTGGGGGAGGAACTGATCGTCAGACGGAATGACGGGATTACGATTGAAGAGATAGAAGAGCTGGCGCCGGATTTCTTGATGATTTCACCTGGGCCGTGCAGTCCGGATGAAGCGGGAATCAGCCTCGAGGCCATCAAACACTTTGCCGGCAGCATTCCTATTTTCGGCGTATGTCTCGGACATCAGTCGATCGCACAAGTGTTCGGAGGAGATGTCGTCAGAGCGGAGCGGCTCATGCACGGCAAAACGTCAGACATTATGCATGACGGACAGACGATTTTTAAAGGCCTGCAAAATCCGCTGGTCGCCACCCGGTACCACTCGCTTATTGTTAAAGCGGACACATTGCCGGACTGCTTTACGGTATCCGCTCAAACCAAAGAAGGAGAAATTATGGCAATCCGCCATAATGAGCTGCCTGTTGAAGGTGTTCAGTTCCATCCGGAATCCATCATGACCTCCTTCGGCAAAGAGATGCTCAGAAACTTTATTGAGACACACCGCAAGAAGGAAGTGACGGTGTGATTATATATTTGAATGGTCAATATATAGAGGAGAAAGAAGCGGCGCTTTCTCCTTTTGACCATGGTTATCTGTACGGGATCGGCGCGTTTGAGACGTTCAGGCTTTATAACGGCCGGCCGTTTTTGCCGGATGCGCATGTCGCCAGGCTCAACAGGGCGCTTCGGGATTTGCAGATTGCGTACGAGGTGAATAAACAGGAGCTGCTTGATATGCTTGCAAGCCTGTTGCTCCTCAATGACATCAAGGACGGCAGCGCGCGTGTCCGGCTTAACGTCTCGGCAGGCGTCAGCGATAAAGGATTTACTGCCCAGACTTATGACAAGCCGACCGTCCTTTGTTTCGTCAGCCGGCTTAATCCGGAAGCTTTGCCTCTTGAAAAAGAAGGCAAACTTCTCTCTGTCCGGAGAAATACGCCTGAAGGATCTTTTCGGTTAAAATCCCATCACTATTTAAACAATATGTATGCTAAACAAGAAATCGGCAATGATCCGAATCTTGAAGGGATTTTCCTGACCCGAGAAGGAGATGTCGCGGAAGGCATTGTCTCCAATGTGTTTTGGCGAAAAGGAGACAAGGTCTTTACGCCATCCTTGGATACAGGCATTCTCGACGGGGTAACGAGGCAGTTTGTCATTGATGAATTGAAACGGCAGGGGACAGAGGTTGCCGAAGGCCGATTCCGTTTTCAATCAATGCTTGAAGCGGATGAAGCGTGGATGACAAACTCCGTGCTTGAAATTATCCCGTTTTCTAAAATAGAGGAAGTGCCGCTGCCCGGAGTGAGCGGAAAAACGGTGCAATTGCTCCGTAAGCAGTATCAGCAGGAAATAAACAAAATGAATGTAAAGGAGGAGGAACAAAATGGCGCAGCAAACGATTGAACAGCCTAAACTGATTCATACAAAAAAAGGCGCTTTGTCCTATAAAGAGAAGACACTCGTTATGGGAATTTTAAATGTAACGCCAGACTCCTTCTCTGACGGCGGAAAATACGACAGTACGGAAAGAGCGCTTCTGCATGCGGCGAAGATGGCTGAAGAAGGGGCGCATATCATAGATATCGGCGGCGAATCGACAAGGCCCGGCGCATCACTCGTGTCGGCTGATGAAGAACTGTCGCGTGTAATCCCCGCCATAGAACGGATCACAAGCGAACTGGACGTTCCGATTTCAATTGATACGTACAAAGCGTCCGTGGCAGACGAAGCGGTGAAAGCGGGCGCCTCTATCATCAATGATATCTGGGGGGCGAAAGGTGACCCTGACATGGCGCCGGTAGCAGCCAAACACGGAGTTCCGATTATCTTAATGCATAATCGAAAAGAAAGAAATTATAACGATCTTATTCCTGATATGCTTGCAGACTTAATGGAAAGCGTAAAAATTGCCGCGGATGCCGGCGTTTCAGATGAAAATATGATTCTGGATCCGGGGATCGGCTTTGCGAAAAACTATGAGGACAATCTGGCTGTCATGAACAAGCTGGAAGTGTTCAGCGGGTTAGGTTATCCGCTGCTTCTGGCGACATCAAGAAAAAGATTCATCGGCCATGTGCTTGACCTCCCTCCTGAGGAACGTGCCGAGGGGACAGGGGCGACAGTATGCCTTGGCGTTCAGAAAGGCTGCGACATTGTGAGGGTGCATGATGTCAAAGAGATCGCAAGAATGACTAAGATGATGGATGCTATGTTGAACAAAGGAGGCGCGCATTATGGATAAAGTATATGTAGAAGGTATGGAGTTTTACGGATATCACGGTGTGTTCGAAGAAGAAAACAAACTCGGCCAGCGTTTCAAAGTAGACCTGACTGCCGAACTGGACTTGAGCAAAGCGGGACAAACGGATGACCTTTCTTACACGATTAACTATGCGGAGCTGTACAGTGTCTGCCGCGGCATCGTTGAGGGCGAACCCGTCAATTTGGTCGAGACGCTTGCGGAGCGGATCGCAGACACCGTTCTTAAGAAATTTGAGCCGGTGCGGCAATGTACGGTAAAGGTTGTTAAGCCTGATCCGCCGATTCCCGGCCATTATAAATCAGTAGCCATAGAAATGACGAGAACGAAATCATGAACAACACGGCATATATCGGTCTCGGCTCCAACATGGGCGACCGTGAACGTTACTTGCGGCGGGCAGTGGCCATGCTCAGCCGGCATGATGGCGTGACGGTGTCGAAGGTGTCCTCCATATATGAAACAGATCCCGTGGGTTATGAAGATCAAGATCAGTTTCTCAATATGGCCGTTGAAGTGAAGACGTCATTGACTCCTTTCGAACTTCTTGACGTGACGCAGAGCATTGAAGCTGAATTAGGCAGAACGAGAGAAATCCGCTGGGGGCCGCGAACGGCAGACCTTGACATTTTGCTGTATAATCGTGAAAATATTGAAACAGAGCGGCTGGTTGTTCCGCATCCGAGAATGTACGAGCGCTTATTTGTCCTTGCGCCGTTAAAAGAAATTTGTCCGCATGCGGATCATATCACGATCAGCGATGAAACAAACCAAGAAGGTGTAAGCGTATGGAAGCAGAAATCTGGGGTAGACGAATTCGTGCATTCAGAAAGCTGAAGGGGTATACTCAAGAAGGGTTTGCAAAAGCGATAGGTATTTCAGTTTCCATTCTCGGCGAGATTGAACGCGGAAACCGTTTGCCGTCAGCTTCGATCATTCGTGACGCTGCTGATGCTTTAAATATAAGCGCGGAGGAATTGGCTCCGCCTGAAAATGCAGGAAAGGAGGACGAATAGTGTTTAAAATCGGTGATATTGAATTAAAAAACAGAGTGGTTCTTGCTCCAATGGCCGGAGTCTGCAACGCCGCATTCCGTCTTACCGTTAAAGAATTCGGAGCGGGACTCGTATGTGCGGAAATGGTCAGTGACAAAGCCATTCTGTACAACAACGCGAAAACAATGGGAATGCTCTACATCGAGGAGAGAGAAAAACCTCTCAGCCTGCAGATTTTCGGAGGGAAGAAAGAAACCCTTGTAGAAGCGGCTAAGTTTGTCGATCAAAATACGACGGCTGATATTATTGATATTAACATGGGATGCCCTGTGCCGAAGATTACAAAATGCGACGCGGGAGCAAAATGGCTTCTCGATCCGAATAAAATTTATGAAATGGTATCCGCAGTAGTAGATGCTGTTGATAAGCCCGTCACAGTGAAGATGAGAATGGGCTGGGATGAAGATCACATTTATGCCGTGAAAAACGCCCAGGCTGTTGAACGCGCCGGCGGAAAAGCTGTTGCGATGCACGGACGCACAAGAGTGCAAATGTATGAAGGCACTGCGAACTGGGATATCATTAAAGAAGTAAAGCAATCCGTCTCTATTCCTGTCATCGGAAACGGCGATGTCAAAACGCCTCAGGACGCGAAACGCATGCTCGAGGAAACCGGTGTTGACGGAGTCATGATCGGCCGTGCCGCACTCGGCAACCCGTGGATGATTTACCGTACAGTTCAGTACCTTGAAACCGGTGAGTTAAAAGACGAACCGAAAGTCCGTGAAAAAATGTCAGTATGCAAACTGCACCTTGACCGCCTGATTAACTTAAAAGGTGAAAAGGTAGCGGTAAGAGAAATGAGAAAGCACGCTGCATGGTATTTGAAAGGCGTAAAAGGCAATGCGAATGTTCGCAATGAAATCAATCAATGTGAGACAAGAGAAGAGTTTGTACAGCTTTTAGATGCATTTACGGTTGAAGTTGAGACGAAAGAGCTTCAAAACGCAAAAGTAGGATAATACTCACCTCTATTTGCTGCTCACTGCTAGTTTTGTGCTGGCAGTTTTTCTGCTTTTTTCATGAAACAATATCTGTAATGGAGTGATAACAATGAGTCAAGAAGAGCAAAATCATGAGGAATTGAACGACCAGCTGCAAGTCAGACGCGATAAAATGAACCAGCTGAGAGAAAACGGCATTGA
This sequence comes from Bacillus sp. YBsi01, assembly GCF_038406745.1. Lineage (NCBI taxonomy): Bacteria > Bacillati > Bacillota > Bacilli > Caryophanales > Bacillaceae > Bacillus > Bacillus sp. YBsi01. Next base: position 3,066,393 of record NZ_CP151679.1, read on the forward strand.
TCCTTTCGGCGAACGCTTCGAGAGAACACATCAATCTCAGCAGATCATTGACGCCTACCAAGAGCTTTCTAAAGAAGAACTGGAAGAAAAAGCGATTGAAGTTACCATTGCAGGCCGTATGATGACAAAGCGCGGAAAAGGAAAAGCCGGCTTTGCCCATCTGCAGGACTTAGAGGGTCAAATTCAAATTTACGTAAGAAAAGACAGTGTCGGCGAAGAACAATATGAAATCTTTAAATCTTCAGACCTCGGAGACGTTATCGGCATCACCGGGAAAGTTTTCAAAACAAACGTAGGTGAGTTGTCTGTCAAAGCGACATCTTTTGAATTGCTGACAAAAGCACTGCGTCCGCTTCCTGATAAATATCATGGATTAAAAGATGTTGAACAGCGTTACCGTCAGCGCTATCTTGACCTGATCGTAAACCCTGACAGCAAACAAACGTTTATCACACGCAGCAAAATCATCCAAGCGATGAGAAGATACTTAGATGACCATGGATACTTAGAAGTCGAAACACCTACAATGCACAGCATACCGGGAGGAGCGTCAGCGCGCCCGTTCATCACGCATCATAATGCGCTGGATATGCCTCTTTATATGCGTATTGCGATTGAGCTTCATCTGAAACGCCTGATTGTCGGCGGGCTGGAAAAAGTCTACGAAATCGGACGCGTGTTCCGTAATGAAGGTGTTTCTACACGCCACAATCCTGAATTCACGATGATCGAACTGTATGAAGCGTACGCCGATTATAAGGACATTATGAGCCTGACGGAAAACCTCGTTGCACATATTGCGCAGGAAGTGCTGGGAAGCACCACGATCCAGTACGGTGAAGAGCAGATTGATCTGAAACCTAAATGGAAACGACTCCATATGGTAGATGCGGTCAAAGAAGCTACAGGCGTAGATTTCTGGAATGAGATGACTGTTGAAGAAGCACGCGGCCATGCAAAAGAACATGGTATCGAGATCACAAACTCAATGACGGTGGGCCATATCATCAATGAATTCTTCGAACAAAAAATTGAAGAAACACTCATTCAGCCTACATTTATTTACGGCCACCCTGTAGAGATTTCGCCTCTTGCTAAGAAAAATCCTGAGGATCCGCGCTTTACAGACCGTTTTGAGCTGTTTATCGTCGGCCGTGAGCACGCTAACGCATTTACGGAGCTGAATGACCCTATCGACCAAAGAGAACGTTTTGAAGCGCAATTAAAAGAAAGAGAAGAAGGAAACGATGAAGCGCATATGATGGATGAAGACTTCGTTGAAGCTCTTGAGTACGGCATGCCGCCGACCGGAGGATTAGGTATCGGCATCGACCGCCTTGTCATGCTGTTAACAAATGCTCCGTCTATCAGAGACGTTTTATTATTCCCTCAAATGAGACATCGCTAATAAAAGGGAAGGCGCCGTTTCTGCATATCGCAGCACGGCGCTTTTTTAGAAACAATCCGTTCATAAAGCTTTTTTGATTTTCTTTTAAAAAACTATTGCACTATTATTTGTGAGGTGGTATATTATTATTCGTTGCCGCTAAACAAGGCGCTGACGAAAAAAGAAATTTAAAAAGTTATTGACTTCAAGAGATTGATAAGATATAATAATAAAGTCGCTTGAACGAAAGACAAAATGATCTTTGAAAACTAAACAAGACAAAACGTACCTGTTAATTCAAAGTTTTAAATAAATCGCACAGCGATGTGCGTAGTCAGTCAAACTACTTATCGGAGAGTTTGATCCTGGCTCAGGACGAACGCTGGCGGCGTGCCTAATACATGCAAGTCGAGCGGACAGATGGGAGCTTGCTCCCTGATGTTAGCGGCGGACGGGTGAGTAACACGTGGGTAACCTGCCTGTAAGACTGGGATAACTCCGGGAAACCGGGGCTAATACCGGATGGTTGTTTGAACCGCATGGTTCAGACATAAAAGGTGGCTTCGGCTACCACTTACAGATGGACCCGCGGCGCATTAGCTAGTTGGTGAGGTAACGGCTCACCAAGGCGACGATGCGTAGCCGACCTGAGAGGGTGATCGGCCACACTGGGACTGAGACACGGCCCAGACTCCTACGGGAGGCAGCAGTAGGGAATCTTCCGCAATGGACGAAAGTCTGACGGAGCAACGCCGCGTGAGTGATGAAGGTTTTCGGATCGTAAAGCTCTGTTGTTAGGGAAGAACAAGTGCCGTTCAAATAGGGCGGCACCTTGACGGTACCTAACCAGAAAGCCACGGCTAACTACGTGCCAGCAGCCGCGGTAATACGTAGGTGGCAAGCGTTGTCCGGAATTATTGGGCGTAAAGGGCTCGCAGGCGGTTTCTTAAGTCTGATGTGAAAGCCCCCGGCTCAACCGGGGAGGGTCATTGGAAACTGGGGAACTTGAGTGCAGAAGAGGAGAGTGGAATTCCACGTGTAGCGGTGAAATGCGTAGAGATGTGGAGGAACACCAGTGGCGAAGGCGACTCTCTGGTCTGTAACTGACGCTGAGGAGCGAAAGCGTGGGGAGCGAACAGGATTAGATACCCTGGTAGTCCACGCCGTAAACGATGAGTGCTAAGTGTTAGGGGGTTTCCGCCCCTTAGTGCTGCAGCTAACGCATTAAGCACTCCGCCTGGGGAGTACGGTCGCAAGACTGAAACTCAAAGGAATTGACGGGGGCCCGCACAAGCGGTGGAGCATGTGGTTTAATTCGAAGCAACGCGAAGAACCTTACCAGGTCTTGACATCCTCTGACAATCCTAGAGATAGGACGTCCCCTTCGGGGGCAGAGTGACAGGTGGTGCATGGTTGTCGTCAGCTCGTGTCGTGAGATGTTGGGTTAAGTCCCGCAACGAGCGCAACCCTTGATCTTAGTTGCCAGCATTCAGTTGGGCACTCTAAGGTGACTGCCGGTGACAAACCGGAGGAAGGTGGGGATGACGTCAAATCATCATGCCCCTTATGACCTGGGCTACACACGTGCTACAATGGGCAGAACAAAGGGCAGCGAAACCGCGAGGTTAAGCCAATCCCACAAATCTGTTCTCAGTTCGGATCGCAGTCTGCAACTCGACTGCGTGAAGCTGGAATCGCTAGTAATCGCGGATCAGCATGCCGCGGTGAATACGTTCCCGGGCCTTGTACACACCGCCCGTCACACCACGAGAGTTTGTAACACCCGAAGTCGGTGAGGTAACCTTTATGGAGCCAGCCGCCGAAGGTGGGACAGATGATTGGGGTGAAGTCGTAACAAGGTAGCCGTATCGGAAGGTGCGGCTGGATCACCTCCTTTCTAAGGATTTTAACGGAATATAAGACCTTGGGTCTTATAAACAGAACGTTCCCTGTCTTGTTTAGTTTTGAAGGATCATTCGATTCTTCGAGATAATGTTCTTTGAAAACTAGATAACAGAAGTAATTCACATTCAATTGTAATGCAAGATATCACGTAGTGATTCTTTTTAACGGTTAAGTTAGAAAGGGCGCACGGTGGATGCCTTGGCACTAGGAGCCGATGAAGGACGGGACGAACACCGATATGCTTCGGGGAGCTGTAAGCAAGCTTTGATCCGGAGATTTCCGAATGGGGAAACCCACCACTCGTAATGGAGTGGTATCCATATCTGAATACATAGGATATGAGAAGGCAGACCCGGGGAACTGAAACATCTAAGTACCCGGAGGAAGAGAAAGCAAATGCGATTCCCTGAGTAGCGGCGAGCGAAACGGGATCAGCCCAAACCAAGAGGCTTGCCTCTTGGGGTTGTAGGACACTCTGTACGGAGTTACAAAGGAACGAGGTAGATGAAGAGGTCTGGAAAGGCCCGCCATAGGAGGTAACAGCCCTGTAGTCAAAACTTCGTTCTCTCCTGAGTGGATCCTGAGTACGGCGGAACACGTGAAATTCCGTCGGAATCCGGGAGGACCATCTCCCAAGGCTAAATACTCCCTAGTGACCGATAGTGAACCAGTACCGTGAGGGAAAGGTGAAAAGCACCCCGGAAGGGGAGTGAAATAGATCCTGAAACCGTGTGCCTACAAGTAGTCAGAGCCCGTTAACGGGTGATGGCGTGCCTTTTGTAGAATGAACCGGCGAGTTACGATCCCGTGCAAGGTTAAGCAGAAGATGCGGAGCCGCAGCGAAAGCGAGTCTGAATAGGGCGCATGAGTACGTGGTCGTAGACCCGAAACCAGGTGATCTACCCATGTCCAGGGTGAAGTTCAGGTAACACTGAATGGAGGCCCGAACCCACGCACGTTGAAAAGTGCGGGGATGAGGTGTGGGTAGGGGTGAAATGCCAATCGAACCTGGAGATAGCTGGTTCTCTCCGAAATAGCTTTAGGGCTAGCCTCAAGGTAAGAGTCTCGGAGGTAGAGCACTGATTGGACTAGGGGCCCCTACCGGGTTACCGAATTCAGTCAAACTCCGAATGCCGATGACTTATCCTTGGGAGTCAGACTGCGAGTGATAAGATCCGTAGTCGAAAGGGAAACAGCCCAGACCGCCAGCTAAGGTCCCAAAGTATACGTTAAGTGGAAAAGGATGTGGAGTTGCTTAGACAACCAGGATGTTGGCTTAGAAGCAGCCACCATTTAAAGAGTGCGTAATAGCTCACTGGTCGAGTGACTCTGCGCCGAAAATGTACCGGGGCTAAACGTATCACCGAAGCTGCGGACTGTTCTTCGAACAGTGGTAGGAGAGCGTTCTAAGGGCTGTGAAGCAAGACCGGAAGGACTTGTGGAGCGCTTAGAAGTGAGAATGCCGGTATGAGTAGCGAAAGAGGGGTGAGAATCCCCTCCACCGAATGCCTAAGGTTTCCTGAGGAAGGCTCGTCCGCTCAGGGTTAGTCGGGACCTAAGCCGAGGCCGAAAGGCGTAGGCGATGGATAACAGGTTGATATTCCTGTACCACCTCCTCACCATTTGAGCAATGGGGGGACGCAGGAGGATAGGGTAAGCGCGGTATTGGATATCCGCGTCCAAGCAGTTAGGCTGGGAAATAGGCAAATCCGTTTCCCGTGAAGGCTGAGCTGTGATGGCGAGCGAATTATAGTAGCGAAGTTCCTGATTCCACACTGCCAAGAAAAGCCTCTAGCGAGGTGAGAGGTGCCCGTACCGCAAACCGACACAGGTAGGCGAGGAGAGAATCCTAAGGTGATCGAGAGAACTCTCGTTAAGGAACTCGGCAAAATGACCCCGTAACTTCGGGAGAAGGGGTGCTCTGTTAGGGTGCAAGCCCGAGAGAGCCGCAGTGAATAGGCCCAGGCGACTGTTTAGCAAAAACACAGGTCTCTGCGAAGCCGTAAGGCGAAGTATAGGGGCTGACGCCTGCCCGGTGCTGGAAGGTTAAGAGGAGCGCTTAGCGTAAGCGAAGGTGCGAATTGAAGCCCCAGTAAACGGCGGCCGTAACTATAACGGTCCTAAGGTAGCGAAATTCCTTGTCGGGTAAGTTCCGACCCGCACGAAAGGCGCAACGATCTGGGCACTGTCTCAACGAGAGACTCGGTGAAATTATAGTACCTGTGAAGATGCAGGTTACCCGCGACAGGACGGAAAGACCCCGTGGAGCTTTACTGCAGCCTGATATTGAATGTTGGTACAGCTTGTACAGGATAGGTAGGAGCCTTGGAAACCGGAGCGCCAGCTTCGGTGGAGGCATCGGTGGGATACTACCCTGGCTGTATTGACCTTCTAACCCGCCGCCCTTATCGGGCGGGGAGACAGTGTCAGGTGGGCAGTTTGACTGGGGCGGTCGCCTCCTAAAAGGTAACGGAGGCGCCCAAAGGTTCCCTCAGAATGGTTGGAAATCATTCGCAGAGTGTAAAGGCACAAGGGAGCTTGACTGCGAGACCTACAAGTCGAGCAGGGACGAAAGTCGGGCTTAGTGATCCGGTGGTTCCGCATGGAAGGGCCATCGCTCAACGGATAAAAGCTACCCCGGGGATAACAGGCTTATCTCCCCCAAGAGTCCACATCGACGGGGAGGTTTGGCACCTCGATGTCGGCTCATCGCATCCTGGGGCTGTAGTCGGTCCCAAGGGTTGGGCTGTTCGCCCATTAAAGCGGTACGCGAGCTGGGTTCAGAACGTCGTGAGACAGTTCGGTCCCTATCCGTCGCGGGCGCAGGAAATTTGAGAGGAGCTGTCCTTAGTACGAGAGGACCGGGATGGACGCACCGCTGGTGTACCAGTTGTTCTGCCAAGGGCATCGCTGGGTAGCTATGTGCGGACGGGATAAGTGCTGAAAGCATCTAAGCATGAAGCCCCCCTCAAGATGAGATTTCCCATTCCGCAAGGAAGTAAGATCCCTGAAAGATGATCAGGTTGATAGGTCTGAGGTGGAAGTGTGGCGACACATGGAGCTGACAGATACTAATCGATCGAGGACTTAACCATTTTTGAATGTATGCTTACTGTTATCTAGTTTTGAGAGAACACTCTCAATGGTTTGGTGGCGATAGCGAAGAGGTCACACCCGTTCCCATGCCGAACACGGAAGTTAAGCTCTTCAGCGCCGATGGTAGTCGGGGGTTTCCCCCTGTGAGAGTAGGACGCCGCCAAGCCATTACACGTAAGTGTAATATACGGAGGATTAGCTCAGCTGGGAGAGCATCTGCCTTACAAGCAGAGGGTCGGCGGTTCGAGCCCGTCATCCTCCACCATATTTGCCGGCCTAGCTCAATTGGTAGAGCAACTGACTTGTAATCAGTAGGTTGGGGGTTCAAGTCCTCTGGCCGGCACCATTTTTGGACAAGATAATAACACAAGTCTTTAAAGAGAGCCATTAGCTCAGTTGGTAGAGCATCTGACTTTTAATCAGAGGGTCGAAGGTTCGAGTCCTTCATGGCTCACCATGTTACGCGGGTGTGGCGGAATTGGCAGACGCGCTAGACTTAGGATCTAGTGTCTTATGACGTGGGGGTTCAAGTCCCTTCACCCGCATTATACAGGATAGTTATCCTGTATGCGGAAGTAGTTCAGTGGTAGAACACCACCTTGCCAAGGTGGGGGTCGCGGGTTCGAATCCCGTCTTCCGCTCCAACTATACCATCCACGCCGGGGTGGTGGAATTGGCAGACACACAGGACTTAAAATCCTGCGGTAGGTGACTACCGTGCCGGTTCAAGTCCGGCCCTCGGCATTCATTATTAAGCGCCCGTAGCTCAATTGGATAGAGCGTTTGACTACGGATCAAAAGGTTAGGGGTTCGACTCCTCTCGGGCGCGCCATATTTTTAAAAATCGGGAAGTAGCTCAGCTTGGTAGAGCACATGGTTTGGGACCATGGGGTCGCAGGTTCGAATCCTGTCTTCCCGACCACTTCGGGGCCTTAGCTCAGCTGGGAGAGCGCCTGCTTTGCACGCAGGAGGTCAGCGGTTCGATCCCGCTAGGCTCCACCATTTATTTTTTTGAAAAACATGTTGACTTTAAAAGAAACTTATTATACAATTAAAAAGTTGCTTGAGAAAGTGAACAAAATGATCTTTGAAAACTAAACAAGACAAAACGTACCTGTTAATTCAAAGTTTTAAATAAATCGCACAGCGATGTGCGTAGTCAGTCAAACTACTTATCGGAGAGTTTGATCCTGGCTCAGGACGAACGCTGGCGGCGTGCCTAATACATGCAAGTCGAGCGGACAGATGGGAGCTTGCTCCCTGATGTTAGCGGCGGACGGGTGAGTAACACGTGGGTAACCTGCCTGTAAGACTGGGATAACTCCGGGAAACCGGGGCTAATACCGGATGGTTGTTTGAACCGCATGGTTCAGACATAAAAGGTGGCTTCGGCTACCACTTACAGATGGACCCGCGGCGCATTAGCTAGTTGGTGAGGTAACGGCTCACCAAGGCGACGATGCGTAGCCGACCTGAGAGGGTGATCGGCCACACTGGGACTGAGACACGGCCCAGACTCCTACGGGAGGCAGCAGTAGGGAATCTTCCGCAATGGACGAAAGTCTGACGGAGCAACGCCGCGTGAGTGATGAAGGTTTTCGGATCGTAAAGCTCTGTTGTTAGGGAAGAACAAGTGCCGTTCAAATAGGGCGGCACCTTGACGGTACCTAACCAGAAAGCCACGGCTAACTACGTGCCAGCAGCCGCGGTAATACGTAGGTGGCAAGCGTTGTCCGGAATTATTGGGCGTAAAGGGCTCGCAGGCGGTTTCTTAAGTCTGATGTGAAAGCCCCCGGCTCAACCGGGGAGGGTCATTGGAAACTGGGGAACTTGAGTGCAGAAGAGGAGAGTGGAATTCCACGTGTAGCGGTGAAATGCGTAGAGATGTGGAGGAACACCAGTGGCGAAGGCGACTCTCTGGTCTGTAACTGACGCTGAGGAGCGAAAGCGTGGGGAGCGAACAGGATTAGATACCCTGGTAGTCCACGCCGTAAACGATGAGTGCTAAGTGTTAGGGGGTTTCCGCCCCTTAGTGCTGCAGCTAACGCATTAAGCACTCCGCCTGGGGAGTACGGTCGCAAGACTGAAACTCAAAGGAATTGACGGGGGCCCGCACAAGCGGTGGAGCATGTGGTTTAATTCGAAGCAACGCGAAGAACCTTACCAGGTCTTGACATCCTCTGACAATCCTAGAGATAGGACGTCCCCTTCGGGGGCAGA
>NZ_CP151679.1:3080000-3140000 GCF_038406745.1 Bacillus sp. YBsi01
AAAAGGCACAGATAGTGAGGAGGAACAAGGGTAATGTCGCTCAAGCATTTTATTCAGGACGCATTAAGCAATTGGATGAAGCAAAAGGGACCTGAAAGTGACATTGTACTCAGCAGCCGTATACGATTGGCCAGAAACTTTGAAAATATAAAGTTTCCTGCCCGGTATACGAATGAAGAAGCCTCATCCATTATTCAGCAATTCGAAGATCATTTTTCAGGGAAAGAACTGCCTGATATCGGTCAATTTCATTTAATCAGAATGAGTGAAGCTCAGCCTTTGGAAAAACGGGTGCTGATGGAAAAGCATCTGATCAGCCCGAATTTAACGGAATCACCGTTTGGCGGCTGTCTGCTTTCTGAAAATGAAGAAGTCAGCATTATGTTAAATGAAGAAGATCATATCAGAATTCAATGTCTCTTCCCCGGCTTCCAGCTTCTCAACGCCATAAAAGCGGCAAACCAGGTTGATGACTGGATTGAGGAGAAAGTGGATTACGCTTTTGGGGAGAAGAGAGGATACTTAACAAGCTGTCCTACAAATGTAGGGACGGGACTAAGGGCTTCGGTCATGATGCATTTGCCGGGTCTTGTACTAACTAGGCAATTGAATCGAATTATACCGGCAATTAACCAATTAGGTTTAGTTGTTAGAGGAATTTACGGGGAAGGCAGCGAAGCATTAGGAAATATCTTTCAAATTTCAAATCAAATCACACTTGGAAAATCAGAACAGGATATCGTCGATGATTTGAACAGTGTGGCTGCCCAGCTGATTGAGCAGGAACGCTCAGCCCGAGAAGCGCTTTATCAAACCTCGAAAATTGAATTAGAGGACCGGGTATTCAGATCTTACGGCGTTTTATCCAACTGCCGAATGATTGAATCGAAGGAAACGGCGAAATGCCTTTCTGACGTTCGGCTGGGGATAGACCTGGGGATCATTAAAGGGCTATCAAGCAATATACTTAATGAACTGATGATTTTGACACAGCCCGGTTTTCTCCAGCAATATTCGGGCGGCGCATTACGGCCGAACGAAAGAGACGTGAGAAGAGCGGCTCTTATCAGGGAAAGGCTGCATTTAGAAATGAGTGCAAATAGACAGGAGGATGATTCGATATGATGTTTGGAAGATTTACAGAGCGGGCTCAAAAGGTATTGGCACTGGCACAGGAAGAAGCACTGCGCTTAGGCCATACAAATATCGGAACTGAACATATATTATTGGGGTTAGTCCGTGAAGGTGAAGGGATAGCATTTAAAGCTTTAGAAGCGCTTGGCCTCAATTCAGATAAAATGCAGAAAGAAGTGGAAAGTTTGATTGGCCGAGGGCAGGAAAGCACCACCTCTGTCCCTCATTACACGCCTAGAGCCAAAAAGGTAATAGAACTATCAATGGATGAAGCCAGAAAGCTCGGTCATTCTTATGTAGGAACAGAGCATATACTTCTTGGGCTGATTCGTGAAGGTGAGGGAGTCGCCGCGAGAGTACTGAATAATCTGGGTGTCAGTCTCAATAAGGCGAGACAGCAGGTTCTGCAGCTTCTCGGAAGCAATGAGACAGGGGCATCTGGAGCAGGGACAAATAGCAGCGCAAACACGCCGACGCTTGACAGTCTGGCGCGTGATTTAACCGCGATTGCGAGGGAAGACAGCCTTGATCCGGTTATCGGCCGAAGCAAAGAAATTCAGCGTGTTATTGAGGTATTAAGCCGCAGAACAAAGAATAATCCCGTTCTGATTGGAGAACCGGGTGTAGGTAAAACTGCGATTGCTGAAGGTCTCGCACAGCAGATCATCAATAATGAAGTGCCGGAAATTTTACGTGATAAACGCGTAATGACATTAGACATGGGAACGGTTGTAGCAGGCACGAAATACCGCGGAGAATTTGAAGACCGTCTGAAAAAAGTAATGGATGAAATACGTCAGGCCGGCAATATTATTTTATTCATTGACGAATTGCACACACTGATCGGAGCTGGAGGAGCAGAAGGCGCGATTGACGCGTCGAATATTTTAAAACCTTCACTCGCTCGCGGAGAGCTTCAGTGCATCGGTGCGACAACGCTTGATGAATACCGCAAATATATCGAAAAAGACGCAGCTCTGGAGCGCCGCTTCCAGCCGATTCAGGTGGATGAGCCGTCAGTCGATGAAAGCATTCAGATCTTAAAAGGTCTTCGTGACCGCTATGAAGCGCATCACCGCGTATCTATTACCGATGAAGCAATCGAAGCGGCGGTTAAATTGTCTGACCGTTATATTTCTGACCGCTTCCTTCCGGATAAAGCGATCGATTTAATTGACGAAGCCGGTTCAAAAGTGCGTCTCCGTTCCTTCACAACGCCTCCGAACTTAAAAGAGCTTGAGCAGAAACTCGATGAAGTTCGCAAGGAAAAAGACGCTGCCGTTCAAAGCCAGGAGTTTGAAAAAGCGGCTTCTCTTCGTGATACGGAGCAGCGCTTGAGAGAACAGGTGGAAGATACGAAAAAAACGTGGAAAGAAAAACAAGGCCAGGAGAACTCCGAAGTTTCTGTAGAGGATATCGCAATGGTGGTATCCAGCTGGACCGGGGTGCCTGTATCTAAAATTGCGCAAACGGAAACAGATAAGCTTCTCAATATGGAAAGCATTCTGCACTCCCGCGTCATTGGCCAGGATGAAGCCGTTGTAGCCGTTGCGAAGGCTGTCAGACGTGCAAGAGCCGGTTTGAAGGATCCGAAACGTCCGATCGGTTCATTCATCTTCTTAGGCCCAACAGGCGTAGGGAAGACAGAGCTGGCAAGAGCGCTGGCGGAATCCATTTTCGGTGATGAGGAAGCGATGATCAGAGTGGATATGTCCGAATATATGGAGAAACATTCGACTTCGCGTCTTGTCGGTTCTCCTCCGGGATATGTCGGTTATGATGAAGGCGGCCAGCTGACGGAAAAAGTGAGAAGAAAACCTTACTCTGTCGTACTGCTTGATGAAATTGAAAAAGCGCATCCTGATGTGTTTAACATTCTCCTGCAAGTGCTTGAAGACGGACGCTTGACTGATTCAAAAGGACGCACTGTTGATTTCCGCAACACGATTCTGATTATGACGTCAAACGTCGGAGCGAGCGAGCTGAAACGCAACAAATATGTGGGCTTCAATGTGCAGGATGAATCACAAAACCATAAAGACATGAAAGACAAAGTCATGGGAGAGCTGAAGCGTGCCTTCAGACCTGAATTTATCAACCGGATTGACGAAATTATCGTCTTCCACTCCCTTGAGAAAAAACATCTTACAGACATCGTGTCGCTTATGTCTGACCAGTTAACAAAACGTCTGAAAGAACAAGATCTCTCTATAGAGCTGACGGATGCTGCAAAAGCAAAAGTAGCAGACGAGGGCGTCGATTTGGAATACGGCGCACGTCCGTTAAGAAGAGCGATTCAAAAGCATGTGGAGGACCGGTTATCAGAAGAGCTTCTCAGAGGCAATATTGATAAAGGCCAGCACATCGTTCTTGATGTTGAAGACGGCGAATTTGTCGTAAAAACAACTGCTAAAACGAACTAATATAGTGACAAACATGAGGCATACGTAAGCAAGTGTATGCCTCACTTTGTTATATAGAGAAATATTCGATAAGGAAGAGGTCTTACAGCATATATGGCTAAATCAAAAACAAAATTCATCTGCCACTCATGCGGTTATGAATCCGCAAAATGGATGGGGAAATGCCCGGGCTGCGGGGCTTGGAATACAATGGTGGAAGAAACCATCAAAAAAGCGCCGGCAAATCGGCGGGCGGCTTTCTCCCACTCCGTTCAAACCGTCCAGAAACCATCACCCATTACATCAATTGAAACATCAGAAGAACCCCGTGTTCAAACCAAGCTCGAAGAATTTAACAGAGTGCTTGGCGGCGGCGTTGTGAAGGGCTCGTTAGTATTAATCGGCGGCGACCCCGGCATCGGAAAGTCAACGCTCCTTCTTCAAGTATCCGCACAATTAGCAGACACGGCCGGCAGCGTGCTTTACATTTCCGGGGAAGAATCCGTGAAGCAAACGAAGCTGCGCGCTGACAGGCTTGGAATCAACAGCCAATTGTTACATGTTTTATCTGAAACCGATATGGAGTATATTTCGTCTGCTATACAAGAGATGAAACCCGCATTTGTTGTCGTAGACTCCATTCAGACCGTTTACCAAAGCGACATTACCTCAGCTCCCGGCAGTGTATCACAAGTAAGAGAGTGTACGGCTGAATTGATGAAAATCGCGAAAACAAACGGCATTCCGATTTTTATCGTCGGACACGTCACAAAAGAAGGATCGATCGCTGGGCCAAGATTGCTTGAGCATATGGTCGATACCGTTCTATACTTTGAAGGAGAGCGGCACCATACATTCCGTATTTTGCGGGCTGTAAAAAACCGTTTCGGCTCAACAAATGAAATGGGCATCTTTGAAATGCGGGAAGAGGGGCTTACAGAAGTGCTGAACCCTTCGGAAATTTTCTTGGAAGAGCGTTCTGCCGGGGCTTCGGGTTCGAGTATCGTTGCGTCAATGGAAGGAACGAGACCGATCCTGGTTGAAATTCAGGCGCTCATATCACCGACCAGCTTTGGAAACCCGCGCCGCATGGCTACAGGGATTGACCACAATAGGGTGTCGTTAATCATGGCTGTGCTTGAGAAGCGGGTGGGGCTTTTGCTTCAGAATCAAGATGCATATTTAAAAGTCGCCGGCGGCGTCAAACTGGATGAACCGGCGATTGATTTGGCAGTAGCCGTCAGCATTGCTTCAAGCTTCAGAGATACACCGCCGAATCCTGCAGATTGCTTTATCGGTGAAGTGGGTCTGACAGGAGAAGTCCGCAGGGTGTCAAGAATCGAACAGCGCGTAAAAGAAGCGGCGAAACTCGGCTTCAAGCGTATGGTCATACCTGAGGCGAATGCAGGCGGATGGACAATACCAAAAGGGATTGAGGTTGTCGGAGTAGCAAATGTTGCAGAAGCGCTTCGTACTTCATTAGGAGGATCATAATAGATGGAAAAAGAGAAAAAAGGGGCGAAACAAGAGCTTGACCTGTCTGCAATTCTGCAGTTCGTTGCACCGGGCACGCCGCTCAGAGCCGGGATAGAGAATGTACTGCGGGCAAATACAGGCGGCCTGATTGTTGTCGGATACAATGATAAGGTAAAGCAAGTCGTGGATGGCGGTTTTCATATTAATACATCATTTGCGCCCGCTCACCTATACGAGCTGGCCAAAATGGACGGTGCCATTATTTTAAGCGATTCCGGCCAGAAAATTCTTTATGCGAATACACAGCTTATGCCGGAAGCGACCATTTCTTCTTCAGAAACGGGAATGAGGCACCGTACGGCGGAACGGGTGGCGAAGCAGACCGGCTGTCTCGTCATCGCCATTTCTGAACGCAGAAATGTCATTACGTTATACCAGGACAGCATGAAATACACACTGAAGGACATAGGATTTATTTTAACAAAAGCAAACCAGGCGATTCAAACGCTTGAGAAGTATAAAACCATTTTAGACAAAACGATTACGGCTTTAAACGCTTTAGAGTTTGAGGAGCTCGTGACATTCAGTGACGTGCTGTCCGTCATGCACCGCTATGAAATGGTGCTCCGTATAAAAAATGAAATCAACATGTATATTAAAGAACTCGGAACTGAAGGCCACTTAATCCGTCTGCAGGTGATTGAACTGATTACGGATATGGAAGAAGAAGCGGCTCTTTTCATCAAAGACTATGTGAAAGAAAAAATCAAAGATCCGTTCGTGCTGTTAAAAGAGCTTCAGGATATGTCCAGCTATGATCTGCTTGATGATTCCATTCTGTTTAAGCTGCTTGGATATCCCGCTTCTACCAACCTTGATGATTATGTGCTGCCGAGAGGGTACAGACTGCTGAATAAAATTCCGCGTCTGCCGATGCCGATTGTTGAAAATGTGGTTGAGGCGTTCGGATTTTTGCCAAGCATAACGGAAGCCACTGTTGAAGAGCTGGATGATGTTGAAGGCATCGGCGAGGTGCGCGCCCAAAAAATCAAAAAAGGTTTAAAACGTCTTCAAGAAAAACACTATATAGATAGACAGCTTTAAGTATCGCTTAAACCTGTCAGAATCCGGGTATATTATTGTTAGTTTTTGTTTATTCTGATATTTGTAGGCTTTGACAGCCTGCTGAAAAATGTTACTTAAAAGGAGGTGGAGGTATGTTAAAACGAATAGTTCAGGCGTTCTTCATTATTGTGGGCGGCGTTGTCGGTATCTTTTTAATACCTGAATTGTTTGTACTGTCAAATATACAGGACATACCTTTAATAACAAACGCATATACGTCTGCTGCAATTGGTGCTATTATCTTTTTTCTCATCAGTATATGGACGACAGAATATGTGATTAATTGGGTGAAATGGATTGAAGATTCTTTGCTGAGAGCTCCGGTGCCGGATCTGTTATTCGGAAGTCTCGGATTGGTTTTTGGACTTATCATCGCATATCTCATTGTAAACGTGATTCCGCTGGACAATATTCCGTACCGTATATTCAGCACCATCATCCCGGTCTTTTTGGCTTTCTTTCTCGGTTATCTGGGCTTCCAGGTCGGATTTAAGAAAAAGGATGAACTGATCAGTCTGTTCTCCATTTCTGCAAGAATGCAGAAGAAAAAAGGAAGTGCCGATGAGGAGCAGGAGGAACAGGAGAAAAGGCTGAAAATCTTGGATACAAGTGTTATTATTGATGGGAGAATTGCAGATATTTGTCAGACGGGCTTTTTAGAAGGAGTCATTGTCATTCCTCAATTTGTGCTTGAGGAATTACAGCATATCGCTGATTCTTCAGATGTTTTAAAACGCAACAGAGGACGCCGCGGACTGGATATTTTGAATCGCATTCAAAAGGAACTGGATATTACGGTTGAAATTTATGAAGGCGACTTCGAAGACATTCAAGAGGTTGACAGCAAACTTGTCAAACTTGCGAAGCTGACATCCGGTGTCGTTGTGACGAATGATTTTAATTTAAATAAAGTATGTGAGCTTCAGAAGGTTGCGGTACTGAATATTAATGACCTTGCAAACGCGGTGAAGCCGGTTGTGCTTCCGGGTGAAGAAATGAATGTGCAGGTGATTAAGGACGGGAAAGAGCATAATCAAGGTGTGGCTTACTTGGATGACGGAACAATGATCGTTGTGGAAGAAGGCCGCAATTATATAGGGAAACATATTGATGTGCTCGTAACCAGCGTGCTGCAGACAGCGGCGGGGCGAATGATTTTTGCCAAGCCTAAGCTGCTTGAGAAGGCTCTTTAAGAGGGAGTTAATGATGGAGTATGTCGTAGTCATTCCGGCTGCCGGACAAGGGAAACGGATGAAAGCCGGGAAAAATAAGCTGTTCATCGGCTTAAAGGGTGCGCCTGTTATTATACACACACTGCGGGTTTTTGAAAGCCACGCGCCTTGTCAGAAAATAATCCTGGTGATAAACGAGAGTGAACGGGAAGATTTTCGCCAGCTGCTTGTCCAGTTTCCGGTTAAAGCGGAAATTGAGCTTGTCACCGGCGGGGCGGAGCGTCAGCATAGTGTATACGAAGGACTGAAAGTGATTGATGAGGAGTCCGTCGTCCTTGTTCATGACGGGGCGCGCCCGTTTGTCACGCATCAGCATATCGATAAACTCGTTGAAACAGCAGAAGAGACGGGAGCGGCTGTCCTGGCTGTTCCTGTGAAAGACACGATAAAACGGGCGGAAGGTTCCCGGGTTGCGGAGACCTTTGACCGTTCAAGCTTGTGGGCCGTTCAAACGCCGCAGGCTTTTCGTCTTTCTTTATTGAAAAAGGCGCATAGGGAAGCGGAAAACAAAGGCTTCTTAGGTACAGATGACGCCAGTCTAGTTGAGCGTCTTGATGGATATCAGGTGAGTATCGTTGAAGGCAGCTATACCAATATTAAGCTGACAACGCCGGATGATCTGATATCAGCGGAAGCAATCATGAAAGCGGAAAGTGGGAATCATAATGTTTAGAATCGGACAAGGATTTGACGTGCATCAACTAACGGAGGGCCGTCCTCTTATCATCGGCGGAATTGAAATTCCTTATGAAAAAGGGCTGCTCGGGCATTCCGATGCGGATGTATTGCTGCACACGGTTGCAGATGCGTGCCTCGGAGCGGTGGGTGAAGGAGATATCGGCAAGCATTTCCCGGATACTGATCCGGAATTCAAAGATGCGGATTCTTTTAAGCTGCTTCAGCATGTCTGGAACATTGTCAAAGAAAAAGGGTACGTACTCGGAAACATAGACTGCACGATTATTGCGCAAAAGCCGAAAATGGCGCCGCATATTGATGCGATGAGAAAACGAATAGCGGAAGGCCTTGAGGCAGACGTCTCTCAAGTAAATGTAAAAGCAACAACGACAGAAAAGCTCGGGTTTACCGGAAGAGCCGAAGGAATTGCCGCTCAGGCGACTGTTCTGATCCAAAAAGCCTGATCATTATTTTGATGCCCGGTCTATTTGGTGGTAGAATAGATACATATATTCGGCTAGAGGCTACAGACGAGATGAAAGGAAGTATTTGAACATGGGAAATGAAGTACGCGTCCGCTATGCACCGAGTCCGACCGGACATTTGCATATCGGTAACGCCAGAACGGCGCTTTTTAACTATTTATTTGCCCGCAGCCAAGGCGGAAAGTTTATTATCCGGATTGAGGATACGGACAAAAAGCGAAATATCGAAGGCGGGGAGCAAAGCCAGCTTAACTATCTGAAATGGCTCGGCATAGACTGGGATGAAAGTGTGGATGTCGGCGGAGAATACGGCCCGTACCGCCAGTCTGAACGGAATGACATTTACAAAGAGTACTATGAAGCGCTGCTTGAAAAAGGGCTTGCTTATAAATGTTTCTGTACGGAAGAAGAACTTGAGAAAGAACGTGAAGAGCAGATCGCCCGCGGGGAAATGCCGCGCTATTCAGGCAAACACAGAAACCTGACTCAGGAAGAGCAGGAGCAGTTTTTAGCCGAAGGAAGACAGCCGAGCATCCGTTTCCGCGTGCCGGAAGGAAAAATCATCACTTTTAACGATATCGTAAAAGGCGAGATTTCTTTTGAATCAGACGGTATCGGCGACTTCGTCATCGTTAAAAAAGACGGTACACCGACGTATAACTTTGCCGTCGCAATTGACGATTACCTAATGAAAATGACGCACGTGCTCCGCGGTGAGGACCATATTTCAAATACACCGAAACAAATCATGATTTTCCAGGCGTTCGGCTGGGATATTCCTGAATTCGGACATATGACGCTTATCGTGAATGAAAGCCGCAAAAAATTAAGTAAACGTGATGAATCAATTATTCAGTTTATTGAGCAGTATGATGAGCTGGGTTACCTGCCTGAAGCGCTGTTTAACTTTATCGGACTTCTCGGCTGGTCTCCTGTCGGTGAAGAAGAGCTCTTCACAAGAGAACAATTTATTGAAATTTTTGATGTGAATCGTTTATCTAAGTCACCGGCTCTATTTGATATGCATAAACTGAAATGGGTCAACAACCAATATGTCAAAGCGCTGGATCTTGATCAAGTTGTTGAACTGACCCTGCCTCACCTGCAAAAAGCAGGAAAAGTCGGCACTGAGCTTTCTGCCGAAGAGCGGGAATGGGTGCGTAAGTTAATCTCTCTTTACCATGAGCAATTGAGCTACGGTGCTGAAATTGTCGAGCTGACTGATTTGTTCTTTAAGGATGAGATCGAGTATAATCAAGAGGCAAAAGCCGTTCTGGCGGAAGAACAGGTGCCTGAAGTGCTCAGCGCATTTGCTGCGAAGCTTGAAGAGCTTGAAGAATTCACGCCAGAGCAGATCAAAGCCTCAATTAAAGCCGTTCAGAAAGAAACAGGCCATAAAGGCAAAAAGCTGTTCATGCCGATTCGTGTAGCGGTTACCGGCCAGACGCACGGTCCGGAGCTTCCGCAGGCTATTGAGCTGATCGGCAGAGAAACAGCCGTAAAACGCCTGAAAAGCATTTAAATATACGATTGTTGACAGGGAAGAGTATAAAACAATGACCATTACAGAAAGAATCTTCATCGGCTGAGAGAGATTCATGCGTTATGTTTTAGAAGTGCGCCCTTAAGACCTTTGAAGAACATTTCTGCGGAAATCAGTATTTAAAGGCGGCCGCCGCCGTTACCGGCTTTAAAGTTGGGAAAACAGCGTTTTGTTTTTCAAACAGAGTGGAACCGCGCGGTAAAAGCGTCTCTGTCATGTTTACATGCAGAGGCGCTTTTTTTATAGGCGGAAAAACAGACTGGAGCGGGGAGAGAATGGGGGGAAGCATGTGTTTTTTAAAATGCTAAAAGAAGACATAGATACAGTGTTCGATCAAGATCCGGCAGCAAGAAGCTATTTTGAAGTTGTTTTAACTTATTCTGGTTTACATGCTATATGGGCGCATCGGATTGCACATGCTTTATATAAACGGAGATTTTTCTTCCTTGCGCGCCTGATATCACAGATTGCCCGTTTCTTTACCGGAATCGAAATCCATCCCGGCGCGACCATCGGGAGAAGGTTTTTCATTGATCACGGTATGGGGGTCGTCATAGGGGAAACATGTGAAATCGGCAATAACGTGACGGTATTCCAAGGTGTTACTCTCGGGGGAACGGGAAAAGAAAAGGGAAAGCGGCATCCGACCATTAAAGATGATGCTTTAATTGCAACGGGGGCGAAGGTGCTCGGCTCTATAACAGTCGGGCAAGGCTCTAAAGTAGGGGCCGGCTCCGTTGTGCTGCGTGATGTTCCCGACTTTTCAACCGTTGTCGGCATACCTGGAAAAGTCGTCATTCAGAACGGAAGAAAGATCAAACGCGATCTCAATCACCAAGACTTGCCCGATCCGGTTGCTGACCGGTTAAGAGCATTGGAGCAGCAGATTTTTGAGCTGCAGGCTGAACTGGAAGATAAAAAAGAAAGGATCAACCAAAAATGACCATTACACTTTATAATACATTGACACGGAAAAAGGAAACATTCGTTCCTCTTGAGGAAGGAAAAGTAAAAATGTACGTGTGCGGACCGACTGTATACAACTATATTCATATCGGAAATGCCCGTCCGGCGATTGTGTATGATACCGTACGCAACTATTTGGAGTATAAAGGATACGATGTTCAATACGTATCGAATTTCACTGATGTTGATGACAAATTGATTAAGGCGGCCAATGAGCTCGGTGAGGACGTTCCGACCGTTTCTGAACGATTTATTAAAGCTTATTTTGAAGATGTGGGCGCCCTCGGATGCCGGAAAGCGGACCTTCACCCTCGGGTTATGGAGAACATGGACGCTATTATTGAATTTGTCAGCGAGCTGATTAAAAAAGGCTACGCTTATGAATCGGAAGGCGACGTCTATTTCAAAACAAGAGCCTTCGAAGGCTACGGCAAGCTTTCACAGCAATCAATTGATGAACTCAGATCGGGCGCCCGTATCCGTGTCGGTGAGAAGAAAGAGGATGCGCTGGACTTTGCTCTTTGGAAAGCCGCCAAAGACGGAGAAATTTCATGGGATAGCCCTTGGGGAAAAGGCCGCCCGGGCTGGCACATTGAATGCTCCGCAATGGTGAAAAAATATTTGGGTGACGAAATCGATATTCATGCCGGCGGTCAGGACCTGACATTCCCGCACCATGAAAACGAAATCGCCCAATCTGAAGCATTAACAGGCAAGACATTCGCAAAATACTGGCTTCACAACGGTTACATCAATATAGATAATGAAAAAATGTCAAAATCGCTCGGCAACTTTGTTTTGGTGCACGATATCATTAAGCAGTATGATCCGCAGCTTTTGAGATTTTTCATGCTGTCCGTTCATTACCGCCACCCAATCAACTATTCGGAAGAGCTGCTTGAGAAAACAAAAAACGCGTTTAACCGCCTGAAGACGGCCTACAGTAATTTAAACCATCGTTTGATTAGCAGCACGAATCTGACTGACAATGATGATGAATGGCTCGCTAAAATCGAAGAGCACCGCGCTGCATTTGAAGAAGCGATGGATGATGATTTTAATACGGCGAATGCGATTTCCGTTTGGTTTGATTTGGCGAAGCTTGCCAACTACTACATGCAGGAGGACAATACGGCGGATCACGTCATTAAAGCCTTCATCAGTATGTTTGACCGAATCGGATCCGTTCTCGGACTTACGCTCGGCGAAGAAGAGCTTGTCGATGAAGAGATAGAAGAATTGATCGAGAAGAGAAATGAAGCCCGCCGCAATCGCGATTTTGCTTTGTCAGACCAAATTCGCGATCAGCTGAAAAGCATGAATATCATTCTTGAAGATACGGCTCAGGGAACTCGCTGGAAGCGGGGAGAGTAAGCGGATGCTTCAATTTGAACAAATCAAAGATTCAAAGCAGTTAAACGGTCTTGCGCTCGCTTATATGGGTGATGCCATTTTTGAAATATATGTCCGGCATCACCTGCTTAAGCAGGGCCATACGAAACCGAATGACCTTCATAAGAAGGCGAGCCGGATCGTATCGGCAAAATCACAGGCAGACATTCTGTTCCGCCTTCAGGAAGAATCCTTTTTCACGGAGGAAGAGGAAGCCGTGGTGAGAAGGGGAAGAAACGCGAAATCAGGGACGACGCCTAAAAACACAGATGTACAGACGTACCGCCATAGTACAGCTTTTGAGGCTTTGCTCGGATATCTTTTTCTTGAGAAAAGAGAAGAAAGACTGAATCAGCTGATTACAGAAGCTATACAAGTCGGGACGTCAGGGAGGAAAACAAATGAGTCAGCAACATGATTACGTCATAGGAAAAAACGCGGTAATTGAGACGTTAAAGTCGGATCGCAAACTCTATAAGTTATGGATGGCGGAAAACACAGTAAAAGGACAGGCGCAGCAAGTTATGGTGCTTGCTAAAAAGCGCGGCGTCACCATTCAATTTGTGCCGAGAAAAAAACTCGATCAGATGGTGGAGGGGCAGCATCAGGGAGTTGTCGCTCAGGTGGCGGCATATGAATATGCACAATTAGACGAATTATATAAAAGAGCGGAACAGAGAAACGAACAGCCTTTCTTTCTCATATTGGACGAGCTGGAAGACCCTCATAATCTCGGTTCCATCATGAGAACGGCTGACGCTGTCGGCGCGCACGGCATCGTGATTCCGAAACGCAGAGCGGTCGGACTGACTTCGACGGTCGCAAAAGCTTCGACCGGTGCGATTGAACACATTCCCGTCGTGAAGGTGACCAACCTTGCCCGGACACTTGATGAAATGAAGGAGCGGGGGATTTGGGTCGTCGGAACGGATGCATCCGCCCGGGAAGACTACCGCTCTATGGACGGCAAGATGCCTTTGGCGCTCGTTATCGGAAGCGAAGGCAGAGGAATGGGCCGGCTTGTGAAGGAGAAATGTGATTTTCTCATTAAACTTCCGATGGCCGGAAAAGTCACGTCTCTGAATGCGTCGGTAGCGGCCGGCCTTCTCATGTATGAAGTCTACCGGAAACGCAATCCTTTAGGGGAATAAAGACAAATGGACATCCTATTAGTAGACGGATACAACATGATAGGAGCTTGGCCGCAGCTAAAGGATTTAAAAGCGAACAGTTTTGAAGAAGCGAGAGATGTGCTGATTCAGAAGATGGCGGAGTATCAGTCGTACACGGGAATTAAAGTCATTGTGGTGTTTGACGCACATCTGGTAAAAGGCATAGAGAAAAAACACACGAATCACAGAGTCGAAGTGATTTTCACACGGGAGAATGAAACGGCGGATGAGCGGATTGAGAAGCTTGCACAGGCGCTGAATAATATTGCGACACAGATTCATGTCGCAACCTCTGATTACACGGAGCAGTGGGCGATTTTCGGACAAGGGGCTCTCCGCAAATCCGCCCGGGAGCTGCTGAGGGAAGTGGATGCGATAGAACGCCGGATTCAAAGACGGGTTTCAAAGATCACTTCCGAAAAACCCCCGGGTAAAATCGAGCTGTCCGAAGAGGTTTTGAAAACGTTTGAAAAGTGGCGGCGCGGCGGCCTGGATTAGGTTGACGCTTTTTCGCCCATTAATGTATAATATTTCTATCTACGTGCGCCGGGGGGATCGCAGTGAATCTACAGAACAGCAAGGGAAAATTCAACAAAGTGCAGTTTTGCCAGTTGGAGGACGAGCAGGTCATTGAAAAGGTTCATGTTGGGGATAGTGATGCGTTAGATTACTTGATTACGAAGTACCGTAATTTTGTACGGGCGAAAGCCAGGTCTTATTTTTTAATAGGGGCCGACAGAGAAGATATTGTACAGGAAGGGATGATAGGCTTATATAAGTCTATCCGAGACTTTAGGGAGGACAAGCTTACTTCATTTAAAGCTTTTGCAGAATTATGCATTACCCGCCAGATTATTACCGCAATAAAGACAGCTACCCGTCAGAAACACATTCCTTTAAATTCTTATGTTTCTTTAGACAAGCCAATTTTTGATGAAGAATCAGACAGAACACTGCTTGATGTCATTTCAGGCGCAAAAACGTTAAACCCTGAAGAAATGATTATTAATCAGGAAGAATTCGATGATATTGAGATGAAAATGGGAGAACTGCTTAGCGATCTGGAGAGAAAGGTGCTTGTTTTGTACTTGGACGGAAGAAGTTACCAAGAAATTTCAGATGACTTAAACCGACACGTAAAATCAATTGATAATGCCCTGCAGCGCGTGAAGCGCAAGCTTGAGAAGTATTTAGAAATAAGAGAAATCAGCCTGTAGCGGGTTTCTATGTCATATTGACAGAATTTTTCTGACTGTGCTATTTTATTAAGATAAATGAATGTCTATTTAGGAAAAGGTGTATCGACATGAGAAAAAAGATTACGCTGGCATGCAAAACATGCGGAAATCGTAATTATACGACAATGAAAAGCTCTGCATCAGCGGCTGAGCGGTTAGAAGTTAAGAAGTACTGCAGCACTTGCAATTCACATACAGCTCATTTAGAAACAAAATAGTGTTCGCTTTTTAAATTGTGGAGGTCTTTTACATGCGCATGATGAGTTTCTTTAAAGATGTTGGGAAAGAAATGAAAAAGGTTAGCTGGCCTAAAGGCAAAGAGTTAACGCGCTATACGATCACGGTGATTTCAACGGTTATCTTTTTTGTTATCTTTTTTGCCCTCCTTGATACAGGAATTTCTCAATTAATTCGTTTAATAGTTGAATAATGATCAGCAATACGTGCTATAATAGATCATAATATCGTTTGCCAAAACCCGTTCAGCGGGTTTTTTATTGTGTTGAAAAAAGGATTCATAGGCTCTGAGCCTATTTTTTGTTTTACACTTCATTTTTAAATGCGGGGAGGGAAGGACTGCAGAGTCCTGATAGAATGGAAAAGAATTGGTATGTTGTTCATACGTATTCCGGTTATGAAAACAAAGTAAAAGCAAACCTTGAAAAACGTGTGGAATCAATGGGAATGCAGGATAAAATTTTCCGCGTGGTCGTTCCTGAAGAAGAAGAGACTGATATTAAGAACGGCAAGAAAAAAGTAGTCAAAAAGAAAGTGTTCCCGGGTTATGTGCTTGTTGAAATCGTCATGACTGATGATTCTTGGTATGTAGTCCGCAACACGCCGGGCGTTACCGGTTTCGTCGGATCAGCCGGTTCAGGCTCAAAGCCGACTCCGCTTCTTCCTGGCGAAGCGGAAACCATTTTAAAACGGATGGGCATGGATGAGCGGAAAACCGACATTGATTTTGAATTGAATGAGACAGTCAAAGTCATAGACGGGCCATTCGCCAACTTTACAGGATCAATTGAAGAGATTGATTATGATAAGAGCAAAGTGAAGGTATTCGTTAACATGTTCGGCCGTGAAACGCCGGTTGAACTGGAATTTACCCAGATCGACAAATTGTAATGTGAAAAAACTTGAAATTGCTATATATTAATGATAATATAGCAAAGGTACGTCTTGGACTAATCCAAGGCAGCTAGCTTGATATTTCGTCATTCATATAAAGAATGAAACCTTGAGTGGGAGGGTTTACCCTATTACCACATCACGGACTTAAGGAGGTGTGTCTCGTGGCTAAAAAAGTAGTAAAAGTTGTAAAATTGCAAATTCCTGCTGGAAAAGCTAACCCAGCGCCGCCAGTTGGACCTGCACTAGGTCAAGCCGGTGTAAATATCATGGGATTCTGTAAGGAGTTTAACGCTCGTACAGCTGACCAAGCTGGTTTAATCATTCCTGTTGAAATTTCGGTTTACGAAGACCGTTCATTTACATTTATTACAAAAACTCCGCCTGCTGCAGTATTGCTTAAAAAAGCAGCTGGAATTGAGTCTGGTTCTGGTGAACCAAACCGTAATAAAGTGGCAACCGTTAAGCGCGATAAGGTTCGCGAAATCGCTGAAACGAAAATGCCTGACTTAAACGCAGCAGACGTTGAAGCGGCAATGCGCATGGTTGAAGGTACTGCCCGCAGTATGGGTATCGTTATCGAGGATTAATTTGTTTCTTGTCGGGTTGCGAGTTTTCACAAGTTCGCAACCCTTATTCGTGGGAGGTTATTCCGCTATAACCACATAAGGAGGAAATTTTAAAATGGCTAAAAAAGGTAAAAAGTACGTTGAAGCTGCGAAGCTTGTAGACCGTGCAAAAGCTTACGACGTCGCTGAAGCAGTGGCGCTTACTAAAAAAACAAACACAGCTAAATTCGACGCTACAGTTGAAGTTGCTTTTCGTTTAGGGGTTGACACTCGTAAAAACGATCAGCAAATCCGCGGAGCAGTCGTGCTTCCTAACGGAACTGGTAAAACTCAGCGCGTGCTTGTATTCGCTAAAGGCGAAAAAGCAAAAGAAGCTGAAGCTGCCGGTGCAGATTTCGTTGGGGATACTGACTACATCAACAAAATTCAACAAGGCTGGTTCGATTTCGATGTAATCGTAGCTACACCTGACATGATGGGTGAGGTTGGTAAAATCGGTCGTGTACTTGGACCAAAAGGTTTAATGCCAAACCCTAAAACTGGTACAGTTACTTTCGAAGTTGAAAAAGCAATCGGCGAAATCAAAGCTGGTAAAGTTGAATACCGTGCTGATAAAGCTGGTAACATCCATGTTCCTATCGGTAAAGTTTCTTTCGAGGATGAAAAACTTGTTGAGAACTTCACAACAATGTACGATACAATCCTGAAAGCTAAACCTGCTGCAGCTAAAGGCGTTTACGTGAAAAACGTTGCTGTAACATCTACTATGGGACCTGGTGTCAAAGTAGACGCTTCAACTTTCAACGTAAAATAATATTTGACTTTAGATCAGCATTCTGATATGATTCAAAATGTTGTAAAATATAATATGTCATTTATACCGTAGACAGCAGGGGCCGCTGAGGCTTAATATCCTGCCGAGGTGTATATATATCACAGCTATTACGTTACGTATGCTTGTATATACAGCCTCCATGTCCACATGGAGGCTTTTTATATGAAATCGTCGTCACAGTCGTGATCACCTAGCGGTATAAGTGTTACACAAAATCTACAGGAGGTGTAACCATGAGCAGCGCAATTGATACAAAAAAAGTTGTTGTTGAAGAGATTGCTTCTAAACTGAAAGAAAGCAAATCAACGATCATCGTTGACTACCGCGGACTTAACGTTTCTGAAGTAACTGAACTCCGTAAACAGCTTCGCGAAGCTAACGTAGAGTTCAAAGTGTACAAAAACACAATGACTCGCCGTGCGGTTGAACAAGCTGAACTTGATGGTTTGAATGATGTCTTGACTGGACCGAATGCGATCGCATTCAGTACTGAAGATGTTGTCGCTCCGGCGAAAGTTCTTAACGAGTTCGCGAAAAACCACGAAGCTCTGGAAATCAAAGCGGGTGTTATCGAAGGTAAAGTATCTTCTGTTGAAGAAGTGAAAGCTCTTGCTGAACTTCCTTCACGCGATGGCTTACTTTCTATGTTGCTTAGCGTACTTCAAGCTCCAGTTCGCAACCTTGCACTTGCAGCTAAAGCAGTTGCAGATCAAAAGGAAGAACAAGGCGCTTAATCTGATTTTACCCTAAAATAAAACAAATGGAGGAATTTCAAATGGCTTTAAATATCGAAGAAATCATTGCTTCCGTTAAAGAAGCAACTGTACTTGAATTGAACGACCTAGTAAAAGCAATCGAAGAAGAATTTGGCGTAACTGCTGCTGCTCCTGTAGCTGTAGCTGGCGGAGCTGCTGGCGGCGCTGCTGAAGAGCAAAGCGAATTCGACCTTATCCTTGCTGGTGCAGGTTCTCAGAAAATCAAAGTTATCAAAGTTGTTCGTGAAATCACTGGTCTTGGCTTGAAAGAAGCTAAAGAACTTGTTGACAACACTCCAAAACCACTTAAAGAAGGTATTGCGAAAGAAGAAGCTGAAGAGCTTAAAGCTAAACTTGAAGAAGTTGGCGCTTCTGTAGAAGTTAAGTAATCTTCACTTGCCTGTAGGGGAAGCTCGCTTTTATGAGGCGGGCTTTTTCTTTGCTTTTCTTTAAGCGCCATTAAAAAAGGAGGTTCTAATAATGAGTGAACACTATTATTCAGAAAAACCTTCAGTCAAAAGCGATAAACAGACATGGTCATTTACACTGCGGAACAGATCTTATACATTCACAAGTGACAGCGGCGTTTTCTCAAAAAAGGAAGTTGATTTCGGTTCGCGTGTCTTAATTGAAGCGTTTGAAGAGCCTGAGGTTGATGGTGACTTCCTGGATGCAGGCTGCGGCTACGGCCCGATCGGTCTGTCGCTCGCCGGTGAATTTACAGACCGGACCGTGCACATGATTGACGTGAATGAAAGAGCCGTAGAGCTGTCAAATGAAAATGCAGAAAAAAACGGAATAAAAAACGTTCGGATTTATCAGAGTGATTTATTTTCAAATATTGATTCTGCTCAAACATTTGCTTCTATTATTACAAACCCCCCAATCCGCGCCGGAAAAAAAGTTGTCCATGCCATTTTTGAAAAAAGCGCTGAGCATTTAAGGGCTTCAGGTGAGTTGTGGATCGTTATACAGAAAAAACAGGGCGGGCCTTCTGCCATTGAAAAACTGAAGGAGCTTTTTGACGAAGTTTCCGTCGTTCAAAAAAAGAAAGGCTATTATATCATAAAAGCAAAAAAAGTTTGACTTGAATTTTCAGCTATGTTAATATTGTAAAATGCCAATGTATATATTTTGCATGATATGCTGAATAATCATAGTGCATGTATAAATTATACAAACATGGAAATGCTAATAAAATCGGTATTTGTTTTTGGATGTGGTTTTCTTAATTAGAAACCCTTTTTTCTTTTGTCTTGTAAAAGTATTTCTTCATCGTAAGGAATGCTTATTACACATATAATACGCATGATTTGAGGGGTGAATCAGTTGACAGGTCAACTAGTTCAGTATGGACGACACCGCCAGCGCAGAAGCTATGCTCGCATTAGCGAAGTGTTAGAATTACCAAATCTCATTGAAATTCAAACCTCTTCTTATCAGTGGTTTCTTGATGAGGGTCTTAGAGAGATGTTTCAAGACATATCACCAATTGAGGATTTCACTGGTAACCTCTCTCTTGAGTTCATTGACTACAGTTTAGGAGATCCTAAGTATCCCGTTGAAGAGTCAAAAGAACGTGATGTGACTTACTCAGCTCCGCTAAGAGTGAAGGTTCGTTTAATTAACAAAGAAACTGGAGAGGTAAAAGACCAGGATGTCTTCATGGGTGATTTCCCTATTATGACAGATACCGGTACTTTTATCATCAACGGTGCAGAACGTGTTATCGTATCTCAGCTTGTTCGGTCTCCAAGTGTATATTTCAGTGGTAAAGTAGACAAAAACGGTAAGAAAGGTTTTACCGCGACTGTCATTCCAAACCGTGGCGCATGGTTAGAATACGAAACTGATGCGAAAGATGTTGTGTATGTCCGCATTGATCGCACACGTAAGTTGCCGGTTACGGTTCTTTTGCGTGCTCTCGGCTTCGGTTCCGATCAAGAGATTCTCGATCTCATTGGTGAGAACGAATATCTCCGCAATACACTGGATAAGGACAACACTGAAAACAGTGACAAAGCGCTTCTTGAAATCTATGAGCGCCTTCGTCCGGGAGAGCCGCCTACAGTAGAAAACGCAAAAAGTTTGCTGGATTCCCGTTTCTTTGATCCTAAGCGATACGACCTTGCGAATGTAGGACGCTATAAAATTAATAAAAAGCTTCATATCAAGAACCGTCTGTTTAACCAGCGCCTTGCAGAAACACTGGTTGATCCTGAAACAGGTGAAATCCTCGCTGAAAAAGGGCAGATTCTTGACAGAAGAACACTTGATAAAGTACTGCCATACTTAGAAAATGGAATCGGCTTCAGAAAACTTTATCCTAACGGCGGCGTTGTCGAGGATGAAGTGATGCTTCAATCCATTAAAATCTATGCTCCTACTGATGCAGAAGGAGAGCAGACGATCAATGTGATCGGCAATGCTTACATTGAAGAGGCGATTAAAAACATTACGCCTGCTGATATTATTTCTTCTATCAGCTACTTCTTCAATCTCCTGCACGGAGTGGGCGACACTGACGATATCGACCATCTCGGAAACCGCCGCCTGCGTTCTGTAGGTGAGCTCCTGCAAAACCAATTCCGTATCGGTTTAAGCCGGATGGAACGTGTCGTACGTGAAAGAATGTCTATTCAAGACACAAATACAATCACGCCGCAGCAGCTGATTAACATCAGACCTGTTATTGCGTCTATTAAAGAGTTCTTCGGAAGCTCACAGCTTTCTCAATTCATGGACCAGACGAACCCGCTTGCTGAATTGACGCACAAACGCCGTCTGTCAGCTCTTGGACCGGGCGGTTTGACGCGTGAGCGTGCAGGTATGGAAGTACGTGACGTTCACTACTCTCACTATGGCCGTATGTGTCCGATTGAAACGCCTGAGGGTCCGAACATCGGTTTGATCAACTCATTGTCATCATTTGCGAAAGTAAACCGCTTTGGTTTCATTGAGACGCCATACCGCCGCGTTGATCCTGAAACAGGAAAAGTAACGCCTAGAATCGACTACTTGACTGCTGATGAAGAGGATAACTATGTCGTAGCCCAAGCGAACGCTAAGCTGAGCGATGACGGTTCTTTCTTGGATGACAGCATCGTAGCCCGTTTCAGAGGGGAAAACACCGTTGTAGCCCGCAACCGCGTGGATTACATGGACGTATCTCCTAAACAGGTTGTATCTGCTGCGACAGCATGTATTCCGTTCTTGGAAAACGATGACTCGAACCGTGCCCTTATGGGAGCGAACATGCAGCGTCAGGCTGTGCCTTTGATGCAGCCTGAAGCTCCGATCGTCGGAACGGGTATGGAATACGTATCCGGTAAAGACTCCGGTGCAGCCGTTATTTGTAAACACCCTGGTATCGTTGAACGGGTGGAAGCGAAAAACGTATGGGTGCGCCGCTATGAAGAAATTGACGGCCAAAAAGTAAAAGGCAACCTGGATAAGTACAGCTTGCTGAAATTTGTCCGCTCCAACCAAGGTACGTGCTACAACCAGCGTCCGATCGTCAGTGTCGGCGATGAAGTAGTAAAAGGAGAAATCCTTGCTGACGGCCCTTCAATGGAGCTTGGTGAACTTGCTCTCGGCCGCAACGTAATGGTCGGCTTCATGACATGGGATGGCTACAACTATGAGGATGCCATCATCATGAGTGAACGTCTTGTGAAAGATGATGTATACACATCTATTCACATTGAAGAATATGAATCAGAAGCACGTGATACAAAGCTTGGACCGGAAGAGATCACCCGCGATATTCCAAACGTAGGGGAAGACGCGCTTCGCAACCTTGATGACCGCGGAATTATCCGTATCGGCGCGGAAGTCAACGACGGAGACCTTCTCGTGGGTAAAGTAACGCCTAAAGGTGTAACTGAGCTTACGGCTGAAGAACGCCTTCTGCACGCAATCTTTGGAGAAAAAGCGCGTGAAGTCCGTGATACTTCCCTCCGTGTGCCTCATGGCGGCGGCGGAATTATCCACGACGTAAAAGTCTTCAACCGTGAAGACGGAGACGAACTTCCTCCGGGAGTGAACCAGCTTGTACGCGTATATATCGTTCAGAAACGTAAGATTTCTGAAGGTGATAAAATGGCCGGACGTCACGGAAACAAAGGGGTTATCTCGAAGATTCTTCCTGAAGAAGATATGCCTTACCTTCCTGACGGCACGCCGATCGATATCATGCTTAACCCGCTGGGTGTACCATCACGTATGAATATCGGTCAGGTATTAGAACTTCACATGGGTATGGCTGCCCGCTACCTCGGCATTCACATCGCGTCACCTGTATTTGACGGCGCGCGTGAAGAAGATGTGTGGGAAACACTTGAAGAAGCAGGCATGTCAAGAGACGCTAAAACAGTCCTTTATGACGGCCGTACGGGAGAACCGTTCGACAACCGTGTATCTGTCGGAATCATGTACATGATCAAACTGGCACACATGGTTGATGATAAACTTCATGCCCGTTCTACAGGTCCTTACTCACTTGTTACGCAGCAGCCTCTCGGCGGTAAAGCCCAATTCGGCGGACAGCGTTTCGGTGAGATGGAGGTTTGGGCGCTTGAAGCTTACGGCGCAGCTTACACGCTTCAAGAAATCCTGACTGTGAAGTCCGATGACGTGGTCGGACGTGTGAAAACATATGAAGCCATCGTCAAAGGCGACAATGTTCCAGAGCCTGGTGTTCCGGAATCATTCAAAGTATTGATCAAAGAGCTTCAAAGCTTAGGTATGGACGTGAAAATCCTTTCAGGCGATGAAGAAGAAATAGAAATGAGAGATCTAGAAGACGAGGAAGATGCGAAACAAGCTGACGGCCTTGCATTATCAGGTGATGAAGCGCCGGAAGAAACAGCATCTCCAGACGTTGAACGTGACGCAGTAACGAAAGAATAGTCTGTGATTGATAAAGGCAAGTGACATCGGTTAATCCGAAGATAAAAAGGGAGGTAGGCCCCTTGCTAGATGTGAACAATTTTGAGTATATGAACATCGGTCTTGCTTCACCGGATAAAATCCGTTCATGGTCTTTTGGTGAAGTGAAAAAGCCTGAAACGATAAACTATCGTACATTGAAACCTGAAAAGGACGGCCTGTTCTGCGAACGCATTTTCGGACCGACTAAGGACTGGGAATGTCATTGCGGCAAGTACAAGCGGGTTCGTTATAAAGGCGTAGTTTGTGACCGTTGCGGAGTTGAAGTAACGCGGGCTAAAGTCCGTCGTGAGAGAATGGGGCATATTGAACTGGCTGCCCCGGTTTCTCACATTTGGTATTTCAAAGGTATTCCGAGCCGTATGGGTCTTGTATTGGATATGTCACCGCGTGCGCTGGAAGAAGTCATCTACTTTGCTTCTTACGTCGTAACTGACCCGGCCAATACACCGCTCGAAAAGAAACAGCTTTTATCCGAAAAGGAATACCGTGCGTATCTGGATAAGTACGGAAACAAATTCCAAGCCTCTATGGGTGCGGAAGCCATTAATAAACTTCTGCAGGACATCGACCTTGTCAAAGAAGTTGATATGTTAAAAGAAGAGCTGAAAACTTCTCAAGGCCAGCGCCGCACACGTGCGATCAAACGCCTTGAAGTGCTTGAAGCCTTCCGTAATTCAGGAAACAAGCCGTCTTGGATGATTCTCGACGTGCTTCCGGTTATTCCGCCTGAATTAAGACCGATGGTTCAGCTTGACGGCGGACGTTTCGCAACGTCTGACCTGAATGACCTTTACCGTCGTGTCATCAACCGTAACAACCGTTTGAAACGCCTTTTGGACCTTGGTGCGCCAAGCATCATCGTTCAGAACGAAAAACGTATGCTTCAAGAGGCTGTCGATGCTTTAATTGACAACGGCCGCCGCGGACGTCCTGTAACAGGTCCTGGTAACAGACCGTTAAAATCTCTTTCTCACATGCTGAAAGGGAAACAAGGACGTTTCCGTCAGAACCTTCTTGGTAAACGTGTAGACTACTCAGGACGTTCCGTTATCGTCGTAGGTCCGCATCTGAAAATGTATCAGTGCGGATTGCCGAAGGAAATGGCGCTTGAGCTCTTCAAGCCATTCGTTATGAAAGAGCTTGTTGAAAAAGGTCTCGCTCACAACATCAAGAGCGCAAAACGCAAAATCGAACGCGTGCAGCCAGAAGTATGGGATGTACTTGAATCTGTCATTAAGGAGCATCCGGTCTTACTGAACCGTGCCCCTACGCTTCACAGATTAGGTATCCAGGCTTTCGAACCTACGCTTGTTGAAGGACGCGCCATCCGTCTTCACCCGTTAGTATGTACAGCTTATAACGCTGACTTTGACGGTGACCAAATGGCGGTTCACGTACCTTTATCAGCTGAGGCTCAAGCTGAGGCCCGCATTCTGATGCTTGCGGCCCAAAACATCTTGAACCCTAAAGATGGTAAACCGGTTGTTACGCCGTCTCAGGATATGGTATTAGGAAACTACTACCTGACACTTGAGCGCGCCGGAGCAGTCGGCGAGGGTATGGTCTTCAAAAATACGGACGAAGCGCTTCTTGCTTATCAAAACGGTTATGTTCACCTTCATACGAGAGTAGCTGTTGCAGCGAACTCCCTGAAGAATGTGACATTTACGGATGAGCAGCGTTCAAAACTGTTAATTACAACAGTCGGTAAGTTGGTCTTCAATGAAATTCTCCCTGAGTCATTCCCTTACATGAATGAACCTACGAAGAGCAACATTGAAGAGAAAACGCCTGACCGTTTCTTCTTAGATAAAGGTGCTGACGTAAAAGCTGTGATTGCAGAGCAGCCGATCAACGCACCGTTTAAAAAAGGTATTTTGGGTAAAATCATCGCGGAAATCTTTAAACGATTCCATATCACGGAAACGTCTAAGATGCTTGACCGCATGAAAAACCTCGGTTTCAGATATTCAACGAAAGCTGGTATCACGGTAGGGGTTTCTGATATCGTCGTTCTCGATGATAAGCAGGAAATCCTCGAAGAAGCACAAAGCAAAGTTGATAATGTCTTGAAACAGTTCAGACGCGGTTTAATCACCGAAGAAGAACGATATGAAAGAGTCATTTCAATTTGGAGTTCAGCGAAAGATGTTATCCAAGGCAAACTGATGAAATCATTAGACGAAGTCAACCCGATCTACATGATGAGTGACTCAGGAGCCCGTGGTAACGCATCTAACTTTACGCAGCTTGCGGGTATGCGCGGTCTGATGGCCAACCCGGCTGGACGAATCATTGAATTGCCTATCAAATCAAGTTTCCGTGAAGGTCTGACGGTATTGGAGTACTTTATCTCCACTCACGGTGCGCGTAAAGGTCTTGCCGATACCGCCCTGAAAACAGCTGACTCAGGTTACCTTACACGCCGTCTTGTTGATGTTGCGCAGGATGTTATCATTCGTGAAACAGATTGCGGAACTGACCGCGGTATTCTTGCAAAACCGCTTAAAGAAGGTACGGAAATCATCGAGCGTCTGGAAGAGCGTCTGATCGGACGTTTCGCCAGAAAACAGATCAAACATCCTGAAACGGGTGCTGTGCTCATTAACGAAAACGAATTGATCGATGAAGATAAAGCGCTGGAAATCGTTGAAGCCGGAATCGAAGAAGTGTGGATCCGCTCCGCGTTCACATGTAACACTCCTCATGGTGTATGTAAACGATGCTACGGACGAAACCTTGCAACCGGAACTGATGTTGAAGTCGGCGAAGCAGTAGGTATTATCGCCGCCCAATCTATCGGTGAGCCTGGAACACAGTTAACAATGCGTACGTTCCACACAGGCGGGGTTGCCGGAGACGATATCACACAAGGTCTTCCGCGTATCCAAGAGCTTTTCGAAGCGCGTAATCCTAAAGGTCAAGCGACGATTTCTGAGATTGACGGTACAATTGCCGAAATCAATGAAGTCCGCGACAAACAGCAGGAAATTGTTGTTCAAGGCGCTGTTGAGACACGTTCATACACAGCACCTTACAACTCACGCCTGAAAGTGGCTGAGGGTGATCAGATTACCCGCGGTCAAGTGCTGACAGAAGGTTCTATCGATCCGAAAGAACTTCTTAAAGTCACTGACCTGACAACGGTTCAAGAATATCTTCTGCACGAGGTTCAGAAGGTTTACCGTATGCAGGGGGTTGAAATCGGCGATAAACACGTAGAAGTAATGGTTCGCCAGATGCTTCGCAAAGTCCGTGTGATCGATGCCGGAGATACTGATGTTCTTCCTGGCACATTGCTTGATATTCACCAATTCACAGAAGCGAACAAAAAAGTGCTGCTTGAAGGCAACCGGCCTGCTACAGGGCGTCCTGTCCTTCTCGGTATCACGAAAGCTTCACTCGAGACAGATTCATTCTTGTCTGCCGCATCATTCCAAGAAACAACACGCGTTCTTACGGATGCTGCGATTAAAGGCAAGCGCGATGAGCTTCTCGGCCTGAAAGAAAATGTTATCATCGGTAAACTGGTTCCGGCCGGTACCGGTATGATGAATTACAGAAAAGTAAAACCTGTTTCAAACGTTCAGCCTTCGGAAGATATGGTTCCGGCTGAATAATGGAAACTGCTGCAGGAAAGGCTGTTTCGACAGCTTTTCCTCAGTATTACAATTATTCTGGCGGCGGACTGCACTAAAAAATGTCATACGATGTTGACATCCGTTCCGCAGAGTGATAATATAACCAAGGTGCTCGAAATAAAACCTGTTACTTTGGAGGATATGTTTATGTCTTATGATAAAGTATCACAGGCCAAATCAATTATTATTGGTACGAAGCAAACAGTGAAAGCTCTGAAACGAGGTTCAGTAAAGGAAGTCGTCGTGGCAAAAGACGCGGATACAGTTCTTACGGCTGGCGTTATCCAGCTTGCAAAGAACCGAGACATCGACGTCTGTATGGTAGATTCCATGAAAAAGCTCGGCAAAGCCTGCGGAATTGAAGTGGGAGCAGCAGCTGTTGCCATTATGTTATAGCGTACTTTTTGTTTTTATATAAGATTTCAATCTTGTGTAAAGACATTGTTTTTTGCCTAATGATGAACCACCTGGGTATGTGGGTTATAAAACGTAATGAAGGGAGGAACACAACATGCCTACAATTAATCAGCTAATTCGCAAGGGACGCGTGAGCAAAGTTGAAAACTCTAAGTCACCTGCACTAAACAAAGGATACAACAGCTTTAAAAAAGAGCACACTAACGTATCTTCTCCACAAAAACGCGGGGTATGTACTCGTGTGGGTACAATGACACCGAAAAAACCGAACTCAGCACTTCGTAAATATGCTCGTGTTCGTTTGACTAACGGAATCGAGGTTACTGCCTACATTCCTGGTATCGGTCACAACCTGCAAGAGCACAGCGTTGTACTGATCCGCGGCGGACGTGTAAAAGACTTACCGGGGGTACGCTACCACATCGTTCGTGGTGCGCTTGATACTGCCGGAGTTGAAAACCGTGCGCAAGGCCGTTCTAAGTACGGTACGAAACGCCCTAAAGCAAAGTAATTAAATAAATCATTAAAACTATGAAGGGAGGATATTCAGATGCCACGTAAAGGTCCTGTAGCAAAAAGAGATGTTTTACCTGATCCGCTTTACAACTCTAAGCTGGTATCCCGCCTGATCAACAAAATGATGATCGACGGTAAAAAAGGTAAATCTCAAACAATCCTATACAAGTCATTCGATATCATTAAAGAACGCACTGGCAATGATGCAATGGAGGTTTTCGAACAAGCATTGAAAAACATCATGCCTGTACTTGAAGTAAAAGCACGCCGTGTAGGTGGAGCTAACTACCAAGTGCCTGTAGAAGTTCGTCCAGAACGCCGTACAACTCTTGGTCTTCGCTGGTTGGTTAACTATGCGCGTCTTCGCGGAGAAAAAACAATGGAAGAGCGCCTGGCTAACGAAATTCTTGATGCAGCTAACAACACTGGTGCTGCCGTTAAGAAACGTGAAGACACTCACAAGATGGCAGAAGCGAACAAAGCATTTGCTCACTACCGCTGGTAGGATTCATATAATCAAAATAATAATTCCCTAATAAGGAAGGAGAAATTACCCAATGGCAAGAGAGTTCTCCTTAGAAAAAACTCGTAATATCGGGATCATGGCTCACATCGATGCCGGTAAAACGACGACTACAGAACGGATCTTGTTCTACACAGGCCGTATCCACAAAATTGGCGAAACTCACGAAGGTGCTTCGCAAATGGACTGGATGGAGCAGGAACAAGAACGCGGTATCACAATCACTTCTGCAGCAACAACTGCACAGTGGAAAGGTTACCGTGTAAACATCATCGATACACCGGGACACGTGGACTTCACAGTTGAAGTTGAACGTTCACTCCGTGTACTTGATGGTGCGGTTGCTGTACTTGATGCTCAATCAGGTGTTGAGCCTCAGACAGAAACTGTATGGCGCCAAGCAACAACTTACGGAGTGCCGCGTGTTGTATTTGTCAACAAAATGGACAAAATCGGCGCAGACTTCCTTTACTCTGTAGGAACTTTAAGAGACCGTCTTCAAGCTAACGCTCACGCAATTCAATTGCCGATCGGTGCTGAAGACAACTTCGAAGGTATCATCGACTTAGTAGAAAACGTTGCGTATTTCTACGAAGATGACCTTGGAACTCGTTCAGATGCGAAAGAAATCCCTGAAGAGTACAAAGAACAAGCTGAAGAGCTTCGCAACAGCCTGATTGAAGCTGTAGCTGAGCTTGATGAAGAGCTTATGGAAAAGTACCTTGAAGGTGAAGAAATCACTATCCCTGAACTGAAAGCTGCAATCCGTAAAGGTACACTGAATGTTGAATTCTACCCTGTACTTGTTGGTTCTGCTTTCAAAAACAAAGGTGTTCAGCTTGTACTTGATGCTGTTCTTGACTACCTTCCTGCGCCAACTGATGTTGCTGCAATCAAAGGTGTACGTCCTGATACAGATGAAGAGATCGTTCGTCATTCTTCTGATGAAGAGCCATTCTCTGCACTTGCATTTAAAGTTATGACTGACCCTTATGTCGGTAAGCTGACGTTCTTCCGCGTATATTCCGGTACACTTGATTCCGGTTCATATGTAAAGAACTCTACAAAAGGCAAGCGTGAGCGCGTAGGACGTATCCTTCAAATGCACGCTAACAGCCGTGAAGAGATCTCTACTGTTTACGCTGGAGACATCGCAGCTGCTGTAGGTCTAAAAGATACTTCTACTGGAGATACTCTTTGTGATGAGAAGGATCTTGTAATCCTTGAATCCATGGAATTCCCAGAGCCAGTTATCGACGTAGCGATTGAGCCTAAATCAAAAGCTGACCAAGATAAAATGGGTATCGCTTTAGCAAAACTTGCTGAAGAAGATCCTACATTCCGCACACAAACAAACCCTGAAACGGGTCAAACAATCATCTCTGGTATGGGTGAGCTTCACCTTGATATCATTGTTGATCGTATGAAGCGTGAGTTCAAAGTTGAAGCTAACGTTGGTGCTCCTCAAGTTGCGTACCGTGAGACATTCCGTAGCGGTGCAAAAGTTGAAGGTAAATTCGTACGTCAATCAGGCGGACGCGGTCAGTTCGGTCACGTTTGGATCGAATTTGAACCGAACGAAGAAGGCGCAGGCTTTGAATTCGAAAACGCAATCGTCGGTGGTGTTGTTCCTCGTGAATACATCCCAGCCGTACAAGCAGGTCTCGAAGACTCTCTTGAAAATGGTGTCCTAGCAGGATTCCCGCTAATCGACATCAAGGCGAAACTTTTTGATGGATCTTACCATGATGTTGACTCAAACGAAATGGCGTTTAAAGTCGCTGCTTCTATGGCATTGAAAAATGCAGTCAGCAAATGTAACCCAGTTCTTCTTGAACCAGTCATGAAAGTTGAAGTGGTTATTCCTGAAGAATACATGGGAGACATCATGGGCGATATTACTTCTCGCCGCGGACGCGTAGAAGGTATGGAAGCGCGCGGTAACGCTCAAGTTGTGCGTGCGATGGTACCTCTTGCTGAAATGTTCGGTTACGCTACTGCCCTTCGTTCTAACACGCAAGGTCGCGGTACGTTCACTATGTTCATGGATCACTACGAAGAAGTGCCGAAGAGCATTGCTGAAGAAATTATCAAAAAAAATAAAGGCGAATAATTGATTTTGCCACTTAACTCAAGTATAACTACTATTGTAAGATGAGGAAGTGAAAGCTTGCTTTCACTTTCTATCACTCTATACATCACTAATTAAAAGCTCTTAAGGAGGATTTTAGAATGGCTAAAGAAAAATTCGACCGTTCCAAATCACATGCCAATATCGGTACAATTGGACACGTTGACCATGGTAAAACAACATTAACTGCTGCTATCTCAACAGTACTTCATAAGAAATCTGGTAAAGGTACAGCTATGGCGTACGATCAAATTGATGGTGCTCCAGAAGAACGTGAGCGCGGTATCACAATCTCTACTGCACACGTTGAGTACGAAACTGACACTCGTCACTATGCACACGTTGACTGCCCAGGACACGCTGACTATGTTAAAAACATGATCACTGGTGCTGCGCAAATGGACGGAGCTATCCTTGTAGTATCTGCTGCTGATGGCCCAATGCCACAAACTCGTGAGCACATCCTTCTTTCTAAAAACGTTGGTGTACCATACATCGTTGTATTCCTTAACAAATGCGACATGGTAGACGACGAAGAGCTTCTTGAGCTTGTTGAAATGGAAGTTCGCGATCTTCTTAGCGAATACGACTTCCCTGGTGACGATGTACCAGTTGTTAAAGGTTCTGCTCTTAAAGCTCTTGAAGGCGACGCTGAGTACGAAGAAAAAATTCTTGAACTTATGGCTGCAGTTGACGAGTACATCCCAACTCCAGAACGCGACACTGAAAAACCATTCATGATGCCAGTTGAGGACGTATTCTCAATCACTGGTCGTGGTACAGTTGCTACTGGCCGTGTAGAACGCGGACAAGTTAAAGTCGGTGACGAAGTTGAAATCATCGGTCTTCAAGAAGAAAACAGCAAAACAACTGTTACAGGTGTTGAAATGTTCCGTAAGCTTCTTGATTACGCTGAAGCTGGAGACAACATCGGTGCACTTCTTCGCGGTGTAGCTCGTGAAGACATCCAACGTGGGCAAGTACTTGCTAAACCAGGTACAATCACTCCACACAGCAAATTCAAAGCTGAAGTTTACGTTCTTTCTAAAGAAGAGGGTGGACGTCATACTCCATTCTTCTCTAACTACCGTCCTCAGTTCTACTTCCGTACAACTGACGTAACTGGTATCATCAATCTTCCAGAAGGCGTAGAAATGGTTATGCCTGGAGATAACACTGAAATGATCGTTGAACTTATCTCTACAATCGCTATCGAAGAAGGAACTCGTTTCTCTATTCGTGAAGGCGGACGTACAGTTGGTTCAGGCGTTGTTTCTACAATCACTGAGTAATCGACTCGTTCATACATGCGGGGTCCCTTATGGGGCCTCGTTTTTTTGTTTCCCGGCTGATTCAATGTATAATAGAGATTATACAAATTTTAGGAGCAGTGCGATGAATGATAACTTCAAGACAAACAAACGGATTTCAATGCTTCAGCAGTTGCTGATTAACGACAGCGAACAGACCATTATGATTAATGGCGACGACAGGGATAATCCGCTGCTTCTGTTTTTGCACGGCGGTCCCGGCACCCCTCAGATCGGCTATGCGAGAAAATACCAAAACAAGCTGGAGAAGCATTTCACTGTTGTGAACTGGGATCAGAGAGGGGCGGGACTCTCGTATTCAAAAGATATTCCGGAATCATCTATGACTTTGGATCAGCTGACGGCCGACACCATTCATTTGACCGAACGTTTATGTAAGCAATTCGGCAGGCAAAAAGTATATATCGCAGGCTATTCGTGGGGATCAGTTTTGGCGCTTCACGTTCTTCAAAAGAGATCTGATTTGTATTATGGGTATATCGGTATCAGTCAAGTGGTTAATATCCAAAAGGAGGAAGCAGAAGCTTACCGGCAGCTGACAGCATGGAGCAGGGAGCGTAAGCACCGCTTGCTGCAAAAGACACTGGAATTTATCGGAGCGCCTCCATGGAACGGACAGATGCAGCGGTCACTGATTCTGCTTTGTATCGAGATGAAGGGAGGAGGCTTCACCCACAATCCGATCGGCGCTCTAAAAGCAGGCGGACGAATGCTGTTTGGGGAACCGTACGGTGTGAGAGGGAGCTTTTTGGCTGCGCGGGGACAAATGTTCAGCCTGAAACATCTGTGGGAAGATCTCATTTTCTTTGATGCCGGGGAATCAGTTTCTTCTATTGAAATACCATGCTGTTTTATGTCAGGCAAATTCGATTTGACGGTTCCGGGAACGACATCTTACGAATATTATCAGATGGTTGAAGCGCCGTATAAAGAATGGCACTGGTTTGAAAACTCAGCCCATTCGCCTCACTTGGAGGAGCCTGAGCGCTTTGCCGAAGTTGTCAGCCGGTTCGCATCTTTCCATCTCTGAAAGAAAACAGGCATATCCTTGATTAATCAAGACATCACCTGTATAATAATCAAAGTGTGAAAACCACAAGGTTCTTCAAATAAACCTTGCAACATACGTCTATTTTCTGTATAATAGTGTATGTTGGTCTTTGACTGCGATGAAGTGAGAGGTTGCTGACACACCCGGCCGCTTTGCCATGGCAAGGTGATCAGGTTTTTCTCACGGAGAACTGTCTAACGTGATGTAGGCGAAAAGGAGGGAAAATAATGGCAAAACAAAAAATTCGTATTCGTTTAAAAGCATATGATCATAGAATCCTTGATCAATCTGCAGAGAAGATTGTTGAAACGGCAAAACGTTCTGGTGCCAGCGTATCTGGTCCGATTCCGTTGCCAACTGAAAAATCAGTTTACACAATCCTTCGTGCGGTGCACAAATACAAAGATTCTCGTGAGCAATTTGAAATGCGTACACATAAACGTTTAATCGACATTGTGAACCCAACACCACAAACTGTTGATGCTCTCATGCGATTAGACTTACCATCTGGTGTCGATATCGAAATCAAACTTTAATTCAAAAATATAGAATGATCTTAATAGGAGGTGTGACGAATGACCAAAGGAATCTTAGGAAGAAAAATTGGTATGACGCAAGTATTCGCAGAGAACGGTGATCTTATCCCGGTAACTGTTATTGAAGCAGCTCCAAACGTTGTTCTTCAAAAGAAAACAGCTGAAAACGATGGCTATGAAGCGATCCAGCTTGGTTTTGACGATAAGCGTGAAAAGCTTTCAAACAAACCGGAAAAAGGACACGTTGCAAAAGCGGAAACTGCTCCTAAGCGCTTCGTTAAAGAATTACGCGGCGTGGATATGGATGCGTATGAAATTGGTCAGGAAGTCAAGGTTGAAATTTTCTCTGCAGGAGAAATCGTAGATGTAACAGGAGTATCTAAAGGTAAAGGTTTCCAAGGTGCAATCAAGCGCCACGGACAATCTCGCGGACCTATGTCTCACGGTTCACGCTACCACCGTCGTCCTGGTTCAATGGGACCTGTAGATCCTAACCGTGTATTCAAAGGTAAACTATTACCTGGACGCATGGGCGGAGATCAAATCACTGTCCAAAACCTTGAAATCGTAAAAGTTGATGCTGAGCGCAATCTTCTTTTGATTAAAGGTAACGTACCTGGTGCGAGAAAAACTTTAATCACTGTAAAAAGTGCTGTTAAATCTAAATAAGTCTCTTAGGAAAGGAGGAAATTGATCATGCCAAAAGTAGCATTATACAACCAAAACGGTTCTACTGCTGGTGATATCGAATTAAACGCTTCTGTATTTGGAATTGAGCCAAATGAGAGCGTAGTATTCGACGCTATTCTTATGCAAAGAGCTTCCTTACGTCAAGGATCTCACAAAGTAAAAAATCGTTCTGAAGTACGCGGCGGAGGTCGCAAACCATGGCGTCAAAAAGGTACAGGTCGTGCCCGTCAAGGTTCAATCCGTTCACCGCAATGGCGCGGAGGTGGTGTCGTATTCGGCCCAACACCACGCAGCTATTCTTACAAATTACCTAAAAAAGTTCGCCGCTTGGCAATCAAATCAGTATTGTCTTCTAAAGTGAACGACAACAACATTATTGTTCTTGAAGATCTTACTCTTGATACGGTTAAAACAAAAGAAATGACAGCTATCCTTAAAGGATTGTCTGTTGAGAAAAAAGCTTTAATCGTAACTGCGGATGCAAACGAAGCAGTATCTCTTTCTGCACGCAACATCCCTGGAGTTACAGTTGTTCAAGCTAACGGAATCAACGTGTTAGACGTTGTCAACCACGAGAAGCTTCTGATTACAAAAGCTGCGGTTGAAAAAGTAGAGGAGGTGCTTGCATAATGAAAGATCCTCGTGATGTTCTTAAGCGCCCCGTCATTACTGAACGTTCTGCTGATTTAATGACTGAAAAGAAATATACTTTTGAAGTTGATGTAAGAGCTAATAAAACAGAAGTGAAAGATGCAGTTGAAAGTATCTTTGGAGTGAAAGTTGACAAAGTCAACATCATGAACTACAAAGGGAAATCAAAACGTGTCGGCCGCTATACTGGTATGACTAGCCGTCGCAGAAAAGCGATCGTAAAACTTACTGCAGACAGCAAAGAAATCGAAATTTTTGAAGCTTAATTATCTGTAAAAAGAAGGAGGGAAATTCAAAATGGCGATTAAAAAGTATAAACCGACCTCTAACGGACGTCGTGGCATGACAACTTCAGATTTTGCTGAAATCACGACTGACCAGCCGGAAAAATCCTTGCTTGCTCCCCTTCACAAAAAAGGCGGACGTAACAACCAAGGTAAATTGACTGTACGTCACCAAGGTGGCGGACACAAACGCCAATACCGTGTTATCGACTTCAAACGCGATAAAGATGGTATACCTGGACGCGTTGCTACAGTTGAATACGATCCAAACCGTTCAGCTAACATCGCACTAATCAACTATGTAGACGGAGAAAAACGTTACATTCTTGCACCAAAAGGAATTCAAGTAGGTACTGAAATCATGTCCGGCCCTGAAGCTGACATCAAAGTAGGTAACGCACTTCCGCTTATCAACATCCCTGTTGGTACTGTTGTGCATAACATTGAATTAAAACCTGGTAAAGGCGGACAGCTTGTACGTTCAGCTGGTACATCTGCTCAGGTTCTTGGTAAAGAAGGCAAATACGTTCTTGTACGTCTTAACTCTGGTGAAGTTCGCATGATCCTTTCTGCTTGCCGTGCTTCTATCGGTCAAGTAGGTAACGAGCAGCACGAACTTATCAACGTTGGTAAAGCAGGACGCTCTCGCTGGAAAGGCATCCGCCCTACAGTCCGCGGTTCTGTAATGAACCCTAACGATCACCCGCACGGTGGTGGTGAAGGTCGCGCGCCAATCGGACGTAAATCACCAATGTCTCCTTGGGGCAAACCGACTCTTGGATTCAAGACACGTAAGAAAAAGAACAAATCTGATAAATTTATCGTACGTCGTCGTAAAAATAAATAACGGGGTTGTCTACGGTTCATTTCGGACCGTAGTGCAATCACGAAGGGAGGTTCCAAAATGGCTCGCAGCTTGAAAAAAGGACCATTTGTCGATGGACACTTGATGACAAAAATCGAGAAATTAAATGAAACGGACAAGAAACAAGTTGTAAAAACTTGGTCTCGCCGTTCAACTATTTTCCCACAATTTATCGGTCACACAATCGCAGTATATGACGGACGTAAACACGTGCCTGTATTCATTTCTGAAGACATGGTAGGCCACAAGTTGGGCGAATTCGCACCAACTCGTACTTACAAAGGCCACGCCAGTGACGATAAAAAAACAAGACGCTAAGAGAGGAGGCTTTTAAATGCAAGCTAAAGCTGTTGCAAGAACAGTCCGTATTGCTCCTCGTAAAGCACGTCTAGTAATGGACCTGATTCGAGGTAAGCAAGTAGGCGAAGCAGTATCTATCTTGAACCTAACTCCGAGAGCTGCTTCTCCAATCATCGAAAAAGTTTTAAAATCTGCTATCGCAAATGCTGAGCACAACTACGAGATGGACGCTAACAATCTGGTTATTTCTC
This sequence comes from Bacillus sp. YBsi01, assembly GCF_038406745.1. Taxonomy (NCBI): domain Bacteria; kingdom Bacillati; phylum Bacillota; class Bacilli; order Caryophanales; family Bacillaceae; genus Bacillus; species Bacillus sp. YBsi01. The sequence continues at coordinate 3,116,274 of NZ_CP151679.1, forward strand.
AGGCATTTGTTGACGAAGGCCCAACGTTAAAAAGATTCCGCCCGCGTGCTATGGGACGTGCGAGCCAAATCAACAAACGTACGAGCCACATTACAATCGTTGTATCAGAAAAGAAGGAGGGATAAGTAGTGGGTCAAAAGGTAAATCCAGTCGGTCTTCGTATCGGAGTCATTCGTGATTGGGAATCTAAGTGGTACGCTGGTAAAGATTACGCTGACTTCCTGCACGAAGATTTAAAAATTCGTGAATTCATTAGCAAACGCCTTTCTGACGCTTCTGTTTCTAAAGTAGAAATCGAGCGCGCAGCAAACCGCGTTAACATTACGATCCACACTGCTAAGCCTGGTATGGTAATCGGTAAAGGCGGTTCTGAAGTTGAAGCACTTCGTAAAGCCCTTAACAGCCTAACTGGCAAGCGTGTACACATTAACATTCTTGAAATCAAAAGAGCAGATCTTGATGCTCAGCTTGTAGCTGACAACATCGCTCGTCAACTAGAAAACCGTATTTCTTTCCGCCGTGCGCAGAAACAACAAATCCAACGCACTATGCGTGCTGGAGCACAAGGTGTGAAAACAATGGTTTCCGGCCGTCTTGGCGGAGCTGACATCGCTCGTTCTGAATACTACAGTGAAGGAACTGTTCCATTGCACACTTTACGTGCTGACATCGACTATGCAACATCTGAAGCTGACACAACTTACGGTAAGCTCGGTGTAAAAGTCTGGATCTATCGTGGAGAGGTTCTTCCTACTAAGAAGAAAACTGAGGAAGGAGGAAAATAATATGTTATTACCAAAACGCGTTAAATATCGCAGAGAGCATCGCGGAAAAATGCGCGGTCGCGCTAAAGGCGGTACTGAAGTACATTTTGGTGAGTACGGTATCCAGGCTCTTGAAGCTTCTTGGATCACGAACCGCCAAATCGAAGCTGCACGTATTGCGATGACTCGTTACATGAAACGTGGCGGTAAAGTTTGGATTAAAATTTTCCCTTCAAAACCTTACACTGCTAAACCGCTTGAGGTACGGATGGGTTCCGGTAAAGGGGCTCCTGAAGGCTGGGTAGCTGTTGTAAAACCGGGCAAAGTTTTATTTGAGATTTCTGGTGTGTCTGAAGAGGTAGCTCGTGAAGCGCTTCGTCTTGCATCTCACAAATTGCCAATTAAAACGAAGTTCGTAAAACGTGAAGAAATTGGTGGTGAATCAAATGAAAGCTAATGAAATTCGTGACCTTACCACTGCTGAAATTGAACAAAAAGTAAAGTCTCTTAAAGAAGAACTTTTCAATCTTCGCTTTCAATTAGCGACAGGACAACTTGAAAATACTGCTCGCATTCGTGAAGTGCGCAAAGCTATCGCGCGCATGAAAACTGTGATTCGTGAAAGAGAAATTGCTGCTAACAAATAATCACTGAGGGGAGGTCGTGAGCATGAGCGAACGTAACCAACGCAAGGTTTACCAAGGCCGTGTTGTTTCTGACAAAATGGATAAAACCATCACTGTTGTTGTTGAAACATACAAAAAGGATCCTATTTACGGTAAACGCGTAAAATACTCAAAGAAATTAAAAGCACATGATGAAAATAATCAAGCTAAAATCGGAGACATCGTAAAGATCATGGAAACTCGTCCATTATCTGCAACTAAACGTTTTCGTCTAGTAGAAGTTGTCGAAGAAGCTGTTATTATCTAATAAAGTTCGGAATTCTTTTTCCGAAGGGAGGTAACAAATAATGATTCAACAAGAGACTCGTTTAAAAGTTGCTGACAACTCCGGTGCGCGTGAGGTACTTACTATTAAAGTTCTTGGCGGTTCTGGACGTAAAACGGCTAACATTGGTGATGTAATTGTTTGCACGGTTAAACAAGCAACACCAGGAGGCGTTGTCAAAAAAGGTGAAGTCGTAAGAGCTGTTATCGTTCGCACAAAAAGCGGAGCACGCAGAACTGACGGATCATACATCAGCTTCGATGAGAATGCATGTGTTATCATCCGTGACGACAAGAGCCCGCGTGGAACTCGTATCTTCGGACCGGTTGCTCGTGAATTACGTGAAAACAACTTCATGAAAATTGTTTCTCTGGCTCCAGAAGTTATCTAATGAAATAAATGCCTTACTCAAGGAGGTGCGATCAGGATGCATGTGAAAAAAGGCGATAAAGTTATGGTTATCTCTGGTAAAGATAAAGGCAAACAAGGTACGATCCTTGCTGCTTTCCCTAAAAAGGACCGCGTTCTAGTTGAGGGCGTAAACATGGTGAAGAAACACTCTAAACCGACTCAAACTAACCCTCAAGGCGGTATTTCTAATCAAGAGGCGCCAATTCATGTATCAAACGTTATGCCGCTCGATCCTAAAACAGGTGAAGTGACTCGCGTAGGATACAAAGTGGAAGATGGCAAAAAAGTTCGTATTGCTAAAAAATCTGGGCAAGTTTTAGATAAATAGTAATTAAAGGAAGGGAGGTCTATCTCATGAACCGCCTTAAAGAAAAGTACAATAAAGAAATTTCACCTGCTTTAATGACGAAGTTCAACTACGACTCTGTTATGCAGGTGCCGAAAATCGAAAAAATCGTAATCAACATGGGTGTTGGTGATGCTGTTCAAAATGCGAAAGCAATCGACAGTGCTGTTGAAGAATTAACGTTTATCGCAGGTCAAAAACCTGTCGTTACTCGTGCGAAGAAATCAATTGCTGGATTCCGTCTTCGTGAGGGAATGCCTATCGGTGCGAAAGTAACTCTTCGCGGAGAGCGCATGTATGATTTCCTTGATAAACTTATTTCTGTATCTTTACCGCGTGTACGTGACTTCCGCGGGATTTCTAAGAAATCTTTCGACGGTCGCGGAAACTACACTCTTGGTATCAAAGAACAGTTAATCTTCCCTGAAATTGACTACGATAAAGTAACAAAGGTTCGCGGAATGGACATCGTTATCGTAACGACTGCTAACTCTGACGAAGAGGCTCGTGAGCTATTAACTCAAGTAGGTATGCCGTTCCAGAAATAATCAATGAAAGGGAGGCGAAATCGTGGCTAAAAAGTCAATGATTGCGAAACAACAACGTACACCAAAGTTTAAAGTGCAAGAGTACACTCGCTGTGAACGCTGCGGACGTCCGCACTCAGTCATTCGTAAATTTAAACTTTGCCGTATTTGTTTCCGTGAGCTTGCATATAAAGGACAAATTCCTGGCGTGAAAAAAGCCAGCTGGTAATCCCCAAGAATGGGAAGGAGGTAATTATATAATGGTTATGACAGATCCAATTGCAGATATGCTGACTCGTATTCGCAATGCAAACATGGTACGTCATGAGAAGCTTGAAATTCCTGCTTCTAAATTGAAAAGAGAAATTGCTGACATTTTAAAGCGTGAAGGTTTCATTCGTGACGTTGAGTTCGTAGAAGACAGCAAACAAGGTATCATCCGCGTTTTCTTGAAATACGGACAAAACAACGAGCGCGTTATCACTGGTCTTAAAAGAATCAGCAAACCAGGTTTGCGTGTATACGCTAAATCAAATGAAGTACCTCGCGTACTTAACGGTCTTGGAATCGCGATTATTTCTACATCACAAGGTGTTTTAACGGACAAAGAAGCCCGTGCAAAACAAGCTGGTGGAGAAGTTCTAGCATACGTTTGGTAAGAAGTTTAACAAGAATGGAGGTGTTTTAGTATGTCTCGTGTAGGTAAAAAACTGCTTGAGATTCCTTCTGGAGTTACAGTAACGCTGAACGAAGGCAACACTGTATCTGTAAAAGGACCAAAAGGAGAATTAACTCGTACTTTCCATCCTGATATGGAAATCAAAATTGAGGACAACGTGCTTACAGTCACTCGTCCATCTGATCATAAAGAGCACCGTGCATTGCATGGTACGACTCGCAGTCTGCTTGGAAACATGGTTGAAGGCGTATCTAAAGGATTTGAAAGAGGTTTGGAATTAGTCGGTGTCGGTTATCGTGCGGCTAAATCCGGTAACAAACTTGTTTTAAACGTTGGATACTCTCACCCTGTTGAGATGGTTCCTGAAGAGGGCATCGAAATCGAAGTTCCTTCTCAAACGAAAGTAGTTGTAAAAGGTACAGACAAAGAGCGTGTAGGAGCTACTGCTGCTAACATCCGCGCTGTACGTTCTCCAGAGCCTTACAAAGGTAAAGGAATCCGCTACGAAGGTGAAGTTGTTCGCCGTAAAGAAGGTAAATCTGCTAAGTAAGACCGCTTAAAGTGAAGAAAGGAGTGACCAAGGATGATTACGAAAACTAGCAAAAATGCTGCTCGTCAAAAAAGACATGCTCGTGTTCGTGCTAAACTTTCAGGCACAGCTGAAAGACCTCGTCTGAATGTGTTCCGTTCAAACAAACACATTTATGCTCAAATCATCGATGATGTAAATGGCGTTACACTTGTTAGTGCCTCTACTCTCGACAAAGATTTGAACGTGGAAAGCACTGGTGACAGCGCTGCTGCTGCTAAAGTCGGTGAACTCGTTGCGAAACGCGCTTCTGAGAAAGGTGTTTCTGACGTAGTATTTGACCGCGGCGGATACTTATACCATGGACGTGTAAAAGCTCTGGCCGATGCAGCTCGTGAAGCCGGACTGAAATTTTAATAAAAAAAGGAGGGACACATGATTATGCGTCGTATTGACCCAAGCAAATTAGAGTTAGAAGAACGCTTAGTTACGGTTAACCGCGTAGCGAAAGTTGTTAAAGGTGGTCGTCGTTTCCGTTTCGCAGCTCTAGTCGTTGTCGGTGACAAAAACGGTCACGTAGGTTTCGGTACTGGTAAAGCACAAGAAGTACCTGAAGCAATCCGCAAAGCTGTTGAAGATGCGAAAAAGAATTTGATTGAAGTACCAATGGTTGGAACTACGATTCCACACGAAATCATCGGACGTTTCGGTGCAGGCAATATCTTGTTGAAACCTGCTTCTGAAGGTACTGGAGTTATCGCTGGAGGCCCTGTACGTGCGGTACTTGAGCTTGCTGGCGTTGCTGATATCCTTTCTAAGTCTTTAGGTTCTAACACACCGATCAACATGATCCGTGCAACACTTCAAGGTTTAAGTGAGCTTAAACGTGCCGAAGATGTTGCGAAGCTTCGTGGAAAATCTGTAGAAGAACTGTTAGGATAAGGAGGGAACATTAATGGCTAAATTAGAAATTACCCTCAAACGCAGTGTAATCGGTCGCCCGGAAGATCAGCGCGTTACTGTCAGAACACTTGGTTTAAAGAAAACGAACCAAACTGTCGTTCATGAAGATAACGCTGCGATCCGCGGTATGATTAATAAAGTATCTCATCTAGTTTCTGTTAAAGAACAATAAAAATAAATTATAGGCTAAGGAGGTGTCCTAATGAAACTTCATGAATTAAAGCCTTCAGAAGGTTCACGCAAAGTGCGCAATCGCGTAGGTCGTGGTATTGGTTCTGGTAACGGTAAAACAGCTGGTAAAGGTCACAAAGGTCAAAACGCTCGTTCCGGCGGCGGTGTGCGCCCTGGATTCGAGGGGGGACAAATGCCTTTATTCCAACGTCTTCCTAAGCGTGGTTTTACAAACATCAACCGTAAGGAATACGCTATTGTGAACGTAGACAAATTGAACGGTTTTGCGGAAGGAACGGAAGTCACTCCTGAACTTCTTCTTGAGACTGGTGTTATTAGCAAACTAAATGCAGGAGTAAAGATTCTTGGCAACGGTAAATTAGAGAAAAAATTAACTGTAAAAGCCAATAAATTCTCTGCTTCTGCGAAAGAAGCTGTTGAAGCTGCTGGCGGTACAGCTGAGGTGATCTAACTTGTTTAAGACAATCTCCAACTTTATGCGTGTGAGTGATATTCGGAATAAAATCATTTTCACATTACTCATGCTTATCGTCTTTCGCATAGGTGCGTTTATCCCTGTGCCATATGTTAATGCTCAGGCGTTACAGACACAAAGTTCGATGGGGGTTTTTGATCTCCTTAATACATTTGGCGGCGGTGCGCTTTATCAGTTCTCCATCTTTGCGATGGGAATTACGCCTTACATCACTGCTTCGATCATCATTCAGCTGCTTCAGATGGATGTTGTGCCGAAGTTTACCGAGTGGTCTAAGCAAGGTGAAGTCGGCCGCCGTAAATTAGCTCAGTTCACGAGATATTCTACGATTGTGCTTGGTTTTATCCAGGCATTAGGTATGTCTTACGGGTTTAACAACCTGGCAAACGGTATGCTGATTGAGAAATCCGGCATATCGACATATCTGATTATTGCTTTAGTACTCACTGGAGGAACTGCTTTTTTAATGTGGCTGGGAGAACAAATTACTTCCAATGGAGTAGGAAACGGAATTTCGATCATCATCTTCGCGGGGATTGTGGCTAGTATTCCGAAAACTGTTGGGCAGATTTATGAGACTCAATTTGTCGGCAGCAGCGATCAGCTGTTTATTCATATTGTGAAAATCGCCTTACTGGTGATTGCGATTCTGGCCGTAATTGTTGGTGTTATTTTCATTCAGCAGGCCGTACGCAAAATCGCGATTCAATATGCAAAAGGGCAAGGTCGTTCACCTGCTGGGGGAGGCCAGTCAACTCACCTTCCGCTTAAAGTGAATCCGGCAGGGGTTATTCCGGTAATCTTTGCGGTTGCGTTTCTTATAACGCCGCGTACTATCGCGTCATTTTTCGGAACAAACGATGTGACAAAGTGGATTCAAGCCAACTTTGACAATACACATCCGGTGGGCATGACGGTTTATGTCGCATTAATTATCGCCTTTACGTACTTCTATGCTTTTGTGCAGGTAAACCCTGAACAAATGGCAGATAACCTTAAAAAACAGGGTGGCTATATCCCGGGGGTTCGTCCAGGGAAAATGACTCAAGATAGAATTACGAGCATTTTGTATCGACTTACGTTTGTGGGTTCTATATTCTTAGCCGTGATTTCCATTCTTCCTATCTTTTTCATTCAATTCGCTGGATTGCCTCAAAGTGCACAGATTGGCGGAACATCTTTGTTAATTGTCGTGGGGGTAGCCTTGGAGACAATGAAGCAGCTGGAGAGCCAGTTAGTGAAACGTAATTACCGAGGATTTATGAAAAATTAGAGGACTGGTTTTAACCATTCCTCTAAATAAGAGAGGACGGGGGAAATCCGAATGAACTTAGTCTTAATGGGACTTCCTGGAGCCGGTAAAGGCACACAGGGAGAACGAATTGTTGAGGATTATGGGATACCTCATATCTCAACGGGAGATATGTTCCGTGCTGCTATGAAAGAAGAAACACCACTCGGACTCGAAGCAAAGTCTTATATCGATAAAGGCGAGCTCGTACCGGACGAAGTCACAATCGGCATTGTCAAAGAAAGACTTGGCAAAGATGATTGTGAAAGAGGTTTTCTTCTGGACGGATTTCCGCGAACAGTCGCTCAGGCTGAAGCTCTTGAAAACATTCTTGAGGAATACGGCAAGCCGATTGATTATGTCATCAACATTAAAGTAGACAAAGACTCTTTAATGGAACGTTTGACTGGACGCAGAATTTGCAGTGTTTGCGGCACAACCTATCATTTGGTTTTCAATCCGCCGAAAACGCCGGGTGTTTGTGATAAAGACGGAGGAGACCTTTATCAACGGGCAGATGATAATGAGGAAACCGTCTCAAAACGGCTTGAGGTCAACATGAAGCAGACTCAGCCTTTACTGGATTTTTATTCCAGGAAAGGATATCTTGTCAACGTCAATGGCCAGCAGGACATTAATGACGTGTACAAAGATGTGAAAGAGCTTCTTGGAGGATTGAGCAAATGATTATCTGTAAGACCCCTCGTGAGCTTAGCATCATGCGGGAAGCAGGGCGAATCGTGGCTTTGACTCATGAAGAGATGAAAAAGCACATTAAACCAGGAATCTCGACAAAAGAATTGGATCAAATTGCCGAACGTTTTATTGAGAAGCAGGGTGCAATCCCATCTTTTAAGGGGTATAATGGGTTTCGCGGGAGCATCTGTGTATCAGTTAATGAAGAACTCGTTCATGGAATTCCCGGTAAAAGGGTTTTGCGTGACGGTGACATTATCAGCATTGATATCGGTGCTAAATTAAATGGTTATCATGGTGACTCTGCTTGGACATATCCGGTAGGAAACATCAGTGATGATGATAAACGACTGCTGGAAGTGACAGAGGAGTCTTTATATAAAGGCTTGAAGGAAGCAAAACCAGGTGAACGTTTGTCGAATATTTCCCACGCAATACAAACGTATGTCGAAAATGAGCAGTTTTCAGTTGTTAGGGAGTATGTCGGACATGGTGTTGGTCAAGACTTGCATGAGGATCCGCAAATTCCTCATTATGGTCCGCCAAACAAAGGACCTAGGCTGAAGCCTGGTATGGTTCTCGCTATAGAACCGATGGTTAACGCTGGCAGCCGGTATGTGAAAACATTGGCTGATAACTGGACGGTTGTAACGGTAGATGGGAAAAAGTGTGCTCATTTTGAACATACGATTGCGATTACGGAAACGGGTTTTGATATACTGACAAAAGTCTAGATGATGAAATGAATTCCGTGACACATGTTTTTCATTCCGCACCTGGGCAGATTGTAGGTTTACAATTGGTCGGAGGAAAAACCGGCTAGCTGCTGTTATCGGAATGACGATTCATCATCATGTACTAAAGCAGACGGAGAAAAGCGTACATTTCATTCTCCTTAGAAAAAGAATATCAATCATTCACCCTTTATGATTGCGTATCTCCGGAAGTTCAGAACAGTATAAACGAAACAGGGCGTGTGACAAACGGATAACTGAGATTTTCTCTTTTGAAATTTGTCAGAGAGCAAGTTACTGATTTGAAGAAGGGAGAACACTTGAATGGCGAAAGACGATGTAATTGAAGTGGAAGGTACGATAGTCGAAACTCTGCCAAACGCGATGTTCAAAGTTGAACTCGAAAATGGCCATACGGTTTTGGCTCACGTATCTGGTAAAATCCGCATGCACTTCATTCGCATTTTACCTGGAGACAAAGTTACGGTAGAATTATCTCCATATGACTTAACTCGTGGCAGGATTACGTACCGTTACAAATAAAGCACTCCGGAAACTGAAGGAGGTTGGAAACACATGAAAGTGAGACCATCAGTTAAACCAATCTGCGAGAAATGTAAAGTTATTCGCAGAAAAGGAAAAGTAATGGTGATCTGTGAAAATCCAAAGCATAAACAAAAACAAGGATAATTAATAAGGAGGTGCCCAGAGAATGGCTCGTATTGCTGGTGTAGATATCCCACGTGACAAACGTGTTGTTATTTCTTTAACATATGTCTTCGGAATTGGCCGCACAACGGCTCAGCAAGTCTTGAAAGAGGCTGGTGTTTCTGAAGATACTCGTGTGCGTGATCTTACTGAAGAAGAACTTGGTAAAATCCGTGATGTTATTGACAAACTGAAAGTAGAAGGTGACCTTCGCCGTGAAGTTTCTCTTAACATCAAGCGTCTGATCGAAATCGGAAGCTACCGCGGAATCCGCCATCGCAGAGGTTTGCCTGTTCGCGGACAAAACTCTAAAAACAATGCGCGTACTCGTAAAGGTCCGCGTCGTACTGTAGCTAACAAGAAAAAATAAGTAAGTAAGGGAGGTACCTAAACAATGGCTGCTGCTCGTAAACAAAACACGCGTAAACGTCGCGTGAAAAAGAATATTGAGTCAGGAATCGCTCATATTCGTTCAACTTTCAATAACACGATCGTTACGATCACTGATACTCATGGTAATGCTCTTTCTTGGTCAAGTGCCGGAGCTCTAGGATTCAGAGGTTCTCGTAAATCTACTCCTTTTGCTGCGCAAATGGCTGCTGAAACAGCTGCTAAAGGTTCAATCGAACACGGACTTAAAACTCTTGAAGTAACTGTTAAAGGACCAGGTTCTGGCCGTGAAGCTGCAATCCGTGCTTTACAAGCTGCCGGACTTGAAGTTACAGCTATCAGAGACGTAACTCCTGTTCCTCATAATGGATGCCGTCCACCAAAACGTCGCCGCGTGTAATTTGTTTGTATAGATTTTGTGTCCCTGTCAATAATGGGTTATGATACAGTTATTTATGAAACGAATGCACCGACTCGTTGCCTGAGCACATACGGGACTAAACAATGGGGAATTTCGGATGGAATCTCATATGATTCTATTCGAGGTTTCGACGTTTTGAAGGAGGGTTTTAAGTAATGATCGAGATTGAAAAACCAAAAATCGAAACGGTTGAAATCAGCGACGATGCCAAATTTGGTAAGTTTGTCGTAGAGCCGCTTGAGCGTGGATATGGTACAACTCTGGGTAACTCCTTACGTCGTATCCTCTTATCCTCACTCCCTGGTGCCGCTGTAACATCGATCCAGATAGATGGTGTACTGCACGAATTCTCGACAATCGAAGGCGTTGTGGAAGATGTTACAACGATAATCTTGCACATTAAAAAGCTTGCATTGAAAATCTACTCTGATGAAGAGAAGACGCTCGAAATTGATGTACAGGGTGAAGGAACTGTCACAGCAGCTGATATTACACACGACAGCGATGTTGAAATCCTTAATCCGGATCTTCATATCGCGACTCTTGGTGAGAATGCGAGTTTCCGAGTTCGCCTTACTGCACAAAGGGGGCGTGGGTATACACCTGCTGATTCGAACAAAAGAGACGATCAGCCAATCGGCGTGATTCCGATCGATTCAATCTTTACGCCAGTTTCTCGTTTATCTTATCAGGTAGAAAACACTCGTGTAGGCCAGGTTGCAAACTATGACAAACTTACACTTGATGTTTGGACTGACGGAAGCACTGGACCGAAGGAAGCAATTGCTCTCGGTTCTAAGATTTTAACTGAACACCTAAATATATTCGTTGGTTTAACTGACGAAGCTCAGCATGCTGAAATCATGGTTGAAAAAGAAGAGGATCAAAAGGAAAAAGTTCTTGAAATGACGATTGAGGAACTTGATCTTTCTGTCCGTTCTTACAACTGCTTGAAGCGTGCGGGCATTAACACGGTTCAAGAACTTGCGAACAAGACGGAAGAAGATATGATGAAAGTTCGCAACCTGGGACGCAAATCACTTGAAGAAGTGAAAGCGAAACTAGAAGAACTTGGACTCGGCCTTCGCAAAGACGATTGATCTAGTTTCCATGTGAACTAGGATTTTCGTGTGTTTTTTATTTAGAAACAGCATTCCATTAAAGGAGGGGACATCACATGTCATACAGAAAACTAGGACGTACGAGTTCACAGCGTAAAGCTATGCTTCGTGATCTTACAACAGATTTGATCATCAACGAAAGAATTGAAACAACTGAAACACGTGCGAAAGAACTTCGCTCTGTTGTTGAAAAGATGATCACTCTTGGTAAGCGCGGTGACTTGCATGCTCGTCGTCAAGCTGCTGCATACATTCGCAACGAGGTTGCAAATGAAGAAAATAACCAAGATGCACTTCAAAAATTATTCTCTGACATTGCAACTCGTTACGAGGAGCGCCAAGGCGGATACACACGTATTATGAAGCTTGGTCCTCGCCGTGGTGACGGTGCACCAATGGCAATCATCGAATTGGTTTAATCACATATTTTTGTGTATCTAAAGAAGGGCGGGACAGTTTCTAACTGGATCTATGCCCTTTTTTTAGATACCAGAACTTTTTATTATGAGACAGAAAAGCAGAGCTATAGCTGAGAGGAGGCCAGGCACCCGTGGATCAAAAACAGCTTATATCCGTAAAAGACATCTTATTTCGATACCGCAAAGATGCAGAAAGGCCGGCGCTGGACGGTGTGAGTCTGGAGGTATACGAAGGAGAATGGCTTGCTATCGTAGGCCACAATGGTTCAGGGAAGTCGACTTTGGCCAGAGCGCTGAACGGACTGATTTTGCCTGAGGCCGGAGATATTGAAGTCGGCGGCATCAAACTGACTGAAGATACCGTGTGGGATGTGCGAAAAAAAATAGGGATGGTCTTTCAGAATCCCGATAACCAATTTGTCGGAACAACGGTTCGCGATGATGTGGCTTTTGGTTTAGAAAACAATGGTGTTCCGCGCGAAGAAATGATCGAGAGAGTAGATTGGGCTGTCAAACAAGTCAATATGCAGGATTTTCTTGATCAAGAGCCGCACCATCTCTCCGGAGGTCAAAAACAAAGAGTGGCGATCGCAGGGATTATTGCTGCGCGTCCTGATATTATGATTTTGGATGAAGCGACATCCATGCTTGACCCAATCGGGAGAGAAGAAGTCCTTGATACTGTCAGACGCTTAAAAGATCAGGGCACGGCCACCGTCATTTCGATTACGCATGACCTGGAAGAAGCCGCAAGGGCGGACAGAATCATTGTAATGAACGGCGGCAGGAAGTATGCAGAAGGCCCGCCTGAAGAGATCTTTAAATTAAATGAAGACTTGGTTCGCATCGGTCTTGATTTGCCTTTCTCATTCCAGCTCAGCCTGCTTTTAAAAGAAAGCGGACTGGCGTTAACGAAAAACCATCTGACTCAGGAAGGGCTGGTGAATGAGCTGTGGACATTAAAATCAAAGATGTAGAACATCGCTATCAAATGAAGACACCGTTTGAACGGCTTGCTCTGTATGATATCAATGCCGTGATAAAAGAGGGCAGCTATGTGGCCGTCATCGGGCATACAGGGTCGGGCAAATCAACGCTCTTACAGCATTTAAACGGTTTGCTGAGACCTACTAAAGGACAGCTGGAACTCGGCAGCACGATTTTGGCAGCCGGTAAAAAGAATAAAAATCTTAAGACTTTGCGGAAAAAAGTCGGAATCGTTTTCCAATTTCCCGAACATCAGCTGTTTGAGGAGACTGTGCTGAAGGACATCTCATTCGGACCGATGAATTTCGGTGTGAAAAAAGAAGACGCTGAACGAAAGGCGAAAGAGATGCTGGAGCTTGTGGGCCTCCCGGAAGACATTTTGGATCGTTCGCCGTTTGAGCTCAGCGGCGGTCAGATGCGCAGAGTGGCGATTGCCGGCGTTCTCGCGATGGAGCCGGAAGTGCTGGTTTTGGATGAACCGACGGCCGGCCTTGATCCCAGAGGGCGCCAGGACATTATGGACATGTTCTATGCGCTTCATAAACGCGGGAACCTGACTACCGTTCTCGTCACTCACAGCATGGAGGATGCCGCCCGCTATGCCGACGAGATGATCGTCATGCACAAAGGAACCATTAAAGCGACGGGAAGTCCGCGCGACTTGTTTGCAAAAGGTGAAGAGATGGCCGAAATGGGCCTGGATCTTCCTGAATCGGTGAAGTTTCAGAGACGGCTTGAGGCGGCTCTCGGCGTCAAGTATGAGAAACCCATGCTGACCCTGCAGGATGCCGCCAGCGAAATTAAGGCTTTCTTTCAGGAGGAAAAGGACCAATGATGGACAGCATGATTATCGGAAAGTATGTTCCCGGTTCATCGCTTATTCACCGGTTGGACCCGCGAACAAAACTTGTCAGCATCTTTCTTTTTGTATGTATCGTCTTTTTGGCAAACAACGTGCAGACGTACGCTTTGCTCGGTTTATTTACATTCGGGGTGATCGCCTTAACGCGAGTGCCTTTCAGCTTTTTACTGAAGGGGCTTAAGCCGATTATCTGGATTGTGGCGTTTACGTTTTTACTGCACATCTTCATGACGCATGAAGGGTCTGTCATTTTTCAGCTTGGCTGGTTTAAAGTGTATGAGGGCGGACTTGTACAGGGGATTTTTATCTCTCTCCGTTTCGTCTACCTCATCTTTATGACGACGCTGCTGACGCTGACGACAACGCCGATTGAAATAACGGATGGAATGGAGCAGCTCTTGAATCCATTTAAAAAGGTGAAGCTGCCCGTACACGAACTCGCGTTGATGATGTCGATTTCGCTGCGCTTTATTCCGACGCTGATGGAGGAGACGGATAAAATCATGAAGGCGCAAATGGCGAGGGGGGCGGATTTTACAAGCGGCCCGGTGAAAGACAGAATCAAAGCTGTTGTTCCGCTGCTTGTTCCGCTGTTTGTCAGCGCCTTTAAACGCGCGGAAGAGCTCGCAGTCGCCATGGAGGCGAGAGGCTACCAGGGCGGTGAGGGAAGAACGAAATACAGAAAGCTTGTCTGGACCGGCAAGGATACCGGAGCTATTCTGCTCATCATCGTATTAGCCGTATTATTGTTTTTCTTAAGAAGTTAGAGGTGCTGCTGAATGAGAATGAAATGTACCATTGCTTATGACGGGCATTTGTTTAACGGATATCAGGTTCAGCCTGGAAAACGGACCGTTCAAAGTGAATTGGAAAAGGCGCTGGCCGTCATCCACAAAACGGACGGCAGGGTGCCTGTCATTTCATCGGGCCGCACTGACAGTGATGTTCATGCTGCCGGGCAGGTCATTCATTTTGATACGCCGCTGTCCATTCCGGCTGAAAAATGGCCGTTTGCGCTCAATGCCCTGCTGCCTGATGATATTGCCGTCAAAACAGCAGAGATTGCGGATGATGGGTTCCATGCACGATTTAGCGCAGTCCAAAAGGAATATCGCTACTTTGTATATACGGAGAAACACCCGGACGTATTTAAACGACATTACGCTTACCATTTTGCATATCAGCTTAATGTGCAGAAAATGAGGGAAGCTTCAAGGCACCTTATCGGGACACATGATTTCACAAGTTTTTGCGCGGCTGATACCGCGGTTCAGGATAAAGTCAGAACAGTTTACGAACTGGATTGGACTGAGACCGGAGACGGCCTGCAAATGCGGATCACCGGAAACGGATTTCTGTATAATATGGTCAGAATCATTGCAGGAACGTTATTGGACATAGGAACTGGAAAATTTTCTCCTGATGATGTAAAAGCAATGCTGGAAGCGAAGGATCGCGAAGCCGCGGGGCGCACCGCACCGGGGCACGGGCTGTATTTATGGCGCGTTTGCTATGACAACTAAACCAGGTGTAACATTTTCTTGACAGAGTCTGCATAAAGTTATAAGATATCATATGGTATGTATTTCAACCCCACGATAAGCCCCGGAACTTATTGTGTTGTGAAATAGAACGTAACAGAAGTTTATTGAAAATGACAGATCATTTAGGAGGGAATTAAATGCGTACAACACCTATGGCTAACGCAAGTACTATTGAACGCAAGTGGTTAGTTGTTGATGCAGCAGGCAAGACTTTAGGACGTCTTTCTACAGAAGTTGCATCTATCCTTCGCGGAAAACACAAACCGACTTACACACCGCACGTTGATACTGGAGATCATGTGATCATCATCAACGCTGAAAAAATCGAGTTAACTGGTAAAAAGTTAACTGATAAAATCTACTACCGTCACACAATGCACCCAGGCGGTCTGAAATCAAGAACTGCTCTTGAAATGCGTACAAACTACCCTGAGAAAATGCTTGAGCTTGCTATCAAAGGCATGCTTCCAAAAGGTTCTCTAGGTCGTCAAATGTTCAAAAAATTGAACGTATACCGTGGTTCTGAGCATCCACATGAAGCACAAAAACCTGAAGTTTACGAACTTCGCGGTTAATTAAAAAGGAGGTTACCAATTTGGCACAGGTTCAATATTACGGTACTGGCCGTCGTAAAAGTTCTGTAGCGCGTGTGCGCTTAGTTCCAGGAGAAGGTCGTATCGTCGTTAATAATCGTGAAATCAGCGAGCACATTCCATCTCCAGCTCTAATCGAAGATATCAAACAACCATTAACTTTAACTGAAACAGCTGGTACTTATGATGTTTTAGTAAACGTACATGGAGGCGGCTTATCTGGTCAAGCTGGAGCAATCCGTCATGGTATCGCTCGTGCTTTGCTTGAAGCAGATCCAGAATACCGTGCAACACTTAAACGTGCTGGTCTTCTGACTCGTGACGCTCGTATGAAAGAACGTAAAAAATACGGTCTTAAAGGCGCTCGTCGTGCACCTCAGTTCTCAAAACGTTAATCGTTTTGGATTGCAAAAACCACAACTTCTTGGTTGTGGTTTTTTTGTATTTTTTTCTCATATCGAAGAGGTTATCCAATGTTTTTCTAGAATTGTTTTGTTATACTCTATTCATTACCAATAAGGAGCGCAGTTATAATGAATCAGTTAGCCATACATAACAGCAAGGCATGGGATAAAAAAGTTGAAACGGGCAATGAATGGACGGTTGCGGTTGATTCCCATACGATTGGTGAAGCGAAAAAAGGCAATTGGAGCATCAGAATGACCCCCGCAAAAGACGTGCCGGAGGATTGGTTCCCATCCATAGACGGTTTGAAGGTTCTTTGTCTCGCTTCAGGAGGAGGACAGCAAGGCCCGGTGCTGGCTGCTGCAGGAGCTGATGTCACCGTCTTTGACAATTCGGAAAAGCAGCTTGCGCAAGACAGAATGGTTGCCGAACGGGATCACCTTACACTTCGGACTGTCAAAGGCAGTATGAATGATCTGAGCTGTTTTGATGATGAGTCATTTGATTTTATCGTGCATCCGGTATCGAATTGCTTTGTTGATTCAGTTCTTCCGGTATGGAAAGAAGCCTATCGCGTATTAAAAAAGGGCGGATCGTTAGTCTCCGGTTTTGTAAATCCCGTCGTGTTCTTATTTGATATGGATTTAGAGCAGGAGGGCGTCCTAAAAGTAAAGTATTCCATTCCGTTTTCGGATGAAAAAGATCTGAGCAAGAAAAAAGTACAGGAACTCATTGAGAATCATGAAGCATTTGAATTCGGCCATACGTTAGAGGATCAAATTAAAGGCCAGATTGACGCAGGCTTCATGGTTGCGGGCTTTTATGAGGACAAGGGCGGCCTCGTTCTGGATGAATACATTAATACATACTCCGTAACAAGAAGCATCAAAATATAAAAACAGCATCCCGTCACCGGTGCTGTTTTTTTGCGGCTTTTTACTGCGGGCGGCTGATCACATTAGCTGAAACCGGTTCTATTCCAATTTCTCTGGCCCAAACCGATAGTTGTCCCATATGGTGAATCTCATGCGCAAGGATGTGGCGGAGAATATCGTCTTTATGAAAGGTTTGGTCCATCCAGCCCGGCTTAACAAGATTCGCTCCTTTGCCGGAGACCGCTTGAATGACATCCTCCCGATACTGTTCAGAGAGCTTCCGGAGATCCTGTATGCTGGCATAATCAGACTCAGCAGGCAAAACATCAGCTTTACCTAAAATGGCACGAGCCCAGCTGATCTCGACATCAATGATATGAAATAAAGTCCGCAAGATGCTCTCCATTCCGCCCGTCCGGGATTTCGTCAGTTCCTCTCGGCTCAGCTTCTCACATATCGCAAACCACTCATCACGCACCGTCCAATTGTATTGAAACAGCTTTTTCATAACGTCACCTCTGCTCTTTATTCTCCCAGTTAACATGAAACCCCTTCATTTGGGAGGATTTCCACTATCAACAAAGCATGCTTTTTCCTTATTCCTTTCAAAATAACAGTAAAAAGGAGAGTGAAATGGCAATGGCAGAGGTTTTATCTTTTTCAGACGTGAAACGGCAGAAGGATTATGAGCTTGAGAAAAATTTACTCAAGGAGCTGTCACTGACGCAAATCATTCAATCCGTAAAAGCGTGTCTTACCCCCTTGTTTCCCTTTTTTCAGGACGAAAACGGCATTCTCAGTGAAGGATGCATAGATTTTGCAATAGAAGCGTATTTATTAGGCGGCCGGTTCGGCGTCTTTGGCTATTATGGCGAGTCCTTGCAGAGGGCAAACGCGCGTTCGGCTGAAGAAGAGGAAGAACTGACGGTCGATTTTTTTGAATATCTTTGCAATTGGACGCATGAGCAATACTCTTCAGTAGAACAAAAAGAAATCTATGAAGCGTCCTGCCGGTTTATCAACAGCTGGTGGACGGAAGGATTCCTGCAAAGAGAAAAACAATGTAAGCTCCGCATGAGGTAATCATAATTTCTTCCCTTGTCCCATACTTATTAATAACGGGGACAAGCGGGAGGGAAAAGTATGAGAAAAAAACTGAAATGGCTCGGTTTTTTACTTGGCTTTATCATATTATTGTGTTTATTCCGGTTTCAATTTCATAATGATGATTCCTGGCGGCCGTGGAGCCTGCCGCTGAGCGGGAAAATCATCTATCTCGATCCGGGACACGGCGGACCGGACGGCGGCGCCACGGGAGGCAATCATCTTGAAAAAGATATTACTCTTGAGGTGGCCTCCAGGGTGAGAGATTATTTACAGGAGCAAGGGGCTTTGGTCATCATGACGCGGGAGACGGATACCGACTTGGCGCCTGAAGGGACGAAAGGCTACAGCAGACGCAAAGCGGAAGACCTTAGAAAGCGTGTGGAACTCATCAACCGTTCAGAGGCGGAGCTTTATATCAGCATTCATCTGAACGCCATACCGTCACCGAGATGGAGCGGCGCCCAAAGTTTCTACTATGGAAAATACGAAGAGAATGAAAAAGTGGCAAAGTATATACAAGATGAACTGAGAATTAACCTGGAGAATACGACGAGAAAGGCGAAACGGATACACGGCATATACTTAATGCAGAATGTAACCAAACCGGGCGCGCTGGTGGAGATCGGATTTTTATCCAATCCGGCAGAAGCGAAGAGGCTCGGCCAGCCTAAATATCAGGATATCATCGCTTCTTCCGTGTATAAGGGCGTATTGAGATACTTCACAGAGAAAGGCGACCCTCCCGAGTAAGGAGGGTTTTTCGCCGATTCTATAATTAATATATGGTATAATACCACTTGTAAACGAATACACAAAGGGTGAGGGTTCGATGATAAGAGAAGATGAAGTAAGAAATATAATCGGAAAAATGCGCGAACCTTTTCTTCATAGACCGCTGGGAGAATTGGATGCCGTTAAGGAAGTAAAGATCAAGCCGGAAAAACGGCATGTCAGTGTGAAAATTGCATTGGCAAAAACGGGGACGGCTGAGCAAATGAGCATTCAGCAGGAAATGGTATCCGTTCTGAAAGAAGCAGGAGCGGAAACTGTCGGTCTTCGGTTTGAAGAGCTGCCGGAAGAGACATTGGCGAAATTCAGCCAGCCGGCGTCTGAAAGCGAAACCCTGCTGAATAGGAAACATCCGCCGGTCTTTCTGGCAGTGGCAAGCGGAAAAGGCGGGGTCGGCAAATCAACGGTTTCCGTCAATCTGGCCATTTCTCTTGCTCGGCTCGGCAAAAAAGTCGGCCTGATCGATGCGGATATATACGGATTCAGTGTGCCTGACATGATGGGTATTACAGTTCGTCCGACAGTAGAAGGAGAAAAACTGCTTCCTGTCGAAAGATTTGGAGTAAAGGTCATGTCTATGGGCTTTTTCGTCGAAGAGAACGCTCCGGTTGTTTGGCGAGGCCCTATGCTCGGTAAGATGCTGAACAACTTCTTCCATGAGGTTGACTGGGGAGAGGTTGACTACATCGTTCTCGATCTGCCGCCGGGTACGGGTGATGTTGCGCTCGATGTACACACGATGCTTCCGAGCTGCAAAGAGATTATCGTATCAACGCCGCATCCTACGGCTGCATTTGTAGCGGCGAGAGCGGGTTCTATGGCGATTAAGACAGATCATGAAGTGGTAGGGGTCATTGAAAATATGGCTTACTATGAAAGTGCAAAAACCGGCGAGAAAGAATATGTGTTCGGCCAAGGCGGAGGGGATAAGCTTGCAGAGGAATTGCAGGTGCCGCTGCTTGGCAGAATTCCTTTAAAACAGCCTGATTGGGACAAAGACCAGTTTGCGCCTTCTGTTTATGACAGAAGCCATCCGATCGGAGAAATTTATATGGGGATCGCCCAAAAAGTTATTGAAAAAACAGCTGAATAAAAAAGGGGCCGGGATCAAACGGCCCGGCCTTTTATTAGCTTTCTTTTTCTGAGCTTGAAGCCGCTTTTTTCAGTTCATCCTCAAATTGCTTTTTGAAAAGCGGGCTGGAAAGTGTCTCTGTAATCACATCTTCTAAGTAACTGCGGAATTTTTGGCTTTTCACCAGCTCGTAGTATTTTTTATCCATGCCGGGGTCCTGCATGATCTGCATAAAACTTTTCTGATAATCAGGGTCTTTCATCAGTTTTTTTATGATTTTTTCGTGCTCGGGCTGAAGTGTCTTTGCAAAGCTCTCGGCGAACTTTGAGTCTTCAAAGATGGTTTTCCAGAACTCCGCCCCTTTTTTAGAGGTGAGGGTTTTCTCTATTGTGCCTTTAATGGCATTCTGATCAATCACCAATGCCTCATTCATCGCATCGTCATTTAATATTTCCTTAATTGCTTTTTTTCCATCATCTGTTTTTAATATATCGACAACCATTTTTTTAGTCTGGTCATAATCCATATCCGCTGCTTGGTCTTTTGGAGCGCAAGCTGTTACAGATAATACAACAAAACAGCTTATCAATAGCGTTTTGGCTTTTGACATGCGTAAGCTCCTTCCTTACTTGTTCTTACTTTTAATATGATTCACCGGAATGGATTTATACATAACAAAATATCGCTGAACGCGATTGTCAGGGGGATGAATAAGAGATGAAAAGCCGCGGGCTTGTTCGATTTTTCTTTTCGATTTTAGCTGTGGGCGCTCTTATTACAAGCGTCGTGGGATTTGCACTGAAGTGGGGGGAGTATAAGGGGTTCTTTCTGAATTTTGAGGCCGGTCAGATTTTCTCCGTTCTGATCTGGTTTATCGGAGTAGGCATGATCTTCAGTGTGATCAGTCAAATGGGATTTTTCGTATTTTTGACAGTGCACCGTTTTGCCCTTGAAATTCTCAGATCAAGCTCGCTTTGGAATCTGCTTCAGCTGTTTATCATTCTGTTTGTTGCTTTTGATTTAATGTATGTGAGATTTTTGTTTTTTGGTGAGCGGGATGACTCGATTACAGGGTTTGTCTGGCTTCCGCTTGCTCTTCTTGCCGTCGGCCTGTTGACGGCATATATAAAACAAAAGCAGTCCTCAAAAAATACGTTCGTTTCATCTTTATTTTTAATGGTTGTTATTACAGCGCTTGAATGGGTTCCTGCGTTAAGGGTGAATAATGAGGACTGGCTTTATTTGATGCTGATTCCGCTGATGGGCTGCAACGCATTTCAGCTGTTAATGCTGCCGAAGTTTGCCCAAAGGTAGCCTATTTCACTTCTGATGACTTGACGTCAGTATTTGCGATCAGATCACCGACAGTCACGTTTTTAAGACCCTTTTGTTTTAAATTGTGAATGATGGCGGGGAGCGCTTCTTCCGTTTGCGTTGCTGAATCAGAGGCGTGCAGCAGAACAATGTCGCCGCCTTTTATATGACTGTTTACATTTTCAATGATTTTATCAGGGCCGGGATTTCTCCAATCCTGTGAGTTAATGCTGTAATGAACCACTGAATAGTGGTACTGCTGTGCAATGGTAAGAACCTTTTTATTAAATTGTCCGGTCGGCGGGCGGAGTAAATGAACATTCTTCACACCCATTTTCTTAAATGCTGTCTGGGCTCTGAGGATATCCTTCTTGATGTCTTGATCCTCTAGACTGGTATAGTTCTTATACGCATAGCCCATGCTTCCGATTTGATGCCCGTCTTTAATCATACGTTCGACTGTGTCCGGGTGCCGTTCCGCCCAAGAAGCTGACAGAAAAAAAGTGGCGTTTTTAATGCCGTTTGCCTTCAGAGCGTTCAGAATCGGAACCGCCTTTTCATCGCCCCAGCTGATATCGAATGTTAATGCCACTTCGTCTGATTTCGTCTCGCCTTTAGAAATCGCTTTTGGACCGTTATCAGTCAAAAATACAGGAAGGGGGACAGCTCTCTGTATATAAAAAAAGCTGGCTGCTGCAAATGCGGCAATAATAATAATAAGCAGCTGTTTTATCCTTTTGATGTGCCACACGTAGAAGTGGTTCACTGATGACGCCTCCTTATCTTGTCCATGCTTGATTACATCGTATGCTGCAGCGGAGATGAATATAACGAATTATAGTTTTAAAAAAAGATGAAAAAAACACTTGCTATATTTAGCGGATGCATGGTATATTATTAAACGTCGCTGATGAACAGCAGACAAAACAAAAAGCTTCGAAAACGACTTGAAAAAAGTTGTTGACATAAAAGAAGCTGAGTGGTAAGATAATAAAGCTGCTTCAACAAGCGGTAATGATCTTTGAAAACTAAACAAGACAAAACGTACCTGTTAATTCAAAGTTTTAAATAAATCGCACAGCGATGTGCGTAGTCAGTCAAACTACTTTATCGGAGAGTTTGATCCTGGCTCAGGACGAACGCTGGCGGCGTGCCTAATACATGCAAGTCGAGCGGACAGATGGGAGCTTGCTCCCTGATGTTAGCGGCGGACGGGTGAGTAACACGTGGGTAACCTGCCTGTAAGACTGGGATAACTCCGGGAAACCGGGGCTAATACCGGATGGTTGTTTGAACCGCATGGTTCAGGCATAAAAGGTGGCTTCGGCTACCACTTACAGATGGACCCGCGGCGCATTAGCTAGTTGGTGAGGTAACGGCTCACCAAGGCGACGATGCGTAGCCGACCTGAGAGGGTGATCGGCCACACTGGGACTGAGACACGGCCCAGACTCCTACGGGAGGCAGCAGTAGGGAATCTTCCGCAATGGACGAAAGTCTGACGGAGCAACGCCGCGTGAGTGATGAAGGTTTTCGGATCGTAAAGCTCTGTTGTTAGGGAAGAACAAGTGCCGTTCAAATAGGGCGGCACCTTGACGGTACCTAACCAGAAAGCCACGGCTAACTACGTGCCAGCAGCCGCGGTAATACGTAGGTGGCAAGCGTTGTCCGGAATTATTGGGCGTAAAGGGCTCGCAGGCGGTTTCTTAAGTCTGATGTGAAAGCCCCCGGCTCAACCGGGGAGGGTCATTGGAAACTGGGGAACTTGAGTGCAGAAGAGGAGAGTGGAATTCCACGTGTAGCGGTGAAATGCGTAGAGATGTGGAGGAACACCAGTGGCGAAGGCGACTCTCTGGTCTGTAACTGACGCTGAGGAGCGAAAGCGTGGGGAGCGAACAGGATTAGATACCCTGGTAGTCCACGCCGTAAACGATGAGTGCTAAGTGTTAGGGGGTTTCCGCCCCTTAGTGCTGCAGCTAACGCATTAAGCACTCCGCCTGGGGAGTACGGTCGCAAGACTGAAACTCAAAGGAATTGACGGGGGCCCGCACAAGCGGTGGAGCATGTGGTTTAATTCGAAGCAACGCGAAGAACCTTACCAGGTCTTGACATCCTCTGACAATCCTAGAGATAGGACGTCCCCTTCGGGGGCAGAGTGACAGGTGGTGCATGGTTGTCGTCAGCTCGTGTCGTGAGATGTTGGGTTAAGTCCCGCAACGAGCGCAACCCTTGATCTTAGTTGCCAGCATTCAGTTGGGCACTCTAAGGTGACTGCCGGTGACAAACCGGAGGAAGGTGGGGATGACGTCAAATCATCATGCCCCTTATGACCTGGGCTACACACGTGCTACAATGGGCAGAACAAAGGGCAGCGAAACCGCGAGGTTAAGCCAATCCCACAAATCTGTTCTCAGTTCGGATCGCAGTCTGCAACTCGACTGCGTGAAGCTGGAATCGCTAGTAATCGCGGATCAGCATGCCGCGGTGAATACGTTCCCGGGCCTTGTACACACCGCCCGTCACACCACGAGAGTTTGTAACACCCGAAGTCGGTGAGGTAAC
>NZ_CP151679.1:3145000-3811132 GCF_038406745.1 Bacillus sp. YBsi01
CGGAGCAACGCCGCGTGAGTGATGAAGGTTTTCGGATCGTAAAGCTCTGTTGTTAGGGAAGAACAAGTGCCGTTCAAATAGGGCGGCACCTTGACGGTACCTAACCAGAAAGCCACGGCTAACTACGTGCCAGCAGCCGCGGTAATACGTAGGTGGCAAGCGTTGTCCGGAATTATTGGGCGTAAAGGGCTCGCAGGCGGTTTCTTAAGTCTGATGTGAAAGCCCCCGGCTCAACCGGGGAGGGTCATTGGAAACTGGGGAACTTGAGTGCAGAAGAGGAGAGTGGAATTCCACGTGTAGCGGTGAAATGCGTAGAGATGTGGAGGAACACCAGTGGCGAAGGCGACTCTCTGGTCTGTAACTGACGCTGAGGAGCGAAAGCGTGGGGAGCGAACAGGATTAGATACCCTGGTAGTCCACGCCGTAAACGATGAGTGCTAAGTGTTAGGGGGTTTCCGCCCCTTAGTGCTGCAGCTAACGCATTAAGCACTCCGCCTGGGGAGTACGGTCGCAAGACTGAAACTCAAAGGAATTGACGGGGGCCCGCACAAGCGGTGGAGCATGTGGTTTAATTCGAAGCAACGCGAAGAACCTTACCAGGTCTTGACATCCTCTGACAATCCTAGAGATAGGACGTCCCCTTCGGGGGCAGAGTGACAGGTGGTGCATGGTTGTCGTCAGCTCGTGTCGTGAGATGTTGGGTTAAGTCCCGCAACGAGCGCAACCCTTGATCTTAGTTGCCAGCATTCAGTTGGGCACTCTAAGGTGACTGCCGGTGACAAACCGGAGGAAGGTGGGGATGACGTCAAATCATCATGCCCCTTATGACCTGGGCTACACACGTGCTACAATGGGCAGAACAAAGGGCAGCGAAACCGCGAGGTTAAGCCAATCCCACAAATCTGTTCTCAGTTCGGATCGCAGTCTGCAACTCGACTGCGTGAAGCTGGAATCGCTAGTAATCGCGGATCAGCATGCCGCGGTGAATACGTTCCCGGGCCTTGTACACACCGCCCGTCACACCACGAGAGTTTGTAACACCCGAAGTCGGTGAGGTAACCTTTATGGAGCCAGCCGCCGAAGGTGGGACAGATGATTGGGGTGAAGTCGTAACAAGGTAGCCGTATCGGAAGGTGCGGCTGGATCACCTCCTTTCTAAGGATTTTAACGGAATATAAGACCTTGGGTCTTATAAACAGAACGTTCCCTGTCTTGTTTAGTTTTGAAGGATCATTCGATTCTTCGAGATAATGTTCTTTGAAAACTAGATAACAGAAGTAATTCACATTCAATTGTAATGCAAGAAATCACGTAGTGATTCTTTTTAACGGTTAAGTTAGAAAGGGCGCACGGTGGATGCCTTGGCACTAGGAGCCGATGAAGGACGGGACGAACACCGATATGCTTCGGGGAGCTGTAAGCAAGCTTTGATCCGGAGATTTCCGAATGGGGAAACCCACCACTCGTAATGGAGTGGTATCCATATCTGAATACATAGGATATGAGAAGGCAGACCCGGGGAACTGAAACATCTAAGTACCCGGAGGAAGAGAAAGCAAATGCGATTCCCTGAGTAGCGGCGAGCGAAACGGGATCAGCCCAAACCAAGAGGCTTGCCTCTTGGGGTTGTAGGACACTCTGTACGGAGTTACAAAGGAACGAGGTAGATGAAGAGGTCTGGAAAGGCCCGCCATAGGAGGTAACAGCCCTGTAGTCAAAACTTCGTTCTCTCCAGAGTGGATCCTGAGTACGGCGGAACACGTGAAATTCCGTCGGAATCCGGGAGGACCATCTCCCAAGGCTAAATACTCCCTAGTGACCGATAGTGAACCAGTACCGTGAGGGAAAGGTGAAAAGCACCCCGGAAGGGGAGTGAAAGAGATCCTGAAACCGTGTGCCTACAAGTAGTCAGAGCCCGTTAACGGGTGATGGCGTGCCTTTTGTAGAATGAACCGGCGAGTTACGATCCCGTGCAAGGTTAAGCAGAAGATGCGGAGCCGCAGCGAAAGCGAGTCTGAATAGGGCGCATGAGTACGTGGTCGTAGACCCGAAACCAGGTGATCTACCCATGTCCAGGGTGAAGTTCAGGTAACACTGAATGGAGGCCCGAACCCACGCACGTTGAAAAGTGCGGGGATGAGGTGTGGGTAGGGGTGAAATGCCAATCGAACCTGGAGATAGCTGGTTCTCTCCGAAATAGCTTTAGGGCTAGCCTCAAGGTAAGAGTCTCGGAGGTAGAGCACTGATTGGACTAGGGGCCCCTACCGGGTTACCGAATTCAGTCAAACTCCGAATGCCGATGACTTATCCTTGGGAGTCAGACTGCGAGTGATAAGATCCGTAGTCGAAAGGGAAACAGCCCAGACCGCCAGCTAAGGTCCCAAAGTATACGTTAAGTGGAAAAGGATGTGGAGTTGCTTAGACAACCAGGATGTTGGCTTAGAAGCAGCCACCATTTAAAGAGTGCGTAATAGCTCACTGGTCGAGTGACTCTGCGCCGAAAATGTACCGGGGCTAAACGTATCACCGAAGCTGCGGACTGTTCTTCGAACAGTGGTAGGAGAGCGTTCTAAGGGCTGTGAAGCAAGACCGGAAGGACTTGTGGAGCGCTTAGAAGTGAGAATGCCGGTATGAGTAGCGAAAGAGGGGTGAGAATCCCCTCCACCGAATGCCTAAGGTTTCCTGAGGAAGGCTCGTCCGCTCAGGGTTAGTCGGGACCTAAGCCGAGGCCGAAAGGCGTAGGCGATGGATAACAGGTTGATATTCCTGTACCACCTCCTCACCATTTGAGCAATGGGGGGACGCAGGAGGATAGGGTAAGCGCGGTATTGGATATCCGCGTCCAAGCAGTTAGGCTGGGAAATAGGCAAATCCGTTTCCCGTGAAGGCTGAGCTGTGATGGCGAGCGAATTATAGTAGCGAAGTTCCTGATTCCACACTGCCAAGAAAAGCCTCTAGCGAGGTGAGAGGTGCCCGTACCGCAAACCGACACAGGTAGGCGAGGAGAGAATCCTAAGGTGATCGAGAGAACTCTCGTTAAGGAACTCGGCAAAATGACCCCGTAACTTCGGGAGAAGGGGTGCTCTGTTAGGGTGCAAGCCCGAGAGAGCCGCAGTGAATAGGCCCAGGCGACTGTTTAGCAAAAACACAGGTCTCTGCGAAGCCGTAAGGCGAAGTATAGGGGCTGACGCCTGCCCGGTGCTGGAAGGTTAAGAGGAGCGCTTAGCGTAAGCGAAGGTGCGAATTGAAGCCCCAGTAAACGGCGGCCGTAACTATAACGGTCCTAAGGTAGCGAAATTCCTTGTCGGGTAAGTTCCGACCCGCACGAAAGGCGCAACGATCTGGGCACTGTCTCAACGAGAGACTCGGTGAAATTATAGTACCTGTGAAGATGCAGGTTACCCGCGACAGGACGGAAAGACCCCGTGGAGCTTTACTGCAGCCTGATATTGAATGTTGGTACAGCTTGTACAGGATAGGTAGGAGCCTTGGAAACCGGAGCGCCAGCTTCGGTGGAGGCATCGGTGGGATACTACCCTGGCTGTATTGACCTTCTAACCCGCCGCCCTTATCGGGCGGGGAGACAGTGTCAGGTGGGCAGTTTGACTGGGGCGGTCGCCTCCTAAAAGGTAACGGAGGCGCCCAAAGGTTCCCTCAGAATGGTTGGAAATCATTCGTAGAGTGTAAAGGCACAAGGGAGCTTGACTGCGAGACCTACAAGTCGAGCAGGGACGAAAGTCGGGCTTAGTGATCCGGTGGTTCCGCATGGAAGGGCCATCGCTCAACGGATAAAAGCTACCCCGGGGATAACAGGCTTATCTCCCCCAAGAGTCCACATCGACGGGGAGGTTTGGCACCTCGATGTCGGCTCATCGCATCCTGGGGCTGTAGTCGGTCCCAAGGGTTGGGCTGTTCGCCCATTAAAGCGGTACGCGAGCTGGGTTCAGAACGTCGTGAGACAGTTCGGTCCCTATCCGTCGCGGGCGCAGGAAATTTGAGAGGAGCTGTCCTTAGTACGAGAGGACCGGGATGGACGCACCGCTGGTGTACCAGTTGTTCTGCCAAGGGCATCGCTGGGTAGCTATGTGCGGACGGGATAAGTGCTGAAAGCATCTAAGCATGAAGCCCCCCTCAAGATGAGATTTCCCATTCCGCAAGGAAGTAAGATCCCTGAAAGATGATCAGGTTGATAGGTCTGAGGTGGAAGTGTGGCGACACATGGAGCTGACAGATACTAATCGATCGAGGGCTTAACCATTTTTGAATGTATGCTTACTGTTATCTAGTTTTGAGAGAACACTCTCAATGGTTTGGTGGCGATAGCGAAGAGGTCACACCCGTTCCCATGCCGAACACGGAAGTTAAGCTCTTCAGCGCCGATGGTAGTCGGGGGTTTCCCCCTGTGAGAGTAGGACGCCGCCAAGCGATCTTGACCCAGTTCATCATGAACTGGGTTTTTTATATGAAAGATGTATATATATAAAGCTAATGCCTTTCCAAGGCATTAGCTTTTTTGTTTATATTGATTTTGTTTTACTGGTGTGATTTTGAAGACTGTTTGATTTTATTGTCTCGAGTATTCTTAAACTGAACACAATCAGCAGCATAAGAAGCATCAGTGCAGTAAACAGCCAGAACGCGGTTTGGGCGGGATATTCATCTAAGCTCCAGCCGACGGCGATCGGAAGGAGTGAACCTCCTAATCCATTTGAAGCGAGCAGAATACTGGTGGTCGTTTCTGTCTTTCCGGGATAAAAATGATTGGTGATGATCAGGGCAATTGCAAACATGCCGGCCATGAACAATCCTAAGAAGAAACAAAGGGCAAAACCAAACCATACGTCTTTACTTAAAGCTAGTACAGCAAGTGCAGCCAGACCGCCAATACTTATGATCCGGAGATAACGGTGATAGGTCAGCTTTTCAGATACCGGGCCTGTTAATAACCTGCCGATAATCATCCCGGTCCAATACACTGTTACTGTTATCGTTGCTAAAGAGCTGGGGATATCCCATTTTTCAGCGAAAATGGAGGGGATAAAATGCACGATTGAAACTTCACTGCCGCCGTAAAAGAAGAAATAAGCAGCCGCCAGCGCGATAAACAGCACTCCGTGTGACCGATACCCGGAGCTTTTCTTTTTAGTATCATCAGAAGAGACCTCTTTGCGTATGAGAAGCTCATCAATACTGCCGAAACTCATTTGCTTCCATGCGATTAAAAGTGCAAAACTGGATAACCCTAATACTAAGAAAGCAATTGTCCACATGTGGCTGTTGATAAGAAAGCCTGAGAGCAGAGGCATGAACAGCGCCCCTAATCCGTAAGCCACTTCCATCTTGCTCATGGCCACGGCTTGTCTTTCTTTTATAGCTGTGAGGATGATTGTGCCTACACAGGATTCAACCAATCCCGCGCCAAGTCCTGCGAGGCTGACGAGAAGAAAGAGCAGCGGCCAGGGCGGCAGGAAGGTGATGAAAATTTCACAGCTGATGAGCGCCAGGCCAAGGATAACGGCGTTTTTGCGTCCGAGTTTTTTCACCATGTAAGGCATTCCGATGACACCTATGAGGAAGCCCATGAACTGAGAAAATACTAATACTCCGCCATTACTGTAGCTTTGTGAATAATGTGTGAGTAACTCAGGCAGTACGGCTCCAAGAATGACAAGTGTAAAAGCAATCGATCCATAAGAGAAACAGCTTATCCACAGCAGACGAGTTTTCATCATTTTATCTCCTTATTGGTAAAATAATTTTTCTCTCTACTTGCACGACATGTTGATTTTACAAAAAATCCAAGTATTGTTACTATATCACATAACCTTTTCACGTACATCCCTTATGGTAACGTTAACAAATTGTTAACATTTTTTACAAGAAAGATCGTTGACATTATTTTCAATAATTAATACGATAAAAAGCGAATTTCTAATAATTTCATAGGGGTGGTATTTGTGGGAACGAAGGAAATCACGAATCCAGACAGCTTGTATTACAGTGTTGACGATGTAGTCATGGAGCGCGGAGAAGGGATTTACCTGTACGACCAAGAGGGAAATGAGTATATTGATTGCGCCTCTGCCACATTTAACTTGAATTTAGGATACGGTAACAAAGAGGTCATTGATACGGTTAAAGATCAAGCCGACAAGCTGATCCATGTGACATCGTCCTTTCAAACAGATGCCGTAAATAAACTAGCAGAAAAACTAGTAGAAATCGCCCCCGATAATCTCACAAAAGTACACCCTAAAGTCAGCAGCGGTTCCGGTGCAAATGAAGGAGCTATTAAAATGGCTCAGTATTACTCCGGAAAAACCGATGTCATCTCCTTATTTCGAAGCCACCTCGGACAAACGTATATGACTTCCGCTTTGTCCGGCAACTCATTCAGAAAAGAACCTTTCCCGCCGCAAATTTCTTTTGGCTTACAAGTTCCAGATCCCTATTGCAGCCGCTGTTTTTATAATCAGAAACCGGATTCGTGCGGTATGCTGTGCGTAGAAAGAATTAACGATTTTATTGAGTATGCAAGCAATGGAAAAATTGCCGCCATGATTATTGAGCCGATATCCGGAAATGGCGGAAACGTCGTCCCGCCTAAAGAGTATTTTAAACAGCTGAGAAAGCTTTGTGATGAACATGAAATCGCCCTGATCTTTGATGAAATTCAGACCGGGTTCGGACGGACGGGCAAAATGTTTGCCGCAGACCATTTCGATGTGAAACCTAATATGATGACGGTAGCAAAAGGGCTGGGAGGCACAGGCTTCCAAGTCGCCGCCACTCTGACGGAGGACAAGTACACCGGGCTTCCGGGGTATACGCATTCCTTCACGTACGGGTCAAATGTGATGGCCGCCGCTGCCGCTTGTAAAACCATAGATATCATGCAACGTCCGGGATTTTTGGAGAACGTAACGACTGTCGGTCATTATATTATGGATTGCTTAGAAACGATGAAAGAGGATTTTGCTTTTATTTCTGAAGTAAGAGGCGTCGGTCTGATGATCGGTGTGGAAATTGTCAAAGAGAACAATGAACCGGATGTGGAATTGACCAATTATATTGCCAAACGGGCGATGGATTACGGGCTGATTCTCCGGACATCCCGTTACGGATTCGGAAATGTATTTAAAATCCGTCCGCCTTTAACCATTACACTTAGTGAAGCTGAGGTGCTCTGCTACAGACTTCGCAAGCTATTGGAGGAAATCAAGTGAGAAACTATATCATTGAGCTTGGACAATTTGTTTATCAAAAGGTGAAAAATCAAAAAGGCACACTGAAAAACCGGCTTGTTAACGGATATTCACCTGGAGGCGACGCGCAATTTAATATAGACGCCGCTGCTGAGGAGGCGGTGCTGGATTATATTCAAGAAAAGGGCCATCCGGTTGCCTTTTACACGGAGGATGGCGGGCTGAAGCTGATTGGAGAAGATCCGCAATATATTTTAATTGTAGATCCGATAGACGGAACGCGTCCGGCCGCCGCGGGGCTTGAAATGTCATGTATTTCGATTGCGCTTGCTTCATATAAGCCAAACGCAAAGATTAAGGATATCGAATTTGCTTTTTTGCTTGAATTGAAATCGGGTGCTTATATGTACGGTGATATTTACAGTGATGCCATTCAGTTTGAGGGGTATCAGGGAGAATTGCCGAATTTGAGCGGAGTGCAGGATATTAAGAATATGTTTTGGAGCCTTGAGTTTAACGGGCATCCGGCGCAGCTGATGACGGACGCATACGGTCATCTGATTGACCGGTCGGCCAATAACGGAGGAGTCTTTGTTTTCAACAGCGCTTCTTATTCGATTTCACGAATTATTACGGGGCAGATGGATGCTTATGTGGATATCGGTAATCGTCTGCTGAAAGATGATCCGAAACTGCTTTCAGATTTTCAGCAGGTCGGGAACGGACTGGTGCTGCACTTATTTCCTTATGACATTGCCGCAAGCGTCTTTTTGGCGAAGAAAGCGGGAGTCGTCATTACAGATGCGTACGGCCGGTCTTTGGACGAAACGCTTCTGACAGATTTAAGTTATCAGAATCAGCAATCGTGTATTGCAGCATCAACGAAGGAGCTTCATCAAACATTATTAGACCAAATCCGCTGGGGCAGAAAGGAAGAGAGATATGAAAGCGTTGGTCTGGACTCCTAATGATAAGCTTGAATATCAAGAGGTGGACGAGCCTCAAATTCGAAAATCCAATGATGTGAAGGTGAAAATTTTCGGCACCGGAATCTGCGGCACGGACTTAAATGTGCTGAAGGGAAAAATGAATGCGACCCATCATATGATTATGGGGCATGAATCCGTGGGAGCGGTCACGGAAGTCGGGCCGGACGTGACAAATGTAAAAGTCGGAGACCGCGTCGTGATAGATCCTACGCAGTTTTGCGGGAAATGCCATTATTGCCGGAGAGGGCTGACGTGTTATTGCGAAACCTTCGAGGAGTGGCAGCTCGGAATCGGGGCGCACGGGACGTTTGCGGAATATTACGTGGGGGAAGACAGGTTCATGTACAAAATTCCGGATTCAATGGAATGGGAGCGGGCCACATTGGTTGAACCTCTCTCCTGTGTGCTGAATGTTGTGGATAAGGCTTCGATTCAGCCGGAGGACTCGGTTTTGGTATTGGGATCCGGACCGATCGGACTGCTTGTGCAAATGATGGTAAAAAAACTGGCGCGATTGACGGTTGCGACTGAAATAGGCAGTTTCCGGAGCGAGGCGGCAAGCCGGATATCGGACTATGTCTACCATCCTGAAGCATTAACTGTAGATGAAGTGAAACGGATTAATCAAGGAAGAAAATTTGATGTGATATTTGACGCGATCGGCAACCAGCTTGATTGGGCTTATCCTTTTATTGAAAAGGGAGGCAGAATTGTGCCGATGGGCTTTGATGATACGTATGAGATGACGGTCAGGCCGTACCAGCTGCTGTCAAACGGCGTGACGATTGTGGGCACAGGTGAAGCCCGGCAGATTATGGAGGCCGCGTTAGCATGCGCATCCGATCTCCCCCAGCTCTATGATTTCATTACTGAGAAGACAGAACTGAAGAATTATGAAGAAGCCATTGATCATCTTATGGGCATCGACCCGGTGACAAAAGAAAGAAAGGATATCAGTGCAATCAAAACCATTCTTGTGTCTGATCCGGAACTTTTATAAAAGCGGAAGCGGCTCCAGTGAGAGCCGTTTTCTTTTCTTATTTATACGGTCTTGCACATTTCTTTAAAGTTTAATATGATACTCTTTGTTAACCATTCCTTTCCTCAACGACATTATACTCTGAGCGTGTCCCCTTTTTCCCCGTAAGCTTGCCTCATATTCCCCAGATGAAAATCAATGTTTCCAACTGATAGGGTGCGGATTTTTATAGTAAAAAGGAGTCGTTATCATTTGAAAGATTATACGTTACAGCAGCAGTGGTTCGGGAATGTCCGGAA
This sequence comes from Bacillus sp. YBsi01, assembly GCF_038406745.1. NCBI lineage: Bacteria > Bacillati > Bacillota > Bacilli > Caryophanales > Bacillaceae > Bacillus > Bacillus sp. YBsi01. The sequence goes on from NZ_CP151679.1 coordinate 3,154,473, forward strand.
AGACATTCTGGCGGGTATCCTTGTTGCTCTTGCTCTGATCCCTGAGGCGATCGGGTTTTCAATTATTGCAGGTGTCGATCCGATGGTCGGCCTTTATGCATCATTTTGTATCGCGATTATTATTTCTATATTCGGCGGCAGACCGGGAATGATTTCAGCCGCTACTGGTTCAATGGCGGTTGTCATGGTGACATTGGTGGCCGATTACGGACTGCAGTATTTGTTTGCGGCAACCATTTTGACAGGTATTATTCAATTTATTCTTGGTGTCATTAAGATAGCGAGATTGATGAAATTTATTCCGCGTTCGGTCATGATCGGATTTGTGAACGCCTTGGCGATCTTGATTTTTTCTGCGCAGCTCCCGCAGTTCAAAGGGGCTTCATGGGTCATGTATGCCATGCTTGCCGGATCACTGGCTATCATATATCTTTTGCCGAAGGTTACGACTGCCGTGCCGTCTCCGCTGGTGGCGATTATTGTCATGACGATCATTGCGGTGGTCTTCCATGCGGATGTCCGCACGGTCGGTGATATGGGCGGGATTACAAGTTCACTTCCGCATTTTTTGATACCGGATGTTCCGTGGACGTTTGAGACATTGCGGATTATTTTCCCGTATTCACTGGCGCTTGCATTCGTCGGATTGCTTGAGTCATTGCTGACGGCCCAGATCATTGATGAAATGACGGATACGGATAGTGATAAGAACAAAGAAAGCCGCGGACAAGGCATCGCCAATATTGTGAACGGCTTTTTCGGAGGCATGGCCGGATGCGCCATGATCGGCCAGTCTGTCATTAATACGAAAGCCGGAGGTCGCGGCCGGTTATCGGCTTTTACGGCCGGAGCGTTTTTAATGTTTTTAATTGCCGTATTAAGCGGCATCGTCGTGAAAATTCCGATGGCTGCGCTGGTGGCGGTGATGGTTATGGTGTCCATCGGCACGTTTGACTGGTCGTCGATTAAAGGTTTGCGGAAAGCGCCCCTTACTGATTCGATCGTTATGGTTATTACCGTCGTGACGGTCGTTTTGACAAATGATTTATCAAAGGGTGTTTTCGCGGGTGTGCTGCTAAGCGCGATCTTTTTCACGGCTAAAATTTCTAAGTTGAAGATTGTGTCACATTCCGAACAGAATGATGTCAGAACATATAAGGTAACGGGACAGATCTTTTTTGCTTCCGTGTCTGAGCTGATGAATGCGATCGTTTATGATGAAGGTGTGAAGCGGATTGTCATTGATTTGACCGATGCCCATGTCTGGGATGATTCTGGAGCGGCGGCTCTTGAGAAAATTGTCGGCAAATGTAAAGAATACGGGATTGAAGCTGAATTAAAGGGATTAAATCAGAAAAGCCGAGATTTAATGAAACAAATGGCATAGAATTTGTGAAGTCCGGATGAATATATCCGGGCTTTTTTTCGGTTAAATTCGCCGGTGTGCATTGTTATAATGAATGAGACTTGAAAACCGTATATAGGGGACTTGCATATGATGTGGCTTCAGAAGTTGAACCAAGTGTTGGGGAGAATCATGCCGCTGTTGACTCCGTCAAGTGTAGCGGCGGGTGTGCTGTTATCTCAGCATATCAGCTGGATGGCCGGCGCTGTGCCGTGGGTTTTTGCATTTATTACATTTACGGGCAGTCTGAGTGCCAATTTTCAATCGCTGAAGCGCAGTATTGAGCAGCCGCTCCCGATGATTATGGCATTGTTTGTTCTGCATATTTTCATGCCTGTTTTTGCATGGGGAAGCGGCCATCTGATATTCAGCGGTGACCCTTTAACCGTGACGGGGCTGATTATGGGTGTGGTAATCCCGACCGGAATTACGAGTTTGATTTGGGCTGCGATGTATAAGGGAAATGTCGGATTGACGCTGTCTATTATCCTTGTTGATACCGTGCTGTCTCCTTTTATCGTACCGTTAAGCCTTTCTGTCCTGGCCGGGGCGAATGTTCAGATGGATGTATGGGGAATGATGAAAGGGCTGGCGGAAATGGTGGTGATCCCGTCTATCGCAGGGATGATGGTCAACCAGTTCTCTCCGCCGGTAAGGACTCAGGCGATAAGCCGGTCACTGTCTCCATTTTCAAAAATCTGTCTGATGATTGTCATCGCCATTAACAGTTCGGAAATCGCGCCGTATGTCACGCACGTGGATATCAAGTTTGCGGGCATCGCGGCTATGGTATTTTTTATTGCCATGACGGGTTATGCCGTGGCTTGGCTGATCGGAAGGCTGATGAAGCGGAGCCGGGATGAAATTGTGTCTCTGATTTATACGGGAGGCATGCGTAATATCAGTGCGGGAGCTGTTCTTGCCGTTTCTTTTTTTCCGTCCCAAGTGGCGGTTCCGGTCGTCATCGGGATGCTTTTTCAGCAAATCCTTGCCGCTTTGTTCGGCTATTTGCTGAGACGTTTTGAACTTAAACCGGTCGTGATGAAGTATGAAAAAAACCGCTCAGCCACGTGAGCGGTTTTTTCCGTATAGCCAGCTTAGAGCTGAATTGAATTGTCTTTTGAACGCTTCTTGATGGTGCACGGCGCCCTCTTCGATCGTGAATGAGAGCTGAGCTTGAGAAAAGCCTTTTTGCCTCAGGCTTTTGTACACGTCTTTATTTTGTCGGATCATGGTGTTTTGGATGTTACATTTTTGCTCTGCTTCACGGCTTCCGACAGACATGTAGATACGCTGCCGTGCCGGCTGCAAAGACGCGGAGCGGACAAAGTCAGCCGATTTTTCATACCAAAAGGACCCGGAAATACAGCCGATTCTGCCGAATGTTTCAGGCTTCAGTAACATCGCATATATCGAGAACAGTCCTCCTAATGATGCGCCGATCAGTCCTCTTGTATCCGGATGGGCAGACATGGGATTCATACTTTCAATCGTTGGGATGATGACATTTGTCAGCTCCTCAAGAAAGAGGCTCCCTTTGCCGCCGAAATCAGGAAACGCAGGACTCAGAGAAGGCACAGGCCATGGCGTGTACTCATCGAGCCTGGTATCCGGTTTGATGCCGGCGAGAATCAATTCAGGGAGTTTTCCGTTTGCGAATTGGAGTTCAAGCTTATCCATCTGCTCTAAAAACAAATCGCCCCCATCAAGCACGTAGACACAGGGTAAAGCCCTCGTTTGAACCGGAGCGGATGGAGGAAGGTATACCGTGCATTCCTTTCCGTTTATCCGGTGTTTTGTAAGTGTGCCTCTCAAGCATCCAACCCCTTTTTTTGCTTAAACAGAAGAAAAAAGAAATAAGGAACGCCGAGAATCGCAAGAATAATGCCCGCCGGCACCTCTGAAGGCTGAAAGAATAATTTGCCCGCAAAATCGGCGGAGATGACGAGCAGCATGCCGACCAGTCCGCTGACAGGTAATGAATATCTGTGTTCAATGCTGGCAAGCCTGCGGGAAATATGAGGCGCGATCAGTCCGACAAATGCCATGCTGCCCGCTGCGGTTACACATGCGCTGATCAAAGCGATGCAGGCAACGAGTAAAATGGTTTTTTCTTTATTGGTTGAGACTCCGAGGCTTTTCACCGTGTCCTCATCGAAACGAATGGTATCCAGCAATGACGTTTTCGCCATCAGCAGAGGAATGAACACGATCAGCCACGGCAGTATTGCGGTAATGGTCATCCAGTTTGCCGACCAGATGCTGCCGTTCTTCCAGACCATCGCCATCTCATAATCCTGCGGGTCCATTTTTAATGAAAGAAATAAAGACAGCGCGCTGAATCCGGAATTCATGGCGATTCCCACAAGAATAATTCTTCCGGATTCTAAATGCCCCCGGTGCCAGGCGAAAATATAAATCAGCACGGCAGCCATTAATCCGCCGATGAGCCCAAAGACAGGCATGCCCATTGCGGAGGCAAGCGCCGTCGCTTCAGATTGACCCTGAAACAGAAGCATAAACGTGACGATTCCCGCACCGGCTCCGGCATTGATGCCCAGAATGCCGGGATCGGCAAGCCCGTTCTTGGTAACGGCCTGAATAACGGCTCCGGCTATCCCCAATCCGAGTCCGACGGCAGCCGCCATGACAATACGCGGCAGCCTTAGCTGAAACAGCAAAATGTCATATTGAGGATTCGGATGGATGCGGAAAAGCGCACTGAGCAGTTCACCCGGTTTTGCTGAAAAAGGCCCGCTGGTCATGCTGAAATAACTTACGAGCAGGATGAGAGCAATCAGAATGATATAGATTCCGGCCATTTTACGCACCACGCTGATCCCCTCCTTTTCTTTTAATCAAATAAAGAAAGAAAGGAACACCGATGATAGAAGTGACAACTTCAATAGGCGTCTCAAACGGATAATTAATCAATCGGCTGGCAAGGTCGCAAAGGGTCAGGAAGACGCCGCCGATGATGCACGCGCAGGGAATCAGCCGGCTGTAGTCCGATCCGACGAGAAAACGGGTGATGTGCGGAACGACCAAACCGACAAAGGCAATTTTTCCGGCGAGCGCCACCGAGCTTCCGGTCAATATGACAACGGCCGCCATTGCCATGAGTTTGATGGTTCTTTTCTGCTGTCCCAGACTTTTTGAAATGTCGTCTCCTAATGATACGGCTGTGACCTTTTTGCTGAGAATCATGGCTGTGATGATTCCGAGTGCAAAAAACGGGACGGCCAGTTTCAAAAAATCAGGGTTCATTTGATGCAGTCTCGCACTGTACCAAAAACTGAGATCCTGCGAGATTTGAAAATAAATCGAAAGCGCAGCCGACAGACTGCTGAGAAGCATACTGGTCACCGTTCCGATAATGGCAAGCTGCACCGGGGTAAATCCGCCGGGAAGAATGGAGGCCAGCCCGAAAACAAGGGCAGCGCCGAATGCGGAACCGATAAACGAGTATATGATCATTTCAATGGATGTTGATTGAGGGAGCAATACCATGCAAAGAGTAATGATAAAAGCGGAGCCGTCCGACACACCCATGATCGAAGGCGAGGCCAGATAGTTCCGTGTGATTCCCTGCATGAGCGCCCCGGAAACAGCAAGGGCGGCGCCGATAAACATCGCGCCAACCGCCCTCGGGATTCTTGAATGCCATATGATCTGATGGTCGGTATTCTCCGGATTAAAGTGCAGCAATGCGGAGAACACGGTATGGAAGTCAAGCTGCTTTGCACCGTATAAAACGGAAAGCAGCAGTGACAGAACAATGGCAATCGGTGAAGCGATGATAATAATGTGTGTCCGCCGTTTTGCATACATGTGAAAAACCTACTCTTTATTAGTCTTGAGTCAATTTGTCAGCCGCAACCTGTAAGAAGCGGATTTTACTCCAAGCGGTACCGCCTTGGGCTAATGGATCGATCGTATTGACGTATACATGGTCTTTTTTGACTGCCGTCAGGCTCTTCCAAATCGGATTTTTCTCTAAGTCCTTCAAAGCGTCCGGCTTATCTGCGTTTTCATCATCAGAAAATTGTACGAATATATGGTCGGGGTTCATTTCGCTTAATTTTTCAAGAGAAATCAGCTCCTGCGCTTTCGCCGCTTTCACTTCGTCCGGCGCCTTCAGGCCTAAATCACCGTAAAGCGTAGAGTTGAAATAAACTTGTTCAGGGTAAATGTAAATATTGCCTTGTCTGATTCTGATGACCAGTGCGTTTGCCTGTTTTGCTTTGCTGTTCATCTTTGTTTTCGTCTTTTTCAGGTCCTGATCGTAATCAGCAATGATTTTTTTTGCTTTTTCCTCTTTGCCTGTAAGCTGGGCAAGCAGCATCATGTTCTCTTTCCAGTTTGATGAGATATGAGAGACAGGAATGGTCTCAGCCGTGCCGCTCAATTTTTTTATCGTTTTTTCAGGGAACTTGGTTGATGCCAGAATGACGTCCGGCTGCAGTTCAAGAATTTTCTCCATATTCGGCTGCATTTTTTCACCTGTTGATACGGATTTATCTGTAATATCTTTAAACAGTTCCGGGAATTTGCCGGAGAATGATATCGCTCCTGCCGGATGGACGTCGAGCAATTTGGCGTCTTCCATTGATTCTACGCTGCCCGTAATGGCGATTTTGTCAGTCGGCGCTTTGACTTCATATGTTTTTCCGAGATATTCGATTTTCTTTTTATTTGAAGAAGCGTCCTTACCTTTACTTGCTGTATCAGATGTTTCTGAGCTTCCGCAAGCCGCGGCCGTGAAAGCCAAAAGCAAAATCATGAAAGCGAATGCCAATTTCTTCATCTATTGTTCCTCCTGTTCAATTGATAACTATTATCAATTGGAATTATAGAGAATGAACAAAGATAAGACCATGGACAATTTCCGGTATTACCATGGACGATCTTCGGAAAAAAAGGAAATGCTTTGTTCAATCATCCGCTGATGCCCGCTTGGAGAATATTCAATCCACGGGTCAGATGAAACGGGAAACACTCGTTTATTGCTGACGGCTCTAAGGTTCTGCCATATTTCAGACTGCTGGATGCGCTGAAAATAGCGAAGCGTTTCTGGTTCTTTGCAAGTGAAAAGCATGATGCAGTCAGCCTGGCAATCCGCCAGCATTTCCAATGAAATCTTTTCGTCGGGAGCAAAAGATTCCGGTTTTGCGGAGGCAAAGCCCAGATCACCGAAGAAAACATCCTCAATGCTGTTGTTATGGGCGATATACATATTTTCTTTATATACACGGACAAATAAGAAACGCTGATGCCGCACGTGTTCAAGAGCGTCTTTTGCTGAGTGTGCGAGATTTTGATAGGCTTCAAGCCAGTGCCGGGCTTCCTGTTCTTCATTCAAGTATGCAGCTGCGTAAAGAAACTGGTCTTTCCAATTGTCTTGAGTCGGAATGTAGAAAACTTCGGTGATGTCATTCAGACGCTGTTTTTCTTCTTCACTGACAGAATCCAGACTGAAAATGATGTCCGGCGCAGCTTGAGACAGCGTATGCAGGTTCTCTTCCCAATTTGCGTTATAGCGGTAAGCGCTGAGGTGCACGGGAATGTCTGAAGAGAATTGTTTATAGTAATAGGCCGTCCATTTCGGATGAAGCGTTGCAGCGTAAGGCACGTGATGCAGAGGAATCAAATGTCCCATCATTTCTTTCCCGTACGCGGCCATTTTTGTGCGCCTTTTTTTCATATAGCTTGTAGGTGAGCTGCCCGTACGTTTTTTAAAGATGCGGCTGAAATAAAATTCGTCTTGGTAGCCGATTTGATGAGCGATTTCCCGCAGTTTGCAGCTGGCCTTGGCCATCAGTTTTTTCGCATTGGTTATGCGGATGTCTGTGATATATTCTGTTACGCTTTGTCCATATAGTTTTTTAAAGGTTTCACTGTAATGCTTAGGACTGATTCCCGCCATTTGAGCAAGCTGGGTGAGTGTGATTTTTGTGTCGGATTGGGCATGTATGAATTGTTTTGTCTGTTCGATCGCCGCTTTCGTATTGTTTTGATGGCACACTTTTGCGGCATAAAGGTCGTACATCAGCTGCTGAAAGTCGGCTGTTGACTTCATTTTCTGCAATTCATCCGCCGATCGCGCGTTTTCGGAAAGTGACTGAAGCCGGCTTGTCAGGTGTTCAACCGTTTGCAAATTCATTTGCTGAAGTCCGCGGAAGATGTCTCCTCCGTTATCCGGAAGCATCGCTTTATCATCTGATGAATATGAGAAAATACGGAGTCTGACGATATACAAATGGATGCCGTCTGACGGTGCAGGGTCAATATTGAATGTCTCATCACAAGGACAGATGTAGAGCGTTTCCTTCTGCAGCGGGAAGCTGTCTGTTCCGATATCAATTTGTCCCTCGCCTGTCACATGAAAGATCAGTACCGGGGAATCAGTGAGCTGATGCTCTGACAAAAGGTCTGCTGTTTTTTTTACGGAGATGATATCAATTGGGTGAAAGAATAATGTGTTTTTCATGAGAAACCACCTTTTAGGAAACATTCATTTAAATGATAACTGTTATCATTTGAATTGTACCAAATAAATGAATGTTTTCCTATAAAAAGCGGAAATGTGAAATGCGTCAAAATGTTACACGTGTAACACGAACGTTGTCAGTATATGAGGTATTGCTTTCTTACAAGTTTGAATTGGTCAAGCCGGCGTTGATAAGTGCTGGTGATGTCTTGAATGGAAGCGCCTTGTTCTATTTTTTTGCGTACCCAGCCGTTGCCGATCAGCTTGTCAAAAGCTCCTGTCGGCAGAAATGAGAAGTCATTCGGATATAAGTCATGCATGGTTTTCAGAATGGAGAGCCCTGTTTTTGCCGCTTCAAAGGTGTTTCTGTTCGTTACGTAGACTTGTACGCCGTGGCATAGCTTGCCCTGGTGCTTGGAGAAGCTGGGGATAAATGAAGCGGCTCTGAAGGTGACGCCCGGAAGCTTGAGACTGTTAAGGCGTTCTTCGAGCTCGGTGCTTTTCATATAAGGTGCGCCGATAAGTTCAAACGGCTTTGTCGTGCCCCTTCCTTCAGATACGTTCGTGCCTTCGATTAGTCCTGTCGCCGAATAAGCGAATATGCTGTCCGGGGTCGGGATGTTAGGCGAAGGGAGGACGAACGGCAGACCGGTATCTTCAATGGTCATCGTCCGCTTCCAACGCTTCATCTTTACGACGGTGAGATCGGCGCCAATATGAAACTCTTTATTGAATAGGAGAGCAAGCTCGCCGATGGTCATGCCGTGTTTCAGCGGGATTGGATACAGTCCGACAAATGAAGCGTAGTCAGGCTCAAGAACCGGGCCGTCCGGATGTCGTCCGCCTTGCGGATTCGGCCGGTCCAAGACATAAAAAGGAATGCCTTTTTCTTTGGCCGCCTCCATGGCATAGGCCATTGTATAAATGTAGGTGTAGTATCGCATTCCGACATCCTGGATATCGAAAATCAGCACATCGGTATCTTTCAGCATGTCAGGCGTCGGTTTTCTCGTTTCTCCGTACAGGCTGTAGACGGGAAGCCCTGTTTTTTCATCTATATAGGATGTGACTTTGTCTCCGGCCTGAGCGTCGCCGCGAACACCGTGCTCGGGTCCGAATAATGCCGTCAAATGCATGTCTTGTGCCTCATAAAGCACGTCAACGCTGCTTTTTAATGTTGAGTTCACACCGGTCGGATTAGTGATCAGTCCGATTCTTTTTCCCTTCAGTTCTTGTTTATAATCTTTCAGCAGGCGGTCAATGCCTGTCTGGATGGTTGGTTTTTTGGCAGTGTGTGTGTTACTGTCAGAAGCCGCCGAGACTGCCGTCATAGCACTGATGACGACAAGTCCGGCGAGAAGTGCAGCCGTATGTGTTTTCATGATCAGCCCTCCTGTTTAAAGCGGTTTTCCGGTCTTCAGATTGATCCCGAAACCATATGGATACAGTGTCGTCCCCGGATGGGTGACGGAAGGAATAGCAGCGGGCAGCCTGCCTTTCGGTTTTGTCTGCCCGAATATCGCTTCAATGCCTGCCGGAATGTTTGGCTGGAGAAATTGTCCGTCTGCATATCCTTTAAACCCGTAGACTGCGATAAGGGCATCAGCTTCTTCAAAATTCGCGGCGTCGTAAGGATTCCGAAGACTCATCAGCACAAAGGGTTTTTGGTTCGACTGCGCAGCCTTCATGACGGCCCGCGGAAACGCGGTCGTCCATTTGCCGGGATCTGTGACGGAATCGTCAATGACACCGTCGTTTACGACAGGATCATTTTTTACGACATATGAGCCTGTAATGACGTAATCAGCGTCTGATACCAGCTTTTTGTGCTCATCATGAAAAGTGCGCTCGGCGAAGTTCATTTTACTGATGGTTACCGGCCGGATTTTTTTCTTCTTGATGAGCTGCCGAATGGTTTGTTCCATTGACGCTGTTTGATCTTCATAAGGAGCGGCAAGGAGAACGCGGCTGTTCTTTTTCGGTTTGAATGGGAGCGTGCTGTTTTTGTTTTGTAAGACGGTGACGGATCTTTCCGCGATTTGTTTTTCAGCCTTCAGATGGTTTTTGCTGCCGACGGTTTTATGCGCTTTTGCAATCTTCTTTTTCAGACTTGTTTCTTTCGGAGCGGGATATATCCCTCGTTTTATTTTCAAGGAAATGATGCGCTCCACCGATTTGTTGATTTGCTGAAGAGGAATATCCCCTTTTTGAACCGCCTTTTTTAAAGCGGAATGAACTTGGGCAAAGCGGTTTTCTGTTTGCAGCGATGTCACTTGGGCCGGCATCAGGGCGATGTCGACTCCTGCTTTTATTGCCATGACGACCGCCTCTTCCTGGCCGAAATGATCGGCAATGGCTTTCATGTTTAATGCATCCGTCACAATGACGCCGTTAAACCCCATTTCCTCACGGAGAAGATGAGTCATCACTTTTTTCGAGAGTGTGGCAGGTACAAGAATGTCTGAACCGTCCAGCTTGCTTTTATAGGTTGTATCATCAAAAGCGGGAAATTGCACATGGGCTGTCATGATCATATCGGCCCCGGCCTGAATGGCCTGACGGAACGGATACAGTTCGATCTGCCTCAGCCTTTCTTGACCGTGGGTGACAAGCGGAAGGCCGTAGTGGCTGTCGACATCCGTGTCGCCGTGTCCCGGGAAATGTTTGACGGCGGAAGCGACATCCTGTTTTTGCTGAGCCTTCATTGAGGCAAGGCCGAGTGCTGCTGTCAGATTCCGGTCTGAACTGAATGACCTGACGCCGATGACCGGATTTCCGGGATTATTATTGATATCGAGAACTGGAGCGAAATTCGTATTAATGCCGAGTGCTTTCAATTCTTTCCCGATAATAGCGCCGGTTTGGGACGCGTAGGCTGTTTTTCTTGCGGCCCCGAGTGCCATATTGCCTGGGAAATGAGTGCCCTCACCAAGTCTTGTGACGATGCCGCCCTCTTGATCAATGCTTAATAATAGCGGAATGTCAGGGCTTGCTTTTTGAAAGGCATCTGTCAGGCGCACCGTTTGTTCAGTGCTTTTTACATTTTCTGCAAATAAGATAACGCCGCCGAACCGGTACTTTTGAATAAGCCCTGCGACTTCGTCATTCATTTGAGTAAGAGCCTCAGGTGATGACTGCCCCTTTTTTTGCCAATTGCGGAAGTCTGGCATGAGCATCTGCCCTAATTTCTCATCTAATGTCATGCGGGATACCGTTTGTTCCGCCTGTGACGGAATATCCGGTTTTGTCGATGCATGATGCGTGCCGAAAACAATAAACAACAGTAATACAGCTGAGATGACAAGTTTCATAATGGCGCCCTCCTGCCGTCATAGTTTGGACAAAAGACATAGGTTGTCATTCAATGGCTTCGTAAATCGCTTTTACGACGCTGCCGTAGCTTCCGGTCGGGAAAAGATCCCCTTCAAAAACATTCGGATTTTCACCGGGGCTGACGACGGGGGAATGCTTTTTGTTGGTCAAAAGCGCGATCCCGAGATGATAAGCGGGGTCAATGATCGTGACGGTACCGGTCCATCCGGTATGGCCGTAAGCCTGCCTGCTTGCATAAGGGCCGAACATCCACTCCATATCAGGGCTGCCGTTTTTCCGCCAGCCGAGAGCGAAAGTCGGGTCAGAGGATGACGCCGTTGTGAACAGATCGGCCGTTTGCTGAGTGAAGAGAGAAACATGTTTGTAACTGCCGCCGTTCAGCATGACTTGAAGAAGAACGGCCATGTCATCAGCTCTTGAAAACAGTCCTGCATGGCCGGACACCCCTCCCATTGAGTAAAATGCTTTTTCGTCATGAACCTCCCCTTGCAGCGTATACGTCCTGATATGAGGAAAATGGATAACCCCGTCACGCGTGTTTCCTAAACGTTCAGTAGCTGCGAATGCTTTTTCTTTGAAGCCTTTTTGCAGCGGGTTAAACAGTGTGTGCGTCAGTTTCAGCGGTTTATACAGTTCTTGTTCCGCATAGGCATCAAGGGTTTTTCCAGTTATGTTTTCAATAATGCAGCCGAGCAGCATGTAACCGATATCGCTGTATACGTGTTTTGTGCCCGGTTTGTATTCAAGCGGGATCTGGGTGAGAAAACGGATCGTTTTGTCCCGTTCTTGTGAATAAAAAGGGCCTGCGGTGTCCGGCTTATAAAAATAAAAGCTTGCCGGCAGACCGGATTGATGCTGCAGCACATCAATGACGCGTATGCGGTCTTTTCCTTGGATCGGATCGCTTTTCCTGTCTTTGAAATCGGGAAGGTAAGCCGAGACTTTTTGATACACATCCAGCTTTCCCTGGCTGACGAGGCGCTGTAATGCAAAATTCGCCGCATACATTTTTGTGTTGGAAGCTAAATCAAACATAGTTGACGTTTTCATTTTTTTCGGACGGGATAAAAGACTGTTTCCATCATATTTTTTGCTGTAGCCGTATGCTTTCTTTTTGATCACCCGTCCGTCCTTTACGACAACGAGGACGGCTCCCGGGAATCCTGCTGCGATGTCTTTTTCAATCATTTGATCAACCTTTCTGAGCTTTGCTGTGTCGTATAATTTGGATTGGGCTCCGGCTTTGTGCTGCGGCAGAAAAGAGAGGCTGATGACCATGGTGAGTACGGCGGCTGCCAGTGTTTTCATATTCTGTTCCCTCCCGGCTTATTCAAATTCAGCAGCCATGTCATCCTTAAACCCGAAAGCATAGGTGAAGACAAAGCCCGCCGCGTAAGAGATGAAGAGACCGATGATATATAAAACGATTTGAGCCGGCTGTACGAGAAATGAGAGCGGAAGGCCGGAGACACCGATTGAAAAAGTCGCAACTTGAAAATGGGCTTGAAAGGCGCCGCCGATACCCGCCCCTAAACACGCTGTTAAAAACGGCCGGCCGAGCGGGAGTGTGACGCCAAAGATGAGCGGCTCCCCGATTCCGAGCAGACCGGATGGAAGTCCGCCGCCAATCGCTCTTTTCAATGAGGCTTTTTTTGTTTTCATAAAGATGGCGAAGGCCGCGCCTACTTGACCTGCGCCTCCCATTGCGAGAATCGGCAGAAGCGGGTCATCCCCGATGGATCGGATGAGTTCCAAATGCACGGGAGTCAAGCCTTGATGCAGGCCGGTGATGACAAGCGGCAGGAAGGCGGCTCCTAATACAAATCCCGACAGCACTCCCCCGATATTCAGCAGCGACAATAAACCTGATGTAATCAAATCAGAAATAAAACCGCCTGCAGGGATAAAGATGACATATGTCACCAGTCCTGTGATGAGCAAAGACAAAGTAGGCGTGACGATAATGTCGATGGATTGATGGACGTACTTTCTGATAAACCGTTCGGTATAAGCGATAAAAATCGCAGCGAAAAGAACGCCGATTAAACCTCCCCTGCCCGGGAGCAGATTCTCTCCGAACAAACTGATATTGGCGATCTCCGGGTTTAAGATCAATATGCCTGCAAGGCCGCCCATCGCGGGTGTTCCGCCGAATTCCTTCGCCGCATTGATGCCGACAAGGACGCCGAGGTAAGCGAATAAGCCTGAACCGATAACCGTTAAAATAAGTGCGATTTGAGATTCTTTCGGGAGCCAGCCGGCCTGAATGACGGCTTTCGTCATGCCGGTGATTAAACCTGATGCAATGAGTGCGGGAATAAGAGGAATGAAGATGCTTGATATTTTTCTCAAAAGCAGTGTGATGGGTGTTGTATTTTTTCTGTTAAGATCGGCTTTTTTCCGTGAGGCGGCTTCTTTTAAATCAATGTTTTTTCCGGGTGACACCAGTTTTGCGAAAGCGTCGGCGACATGATTGACGACACCCGTGCCGAGGATGATCTGCAGTGTTTCGGCTTCGACGACGCCTATTACCCCGTCAAGACGTTTCAGCGCTTCAATATCCGTTTTGTTCTGATCTAAAGGCGTAATTCTCAGGCGTGTCATACAGTGGGTAAAGCCCGAAATATTCGATGAACCGCCGCAGTTGTCCAGAATATCTTTGGCCAGCGACTGATAAAATGCCTCTTTGCTCATGAAGACCCTCCTCTTTCCGTACCATTTTTCCCGCGGAGCTGTGCCTGAAACGCATCCTGAAAGCGCCTGCGCCGATCATGAAAACGGCGCGGGCTGGTAAAAGGCACATTATGCGGAGCCAAAAGAATGATCAGCGATTTTTTTCGCTTGAAACATGCTGTTCTATGGCTTTGTCAATGAAGCCTTCCGATTCTTCGAGCAGTGCTTTCGCGTGTGTTTTGTCCGAATTCGTCTTCAGCATAACAATTGCCGTTTTGACATGGCTGTCTGCGGCCTCAAGGGTTTCTTTTGCTTTATCGTACGGAACGCCCGTAATGCTTTGGATAATGCCGATTGCCCGTTCTTTCAATTTTTCGTTGCTGACATGAACGTCCACCATTAAATTTTCGTACACTTTGCCGCTTTTGATCATCACGGCCGTGGAAATCATGTTCAGAATCATTTTATGTGCTGTCGCGGCTTTCATTCGTGTTGACCCTGTAATCACTTCGGGGCCGACGACGACTTCAATGCTGTGATCGGCAAAGGTGCTGATCAATGAGTGCTTATTGCATGTGAGCGCGACTGTTTTGGCGCCGATTGTTTTTGCGTATTTCAGCGCACCGGCCGCATACGGTGTGCGCCCGCTTGCGGCGATGGCGATCACGGTGTCTTCAGCGGTAAGGCCGATCGTTTTGAGATCGAGAGCGCCGGTTTCCTCGCTGTCTTCTATACCTTCAGCCGCTTGCAAAAAGGCGTCTGCCCCTCCGGCCATCAGACCGATGACGGTGCCGGGACTTACGCTGTATGTAGGCGGGCATTCAACCGCATCAAGTACACCAAGCCTGCCGCTTGTGCCCGCTCCCGCATAAATCAGCCTGCCGTTTCGCCGCAAAGACTGATGGGCAAATTGAACGGCAATTTCAATATCAGGCAGCACCTGCTGAACGGCGTCCGCCACTTTGAAGTCCTCTTGGTTAATGATGCGGAGGATTTCCAACGTGTCTGCTTGATGGATTGAAGCGGTCTGCGGGTTTCTTGTTTCTGTGGTCAATCTGTGAATGTTAAGCCGGTCTGTCATGAATGTACCCTCCCAAGTCGTTATTACTTGAAGTATATGGGCTTCTGAATATATGTTTCAAGAAAAAAATCAAACGCTTTCACAAAAAAAGATGCAGAATGTGCTGTTCGCCTATGGGGCCGATCCTACGACGCCCTTTATCAATAAAACCGGAAGACAGGTACAGGTTCTTTGCGCGATGATTGCGATGGTTCACTGCAAGCACGATCTCGTCACACCAAGGAAAATAACTTGCGGCAAAAGCGGGGAGCTGCAGCATCGCTTGTTTGGCATAACCTTTTCCTTGCTGCCGCGCATCTATGGACAGTGCGCTCAGTAAAATGGCAGACACGCTGTTCGAATATGGAGCTATGGTTTCCTTTGAGGTATGTAAAATGAAAAAACCGACGGGGGTGTCTTCTTTTAAAACGACTGTAGGATAGCGCTCCCGGATGACAAGAGCCTGCGGCAGTACATCCTTCGGGAGCGCTGTGAACATTTTATCTTCTTCACTGAGTACAAACCCGTTCAGGCCGTCTGCATGCTCCGGTTTATAAAAGGATAGGGCTGCAACCATGATATCTACTCTCCTTTTTATAGTTGATACAGTTCATTTTCTGATAACACGCGGCAGCCTGCCCGTTTTAATAGAGCGGAAGTGATGCCGTCCCCGATTATCTTTTTCCCGGAGAAAGTGCCGTCATAGATGAAGCTGCTGCCGCAGGACGGACTGTTTTCTTTAAGGATGACCATTGCGGCGCCTATTTCTTTTGCGTATGCTAACGTTTTTTCCGCGCCGTCTATATATAAAGATGTAACGTCTTCACCTGATGCTGTTACGATTCTTGCTGTTCCGTTCAGCACGTCTTCGCCCGTGCCGCCGAGGATTTCCGCCGGTTCGCGGGGAGTGGTGAAGCCGCCCAAAAGTTCGGGGCAGACCATAACAGCTTTCTTTTCCTCTACGAGTCTGCGGATTTTTTCCGAAGCGGCGTGAGAGCCGTTATACCTGCATTCGATACCGCCGAGACAAGAGCTGACTAAGATCATCTGTGTCCATTCCCTTCAATATTTTGATACTTTCATCTTAAATGAAATAAGAGAGAAGGGATGAGTTTTTCAGTTAAAAAACGGGTAAAAAAGTTTGAAAATAAAAAAAATAAATTTTCTCTTTACAAAAGGGGTATAACCTGTATATAATAACTTTTGTCAGCTCGACGCGGACACAACGGCCCGTTGGTCAAGCGGTTAAGACACCGCCCTTTCACGGCGGTAACACGGGTTCGAATCCCGTACGGGTCATATGGAGGATTAGCTCAGCTGGGAGAGCATCTGCCTTACAAGCAGAGGGTCGGCGGTTCGAGCCCGTCATCCTCCACCATATTTGCCGGCCTAGCTCAATTGGTAGAGCAACTGACTTGTAATCAGTAGGTTGGGGGTTCAAGTCCTCTGGCCGGCACTGTTTTTCAACAAAATACGGAGGGGTAGCGAAGTGGCTAAACGCGGCGGACTGTAAATCCGCTCCCTCAGGGTTCGGCAGTTCGAATCTGCCCCCCTCCACCATTTTTGGGCTATAGCCAAGCGGTAAGGCAACGGACTTTGACTCCGTCATGCGTTGGTTCGAATCCAGCTAGCCCAGTCTCAGACACCTTTTGCATAAGGTGTCTTTTTTTATTTGTATTTCGTCTCGAATTTCGATTGTTCATCAGATATACTATTTTTAAGCTGCTGTTAAGGCATTATATTCTGTATTTTCCATCTACACCCTGCCTGAAATTTGGTAAAATAAATGTAATAAAAAAATGAAACCTTTTAAAACAATCAACGTATAGATACAGACCGGTGAAGGGCAGAGGTAAGATAAAACATGGAAAACCTGATTAAAAAAAGAATCAAGCAAGTCAAAAAAGGCGATCAAAATGCGTTTGCGGAAATCGTTGACCTTTATAAAGATAAGATTTACCAGCTTTGCTACCGCATGCTCGGCAATGTCCACGAAGCGGAAGATATTGCGCAGGAAGCTTTCATCAGAGCGTATGTCAATATCGATAGCTTCGACATCAACAGAAAGTTTTCAACGTGGCTATACAGAATTGCGACCAACCTGACCATTGACCGAATCCGCAAGAAAAAGCCTGATTATTATCTGGACGCAGAAGTGGCGGGCGCAGAGGGGCTGACGATGTATTCGCAGATCGCCGCGGACGGGGTTCTCCCTGAAGACGCCGTGTTGTCATTGGAGCTGTCGGACACAATTCAGAAAAAGATTTTAAAGCTGCCTGACAAGTACAGAACAGTTATTGTATTAAAGTATATTGATGAACTCTCTTTAATTGAAATCGGGGAGATTCTGAATATCCCTGTCGGCACCGTAAAGACAAGGATACACAGAGGCAGAGAGGCTCTTAGAAAACAATTAAGGGATCTTTAAGTGGGGTGATGAAATGAGCTGTCCTGAACAGATCGTGCAGCTTATGCATAAGCATCTTGATGGAGATATCCTTCCTGAAGATGAAGACGTATTAAAACAACATTTGCGGTCATGCGGGAATTGCAAACGGCATTTTCATGAAATGGAGAAATCCGTAGCGCTCGTCCGGAGCACATCGCATGTCACAGCCCCTGCTGATTTTACTGCCAAAGTTATGGCGAATCTTCCAAAAGAGAAAAAACGCGCTTCTGTAAAACGATGGATCAAAACTCATCCGATAATTGCAGCCGCGGCGGTTTTTGTGATTTTAATGGGCGGCGGTTTTTTCAACAGCTGGCATAACGACCACAATTTCAGTGTGTCAAAGCAGCCGAACCTTGTCGTGCAGAATCACACGGTCACCGTCCCTGAAGGCGAGACCGTAAAGGGCGATGTCACAGTAAAAAACGGCAAGCTGGTCATTAAAGGGAAAGTCGACGGCAACGTGACCGTGGTTAACGGAGAAAAATACATGGCCTCAGCCGGACAAGTCACCGGGCAGATTGAAGAAATTAACGAATTGTTTGACTGGGTCTGGTACGAACTGAAAACAGCGGGTCAGGGCGTCGTGAGTGCTTTAGACTCCGATTAAAGATGAGTAAAGCGTATAATCGCTTTACTCTTTTTTTACGCGGCGCCGCGCTGGCTGATTTCACTTGATAAATCAAAATGTGGTATAATGAGCACGCTATATGATGTACATATTGCTCATGCAGCACAATTCATAACAAAAAACGAAATGACTGAATTCTTGGAGGACGAGGAAATGGCTTTTGAGGACATCCCATTTTTGCAATACCTCGGCAATGCCGTTGATATTCTCCTTGTTTGGTATGTGATATATAAATTAATCATGGTCATACGCGGAACGAAGGCGGTTCAGCTTTTGAAAGGAATCGTCGTCATCGTGTTGGTCCGGATGGCCAGTTCATATTTGGGACTCAGTACGCTTCAGTGGCTGATGGACCAAGCGATAACATGGGGATTTTTAGCGATCATTATTATATTCCAGCCTGAGCTGAGACGGGCGCTTGAACAGCTCGGACGGGGCCGGTTCTTTTCAAGGAGCGGCACCCCCGTGGAGGAAGCGCAGCATAAGACAATTGAAGCGATTACAAAATCAATCAGCTACATGGCGAAACGCCGCATCGGCGCCCTTATCGCCATTGAGCGCGACACGGGGATGGGCGATTATATTGAGACGGGCATCCCGCTTAATGCGCAGGTCAGCTCGGAGCTTTTGATTAATATTTTCATTCCGAATACGCCGCTGCACGATGGAGCGGTCATTATGAAAAATAACGAGATCGCGGCGGCTGCCTGTTATCTGCCGCTTTCTGAAAGCCCGTTTATTTCAAAGGAGCTGGGGACGCGGCACAGAGCTGCTGTCGGCATCAGTGAAGTGACGGACAGCTTAACCATTATCGTATCTGAAGAGACGGGCGCCATCAGCGTGGCCAAAAACGGAGACCTTCACAGAGAATTGACGGAAGAAGCACTGAAAGAAATGCTTGAAGCCGAGTTTAAGAAAAACGCCAGAGATACTTCTTCTAACCGCTGGTACTGGAGGGGCAAGAAAAATGGATAAATTCTTAAACAACCGCTGGGCTGTAAAGATCATTGCATTGCTCTTTGCGCTCCTGCTTTATGTTGCGGTTAACAACAACCAGGCGCCGACTCCGAAAAAGCCGGGGGAATCCTTTTTTCCGACATCAACGACTGACGAGGCTACGCTTACTGATATTCCTGTAAAAGCATACTATGATGAAGCGAATTACGTGGTCACCGGCGTGCCTCAGACCGTAAATGTCACGATTAAAGGATCGACAAGCGCGGTGAAAAAGGCGAGACAGACGAAAAATTTTGAGATATACGCCGATATGAACAAGCTGAAGACCGGGACTCATAAGGTCGAATTGAAGGCGAAAAATGTATCGGACGGACTGACGATATCCATTAACCCGTCAGTCACGACGGTTACGATTCAGGAAAAAACGGCTGAGAGTTTTCCGGTTGAGGTTGAATACTACAATAAAAGCAAAATGAAAAAGGGGTATACGCCCCAGCAGCCGATTATCAGCCCGAAAAACGTACAGATTACGGGTTCGAAAAATGTGATTGACAACATTTCGCTTGTCAAAGCATCCGTGAACCTTGAAAATGCAAATGAAACCATTGATAAGGAAGTGAAGGTGACCGTCTATGACAAAGACGGCAACGCACTTCCTGTTGATGTTGAACCGTCAGTCATTAAAGTGACGGTTCCCGTGGCCAGTCCGAGCAAAAAGCTCCCTTTCAAAATCGTAAGGAAGGGAAGTCTTCCTGACGGGGTGAGCATTGCAAGCATTGACTCGAACCCGAGTGAGGTGACGGTTTACGGCCCGCAGGACGTGCTGGATTCACTTGAGTTTATCGACGGCGTATCTCTTGATTTAGGCAAAATTGATAAAGATACGGATATAGATGCCGACATTCCGCTTCCTAAGGGTGTGACAAAGGTGTCGCCGGGGAAAATTACGCTTCATGTTAAGGTGGACAGTGAAGACAAAAAGGATTTTGACAATGTCGCAATTAAGACGGTCGGATTGGGAGGCTCGCAGCAGATTGAGTTTCTCGACCCTGAATCGCGGGCGATAAATATTACGGCCAAAGGCTCTCCGGCCAACATTAAGGCGCTGAAAAAGTCGGACATTGAACTGTACGCCAATGTCTCAGACTTAGATGACGGAGAGCATTCTGTAAAGCTTGCAGTAAACGGACCGCAAAACATCACATGGTCCCTGTCAAAAGACACGGTTAAAATCAAGCTGACTTCTAAGAAAAACACAAGTTCAAATAAAAATAACGGCAGCTCCGCCGATTCCGGCAATAAGGACGGCACAAGCGGAGACGCAGACAAAGACAAGAACAAGAACCGGGAAGACGACACTGACAGCGATCAGAATAAAAGTCAAAACCAGGATCAAAATCAAGACCAGGATGAAGGCGGATCAAGCGCTGATTCATCTTCAACAGAATGAAAAAGGAGCGATACAAAATGGGCAAGTATTTTGGAACAGATGGTGTAAGAGGTGTTGCCAACAGCGAGCTTACGCCAGAGCTGGCCTTTAAAGTGGGGCGTTTTGGCGGTTATGTCCTGACCAAAGATAAACAGCGCCCGAAAGTGCTGATCGGCCGTGATACACGCATCTCCGGACATATGCTGGAGGGAGCCCTTGTCGCCGGACTTTTATCGATCGGAGCTGAAGTGATGCGCCTCGGCGTCATTTCTACACCGGGGGTATCCTATTTAACGAAAGCCATGGATGCTGAGGCGGGCGTCATGATTTCCGCTTCTCACAATCCCGTACAGGATAACGGAATTAAATTTTTCGGAGGAGACGGCTTTAAGCTTTCTGATGAGCAGGAGGACGAGATTGAACGTCTTATGGATGAACCGGAAGATAAGCTGCCGAGACCGACAGGCGCGGACCTCGGGCTTGTGAACGATTATTTCGAAGGCGTTCAAAAATATCTGCAGTTTTTAAAGCAGACGGCAGACGAAGATTTCACGGGCATTCATGTAGCGCTTGACTGCGCCCATGGTGCGACATCTTCCATTGCGACGCACCTTTTTGCCGATCTTGATGCTGACGTGTCTACAATGGGGACGTCTCCGAACGGATTAAATATTAATGACGGCGTCGGTTCTACACATCCGGAAGCGCTGAGTGCTTTCGTCAAAGAAAAAAACGCCGACATCGGCCTTGCATTTGACGGCGACGGCGACCGCCTCATTGCCGTTGATGAAAAAGGAAACATTGTCGATGGCGATCAGATCATGTACATATGCGCGAAGTATTTGAAATCAGAGGGCCGTCTCAAAGATGATACCGTCGTATCAACCGTGATGAGCAATCTCGGTTTCTACAAAGCGCTTGAAAAAGAAGAAATCAAAAGCGTTCAAACGGCAGTCGGAGACCGCTATGTCGTAGAAGCGATGAAAAAAGACGGCTATAATGTGGGCGGCGAGCAGTCAGGGCACCTTATTTTCCTTGATTACAACACTACCGGTGACGGGCTCTTGTCCGCGATCATGCTTGTGAATACGCTGAAAGCGTCCGGCAAAACCCTTTCAGAGCTTGCGGCTGAAATGAAAAAATTCCCGCAGCTTTTAGTAAATGTGAAAGTGACGGATAAATATAAGGTGGAAGAAAACGCTAAGGTGAAGGCCGTTATTTCTGAAGTGGAAAAAGAAATGAACGGAGACGGCCGGATATTAGTGCGTCCGTCAGGCACTGAGCCGCTCGTCCGCGTGATGGCGGAAGCGAGAACCAAAGAGCTTTGTGACGAATATGTCACAAAAATCGTGGATGTCGTGCGGACAGAAATGGGAGCGGAGTAGCGAAGTTTATAAACAGAGAGCGAACAAGACAAGTGCGATCAGCATAATATGATAGTAAACATGATGCCGGGGCGGCAAAAAATAATTGACCGTCCTTGGCACATGCTGTAAAATCAAGCTTGTTCGGCCTTTGTTTTTCACTTGCAGGGAAGGCGGAATTGTTTGCATCTTTTATAATTACAGCGCCCGAACTAAGCGCCCGAAAAACGGCTTAGTTGACGAGGATGGAGGTTATCGAATTTTCGGCGGATGCCTCCCGGCTGATTCATTTAGATCACAGCCGTAAGGATTTCTTCAAACCGGAGGGGCGACTCTCCGAACAAAGGGAAATCACATGATCTTCCAAAAAAACATGTGGGAGGGGACGATTGAAAGTCCCCTTGTAATTCGGCTTTCTTCGTCTCCTTTTACACCTTTAGGAGGAAGAAAAAATGTGTGGAATTGTAGGTTATATCGGTCAGCTTGATGCGAAAGAGATTTTGTTAAAAGGATTAGAGAAGCTTGAGTACCGCGGCTATGACTCTGCCGGTATCGCGGTGGCGAACGAGCAGGGCGTGCATGTGTACAAAGAGAAAGGCCGCATCGCCGACCTTCGTGAAGTGGTGGATCCCGCGGTTGAATCTCAAGCGGGAATCGGACATACACGCTGGGCGACTCACGGCGAACCAAGCTTCCTGAACGCTCACCCGCATCAAAGCGCACTCGGCCGCTTTACACTTGTTCACAACGGTGTGATCGAGAACTATGTTCAGCTGAAGCGCGAATATCTTGAAAACGTTGAACTGAAAAGCGACACGGACACTGAAGTAATCGTTCAAATGATCGAGCAATTTGTGGCGGGAGGTCTTAATACAGAAGAAGCGTTCCGAAAAACACTCACTCTGTTAAAAGGCTCTTACGCGATTGCACTATTTGACGGCGAAAACACAGACACCATTTTCGTTGCAAAAAACAAAAGCCCTCTGTTAATCGGTCTTGGAGATACGTTTAACGTCGTGGCATCTG
The DNA here is from genome assembly GCF_038406745.1 of Bacillus sp. YBsi01. NCBI lineage: Bacteria > Bacillati > Bacillota > Bacilli > Caryophanales > Bacillaceae > Bacillus > Bacillus sp. YBsi01. The sequence goes on from NZ_CP151679.1 coordinate 3,177,290, forward strand.
ACGCGATGGCTATGCTTCAAGTAACGAATGAATACGTTGAGCTTTTGGATAAAGAAATGGTGATCGTGACAAAAGACGAAACCGTGATTAAAAACCTTGACGGTGAAGTCATGACACGTGCGTCTTATATCGCTGAGCTTGACGCCAGTGATATTGAAAAAGGCACATACCCTCACTACATGTTAAAAGAAACGGATGAGCAGCCGCTTGTTATGCGCAAAATCATCCAAACGTATCAAGACGAAAATGGCAGACTGGCTGTGGCCGGCGATGTCGCTGACGCCGTGGCGGAAGCGGACCGCATTTATATCGTGGCTTGCGGAACGAGCTACCATGCCGGTCTTGTCGGAAAACAATATATTGAAATGTGGGCAAACGTCCCGGTTGAAGTGCATGTAGCGAGTGAATTCTCTTACAACATGCCGCTTCTGTCTAAGAAACCGCTCTTTATCTTCCTTTCTCAAAGCGGAGAAACAGCGGACAGCCGCGCCGTGCTTGTTCAAGTCAAAGCGCTTGGCCACAAAGCGCTGACAATTACAAATGTTCCGGGATCCACGCTTTCCCGTGAAGCGGATTACACATTGCTTCTGCATGCAGGTCCTGAGATCGCGGTTGCATCAACAAAAGCGTATACGGCTCAGATTGCCGTGCTTGCGATCCTTGCATCAGTTGCGGCAGAACGCAACGGCGTTGATATCGGCTTTGATTTAGTCAAAGAATTAGGTATCGCGGCAAATGCCATGGAAGCACTCTGCGACCAGAAGGACGAAATGGAAATGATCGCGCGTGAGTACCTGACTGTTTCAAGAAACGCTTTCTTCATCGGCCGCGGCCTTGACTACTTCGTATGTGTCGAAGGCGCCCTGAAGCTGAAAGAGATTTCTTACATCCAGGCGGAAGGCTTTGCCGGCGGCGAGCTGAAGCACGGAACAATCGCTCTGATCGAAGAAGGAACACCGGTCTTTGCACTGGCAACACAAGAGCACGTCAACCTGAGCATCCGCGGAAACGTGAAGGAAGTCGCAGCCCGCGGCGCCAACACTTGCATCATCTCGCTGAAAGGCTTAGATGACGCAGACGACAGATTCATCCTGCCGGAAGTCAACCCTGCGCTTGCTCCGCTGGTTTCTGTTGTGCCATTGCAACTGATCGCTTACTACGCTGCACTGCACCGCGGCTGTGACGTTGATAAACCGCGCAACCTTGCGAAGAGTGTGACTGTGGAGTAGACATATTTAACCCCTTTGGTTATTAGCCAGAGGGGTTTTTTAATGCGGAAATGAGAAAACCCTACTCTTTGCGATTGTAAAGAAATCCCCGTTTATATATTGAAAAGGAATAACACCTGCTTTATAATACGAGTTGCATTCCGGTTAACATCCATAAATGTAATCATTAGTAAATCATTTTTGTGTATGTCTCATCGGAAAGTAATCACCTCCAGCAATTTTTCATCATGAATATCCATTCTATAAACGTAATCAATCGATTGCACATCCAAATTATGATTAAAAAAGACTTTAAAATCTCTTTTGTATTTGCCGACTCCTGCTCGTTATGAATTCCTCGACTAGATATAAAAATCACAATATTTTTGCAATAATTCGATTCAATTCTTAAAAAAGTCCTGACAACAGTGATAGGAGTGGTATGATGTCAAACCTTTTAGAAGTCAGAAACCTCAGCAAATCTTTTGGTCATAAAGCTGTTTTAAAGGATGTTACATTCAATGTGCCTGCCGGGTCCATTGTCGGTTTTATCGGTGATAACGGCGCAGGCAAATCAACAACATTTAAAACGATATTAGGGTTAATCTCTCAAGATAGAGGAAAAGTGAAAATCTTTGGTGAGGAGAATCTGGATAAACATATAAAGTTCAAAGAAGATATAGGGGTCGCATTTGATGCGATGAATCTGCCCGCACATCTTACAATAAAGCAGCTGAATCATGTATTTAAAAAGCTATTCGGTGCTTGGGACCAAGACAATTTTTATCGGTTGGTTCAATCTTTCTCTTTACCTATGGACAAAAAAGTAAATACATTCTCGCGCGGCATGTCGATGAAGTTATCCGTAGCTGTTGCTTTGTCGCATAACGCAAAATTATTAATCTTGGATGAAGCAACGGGAGGGCTTGATCCCTCTTCAAGAGATGATCTGTTAAATGAATTAAAAAGCTTTGTGAGTAAATGCAACGGCGGTATTTTACTTTCATCACATATTATGTCTGATGTTGAGAAGATAGCAAGCCATATCATTATTATGAAAGATGGCGAAATTTTATTAAATGAAGAGAAAGACAAGGTTCTTGCAAGCTATACTGTTATAGATGTTGATGAAGGTCAATTGGCTGAGCTCAACGAAGATATCGTTCTTGCAAAAAGGAACCATGGATCTTATTGGAGTGTGCTTGTATCGGATCGACAGAAATTGCCGAATGGCGTAACGGCCAAAACCATTTCAATAGAAGAAATCAGTGTCTTTTTAACGAGGAGTGAAAAACATGAGAGGTCTGTTATTGACTAACTATTACTTAGTTTATCGAAGTTTCTTTGCATACACGGGGTTGGCCATATTGATATCAGCAGTCATCTTTTATTTTGGAGACGCTTTAATGCATCGTTTTGTTGCTATGCTGATTATTTTGTTTGTCGCCATGCCCGCACTTGAGGTTATAAAGTATGAGAGTAAGTCTGGCTATGACAAGTATGTGCTGACTTTACCGGTCAGCAGAACAAATATTGTTCAAAGCCACTATGTCTTCTATCTTTTGGTTGTTGTGATCGGAGCTGTAATATCTTATGGCGTTTTCTTTGTATACAGCCTGGGTTCTGATGAACAAATTGTCGGCATATTGAATATTGTCTCTTTTGGAACGTTCATCGTTCTCTTTGCCGGTGCAATCGTTTATCCTCTTCTCTACATGATAGGCCCGGAAAAGTCTGATGCTATTGTAATTGGAGGTGCAATGGGGGGACTTTTTGCTACCTTTGGATTGCAAAGTGTCGTTGGTTATGTAGCAAAACAATTATCGCCGTCGTTTTTGCACATAAATCCTTCTTTATATGTCTCGATTATATATCTCATGATCGGCGTTATCTTATATATCATTTCATTTTTCATAGCCGCAGCTATCTATCATAAAAAAGAATTTACAACAGGATAAGGCATGGAACGGGCTCATAAATTCACTTAAACTCCAAGCAGAAAGCCGCCCGCATAATGGGCGGCTGTTCTTCTCATTAATACTGTGATGTCACATCGTACTCATAATCAATCTTCAATTTCACATTTTTCATAGACGATTTTGCTGTTGCAAGTGTGTTGTATTTAAAATTCCAGATGCTTGAGACTGAGAGGTTATCATCCAGTGTGATACCGTAATTTCCTTGAGTGGAGCTGTTTGTGAGTGCGCGGTGCCACACTTTATTTTCTTCAGACATTATGCTGTGTTTTGTGTTTCCTTGACTTGGTATTTGAGTCGCGGTGGTGCTGATTCTTTTCACTATGGCGTCTTTTGGAATGCTTGTCTGTTTGGTTAAGTCGAGCCTGAGAACGGTTGAATCTGATCCGTTCGGACTGAGGCTTGTATTTCCTTTATTTTCAGCTGTGCCGCTGAATGCGAAGGTCTCGCTTCCGGCTTTGATTCGATCGTAAATGGAGAGTGTAAAGTATATATCGTCAGTGTATGAGCCGCGGGACACTTTCACGTAGAACGTCTCGTTATTTTCTTTCGCATCTGTAATGGCATAGATAAAAGGAAGCAGCGTATCAGGGTTTATCACTTCTGTGCCTTTAGCACTTTATTTTTATTATAAATTTCAATGCTCATTCCCTTGTATTCACTTCTTGTTGAGCTCCTGACATAGAGTCTTTCTCCCTTATTGGCAGTGAAAGTGAAGTACGATTCTTTTTCCCCTTTCGGCAATACGGCTGTATTAATATTTTTGTATTTCCAGTAGCCGACTGGATTGGCAGTTTCAAATGAGTGATTTCCTGTAATAGTACTTACTTGAAACGCAGAGGCTAAAGCTGAAGGTGCGAACAATACGCCTGATAATACGATTGCAGTGACAAATAGAATAGGTATATACTTCTTTATGGAAAAATACCCCTTTTTACTTCATCATATATAAAAACACCCCTTATGTAAACATTTGTTATTTAAGGTTAAAATCAACTGGGAAACAGCCGATAAAAACACTAAACATCATCTCAAGCGGAGGTTAAAAACATGCGCCTAAACGCTCGTTATATAAAAAATCAAACAATGGCTCAGCAAGTGCTTCAGCAGTATTCTTCCAAAACAAATGCGAAAGATGCGGCAAAAAGGCCGGACCGGTTATTGATTCAATCAGGCGGGACCCGTGATCTGAGCCAGGTGAATTATTCAAGGAGCGGTGTCACTGAGAAAGGGAGCAGCCTGTCCCGTTTATATCAATCCGCAAATCAGAAAACGATTACGGATAATGGGAATGAGACGGTAATAGCCGCTGATAATCCGTATGAGTCTGAGAGTGATATTGCAAGCAGGATTCTTGATGAGAAATACAGCCGTATCAATGAAATCAATAAACGAAAATCAGATCCTTTACGTTTTATTAAGGACAAATACCAGCGTCCCGATTCACCTTATTTCAGGAGTGATTTAACAGAATCAGAGCGTCAGGCCGCTTATCATAATGAAACGGAATGGCTGTTTAAGGGGAAAGCCCAAAGCTATGATTTCCGTGATGCTGCGTTTCGGGGTGAAACACTCAATGGAGAAATTCAAGGAGAAAATGAAAAGGTGTTTCAGAGAGGGCAGGTCAATCAGCAAATCGGAGTGCTTTTTCATCGGAATCATATTCAGATTCCGGAGGGCGCGAATCTTACATTTACGATATCACCGATTGATTATCTGTTAAAAGTGAGCGGGACCGACGATAAAGAGCTCACTCAGCAGATCGAAGCCGTCTTAAACTCCGGGGAAAACAGCAAAGAGCTGTTTGCGCACATCATTCGCAGCCGGAGTGATGACTCCTCGCAGTTTACGCCGGAAGCGTATGAGAAATATCAAGTCGTTCGGGAAATGTATGAGGTGACCGGCTATCATCTGAAAGACTTGCAGACTGTGGGCGGGAAGTTCGTCACAGAAGACGGCCGCGACCTTTTAGACGTTTATAAGGAAGCGCTGCAGAACGATCCTTTACTGAAACATACGGCGGCAGAAGCGGCTGCCCATTACGGACAGGCGCTTACGAAGCTGGCGAGAACGGGTTATGATGCCATTCCTGATTTGGTGCTGTCCATTGATTACAAAGACGGATCTCTGCGTGATGCCGGCCAAAGCAGGCAATATGGATTTGGGGATACGGATTGGCTTTCTGAATGGAAACGGGAGCTGGGTGTGCGTATATAAAATGAGAAAAAAGCTGACGAATGATGTCGTCAGCTTTCTTTATATGCTTGCTTAAAACTCCTCATACTCCGCCGGGTCTTGGCCGTTTATGCGTCCGTCGGGGCGGGTAAGCGAATCGATAAGTTTCATGTCGTTTTCATCAAGGGAGAAATCAAAAACAGAGATGTTTTCGAGCTGGCGTTCTGGGGATGCTGATTTTGGAATCGGGATGGCGCCCAGCTGAATATGCCAGCGTAAAATGACTTGAGAAATGGTTTTATCGTATTTGTCCGCAATCTGTCCGAGTTTTTGATCGTTCAATACTTCACCGGCGCGGGCTAACGGACTCCATGATTCTGTCACGATGCCCTGTTCTTCATGCCATTGCCGCTGCTGTTGCTGATTAAAAGCGGGATGCAGTTCAATTTGATTTATGCCTGGCTTTACGCCGGTTTCACGTTCGAGCCGTTCGATATGCTCAGGCAGGAAATTGCAGACACCGATGGAGCGGATCAGGCCCCATTTTTTCGCATCAATCAGTGCCTGCCACGCTTCTGTATAGCGGTCTTGTTTCGGATTCGGCCAATGGACGAGATACAGGTCATAGTAATCCAGACCGGCGCGGTATAAAGATTCTTGAATGGTTTGTACAGCTTTGTCATATTCATGGTAGCGTCCCGGAAGCTTGGACGTCACGTATAGCTGCTCTCTCGGAACAGAGCTTCTCTTGATGGCTTCTCCGACCGCCCCTTCATTTTCATAGTTATAAGCGGTGTCAATCAGACGATAGCCGATATCAATGGCGCTGGTAACGGCATGAACGCCGTTGTTTCCATGAAGAGCGTATGTACCGAAGCCGATCGCGGGAATGCTTGTCCCATCCAGCAGTTTCTTTTGCGGAATTGCTGCAGTCATCTTAAATCCCTCCTTGTTTTCTACTTTACCATTCTTCTTACAAATGAAACATCAATATTGGAAGAAAATGAGATAATCTGCATATAAAAAAGCTGACGGAGACCCGCCAGCTTTAAATTTGAAACATCCATGCTACGACAGGTCCGAAGACCGATCCTAACACGGCGCAGAGCGTCATGGAGACAGAACTCATGGAGACTGTTAATTCTCCGTATTCCATTGCTTTTGAGGTGCCGAGCGCATGGGAGGCGCTCCCGAATGCAATTCCTTTCCCGAGTGAGCTGCGGATGCGGATCCACTTGAGAAGCAGCGGCCCTAAGATGACGCCGGAAAACCCTGCGATCATGACGAACACGACTGCCATGGAAGGGACACCGCCGATACCGGACGCGATCTGAATGGCGACGGGAGTCGTGATTGATTTTGGAATGATGGACAAAATCAAACTCCGGCTGATGCCGAACAGCTCTGCAAATAACAGGCCGCTGACCATTCCGGAGAATAAACCGGCCAATACGCCGCCGATAATCGGAAACATATACTTGATCAACATCCGGCGCTGCTTATAAAGCGGATATGCCAAAGCCACCACGGCGGGGCCGAGCAGTGAATTGATCCATTGTCCGCCGACCATATACTCTTTATACGGAATATGAAAAACAAGCAGGACGGCAATAATGAAAATCGTAGTCGTCAACACGGGTATGAGAAATGGGTATGGAAAGCGTACATATAATTTCACCATGGCCAGATAGGCGGCGGCCGTGAACAAAATTATAAGGATTGCGATACATGCTTGCTGCACTTCTTTTTCTCCTTTCTCTGATTGGCTTTATGCTCTAACAGCTGGCTCGCGTACCCTGCGGCGATCATTGTGACGATGGTGCTCAGCACGACGATTAAAAACAGGGCCGCCCCGCTGGCGGAAAACAGTGACGGATAATTGATGACGCCCGTCATGGCCGGAATGAATAGCAGCGGAAGAAAAGACAGCAAAAATCCGGCTCCGTCTTCAATCATTTTGGCGGGAATGATCTTAACCGATAAACATATGATGAGCAGGATTAAACCGATGATACTGCCGGGAATGGGCAGGTGAAAGAGCTGCTGAGCGGCTCCCCCGATAAAGGAAAATGCGAATAAAATAATGATTTGCAGTATGATGCGTATGACTTTCACAACGATGCTGTTCTTTGGAGAAGAGCAGCTTCCCCCTTTCTTGTTGCTTCGATAAGTTTCTTTACTTTTGGCACATATATTTGTACTATACAAATATATGTATGCAAAATCTTTCTATATGTTTTCTGAGTAAATGTACATATGTTTGTATTATACAACTAATGTTGCTGTTGTCAATGTAAGGAGTGAGGCGTTTGTCAAAACAAGATCCGATTGAATTAATTGAATATGAGCTCACCACTTTTATCAGGAGGGCTGTTTATCTCGATAACTCCGACCGCAAAATCGGACATCTGGAAAGAGCTGCGTATTTGTTATTACGGCAGCTTGATGAATTCGGGCCGGCGCGTGTGAAGGAATTGGCCGAATGTTTTAAACTGGATATTTCTACGTTGTCTCGACAGGCCGCGGCCTTGGAAACGAAGGAGCTGATCCAGCGCTTCTCCGACCCTTCTGACGGGCGGGTCAGTCTGTTTGCGATTACGAAGCTTGGCAAACAGAGGCTAAAAGCTGATAAAAAGATGCGTCTTGAGCGATATCATCGCATGCTTGATGATTGGTCCGGCGAGGAGAAAGAAATGTTCGGCAGGCTTTTGCTGCGGCTGAATGAGGCATTTATCGATTAGTGAATGATTTTTGCAGGGGTAAGCAGGATGATGGCGTAGGAGAGGGAGAATGATAGAGAGTAAGGCTTTACGCCATTCTGCTTAGTGACATTTATAGAATAGGGGGTGGAACCTTTTCTACCGGGAAATACTGTTTCTCGGAAGTTGCGGTAATTATTATCTCAATATTCTTAATTCAATAAAAATGAAAGCGCTTTATTTTAAGTCTCTTGGTCTAAGGTGCATGGTGTTTACCTGAAAAAAACAATTGTGTTTTCCACGAAAATTTATTATGATGGAATAAGGAAATTGAAGACTATATAACAATAGGAAGATAGAATATTTCTAATATTGCGGGAAATGAAGATTGAGTTAGGTTCAACAGATGCGCCTTCTGCTTCATTATTTCACATATATCAGAGCTGTTAAGAGGAGGAAGCGAAGTGGCAAACAAGGAATTAAAAAGAGGCTTAGGCGCGCGTCATATCCAGATGATTGCGCTGGGCGGCACGATCGGTGTCGGTTTATTCATGGGGTCATCCAGCACGATTGGATGGACAGGGCCGTCTGTTCTGCTGGCTTATGCGATCTCGGGTATCTTTATCTTTTTTATCATGCGTGCGATGGGCGAAATGCTTTATGTAGAGCCGAGTACAGGCTCGTTTGCGACATTCGGCCATAAGTATATACATCCGTTAGCCGGCTATATGACGGCGTGGAGCAACTGGTTTCAATGGGTGATCGTCGGGATGTCTGAAATTATCGCCGTCGGTTCGTATATGAAATATTGGTTTCCTGATCTGCCGGCATGGATTCCCGGCCTTATCGCCATGGCCATTCTCGGTGCGGCAAATTTGATTTCGGTAAAATCTTTCGGTGAGTTTGAATTTTGGTTTGCCATGATCAAAATCGTCACCATTATTCTGATGATTGTTGCGGGTATCGGCATTATTTTCTTCGGTTTCGGCAACGGGGGTCATGCGATCGGATTATCTAATTTATGGTCGCACGGCGGTTTCTTTACAAATGGTTTTACCGGGTTTTTCTTTGCTTTGTCTTTAGTTGTTGCGGCCTATCAAGGGGTTGAGCTGATCGGGATTACGGCAGGGGAAGCGAAAGATCCGCAAAAAACGCTGCGAAGCGCGATTCAGAGCATTATCTGGCGGATTTTGATTTTCTACATCGGTGCGATTTTCGTGATCGTGACTGTGTATCCGTGGAATGAGCTTCACTCACTCGGCAGTCCGTTTGTTTCGACATTTGCGAAAGTCGGGATTACGGCGGCAGCCGGTTTGATAAACTTTGTTGTGATTACCGCTGCGATGTCCGGCTGTAACAGCGGGATTTTCAGTGCGGGACGCATGCTTTATACGTTGGGCGTGAACGGACAGGCGCCGAAATTCTTTAAGAAAGTTTCATCGAGCGGTGTGCCGATATTCGGTACGCTCGCAGTATTAATCGGACTTGTGATCGGTGTCGTGCTGAACTACATCGCGCCTCCGAAAATATTTGTCTATGTCTACAGCGCGAGTGTGCTCCCTGGAATGATTCCGTGGTTTGTTATCTTAATCAGCCATCTCGGTTTCAGACGGGCGAAGGGCGCTGAGCTTGATCAGCACCCGTTTAAAATGCCTTTTGCGCCGTTTACAAACTATTTGACGATTGCTTTCTTAATCATGGTATTGGCCGGCATGTGGTTTAACAAAGAGACGCGGATATCTTTGGTCGTCGGGGTGATTTTTATGGCGATTGTGACGATCAGCTATTACGCGTTCGGCATCGGCAAGCGCATGTCTGATGAAGACTCGAAAATAGAAGACGCTGTATAATTCAAAAAGACACCTCTCTTAAAGGGGTGTCTTTTTCGGCTTGTCCGCGAGTGGTATACTGGTTAAAAAAAGCAGAACCGGGGGAAACATCGATGAGTCACTACCGTACGTTATTATTTGATATAGACAATACGCTGCTGGATTTTACCGCTTCAGAAACCGATGCTCTTCAAAAATTGTTTCAAGGTTCAAAGCTGGAACTGACGGCAGAGGTGGAAGCCCGTTATAAATCGATAAATCAAGGGCTGTGGAAGGCGTTTGAAGAGGGGGATATGACCCGCGATGAAGTGGTGAACACCCGGTTTGCCCTTTTGTTTAAAGAATACGGCCTCGAGGCGGACGGCGTGCTGATGAATGAGGCGTACCGCCGATACTTAGAAGAAGGGCACCAGATGATAGACGGAGCTTATGAGCTGATTGAAAGGCTGAGTCCTTTATTTGATTTATACATCGTGACAAACGGTGTATCAAGATCCCAATATAAGCGGCTGGGTGATTCCGGTTTGTATCCGTTTTTTAAAGATGTGTTTGTATCTGAGGATACGGGTTTTCAAAAGCCGATGAAGGAATACTTTGATTATGTATTTGCGAGAATTCCCGGTTTTTCTGCCGAGCGCGGGCTTATTATCGGCGATTCACTGAGCGCGGACATAAAAGGCGGTCAGATGGCGGGAATTGATACGTGCTGGTTTAATCCCGGAAAGAAAATAAATGAGTCGGGGATCATTCCGACGTATGAAATTCATTCGCTTGATGAGCTGTATGATCTGCTGAACGTGGAGCGAAAAGCCGCCGCTCATCTGTAAGGAGAATACGATGAAGATTGCACATACGAAGTTACTGATCAGGGGCTTTGCGTTACTATCAATTCTTCATACGATTCTTCAGCTTCCTTTCGGCCGGGGGGAGCTGAAGGTTTTTTTGTCTGTACTCGTGATGCTGCTGACGGCGAATGACTGCCTGCGGCCGATATATATGAAGAGACAGTCCGCCATCTATCACGGATCTTTTCTCCTGAGCAGCGTCATGGCGGGAGTTCTGCTGTACAATGTCTATTGCATTGGTGCACAGGCCATAATGGTGCTTTTATTGGTGGAGGTGCTTATTACTGATAAGCAGATTTCGGCTGTTTTGTTAACGATGCACGCCGCCGCATTTGCCGCCGCTTTATACGCCTCCGGAGCGGGTGTCAGTGATATCGTGCTCCCTTACTTCATCATGTTTGCGGTGATTTATTTATATCGGAAGAATCTGCAGGAGAAGTCAAAGGTTGAATCGCTGAATCGAGAGCTGAAGACGGCCAACGCCACACTGAAGGAATACTCAGAACGCATTGAAGAACTGGCGGTTACGAAAGAAAGAACAAGAATTGCGCAGGAGCTGCATGATTCTTTAGGTCATTATCTCGCTGCTCTGAAAATGAATTTGGAGTTTGCCGGGAAGACAGCCGGGCATCAGCCGGAAAAAGTAAAGCAGATCATTCATAAGGCGCATGATCTTACGAAAGAATCGATTTTAAAGCTTCGCCAGGCCGTGATGCTGCTGCAGGGCTCTTTGCCGGGGCGGGGATTTGAACAAGCGCTCCGTGACATTTTCAGCCATTTTCAAGAGGCGGGAGGGATACACTTCGAGCTGGAGATGGACGAGGCCATAGAAGCGGCGCAGCCTGATGTGAAGCACTGTCTTTATCAAACCGTCCAGGAAACGATTACGAACGCGGTGAAGCACGGACATGCGTCATATGTTTCTGTCCGGATTCAAAAGGACCTGAACATGATATTGGCGCATATTCATAATAACGGCTCAGCGTGCGGGACGATTATAAAATCAAATGGTCTGAAAGGAATTGAAAAAAGAGCGGCCGCGCTTGGCGGAGAAGCTGTTTTCACTTCCGGAAATGAAACGGGTTTTGACGTGAAAATAAAGATACCGTGCAAGGGGGAATGATCTAGTGAATGTCATGATCGCAGACGACCAGTCCATTGTCAGGGAGGGGCTGAAAATGATTCTGAGCCTACACGAAGAAATTCAAGTATCGGGAGAAGCTTCTTGCGGCGAAGAAGTTCTGCAGCTGCTTCCGCAAACCGATACCGATGTGATTTTAATGGATATCAGAATGCCCGGCATGGACGGAATCGAAGCGACAAAAGCAGTAAAAGCCAGCTATCCGTCCGTAAAAGTCATCATTCTGACAACGTTTGAGGATGATCACTATATTTTTGCCGGGCTGAAAAGCGGGGCTGACGGCTATATCTTGAAGGATGCTGATTCAGAAGAAATTATTGCCTCTCTTCAGGCCGTTTATGAAGGAAATATGATGCTGAATCCCAAGGTTACGGTTCAAGTCGTAAAAGCGCTGAATCATATCGGCATCCCGGCCGTTCAGGAGGAGCCGCAGCCAAAGCTGACAGAGATTCTCACGCCGAGAGAGCTTGATGTCGCAAAACACATTATGGAAGGCAAAAGCAATAAACGCATTGCCGCAGACTTATTCCTGACTGAAGGCACTGTGAAAAACTATGTTTCCAGAATCCTTGATAAACTCGAAGTGACAAACAGGACTGAGCTTACATTATATTTGCAAAAAATGATATAACCCCGCTTCACCCCCTCCCTCTTTTCATCATCGAACATATGACGAAAGTAATACCCATATCGAGTACGAAAGTGAATAGAAAACAAGGATCGGCAAGAGTAGAATAAGTGCAGACATGATACAAGGAGTGCTGCACGAATGCTTGAATTAACCGATTTGACAAAGAAGTACGGCGGTTTTACCGCTGTCAATCATATATCACTGCGCGTCGAAAAAGGAGAGATATTCGGCCTGCTGGGACCAAACGGCGCCGGTAAATCAACAACGGTGTCAATGATCAGCACCGTGCTCTCACCGACTGATGGAACCATTTGCATTAATGGAATGTCATTACAAAAACAGCCAGCGGCCATAAAAAAAGTGATGGGTATCGTCCCGCAGGAAATAGCCTTGTATCAAGCGCTAAGCGCAAAGGATAATTTGGCTTTTTTCGGGAGCCTGTATGGACTTTCCGGTAAGGAGCTCGATAAGCGGGTCGATGAAGTGCTGGACATCATCGAATTAAAGGAACAGCGAAATCAAAGGGTGTCTGAATTTTCAGGCGGTATGAAGAGACGGGTGAATATCGGGGCTGCTCTGATGAACGAACCGAAACTATTCATTTTAGATGAACCGACCGTCGGAATTGATCCGCAATCCAGACACCATATTCTTGAAACCGTTAAGACGTTAAATCAAGAAAAAGGAATGACCGTCATCTACACGAGCCATTACATGGAAGAGGTCGAATATCTATGTGAAAGAGCGGCGATCATGGACCGCGGCTCAATCATTGCCTGCGGAACGAAAGACGAATTGAAACAGTCAGCGGGAGCCTCCGATACCCTGATCGTGAATGCAGAGGGTCTGAATGATGATGCCGTACAAAAAATCCGCCGCATTCCCGGTGTTTCCGAAGCCGCCGTCAGCCATCAGACCATTTCGATGCTCGTTTCCGCGGCAGAGCGGAATATCCTTGATATCGCGGATGATATCAGAAGAACCGGTATCACTATTAAGGGCATTCATTTCGAGGAAGCCAATCTTGAAAGCATTTTCCTCCGGCTTACCGGCAAAACGCTGCGGGATTCACAGGGGGCGTCATGAAAACATTGCTCAGGCTGACTTTATTAGATTTTCGGTTAATGGCCGGAGAAAAGTCTTTCTATATAAAACTGATTCTATTCCCGGCGCTGATGATTTTTATTTTAGGAACGGTTTTTCACGGCGATTCGAAAGCGAAGTCATTTAAAATCGCGTTTTATAATGCGGATCACGCGGAAAGTGCTTTGGGAGACATATTAAAGAAAGACGTTCTGAAACAAAACGATCTCATCCATGTAAAAGACATAAGCGGTTATCAAGCAGGGAAAAAACTTGTCGAAAGCGGCAAAGTCTCGGTTTTTGTATACGTGCCGAAAGGCTTTGCAAAAGCGGCGGAACACAATGAAAAAACAAATATCAAAGTCATTTCAGACCAACAAGGCTCTGTAAACGGAGACATTGTTGAGATAATGGCCGATTCGTTTGTCACCAGAGTAAAGATGAAAAACAGCGAAGAAAAAACGGTGCTGAAACAGTCGGGACATCTGTCAAAGGAGGAAGTCGGCAGCATAATGAGCGGACTGTCCGCTGAGCGCGGACAGGCTGTGGCCATTCCGAAACAGTCGGCCGGCCATCACGCGGCTCCGATTGATGCGATGCAGTATTATTCAATCGCGATGGTCGTCATGTTTTCTATTATGACCGCTTTTGCGCTCATTCACGGCATAGTGGAAGAAAGGCAGCAGCACACATTGTTCAGAATCAAATCAATGCCTGTATTACATATCCAGTACGTGGCTGGAAAGCTTTTGGGGATCATGTTTGCCATCCTTATACAAATGGCTGCCGTCATCATCGCAAGCAGCATCTTGTACCATGTGAAATGGGGCAATTTATTTGAAATATTGCTGGTGACGATCGTTTATTCATTTGCGATCGGCAGTATCGTGCTTCTTTGGGGGTTTACTGCAAAAAACCACGAGACCGTCTCAAGCATGGCGGCTCCTATTCTGTATGGCTTCAGTTTTTTAGGCGGAAGTTTTATTGCAAAAGACAGCCTGCCTGCCGGTTTGAAAATCGTGCAGGAGCTGATACCGAATGGCAAAGCGATCAACAGCTACGTAAGTGTCACGCAGCATGCCGGTCTGAGCGGTATTTCGGCGGATTTGGCAGAGCTTTTCGCTATCGGCGCCGTGTTTTTATGTTTGACCATATGGGTGTTTAAGCGGAAGGAGGCTGTTTCATGACGCAGCTGTTATTCATGATCAGACATCAGCTGAAACTGATGTTACAGAATCGGGTTGCGATCTTTGCGACCATTTCCGTCCCGCTCCTTCTGACTTATCTCTTTTCCTTTTCTGCCGATGACAGTCAGCAGAAGGAAGTCTATGTGGCTGATAAGGATCAGAGCGTCTTTTCAGCACAATTGATGAACATGATTCAGACAGTCGGCCATGTAAAAGTCACGAAGGTTACAGAGGCTGTTTTAAAGACAAAGGTTAATCATCAGGATATTTCTTTCGGGTTGCTGATCGGATCTCATTTTGAAGAGACATTATTTTCCGGTGATGAATTGAACGTTTCAATCATTCAGAATGAAGAAAAGGGTGATGCTGTTTTGACAGAGCAGCTGATTGCGCAGCAGGCGGGCACGCTGAAAAAGATCGTCCGCGATGCGGCAGTGATGTCCCGCACGCTGCACACTGACGCTAAGCAGGCGGCGGCTGACCTGTTGAAGGATATCCAAAGCCATTCTGCCGTAACCGTTGACCGCCAGCACATTTATGCAGGCGGACAAGCGGCAGACAGGCTTATCGGATTTTTAGTGATGTTTATCTGGTTCGTTGCGGTTCAAAGCTTGCGATCATTTATAGACGAAAAAGAAAATCATACATATGCCAGATTGCTGAGCACGCCCGTGTCCTATACAGCATATGCAATCTCTAAGTTTGCGGCGGCGTATCTTTTCGGACTTCTCCATATTATAGTGATTCTCGGTGCCGGAACATTCATGCTGCATATCCGTTTTGCCGATCACGTTCTTGCTGCGGGAGCAATGCTTGCGGCCTGTGTATTTGCGCTGACTGCTGTAACGATGGCGGTGATCCCGTTTATGAAGAGCCAAAAGCAATTCACATCGCTTGCTTCTGTTTTCATCGCTGTTACGGGTTTATTGGGAGGGGCTTTCTTCACTTTAGATGCGGCTCCGGAGTATATGCGGACGCTGTCGTTGTTTACCCCTGAAAAATGGGTGATCGGCGCATTTCAAAACAATGGCGGAGACAGCGCGCAGATTGCGCCCTTGAGCCTGTTTCTTGCCGCCGGCGCAGCGGCACTGGCCTTATCACTCTATTTGATAAACCGCAATATGAAAAAACACAGTTAGGAGGATGGCTGCTTTGTATATGGCAGAAATCATCGGAATCATAGAATTGTTCGCTGGAGCCGCAATGAACGTATGGATCGGCTGGCTCGGAAAAACCTTTTTCGGTAAAGATGACAGAAGTTCAAGAGTCGTGTTAAGAATCTGCGGCATCTTTCTGATCATCAATGGTGTTTCCAGAGCGTTTCATATCTAGTTCACAAAGTTTTCCAGACTCTTTTTTGGAATGTAATCTTTTTCCTTTGTAATCATGTAAAATAGAATAGAGTTCTATGAAAATATGACAAGAGGAGGAAGAAACATGAAAAAGAGAATCGTGATGTTATTCGCCGCGGCTGCCGCTGTATTGATGCTTGTAAGCGGGTTGTGGATGCCGTCAGCGTCTGCGGCGCCCGCTCCTGCTTTAACACAAATCCGTATTATCGGTGTGACGTCTGACGGACAGAATTATCAATGGGAAAATATCGGACCGAACCAAATCAGCGCATCAAAACCGATGAAGGGCACAACGGGGTATTTAGCTGTATATTTCCAAGGGTATCCGAACAATAACACAATTCAGGCGTTTAACAACGGAACGAATATTACAAATCTCACGGCAAAAGCGCTGGAAGATGAATATACGAAAAACGGCAATATCGTTACAGGCTACATTAAATATTACAGCGTTCCTCTTTCTTACGTCAGTTCAGGAACGTTCTCTTTCTCCGCAACGGGGCTGAATGGGCCGTACACACCGTTAAGCAGCGGATTTTTCTCCATTCAGGTACAGAGTTAAAACAGCCGCGCTTTCATGTATAGTTTTTCTCTCTTTCCGGGAAGCTATTCCTAAAGAAAAGGGAGGGCTTACATGATGGACACGACACTCGGGTATTTGCGCGAGTCGCTTTCGAACCACTTGGAGCATGATATTTGCCGCGGGATTTATAAAAAGCTGCAGGTGAAGCATTATGCAAATGAGGGCGAGTTCGTGAAGGATCTTAATGATCTGGAAATGGATGCGCTGAATCAGGTGCTTGAGAAGGAGATCAAATATGCTGAGAACGAGCAGGATGAGAAGCGCACGATGGAATTGAATGAAGTATATGAACTGCTGTTTTAAAAAGCCTCCCGCTGACGGAGGCTTTTTTTGTGCCGGAAATAGTTTACAGAATCATCCAACCCTTTGTATAATGGATAGTTGTGAAAAACACAGACGGAGGAGAAACATGAACGAAATAAAAAAACAGACGGTTCTTGAGTTGTCATCGGCTGAGAAAGCTTTGGTTTTCCTTGTGCCGCCATTATTGGGTCTGGTCATCGGCTGGTTTCTGCCGGTCATTGCGAAATGGGCCGTTACATTGGATTGGCTGCCTTTTCACGGGCCGCTGAAAATCATCGCATCTTTTCACGGATGGAAGGCTGCGGCAGCAACCGCCGTTATCGGCTTAATTGGGGGAGTGTGGCTGACGCGGGCGGCTTTTAAAGAAAGTCTTGTGGCAGTCGTGGCGGACAGTGAGGTGTCCTTAACCATACATAATAAAGAAAGCGTGTTTTCGAAAGACAGCATTTCCGGCGTGTTTACGGATCGAAAGTATCTGGTCTTATTGGGGACTGAAGGGCAGGAGCTTTTTCGGGAAAAGCTTGAGCCGGCGGTTGAAAAAGCGGCTGATGCGTTTCGCGGGCATGGGTATGTCTGGCTGGGAACGGAAGATCCTTTTAAAGAAGAATACAAACGGTGGGTGCCGGACATGCCGGATTTGGAGCCTGGGGCAAACGCTCTCTTAAAAGCGAGGGAAAAGGCGCTGAAAGAGGAGGAAAAGGCTGATGCGAAAGAGCTGAAAGCGGAAATATCCAAACTGGGCATTACCGTGCGGGATCAAGGGTCGCGCCAATATTGGCGGATCTATAAAAAGCCGTCTGCATAAAAAAGCTGCCGCCGTTTATACGGCTGGGCAGCATGGGAACAGATTATTTCTTCTTGTCATCGTAGTATTGAACCGGATACATGGAGCCTTCGGATACCATTTTGTTATCTTCAATATCTTCGGGATGCGGGTTGCCTGCTTTGTGGACGGGAAATGATTCAATATCGTGTTTCCCTGAAAGCGATGTTTTCATATTGCGGATAAAGTCCTTCACCTTTTGGCGGTTTGATTTATCTTTGAGCAGGTAGGAAGTTACTCCGACAGTCGACACGGCAAGTCCTGAAATGAGCAGTTTTTGTTTCATGATAAAAACTCCTTTCTATTTCTGGCTTGCAGTAGTTATTCCCGCTTGACGGCTGTTTAAACATCAAAGGGTAATTTTTGGATTCCTGCTTTAATGCGATAAAGATTGACAAAACTATTTTCAGAATAATATTATAAATATATGATAGCGCTGGAGTCATATTTTAATTGAAAGGTGTTAACTTTATGAATCAATTACATCGCAGAATGGGAACGTTTGCACTCATGATGGTCGGACTTGGGTCAATGATTGGCTCTGGCTGGTTATTCGGGGCATGGCGGGCGGCTCAGATTGCGGGACCTGCCGCAATTATTTCCTGGATTATCGGTATGATCGTTATTTTGTTTATCGCACTTTCTTACAGTGAATTAGGTTCAATGTTCCCGGAAGCCGGGGGAATGGTAAAATATACTCAATATTCTCACGGATCATTTATTGGATTTATCGCAGGATGGGCAAACTGGATTGCGATTGTTTCCGTTATTCCGGTGGAAGCGGTCGCGTCCGTTCAATATATGAGTTCATGGCCGTGGGAGTGGGCGAAATGGACAGGCAATCTCGTTCACAACGGCACACTTACGGGAGAGGGTCTCGGCTTTGCGTCCGTATTGCTGATCATTTACTTTTTACTGAATTATTGGACAGTTAACTTATTTTCAAAAGCGAATTCATTGATTACCATCTTTAAAATCATTATTCCGGGGCTGACAATCGGAGCGCTGCTGTTTACCGGTTTTCACGGCGGAAATTTCACATCCGGGTCAAGCATTGCGCCGAACGGCTGGGCGAGCGTGCTGACGGCAGTGGCCACATCAGGTATCGTCTTTGCGTTTAACGGGTTTCAAAGCCCGATTAACATGGCCGGAGAAGCAAAAAATCCCGGTAAATCGATTCCGATTGCGGTTGTCGGTTCGCTGTTGGTCGCAACCGTCATTTACGTCCTGCTGCAAATCGCGTTTATCGGTGCGGTTGAACCTTCTATGATCGTTCACGGCTGGAGTCACCTGAACTTTAACTCTCCATTTGCTGATTTGGCGATCGCCTTGAATATCAACTGGCTCGTGATTATTCTTTATGCGGATGCGTTCGTATCTCCGTCAGGAACTGGTATCACTTATACCGCTACGACGTCCCGCATGATTTACGGCATGGAAAAAAATAAATATATGCCGAGCATTTTCGGAAAGCTTCATCCGCTGTACGGAGTGCCGCGCCAAGCGATGATTTTTAATCTGATCGTATCGTTTATCTTTCTGTTTTTATTCAGAGGATGGGGCGTGCTTGCTGAAATCATTTCCGTTGCGACACTGATTTCTTATATCACGGGTCCTGTGACGGTGATGACGCTGCGGCGGACGGCGGCGGATTTGTACAGGCCTCTCCGTCTGAAAGGCCTCAGCGTGGTTGCTCCGCTCGGCTTCGTGTTCGCGTCTCTCGTGCTGTATTGGGCGCGCTGGCCGCTAACGGGGCAGGTGCTGTTTATCATTTTGATCGGCCTGCCGATTTACTTCTACTACCAAGCGAAAGCGAAGTGGAAAGGATTCCGCAGAAACTTTAAAGGCGGCGTCTGGATGGTTGTCTATCTGCTCAGCATGATGACCATTTCATGGCTCGGAAGTGAAAAATTCGGCGGTCTGAACATCATTCCGTACGGCTGGGATATGGGACTGATCGCAATCGTTGCCCTTGTCTTCTATGCGTGGGCGCTGAAGAGCGGATTCAAGACTGAGTATTTGAAAGACGCCAAAGCAATCAACGATCAATTAAAAGGCGGACAGGCCGAAGCCGCTGCCGGAAAAGAATAATGATTGATACAACCCTTGCGGTACATTTCCCGCAAGGTTTTTTGATCGCGCAAAAAACATGGGTTCGGCATCATCTCCGAACCCACGCTGGCTTTATGATTTGTATTCTTTTTTGACCTTTTGAAATATATCCGCATAGTTGGTGAACACACCGGTTACGCCCCAATCCAGCAGGCGGCGCATGTCCGCTTCGCTGTTTACGGTATAAGGGTGGAGCAAAAGGCCGTGGCTGCGTATGTTCCGGACGTTTTGAGCGTTCAGCGCTTTGTAATCCGGCCCGATTCCGACGGCATAGGTTTTGATGTCCGCTAAATCAGCGTCAGTCATTGACTTCATCTGATCCGCTTCAAGCAATTGGACGGCGGGAAGTTTCGGATCGAGCTGTTTGATTTTCAAAAGGCTGTCCCTGCTGAAAGACTGAATGATCACTTGTCCAAGTTTCGCATGCTTACCTGCCAATTTGTATTTTTTCAGTGAAGCGATCAGTTTTTCTTCCATACCCGGATATGTTTCAGGCGCCTTCGTTTCAATATAATAGTTTGCATGTCTGCCGAACCGTTTTAACACGTCATCAAGTGTGGGAACGTGAAGTCCGGCGTATTGCGGTTTAGCTTTTTCCGGATAGGCTTTATTGAACCAAGAGCCGGCGTCGAGCTTTTGAATCTCGGCTGATGTATGATCTTTCACCCAGCCGTGTCCGTTTGTGGTGCGGTCCAGCTTTTCATCATGCATGACGATCAGCTTGCCGTCTTTTGTCATTTGTAAATCCAATTCAATATAGTCAGCCTTCATTTTTTGCGCAGTTTCATAAGAAAGGATCGTGTGCTCCGGGACATACCCCGAAGCACCGCGATGGGCAATGGTTAACATTCTGTCAGGAGACAAGAGGTTTCCTTTTCCCGCCGCCGATACAGGCGTGACGGTGAATGACAATAGACCGAATGAAAGCAATACCAAAGCAAACAACATATGTTTCCGCATGTTTTCTTCCCCTTAATAAATCAATATCTGTCTCTAGCGTAGAAAATCGTTGTAAATGCTGTACTGCAAAAATATTAATCTTTTATGTTGTTTTCTTATACATGCTCCGCCCGCTTGCCGGTATTCCACGTCATAGCCAAGAAGACGATGGACAGCGCGCATGAGGTGACAAGCATGATAAAGCCTCCGTTCCAGTCAAAGCGGTCTACAACATAACCCATGATGGCGTTGGCAAAAGCCGAGCCTCCGATGTAGCCGAAAAACCCGGTTAAGCCGGCTGCCGTTCCCGCCGCTTTTTTAGGCGCAAGGTCAATGGCCTGAAGCCCGATAAGCATGACAGGTCCATAGATTAAGAACCCGATGCTGATCAGCGCGATATTGTCGATGAGCGGATGACCGGCAGGGTTAAGCCAGTAGACCAATACAGCGATAAATACACCGGCCATGAACAGTACGCCAGCTGGCGCGCGGCGGCTTTTGAAAAACCGGTCGCTGATCCAGCCGCACAAAATCGTGCCCGGAATTCCCGCATATTCGTAAAGGAAATAAGACCATCTGGAGTCTTCAGGAGAGAATCCTTTCGCTTCCGTCAAATAAGTCGGCGCCCAGTCAACGACTCCGTACCGCACGAAATAAACAAACACATTGGCAAATGCGATGTACCACAGAAATTTATTATTCAGCACGTATTTAAAAAGAATTTCTTTGGTCGTCATTTCTTTTTCCTGGTCTTTAAACGCATGTTTCGGATAGTCATTCCGGTATTCTTCAATCGGCGGCAGCCCGCAGGATTGCGGCGTGTCACGAACGAGAAGAACGATGACAAATGAAATGACAATGGCGATAATAGCCGGAAAGAAAAACACGCTTTTCCAAGTAACAAACATGGCGATGCCGAGAGTCACGAGCGGGGCGAGAATACCTCCGCCGATGTTATGGGCGACATTCCATATCGACATTTTCGTGCCGCGTTCACTGATGGAAAACCAATGAGCCATTGTCCGTCCGCAAGGCGGCCAGCCCATCCCTTGAAACCACCCGTTAATAAACATAAAAATAAACATAATCGTCACGCTTGATGTGACCCATGGCATGGAAACAAATAAAATGTTTACGACACCTGACAAAAACAGACCCGTTGCAAGGAAATATCTCGGGTTGCAGCGGTCAGACACCATCCCCATAATAAATTTGCTAAAGCCGTAAGCGATTGATACGGCCGCAAGCACCAAGCCAAGTTCCCCTTTTGAAAACCCTTGCTCCTGAAAGTAAGGAATAGCGAAGGCAAAGTTTTTGCGGAGCAAATAATACCCGGCATACCCGATGAAAATCCCCAAAAATACTTGCAGCCTGAGCCGTTTATAGGCCGCATCCGTCTTTGAATCATCCAATCTCTCAATATGCGGAGCCGGCTTGAACAACTGAAACATCATATCCTCCCCTTTGCTGAACGTCTATCATGATGTATGTATGACTCCTTTCCTTAAAAATAACAAAAAGAACCAGAAATCACCCTTGTGTAAGGGCGGGTTTTTCTGGCTCTCCTCATCTCCATCCAAAAATCATTAACTTGTGTATGATAGCGCTTTCTTAAATTATCACAGTCTGCCATAAATGTAAACGCTTTAAGAAAAGTTTTCATTTTTTTGAATAAATCACCGAAGGGAATATCAGCGTGAGCGCGAAAGGATTTGAAGTACTTGTTTTTGTACTCAGGCATAAGATGTGGTAGGCCGATTTAAGAAAAGGGAAAGGAGTGCCTCTGTTGATTGATGAATTGGATTTTGCGTTCGGTGTTCTGCCGCTTTGTATCATCATCTTGTCAGTCGCCGGAACATATCTGTTTAAAAACGCGTTTATTATGCCGGCTGCCGCTTTGGCCGTTTGCCTTATATGCACTTTTACTGTATTGAATTTCTCGTTTATCGGATGGGCCGCTGTGTACACGCTTGTCTCTTTCGCGTTATCGCATATTACGATGGTGGTGATCAGTCAAAATAAAAAATAGGATCGGCGGCAGCCGATCCAGCTATGATAAGCAGAGATGAGGCTCTGCTTTGTTTTATTTATGAATGTTCAGGAAGTCCTTGATGACAGCGGTCTGTTCTTCTTTCGGATAGCTATTGTACAGATGGCTGGCCAAGCGGACGGGGTCACCGAAGAAGTACCGCTCATATTGTGTCTGTCTTGTTCCGAAAGGGCTCATGGTCAAATCCCATGCCAGACGGAACACTTTCACCCGATCCTCAGCATTCAATTCGGTTGCCTGTAAATATTGGTCAAGGTCTCCTCTGATGTCTGAATGAAACGCTTTTTCAGTCGGCAAAGTCACCATTCCGCTTGCCCCGATCAGCTGAATGATCTCTGTGAAGCGCGGGTAGATGTCAGGGAAAATCGCGCTGACCACACGAAGCGGAGTGACACTCGGCCGCATATATCCCCATTCATCTGTTTCGGCATCATTCTCCGACTTTTCCAATAGAGCTTTCATCGTTTCCAGACCGGTGATGATTTCAGCCATCTTAGCCTGAATATGCTGAAACTCGCTGACATCTATCGCATCGACAAGCGTTTGGGCGAGACCCAGGAGAAACTCCGTCTTTACAATTTGTCTCGTGATGACTTGGTGAAATGCGAAGGCGTTAAAAGAGCTTTTCATATTGAAATCATAAGCCGCCTCGTAATTATCATAAAAAAATACGCGTTCCCAAGGGACTAAAACGTTATCGAATACAACGATGGAATCCATTTCTTCATATCTTGAGCTGAGCGGATAATCAAATGATGATTTTCCCAGTACGAAAGATTCCCTGCAGATGAATTTTACGCCCTTTGTATTGGAAGGAATGGAAAAAGCGAACGCTTCATCTGATTCAAAATACATCTTAGGCAGGGAAACCACGAGCACTTCATCCGTCAGGCCGCCTTGTGTGGCCAAAATCCGGGCGCCGTGAATGACGAGGCCTTTTTCATTTTTTTCGACGACTTTTGCGGAGATCGGTGTTGGTGATACGTTTACATCCATTTGTGAACGATTCACCTGAGGGGTGATAAACGTGTGCGTAAAAGAAAGATCCTGTGTGACAGCCCGTTCGTACAGCGCCTGAACATGTTCCGGAAAACAATGCTCCCGGTCTTTCAAAAGCGCGGCAGAGGAGGCGAAGCTCATCAGGACAGTATTCATGTAATCCGGGCTTCGTCCCATCATTCCGTGCGTATGCCTGGCCCAATGCTCGAACATCTTTCTTCTTCTTTTAACGTCTTCTTTCGTTTTCGGCTGCAGGTATGAAAGCCCGGCCCGCTCTTTTTTACCGGGGAGACTGTATGTCATCTCGTCTTTCATGCCCGGTTTCGTTTGCAAATCATAAAGAGAGCGCTTCGTTTCCAGAAGGCCCTTAAATGCGGGATGTTCAGAAATGAGTCCCTCGATCTTTTCACCGTCAAGCCAAATCTCATTTTTAAGCTGGTTTAATCGGTCAATATACATTTTGCCATTAATGATACCCATCATGTAGCCCTTCTTTCTTTACAGATCCACTACCACATTATATTGAGAATGAAATTGGGTGTTCCGGTTATTTCCAGTGGGGAAGAGCCTTTTTTGGCAAGGGGGATGAAAGGATTGCATAATAAAAAACCCCTTAAGCGGAGGGGTTTTTTAACTGATCATGTCTTTGTATCTTTGTTCGAGGACGAAGTCTATCATTCCGGTAATACGGGTGTTTTCAGATTTTTGTCTGAAACGGTCAGACACTTGGATTTTCCTTGAAAACGGAAATACGGCAAAAATCCAAACAAGGCCGGCCAGACCAAAAACCATTTGCAGCGCCATTTCAATCAAATCATTAAAATGAGTGCTGAAAAAAAAGATATATAACGTGATGAAAGTGACTGTGCATACAATCTTGACTGTATGGTTGAAGGTGAGCTGCGGTTCAGTGAAACATATTTTCATTTGATTGAGTGTGAGCGAATCTTGTGTCGTTAAATATGTAAGCAGTTCTTTGTCATTTTGACTTCGCGGAAGCAAATCGCTTTCTATTTTTTGAACGGTTTCCTTGTATGTCTGCATGTCAATCTTCATACGAATCCTCCTTAAAAAATAACTCCAAGAATACTCATTGAGCATTCCCGGAGCAAGGAGCTGCCTGTTCAATTATAGAAATAGTGATAAAACCGTGCTGAACAAGGCTGCAGCTCCCCCTAATTCAGGCGCTAAAACGACTAAAGCACCGATACCTACAATAACAATAATTCCTGCGCCTGCAATGGCCATGGTATTCACGACAGAATCCCAATCCGGAGAGTAAACCTCTTCGGAATCCGGCAGTCTGAAGCTCTTTTGTTTTATTTTAAATGTAATGGTCGTTGTTAGTCCAGTTGTAGCACTGTCACCGACCGGAATATCAGGTGTATAGATTTTAAATTGGATATTCAGCGATCCCGCAGCCGGATTGACGTATACTTCTAAATAACCGTTGCGGACTGACAAGCTCAGACTGTTAAGCAGGTTTTGATAGGAATCAATTTGTGATGCTGTAAAAGAGACTTGTGAATCTCCCATCAGACCGGTAATATAAGCTCCCGGTTTGCCATTTGTAATGGTAACTGTGTTGGGAGAACCTTCACTCGGCACTGTTGCCAAAAGTGAAGTTGATAAAAGAATATCCATTTCAGGTGATGCATAAATGGTTTCAGTCTTGTCGAATTCAAACATGGCATTCGCAAGATTCGGTACATTTTCTAAAGCGGGAATGGTTGTTAAAATGTCCGTCAGTGTACGCAGTCTTGCGTCATACACAGGATCAGAAGGCGGATGGACGCTGCTTACACCTGAGTCTTTTCCGGAGTAACCGTCTTTGTCAATGGCGACTTTTCCCGCTCCGCTTCCGATCGTTCCTTCATAAAATTGATCAAAAGCCCAGTTTTTCGGCATCGGGTATCCGAGGTTGCCGCTGAATCCGGTCGACATGTTAGCTGTAAAGCTATATTTGGTCAGACCTGCTTCTGACGTCCGGATACAAATGTTTCTCGGTCCGTATACCCCGATTTCATATTTCGGCGCAGTTGAAAACGCCTGCATTTTCATAAAAGCTGACTTGATTTCTTGAAAGTAAGGGATGATTTTATCTGTGACTTCATAATCATACGCATCGAAATCGACGGCAAAGTAGATGGTCGTGCCTGACGGAAAACCTAATCTTCGGGCGGCTGATGCAGCGCTGTACGCATCTCTCGTTCCTTGATCTTTTACAAAATAAGAAGATTCATAGCCGCCGTCCTGATAAATCGGAAAAACGCTTAAGCCGGCATCGAAAATAGTGGAAAGCTCTTTTGACGTCAAGGCTTTCGATGTCAGTCCGCTGCTTGTCCGCACATTCCCGGTCAAATATCTTCCCACGATTTTATAACCATTCTCACGCAAAGTTTTAGCCGTATCTGCCGTTATAATTGCAGCAGTGTCACAAGCCGAAGCAGCCCGCGTTGTGTCGCCTGAGCTTGATAATAAAGCTTTAATCGTCGGCATGTCCGCATAACCTGTTTGCGGCAGGCACATAAACTCTTGGAAAGCTTTCACTGCCGATACAACGCCGACGCCGTATTTTCCGTCGAATTCACCGGGGTCAAATGATTTCCCATTACAGTAAAGCGCGTATTGAACAATCAAAACAAAGCCTGTCCGTGAATCGCCGGGAGTCAGGGTAGGACATAAGCTGGTCGTTCCGTTCCCGAAAAATCCATTGGCGACGCTTGTGCTCATGCCTTCTTCTTTTTGGAGGGCATAAATGAGAGCCTTGTTTGTATCGCGGGCATATAAGCCGTCACAAGGCATCAAGCCGATGTAGTCATTGTAATCCCGGTTCAGGTTCTGCTGGATTTGGCGGATTTTTTTGTCTCCTCCCGCTACTAACCGAAATGCGCTCATATCCAGCAAGGCTTTCATAATGAGTGCCGTGACGATGCCGTCTTGCTTAGTGAGCCCGGCCGCTTTTTGAAACTCTTTTACAGCGCTTTCGGTATTTTCATAGAAAACGCCAGAAAATCCGCCCGGGTTAAATCCTTTACACCATAGCGCCCCTTGCAGAATGTAATTCATGTTTGTCGGCTTAGAATCGGGAGCCTGCTTTTTCAACGGTTTAAATAATCTTTGTGTCGTCGGTCCGAAGTTATCGGCAGGTTCAGAAATACCAAGCTCGATTTGAAGCGCCCGTGTCAGACCGTAAATGGTATCCCATCCCGTTTTTCCGTTTTCCGGCACTTTGTTGTACCCGTGTCTGCCTTTGTACGTCTCATTCAGCCATTGCTGTGTTTCCAGGACCATTTCGTCCATTGGAATCCCTCCATTACATGTAGTGTGCGTTCATTCATAGGTGGCAAACGTATGACAGCTTGTCCGCGCCTCTGAAACTTTGGAACGTCAGGACGGGCATAGGAGACATCTTCAAAAAAGGCAGCAAGCGATCCTGCATCAATGGGAATCGCTTGCTTTATTTACACGTTTTCAGTATTCTGCTTTGGATTTGGTTTCATTTCTGACCTATTAAATCCGCATAAAATGAGTGCCCCCGCAAGTAGCGATCCGAGTCTTTTTCCTGAAGAAATATCACAGATGGAGATTTTCATGCGCCATTCTGCTCTCATCTGAATTCGATTTCACATTGCTTATCGATTTAAGTATAGTTCAATTTTTTTTGTTACTTGTTTTAACCATTCCAAAGGTGATATTTCGTAGTAAGGAAAGTAAACTCCATCGGCACATTCATCTATGAGAGTATTTTTTTCTTCAATTGTCCAATCACTATTGATAAAGTTTCTCAGAAGAGGAACCAGAGATATTAAGTATTGTCTTGATTCTTCATTCAGCAATTCTTCGTATGCGGATTCCATTGAATCATAATCCTGATGAAAGTAACAAGATAAAAAATTGCTTACTTCCTCTAAACTCTCATTCTTTACCTTTTCCATTTTATCCACCTCTATTTAACCGGATAGCCAGTCAGTATAAAACTGCCATCTGTTTTTCTTTTTAATACAATTTTAGCGTTTGTCATTTCTATAATACGAGTTGACCCTTACAGTGTCCTTTCGCCTGATTTTCTCCGACCGTATTTTACCATGAGGATGCCAATTTCTGTTCGTGAATTGAGAAAAAGAGGAAAAGGGTACTTTTTTACCGCTTCTTTTGATTCATTTAAAAATGTACCGATATAAAAAAGGCGTCCCGCGGTGTAAAATGGCTATATTGATAAATATGGAGGTTGAGATGGATCAAGATTATATGACTGAGCTTGTCTCGGTCCAGCTGAAGAAAATCCGGTCGGAGAGAGGCTATACGCAAGAGAAAATGGCGGATGTGATCGGTCTTTCCAAAAAGGCGCTGGTGCAGATTGAGAAAGGGCGGGCGCTTGCGGAATGGCCGCATGTTGTGGCGGTTTGCGCGCTTTTCAGATCAAGTGAAACACTGCAATCCGTATTAGGAGATGATCCGCTGGAGGTCATTGAAGCGGTTGCCCATCGCACAATTGACAGGCCGAAGGGGAAGACGATGGGCGGCAAGGTGTGGTGGAAAACCATCGAGAAAAAAGGTGAGTTCCGCTTGCAGCAGC
This sequence comes from Bacillus sp. YBsi01, assembly GCF_038406745.1. Lineage (NCBI taxonomy): Bacteria > Bacillati > Bacillota > Bacilli > Caryophanales > Bacillaceae > Bacillus > Bacillus sp. YBsi01. Next base: position 3,205,804 of record NZ_CP151679.1, read on the forward strand.
ATTTGATTTCCCACCATTACCGCATCCTGGATTCTTATGATGATCTGTGGTTCAGCAGTTTTGAAAAGGCAGAGGCTTTGGAGCGGCTTGATGAGCTGTTTGTGGAGGCGGAGGAAGCGAAGCGCTGACGCACCTCCGGTTGATGTATTTTCTGATAAGTGAGAAAATATATATAAATTCCAGCCAGAGGAGAGATTCGAATGAAGCCTGAAGATATCGTGCGAAGCGGCCCGAATCAATATATATGTAAGGAAGGAATCGCAAAAGAGCTTCCGGGGCTGCTGGAGACATTCAGAAAACCCGTGATTGTGACCGGAATCAAATCCTATCAGGCGTTCTCCGATTACAGCGGCGGTTCTTCCTGGGATGTGATTCAGCATAAAGGATACTGTTCACCTGAGGCGGTGCGTAAGGTCTGTGAGCAGGCGAAAGATGCGGATGTGATCATCGGTATCGGAGGCGGCACGATGTTGGATTTGGCAAAAGCGGCGGCAGACCGGCTTGATATTGAGACTGTGATGGTTCCTTCCATCGCGGGAACGTGTGCGGCAAGTACGCCGTTAAGTGTCATGTATGATGAGAGCGGCAATTTTATCAGAGTGGATTATCATAAGCGTTCAAGCTATTTGACGCTTGTTGATCCGCTGTTTTTGCTTTCCTCTCCCATTGAATATATGAAAAGCGGGATCGGTGATACGCTGGCGAAATGGTATGAGGCCGAAGCGGTCATCAGAAATACGGGGACGGCGCCGCTGATGGCTCAGGCGGGGCTGAGGCAGGCGGAATATATTCGTGATCTGTTATTGCGTTACAGTGAAGCAGCCGTCGTAAGCATGGAGAAAGGCGAGCTGTCAGTACCGTTCATCCAGACGGCGGAAACGATTATTATGCTCGCGGGAACGGTCGGCGGCTATGGGGGCCGTTTGTGCAGGATGGCAGGGGCGCATGCGGTGCACAACGGACTCAGCTTTATTCAGGAGACACATCAGGTGCTGCACGGTCAGAAGGTTGCTTACGGCATATTGGTGCAGCTTGCGCTTGAAAATCGGAGACATGAGATTGAAGAGCTGCTTCCGTTTTACCGCCGGCTCGGATTTCCCGTCAGTCTCCAAGATCTCGGCATCCGTGACATGCATGAGGAAGCCAAGCGCCGCATCTCTTCTCACGCCTGCCGGGCGGAAGAATCGTTATGCTTAATGGGGCAATATGGCGAGAAGGACGTGTCAGCGGCGATTGAATCGCTCGAATCAGCGCAAAAGACAGGATAGAGCTTGGTTATCTGTCTTGTCTTTATTTTTTGAATATTTCCGTTATAATGAGGGAGGTATAGAAAGGGAGGGGCCAAAGGACATGTATCAGGCGAAAAAGATGTTGTTATTGGGATCAGGCGAGCTGGGGAAAGAAGTCGTCATTGAAGCGCAGCGGCTCGGGGTTGTCACTGTAGCCGTTGACAGCTATGAGCATGCCCCTGCCATGCAGACCGCGCACAAAAGCTATGTCATCGATATGCTCGATAAAGCGCAGGTCAGAGAAGTCATTGAAAAAGAAAAACCGGACTTGATCGTACCGGAAGTGGAAGCCATTGCGACGGATGAGCTGCTGAAGCTTGAGGAAGAAGGCTTTCACGTCATCCCGAATGCGCGTGCGGCGAAGCTGACGATGGACCGTGAAGGCATCAGACGGCTTGCGGCAGAGAAGCTGCACCTTCCGACTGCCGGCTATGAATTCGCGAATACATATGAAGAATTTAAAGAAGCGGCGGAAACAATCGGCTTTCCGTGCGTGGTGAAGCCGCTGATGAGCTCTTCCGGAAAAGGGCAAAGCGTGTGCCGCTCGGCTTCCGGGCTGGAAAGCTGCTGGAATATGGCGATGGAAGGCGGCCGGGTGAAAAACGGCCGGGTCATCGTTGAGGAATTCATTCCGTTTGAATCCGAAATCACTCTTTTGACAGTGCGCGCGGCGAACGGTACATCCTTTTGCGCACCGATCGGACATGAACAAAAAGACGGTGACTATATTGAATCGTGGCAGCCTCATCATATGACAGAACAGCAGATTGAAGAGGCGAAACACATTGCGAAAAGCATAACGGACTCACTCGGCGGATACGGTTTATTCGGGGTTGAGCTTTTCCTTACTAAAGATAAGGTATATTTCAGCGAAGTGTCTCCCCGTCCGCATGATACGGGCCTCGTCACACTTGTGACGCAAAATTTGTCAGAGTTCGCGCTGCATGTCCGTGCGATAATGGGATTCCCGATTCCGGAAATCACACTGCTGTCGCCGGGGGCAAGCCGTCCGCTGAAGGCGCCAAAAGAGCTTGCTGATTACGCGGTTGAAGGTGTGGAGAAGGCCTTGGCGGTAAAAAGCACTCAGGTCCGCATATTCGGAAAACCTGTCACGAAAGCCGGACGCCGGATGGCGGTTGCGCTTTCTGCAGCCGAGACGGTTGAAGAGGCGAGAGAAAGAGCGGCCGAAGCACTCAGTCATTTATCTGTTACATAAACCTATCTTAAGAGGCGTTTTTACCGTAATGGTAAGGCGCCTTTTTTGTGTGGGCAGACTATATACTGGAAAACGGGGTTGTGAGATAATGTATGAGGCCGTTTTGTGCCGGCTTTTTCATTCATGAAACTTTTTATGTCCGCAATCGTTATATGTAATGTTCTCATTTAACGGAGAAGGAAATAACTATACATCATACGGCTTTTCATTCGTGAAGCGCGGACAGACCGTATCATCGGCATGGAATATTTAAGCAGGGTAATCCGGAATAGAGATAACGCCGATTGCTTACCTTAATATGAACGGCGAAAAAACAAAAATCACCAGATTAGATTGTTCAAATAACACCAAATGCTGTATAATAAAAGAATTTGAATGATAGCATTGAAAGAATTTCATTTTATGTTTCCGTAAAATGGAGTCTTTATGCATACGCAGTCCGATTTGATATGGTTTTAATTGGAGGTTTGTGTAAACTGTGAATTATATACCTAGTATGATCACAATTGGAAATTTTATTTGCGGGCTTCTATCGATTCATTCCCTTTTGTATCATAATATTCACTCCGCGGTGATCTTTATTTTCATCGGGATGTTTCTCGATTTTTTTGACGGTTTGGCCGCCCGTAAGCTGAACGCGGTATCGGAGATGGGAAGGGAGCTTGACTCTTTTGCTGATCTCGTGACGTTCGGCGTGGCGCCGTCTATGCTTGCTTACACTGTTTCACTATATACGATTCCGTTCATCGGAATTTTAATCGCGCTTTCCTACAGCATCTGCGGAATGATCCGGCTCTCGAGATTTAATATCGGACAAAGCAAGCTGCCGACGTTTATCGGGATGCCGATTCCGTTTGCGGGGATGTGTCTTGTCATTTTGAGCTTCATCAATAACGCTTTTCTTCTGGGGGCAGGAACGATTGCGCTCGGTTATTTAATGGTCAGCAATATTAAATTTCCCCACTTTAAAAAACAGGCGCCTGAAAACCTGGAGAGCAGAAGATGGAATTAGTTCAGCAATTAATTTCCGATTACGGATATATCGCGATTTTTCTCATGCTGACACTTGGTATTATCGGATTGCCTATTCCGGATGAAGTCATGATGACGCTTGTGGGCTACTTCGCCCATATAAAAGTGCTGAATTATGAGCTCTCCATTCTGATCAGCTTTATCGGAGCTCTCCTGGGGATGATTATCAGCTACTTCATCGGCAGAAAAGCCGGCCGGCCGTTTATTAATAAGTTCGGAAAATGGGTCGGCCTGAAGGAAAAGAGGATGGAGAAAGTAGACAGGTGGATGAAAAAGTACGGGCCGTACACCATTATTTTGGGTTATTTCATCCCAGGCATCAGACACGTGACCTGCTACTTTTCCGGAATCGGCAGAATGGATTTCAAAACCTACTTATGCTTCGCCGCCATCGGAGCGTTTTTATGGTGTTTTATTTTTATTACTATAGGAAAATTCATAGGAGTAATCAATGTTTAATACTGCTGCTAAAGTTCTTTATCGTTCATTGATTGAACTGACTAATAATCGATTGACGTCCCATCTCATTAAAAACTTCTGTGAATCGAAACTGAGCAAGCCGATGATTCCGCTGTTTTCCAAACACTATCGCATCAACTGGAATGAAACGGAACGGACAGCCTCTGACTTTGATTCACTGACGTCATTTTTCATTCGTGATATTAATTTGAATCTCCGCCCCGTGGCAAAAGAGAAGAACGCCATCGTCAGTCCTGTGGACGGCGTCGTTCAGACGGTGGGCATGATTAATCCGAATCAAACCTTCATGGTAAAAGGGAAGGATTATTCGTTCGCTGAACTGACGGGGTTTAAAAGCGCCGATCACAAATACAACGGCGGCCGTTTTGCCGTGCTTTATCTGAGCCCGAGACATTACCACCGCTTCCATTCCCCCATCAGCTGCACGTATCAGAAGCTGGCCGAGCTGGGGAAACGCTCCTATCCCGTCAATACGATGGGATTGAAGTACGGGAAAGACGTGCTCTCAAAAAATTACCGTTATGTGTACGAGCTCACCCGTGGTGACCAGCAGATGCTCATGATTCCGGTAGGTGCGATGAATATTAATTCCATCGTTCAGACAAACACCGGAAACAGGCTTGAAACGGGTGAAGAGCTGGGCTATTTTTCATTTGGATCGACCGTTATTTTAGTATTTGAGAAGGATATGTTTACCCCTTCGGATAACCTCATTGAAGGCCGGGAATTACAGGTCGGCCAGATCATCGGTTATGCGGAGTCACAGGAGGAGGCGTCCGCTTTATAAAAGCTGCTCCTCTTTTTTATATGGTGTAAGGAAGTGAACAATATGGAAGAAAAGGATTTGGCAAAGCTGATAGAGCAATACCGGCTTACAGGCAATCAGCAAGCTCTGGAAGCCGCGTGGGATGTCTGCTGGCCTGTCATCGAATCGCTCATTTCGGAACTGGGTGAAGCCAGCGCCGATATCCTGCGGGAAAAAGGCCGTGATCGTTTTCCGTTTATCATCGGCAAGTATCAGACTGCCGCCGGCCTTTCACTTGAAACTTTTTTGCGCAATACGTATCGGTTTTATTTTCAGCAGGTAATAAAAGGAGAAGCATGACTGGAAGAAAGAGTCCGGACGGAAATGTTCATCTTTCGCCCGTTTTCCTGTATGATATAGTAGAGTGTGCGTGATCATTAATATAATTGAACAGGGTGTATAAATCATGGAAAAACAATATAGAGTTTTACTTTATTATAAATATGTAAAGATTGATGAGCCTGAAGAATTCACGGCTCAGCATTTGAAGTTTTGTAAGGAGCTCGGTCTGTTAGGCCGTATTTTGATTTCTGAGGAAGGCATTAACGGTACGGTGTCCGGAACGGTTGAACAGACGGATCAATACATGAATGCGCTGAAAGCTGATCCGCGATTTGCCGACATGCCGATCAAAATTGATGAGACTGACGGACATGCGTTCCGCAAAATGTTTGTCCGCCATAAAAAAGAGCTGGTGACGCTTCGTCTCGAAGATGATGTTGATCCGAATACCACGACAGGCAAACACTTGAAACCGAAAGACTTTTATGAGCAAATGCAGGATCCTGACACGATCGTGATTGACGCCAGAAACGACTATGAGTATGACCTCGGTCATTTCCGCGGAGCGGTCAGACCTGATATTGAGGCGTTCCGTGAGCTGCCGGACTGGATTGAAGAGCACAAAGACATGCTCGAAGGCAAAAAAATCCTCACGTACTGCACAGGCGGCGTACGCTGTGAGAAATTTTCCGGCTGGCTGCTGAAGCAGGGCTTTGAAGACGTGTCCCAGCTTGACGGCGGTATCGTCACTTACGGTAAAGATCCTGAAGTCCAAGGCAAACTGTGGGACGGACAGTGCTACGTATTTGACGAAAGAATCAGCGTACCGGTCAACCGCGTAGAGCATGTCATTATCGGAAAAGATTATTTCACGGGCGAGCCTTGCGAGCGTTATGTGAACTGCGCAAATCCGGCATGTAATAAAAAAATGATCTGCACACCTGAGAATGAATACAAGTACATGCGCAGCTGCAGTCACGAATGCCGTACAAACGAACGCAATATGTATGTGAAAGAGCACGAAATGACTCAAGAAGAAATCAATGAACGCCTTGCTTTGATTGAAAAAGAAGATCATGCGGCGATTGATTAATAGAAAAGACCACCAATGAGGTGGTCTTTTTTGTGTTTACATACTTTCTGTCCGGGCGGTCTGGTCCGCCGTGACGGACCCTTTATATGTGAAGGCTTTTTCCCACTTGGATACGACGATACAGGCGACCGCATGGCCGGGCACGTTGACGCCGGTTCTCGCCATGTCCATGACGCGGTCGACACCGGCAATGATGGCGACGCCTTCCGCGGGGAGACCGACGGCATTCGCTGTCGCCAGAAGCACGACGAGTGAGCCTGACGGGACGGCGGCAATGCCTTTGCTTGTCATGACGAGCACAAGCATCATCAGAAGCTGCTGAGAAAGCGGCATCTCCACATGAAAAGCCTGCGCCAGAAAAATACATGACACCGATAAATAGAGACTGGAGCCGTCACAATTCAGCGATAAGCCTGACGGAACCACAAAGGAGACGACCCGCTTCGGGCAGCCGTATTTCTCCATCCGATCCATCAGCTGAGGCAGAATGGTTTCTGTGCTTGTCGTGGAAAAAGCAATCAAAAACAGATCCCAAATCATTTTCAGCACTTCAAAGTACTTGATTTTAAAGATAAGCCCGACAATCGGAAACAGAATGAAGAGTATCAAAAACAGCCCGAGAAACACAGTGCCGATCAGCTTCAGCATCGGGAGCAAAAGCGCGATTCCGAATTGTCCGACTGAGGCGGCCATAAGGGCAAGAACGCCGATCGGAGCGGTGACCATCACCATTTGCGTCAGCTTGAACATAATATTTGCCGTTGATTCAAAGAAATTCATGACAGGTGCGGAGGCTTTGCCGATGCCGGCTGCGGCAACACCGAATAGGATCGCGAAAAAGATGACGGCGAGAAGATCGTTTTTCGCCATAACGTCAATGATATTAACGGGGATAATATCAAGAAGCATTTGTTTCAGGTCGACTACTTTTTCCGTATAGCCGGAAAGCTCGTGAATGTCTTTTTTAGCAAGGTGAGAGAGGTTAAGGCCGACTCCCGGCTTCAGCACGTTTGCCAATAGGAGGCCGAGCCCCAGAACAAGTGTCGTAATGACTTCAAACCAAATAATCGTTTTGATGCCGAGACTGCCCATCTTTTTCATACTGCCGCTTCCGGCGGCTCCGATGACAATGGTCGAGAACACGATCGGCACGACAATCATTTTAATCAGGCGGATAAATCCGTCTCCCACGGGCCGCAGCGCCATCCCGAAATCCGGGAAGAAATGGCCGATCAGTGCTCCGATGACTAAGGCGATCAAAATCTGAAATGCGATAAATTTTTTCAAGCGAATCCCCCTTTTACTTGCGCATTTCTTACGTAATTCGTGAAGCAGGCGGCAACCACCTTCCTCTCCGCCATAAATTTGTCACAAAATTGACTTTGCGAAAGAGAGGATTTCTTTACATTATGTAAGCGCAATCATTTAATATGACAGAAAGTCCTCATTGAAAAAAATGAAGGAGAATAAAATAAAGTCAGATTTTCGCTTGAAAATATCAAAAATTTTGATAATTATCCTCTTATAAGTGGTATATTTGATATGATACGGTCAACTGCATCCTTATATATCTGTGCATACACGATTCAGGCAGAGAAAACAGGCAGCTTATAAAAGACTGAAAATTTAAACAATTACAAGAAAGGTGTGCTTTTGTTGAATCAACTGATTGAAAGACGTAAGGTCACAGCTAGAAAAGAAAAACCGGATTCCGCTTCATTGGGATTTGGCAAGTACTTCACTGATTACATGTTTGTCTTGGATTACGAAGAAGAAAGAGGCTGGCATGATCCGAGAATCACACCATATGAACCGGTTCATCTTGATCCGTCCGCATCCGTTTTCCATTACGGGCAGGCCGTATTTGAAGGGCTGAAGGCTTACAGATCAGAAGACGGACGGGCATTGATGTTCCGTCCTGACCAAAATATAAAGCGGCTGAATAAATCGCTGCGGCGGATGAGCATGCCGCCTCTCGATGAGAAGCTTGCGCTGGAAGCATTGGTACAATTGGTGGAGCTGGAGCAGGAATGGATTCCGAAAGAAAAAGGAACTTCTTTATATATCCGTCCGTTTGTGATTGCGACCGAGCCTTCTTTAGGCGTCCGGCCTTCCAAGCGGTACAAATTCATGGTTGTCCTGACGCCGGTCGGTTCGTATTACGGCGATCAGCTGAAACCGATCCGTATTTATGTCGAGGATGAGTATGTGCGCGCCGTCACCGGCGGAGTGGGCGATGTTAAAACGTCCGGAAACTATGCGGCCAGCTTACAGGCTCAGCGGAAAGCCGAAGAACTGGGTTATGATCAGGTGCTTTGGCTCGACGGAGTGGAAAAGAAATATGCTGAAGAGGTAGGCAGTATGAATATCTTTTTCATTATAAACGGAGAGGCTGTAACGCCGGCGCTAAACGGAAGCATCCTCGGGGGCATCACCCGCGCATCTGTGATAGAGCTGTTAAAAAGCTGGGGCATCCGCGTCAGGGAAGAACGGGTTGCCATTGATGACATCTATCATGCCGCGATGAGAGGCGAGGTGTCAGAAGTATTCGGTACGGGAACCGCAGCTGTCATCTCACCGGTCGGCGAGCTGCACATTCACGGAGAAACAATTGAGCTGAATAACGGCTTGATCGGTGAAGTGTCAGAAAGGCTCTATGAAACCATTACCGGCATCCAGGTCGGGAAGGTGCCGGATTCGTTCAGATGGGTGGTTGAAGTATAAACAAAAAAAAGAACCCTTGCGCGGCAGGGTTCTTTTTTGTTTATTGAGATTTTGCGGCTTGAACACGGGTGCGGCTGTTCCGGTTTTTTAAGTAATAAACGCTGTAACAGACGGCCATAAAGGCAATTCCGCAATAAAGGGCGATGGCCTGGTTCGGATCAAAAGCAATGCCGATACAGGAGGCAAGGCAAAGGATAAAGGCCGCTATCGGCACGGCCGGATATCCCGGTGTCCTGTATGTTAAGTCTGAAAGCTGACGGCCTTCTTTAAGAAACCGCCTTCTGAACAAAAATTGCGATGCGGCAATGCTCATCCACACCGCCACTACCGCAAATCCTGAGACAGAGACGAGAACAAGATACACTGTATCCGCTGCAAACACGCTTGACAGCAGTGACAGAATGCCGCCGATCATACTGAAAATCAGGGCGTTAAAAGGGATGCCTTTAGACGTCAGCCTGGCAAAGGCGGGATGAAGCTCACCTTCTTTAGACAGGGACCACAGCATTCGTGATGAGGCGTACAGCCCCGAATTCGCCGCAGACAGAAGCGCCGTCAAAATGACGAAATTCATCAGATCGGCCGCATACGGCACGCCGATTCTGTCGAATACCGTGACGAACGGGCTTTCAATCACACCCGCTTCTTGGATGGAGATCATGCCCGACAGCACAAAAATCGTTCCGATAAAGAAAAGCGCCAGCCGCCAGACTGTAGTCTTAATGGCGCGCGGAACGGTTTTTTCCGGATCAGCGCTTTCCCCGGCGGCAATTCCGATCAATTCCGTCCCTGAAAAGGCGAAGTTTACTGACAGCATCGTCATCAGTATCGGAAAAAAACCATTTGGAAAAAGACTGCCGCCATCCGTAAAGTTCGACAGCATAGGTGCCGCCTCACCGCTTTTCATCGGGACGATGCCGAACATCGCCGCTCCGCCCAATAAGATAAACAGCAGGATGGCTAAGACTTTAATGCTTGAGAACCAAAACTCCGATTCAGCAAAAAATTTCACGGAGAAGGCGTTTAATAAAAAGATGAAAAGAGCGAATACGGCACTCCACATCCAAACCGAAGTATGCGGGAACCAGCGCTGCATGAAGAGCCCGGCCGCCGTGAATTCAGAGCCCAGCGCCACCGCCCACGTCAGCCAGTACAGCCATGCGACCGTAAAGCCCGTCGCGGGCCCGATATAGGTTTTCGCATAGGTGTGGAATGCGCCCGTCACCGGCATGGCCACTGACAGTTCACCGAGGCAAAGCATGACAAGATAGACGATGCCCGCGCCCAAAAGGTATGCAAAAATGGTACCCGCCGGACCCGCCTGATGAATGGTATACCCCGAGCTTAAAAACAGCCCCGTTCCGATTACACCTCCGAGTGAGAGCATAAAGAGGTGCCTGCTTTTCATACTTCTCTGAAAATTCGTCTCGTTCTTGTTGTTCATTGTTTTCCAACTTTCTGCGAGAGCCGTTCTAATAAAAAATCTCATGCCGGCGAACGGCACGAGATTCCGGCGAACCGGCTTTTTGATTAGAATATACAAACTATTCCGATTAGTCAAGTTGTTTTTATGGTTTTGGCCCAAGCGGCAATGGCCTGAATATCCGCGGGTTTCGTCCGGCAGCAGCCTCCGATCAGGCTTGCGCCGTTTTCGTACCAGCTTTGCGCGCTCTTTCCGAAATGTTTTGCGCACGCTTCACCTTTCCAGGTTTTTGTTTTCGGGTCATATTGTTCGCCTGAGTTCGGATAGACGATAATCGGCTTGGACGCTGCCCGTTTGATTTCTTTTATCAGCGGCGGAATATGTTCGATCGGTGTGCAGTTGATGCCGATCGCCGCGATCTGGCTGCAGGAGCCGAGCAGGGCCGCGCATTCGGAAATAGGCGTGCCTTCGCTGATATGCCGTCCGTCCTTGGCGCTGAAGCTCATCCACGCATAAGTGCCGGGGAATTCCTCCAGCAGCCTTATGATCGCTTTTGCCTCTGACAGGCACGGAATGGTCTCGCACGCCAAAAGATCGGCTCCGGATTCTATAAGGGCTTTCATCCGGGGGCGGTGAAAGCTGATCAGCTCATCCTCCGTCAGTCCGTAATGCCCGCGATATTCAGAGCCATCGGCAAGGCTCGCGCCGTAAGGTCCGATAGAAGCGGCGATCAAAGGTTTGGGACGGTCTGAACGGTTTTCTTCATGCGCCCAAAATTCATCGCGAGCTTGGACGGCGAGCTCAACTGATGTCTGAATCAGGCGGATCGCATCGGTTTCTGAGATGCCGCGTGCCGCAAATCCTTCAATCGTCGATTGATAGCTGGCGGTGATCGCGCAATCAGCGCCGGCGGCAAAATATTCTGCATGCACCTGTTTGATCAGTTCGGGTCTCTCCAAAAGAATTTTGGCCGACCACAGATCGTCATGTAAATCACAGCCCATCCGCTCAAGCTCGGTTGCCATCGCTCCGTCTATGATCATAACCGGGTATTCATCTAATATGTGTGTAATGGGGTTCATAGGCATTCCTTTCTGACTATACTGAAAATATATAAAAAGGGTAATGGACGCTTTCCTCTTTGTCAATGAATCGGCAGAAAAAAGATGTTCAGGACGCTGCCCGAACACCTTTTGTTTAGGAAATATGTTTGCCTTTCGCACTTTTCGCGATGTCTGAATACTCCCAGCAGTCGATCCCGTCATCATCAGGGAGCACATCTCTGTAAAAGACGGGGTCCTTTCCGGCTTTCTTTTGCCGGGCATAATCGCTCAAAGCGGCAAACGCTTTTTTCGACAGAAGGAAAATCGCAATTAAATTCACGACCACCATTAAGCCCATGAACAAGTCAGCCATATCCCACACAAGCTGGACTTTGGAAATGCACCCGAACAGAACCATTCCGAGTACACAGATGCGGTAAATGAACAGCCATTTTTTGTTCTGGCTTAAAAATCCGATATTGGTTTCTCCGTAATAATAGTTGCCCATCAGAGCGCTGAAGCCGAACAAAAGCATTAAGACGGCAAGGAAACCTGATGCCCACGCGCCGATATGGTCGCTCAAGGCAGCCTGAGAAAGCGCGATGCCGCTCAGTCCCGGCTGGTGATAAGCGTCTGAAAATAAAATGATAAGTGCCGTGCTTGTACAAATGACGAGCGTATCCGTCAGGACGCCGAATGCCTGAATGAGCCCCTGTTTCACCGGATGGCTCGTCGTAGCTGTCGCCGCCGCGTTCGGAGCGCTTCCCATTCCCGCTTCATTTGAGAAAATTCCGCGTCTCACACCTTGCATCAAAGCCGCACCTAAAGCGCCGCCCGCTGCCTGATCAATACCGAACGCATTTTTTACGATAAGCGACAGAACGCCGGGCAATTGGGTGATGTTCGTCAGAATGACAAAGAAAGCGACGCCGATATATAAAACGGCTAAGACGACTACGATGTATTCCGCCATTTTCGCAATTCGTTTGACGCCGCCGAAAATCACGCCGCCGAAAACCAAGATTAAAATAATGCCCAATGTAAGCCGGCTGGTGCCGAATGCGTTTTGAAAGGCGACGCTGATCGTATTGGACTGAACGGAATTAAAGACGACTCCGAATGACAGCGTGATTAAAACGGCGAACAGCGCGCCCATCCAGCGTTTCTTCAGGCCTTTTTCCATGTAATAGGCCGGGCCGCCGCGGAATCCGTTTTGATCTTTTACTTTATAAATTTGGGCCAGCGTGCTTTCAACAAAGCTTGAAGCCGAACCGATGACTGCGATAATCCACATCCAGAAAATAGCGCCCGGGCCGCCGAGTGCGATCGCAATGGCGATTCCGGTAATATTCCCGGTTCCGACACGCGCCGCCATGCTGATGCAAAATGCCTGAAACGGGGAAATGCTGTTTTTTGACCGGGCGGCTGCGCCTTCTTTCAAAACCCGGATCATTTCCCTCAGCATGCGGACTTGCAGACCCTTTGATCTGAACGTAAAAAACAGTCCCAGAGAAAGAAGCAGTACGATTAATAGTTTTGACCACAAAAAATCATTTGCCGAGCCGATTACATTTTCAAGGAATTCCTGCATCCAATCACCTCTTGGTTCGTTTGATTAAAAAATACTGAGCTCCCACTCCTGTGCGATATGTTTCAGCAGCATGCCGCCGGTCAGGCTGTTGCCATATTCATCAATGGCCGGACCGTAAATGCCGATGCCGCAGCCGTTATGAAAAGGCTGTTCTCTTCTGGCGCTTGGGGGAACCAATGCCATAATGCCGCCGGATACCCCGCTTTTGGCCGGGACGCCGACGAAAGCCGCATATTTGCCTGACGCATTGTACATCCCGCACGTCAGCATCAGGGCTTTGGCGAGTTTTGCGACATCTTTCGGAATGACCTGTTCCCGGCGGATCGGATGGTAGCCGTCATGCGCAAGAATCAATCCGATCAAAGCGATGTCCTCGGTTGTCCCCTCCATGGCGCATTGCTTTAAATACACTTCAAGCGTTTCTTCGACATCCGCCTCGAGAAAGTTCGTTTCTTTTAAATAGTAGGCGAGCGCTCTGTTTCGGTGTGCGGTCTGCCATTCAGAGCGGAAGACCTCCTCGTGTATGTGAGGCCGTTTTCCTATCAATTTTTCAAAAACGGAAAAGAGATATTCCAATTTCTCATGCGCCGTTTCACCGGGTAGAAGCGAGGCGACGGTAATGGCGCCGGCATTGATCATCGGGTTGAAGGGCTTCCCGGGTTTATGGATTTCAAGCCGGATGATAGAATTAAACGCATCACCTGTCGGCTCCACGTCGACACGATCGAGCACATAAGGTATGCCTCTGGACATGCAGGCGGCAATAAAGCTGATGACTTTTGAGATGCTCTGCAATGTGAACGGCACATTCCATTCACCGGCATGAATCATTGAGCCATCCGGCTCTAATATGCAAATGCCCAGCTGAGAGTCGTTGATTTCTCCGAGGGCGGGGATATAATTTGCGCTTTTTCCATTGACGGAAAACGGTCGGTAATGTTCGACCCAATCTTGTAAAAGTGAAGCCAGTTCCTCTTTTTCAAGGCGCTCTCTGACCATATCTTTCATAACATTCCTCCTCTATTACAAGCCTGTCCGCAAGCGGAAATCGGTCTTGGAAAACGTTTTCAAATATAGCGTGTTCCATGTTAATGTATAATGACATCTACAGAATCATATAAAATACGACAAAATCATTCTTAAAATAAGCCGATAGATTTATAAATCAGCAGGAGCGTCCCGCCATACGGGTCTAAAGAAATTTGCGGACTCACTCGGTCTTATTCAAAATAGATAGAAGAAGGAAGTGATTGTGATCAGGCTCGACTATTTACTAAAAAAAGACGGCTATTTATTCGCTCTTATGCTGATCACCGTGCCGCTGGCGGGGGAACTGAAATTTTACCCCCTGAATGAGGTGTACCGGATCAGCTTCGGCGCCCCGGCTTTTTTCTTTTTTCTGCTGCTGCTGCGGCATGTGCCGGCAGTATTGTCAGGGCTGTTGACAGGTGCAGCCGTTGTGGCATTCCGGATCGGCCTGTCGTGCTGGGGAGGAGAGCATGCCGGCTTTACGGAGGCTTTTTTCAGCCAATATCCCAGTTTCTTTTTTTACTTTACATATGCCTGCTTGTTTTATGTGCTGAGGGTCAGGTTCTTTCGGGATCGGCCGCTCATGATCGGATTCCTCGGCTTTCTTATTGAAATCGCTTCCGACACCGTTGAAATGGCGGTTCAGTTTTCAGGAGGCCGGCTGATTATGATGCCGGACAAACTGGCAGATATTGCGGTCATCGCCATTTCTCACACATTTATTGTGCTGAGTTTTTTCAACGTGATGAAGCTGCACGAATCCCAGGTCAGGGAAAAGCAAACGAGAAAGCAGCACGAGCACATGCTGATGATTGTGTCTAACTTATACGAAGAAACGATTCATTTGAAAAAAACGCTGAAAACGACGGAGCATGTGACGAAAGAATCCTATCAGCTGTATCGGGAAATGAGCGGGAACGACCGGGAGCTCGGAAGCCGAATGCTGCGCCTTGCGGGAGAAATCCATGAAGTGAAAAAAGACAATCAGCGGATATTCGCCGGCCTGTCGAAGCTGATTTCAAATGAGAGATTCCGGGATTACATGGATGCCGCCGCTCTGATCGGAATTGTCATCCGAATCAATGAAAAATACGCCGAATCTTTAGGCAAGGATATTCAGTTCCGGAGCGTGATTGAAGGAGATCATCCCGATTATCACGTCTTTACCGTCCTGTCGATCTTGAATAACCTGACCGCCAATGCCGTAGAGGCCATGGGGGACAGAGGTGAGATCCGCCTCACGCTGCGCAGGGCGGAGGGGGAGATGGCCGAATTTCAGGCGGAAGATGACGGTCCCGGCATTCCGGAAAAAATCGGAGAGGTAATCTATGATCCCGGATTTACGTCCAAATACGATGAATTCGGCACACCTTCAACGGGCATCGGGCTTTCATACGTGAAGGAAATCGTAACCGAACTTGAAGGCGGCATCTCCTTTCACAACAAGCCAAAAGGCGTCATATTTACGATTAAGCTGCCGGTGAGGCATTTAATTGCAGAAAGGGTGAGTTCATAATGCGCTTTTTTATAGCTGATGATGACCGGGCGATCCGTTCCATTTTAAGACAGATCATTGAAGATGAGGACTTAGGCGAAGTCGTCGGCGAGGCGGAGGACGGAAGCCAGATTGAAGGGCATTATCTCCATTTTAAACAAGTCGATATTTTATTAATTGACCTGCTGATGCCGGGGCGGGACGGGATTGAGACGATACGGCATCTTCAGGATTCGTACACCGGAAAAACGGTGATGATATCCCAGGTGGAAGCGAAGGAAATGGTGGGAGAAGCCTATTCTCTCGGTATTGAATATTTTATCCACAAACCGATCAACAAAATTGAAATCATCACCGTGCTCCGAAAAGTGAAAGAGCGGATCGAACTGGAAACCTCGATCGGCGACATCCAAAATTCGCTAAGACGGCTTGTTCAGCGCAATGAACCGCAGCAAAGCCGCTCTTTTAAATCCTGCGAAAAATCCGTGAAAGAGACCGGGAAATTTCTGTTATCAGAACTAGGGATTGTGGGAGAAAGCGGCGCGCACGACCTGATGGCCGTGCTGCATTTTTTATTTGAGGATGAGCAGGCGCAAAAAAGCGTTCCGTCGCTGAAGCGTGTGTTTACAAACGTCGCGCTGCGGAAACTGGGACCGGCGGCGTCGGAAGCAGACATCAGCAGGGAGACAAAAGCCTCCGAACAGCGGATCAGAAGAGCGATCATTCATTCGTTAAACCATTTCGCCTCATTGGGCACAACTGATTTTTCAAACCCCAAATTTGAATATTACGCCTCGAAATTCTTTGATTTCCCTGCTGTCAGCAAGAGAATGAAAGAAATGCAGGCGAAAGAAACCGTTCCGCTTTCTCCGGTTAAAGTGAATATGAAAAAATTTATTCACGTCTTCTTTTTGGAGGCGAAAGATTTACGCGAAGGATCGAAGTTTGTCAGCGGAGGGAGCAGGTAAGCTGATAAATGGGGTTTACTTATATAAGGTCTTTGTGTAAAATAATGTTAACTAAGAAGGAACGGAGGGATCCTGATGGCTGATCAAATTCCGGTTTTCGCACTAATGAAATAGTGTCAAAGTCTCTGCCTTGAGTGCGGAGGAAACCGGGATTGTCTGCCTGAATAAGGAACCTGACATAATAGTGAGGGGGCGGCGATTATGCCGCCCTCTTTTTGGCGTCTTCACATATCTCTTTCTCCTCCGCCTCAGGCGAAGCTCTGTGTCAGTAAATAAGGGAAATGGGGAAACAAGATGACAAAACAAAGGGAAATAGAATCCGTTCTGAACATCGCAAAGGAAAATGGCTTACGGTTAAAATATGAAGGGGCGGACATAAATGAAACGGGTATGGACTTCCAAGTCGTATTTGCTGAAGATGACAGCGGCGTGACATGGGTGCTCCGAAAGCCGCGCCGTCCCGATGTTATCGAAAGAGCGGCTGCAGAAAGCGATGTTCTCGCGTTTCTCCGCAGCCATGCCGCGGTATCAGTGCCCGATTGGCGGGTTCATACACCGGAACTGATCGCTTATCCGAAACTGGACGGAAAACCCGCTGCCGCAATTGATCTGGATAAGAAACAGTATGTCTGGAACATGGAACACGAGCCGCCTTCAGACGGTTTTGTCGGCTCGCTTGCCGCGGCATTAGCCGAGCTGCACGGAGCAGACCCGGATGCGGCCTCCAGATCCGGAATCGAAATCATAAAACCGGATGACGTCAGGCAAAGGGCGGCGGAATCAATGGATCATATAAAAAAAGAAATCGGGGTCTCAGAACAGCTTTGGCAAAGATGGCAAACATGGATTAATGACAGCTCGTACTGGCCTGATTTTTCCGCGCTGATCCATGGAGACTTGCATCCTCCGCATATTTTGATCGGCGAAAATCAGCGTGTGACGGGTCTCCTCGATTGGACGGAGGCAAAGGTTGCCGATCCGGCCAAGGATTTTGTTCTTTATCAAATGATATTAGGAGAAAAAGAAACGAAACGTTTGATGAAGAGCTACGAGGCTGAAGGCGGACGCGTCTGGCCGAAAATGCAGGAGCATGTAACAGAATGGCAGGCCGCCTATCCTGTGGAAACAGCGAAGTTCGCGCTTCAAACGGGGCAAGAAGAACATATGCAAATGGCGCGGGAAATGCTCGGCCTGTCCGATTCGAAAGGTTATTGACTTCGGCCGGAAGACAGCGTATGATACATTTTAAAATCATAGAACGGATGAACAATGCTGAGGAAGAGTAAGTACGCATCAGCGCGCGGGGTTCAGAGAGTCGGTGGCCGCTGTGAACCGATCCCCGTCCGGTGCCGAATGGGCTTCTGAATTGCTGCGCTGAAATGACAGTAGGCGGTGCCGGGATTCTTTCCCCGTTATCAAGAAAGGGGTATTGAAACCGTGTGTTTCTGTACTTTTTGAGTGAAGGCTTTACAGCCGTTAATAAAGGTGGCACCGCGAAAACCTCGTCCTTTGATGGACGGGGTTTTTTTGTATCGTTAAGGAGGTGATGGCCATGGAAAGTGACTGGAGACGGACAAACAATCAAAAAAGGAGGGATATTCATGGTGATCGCCACCGACGATCTTGAACTCACCTGTCCGCATTGTGAAGGAACCGGGGCGGAGAAGGAAGGCGCGCCCTGCCCGAAGTGCGGCGCGAAGGGAGTCATTTTGACGGCTCAGGGAAACACGCTGCTGTATTTTATCAAAAAGCATCTTGATCAGTGAAATCAAACGAAAAAGGCCGTTATCCGGCCTTCAGGCTGTCGAGAAAATCTCGACAGTCTTTATTTTTCCCTTAAAATATCCTGTCATAAAATAAAAGAAAGACTGAAAAGAACGGTGTCTTTCTCATGTTCCACACAAGAAATTCATTCGTTCTGCTTGACCAACTCGTCGAAGAGGATCATTTGCTTCGAAAAATTGATATAAAACATAATCTTTTTCATCGTTGAAAAGTTGCCACATACCCAGCTAAGCAAGGCCAGGCATGCGGGAGTGCTTTTTCTGCACCTGAAATCAAATGAATATGGAAAGAAACAGCACAAAAGAAAAAAGCTTGTAGAGAAACATCATTTTCTCTACAAGCTGCTTTTTCATTCTTCAAAATAAGGATTCACATGAATGAGCACTTCTTCAACATCTGAAAAGTGTCTTTTGATTTCATTTCGGATTTCGCGGGCTATATCGTGTCCCTGCTTAATCGTCAAATCATGATCCAAAGATAACCGGACATCAAGCAATTTATAGTGTCCGTGTTCTCTCGCTCTGATTTTATCGAGCCGTTTGACTTGAGGACAATGCAAAATAACCGCTTTATATTCCTCTATCAGCTCGGGATCGACACTTTTTTCCATGAGAACGTCAACAGACGGCCTGATTAATTCCATTGAAATCTTAAAAATGAGGTATGCCACGATGACACTGGCAATTGCATCGGCGTACAACAGATAGGACCATCCGCGTGTGTTCCCGATAATCGCCAATAGGACGCCGATAAAAGCGGCAAGAGAGGCAACGATATCGCCTTTATGATCGTATGCAATCGCTATAATCGCTTTACTGTTCCATTTTTCTCCTTGTTTGATCGAATAACGATATAAGATCTGCTTAGCCGCGTAGGATATCAGAGCCGCAAACAATGCGCTGTATTGCGGAACGCTTGGACCTTCAACAAAGGACGAAATCGCTTCTATTAGAATATACACGGAAACGAGCACTAATATGATTCCTACAATTGCTTCGCTGATGACCTCAGCTTTGCCATGCCCGAAAGGATGGTCTTGATCGGGCGGCTTATTAGAAATGCCGATGACGGCCAGGACAGCAATCGAAGCCACGACATCCGCTGCAGAGTGTATACCGTCGGCAAAAACGGCTTCACTATTGCCTATCAGTCCAAAAAAGATCTTTCCTGCCATTAAGATCAGATTGGCTATCAATGCAATCAAAGCGACCTTTTTGCTTATTTGTTCTCTTTCACTTGTCATTTTGTCCTCCTATAAAACTGCGCAAAAAAAGAGGAGCGCTTTTGATTCGCTCTCCGTATCCTTTCTTGTGTAATCACTTTGCTTATCATACCAATTCAGTTTCGAGTGGGTCTATAGCAAGGTTTTTTCCTGTTTACTAATAAATAAGGTGACAGAAAAAAAGTTGGAGCAGGGCTAAACAGTACATAGACAAAATGGCGCTGAATTTAAAAATGAACTGTTGACATTTAAGTATTTATCCTTTATTATTATCTCGAAGTCAAGATATTTTAATTCAAGATAATTTAATTAGAGTGCAGGATAAGAACCTGCCGATCGTTTGAATCACGAAAAGATCACTGAAAAGAACGTTTCGTTTTTTGTTCATATGTTATTTGATTTTTTATACGATGATATCTCGAATTCGAGATAAAAGGGAGTGCGAGAGAAATGGCTGAATTTGTACAGCTGGTGAATGAAAGAAGATCTGCAAGCAACTTTCTACCAGATCATCCAATCACAAGAGATGAACTCAACGAAATGTTTGAATTGGTTGCGTTGGCTCCATCAGCTTTTAATTTGCAGCATACAAAATATGTGACGGTTCTTGACCCGGATGTAAAAGAAAAGCTGAAGCAGGCCGCAAACGGACAATATAAAGTGTTTAGCTCATCAGCGGTTCTTTTGGTTTTAGGGGATAAGCAGGCATATCAGCAAGCGGCTGACATCTATGAAGGGTTGAAGATGCTGGGGGTATTAAATAAACAAGAGTATGATCACATGGTTCAAGACACCGTTTCGTTTTATGAAAACAGGGGAGAACCATTTAAGAGAGATGAGGCGATAAGAAATGCTTCACTTTCTGCGATGATGTTTATGCTGAGTGCTAAGGAAAAAGGCTGGGACACCTGTCCGATGATCGGGTTTGATGCTGAAGCCGTGAAAGAGATTTTGAATATAGATGATCAATTTGAGGTTGTCATGATGATTACAATCGGGAAAGAAAAAACAGAAAGCAGAAGGCCGCGCGGCTACCGAAAGCCTGTGAATGAGTTTGTGGAGTATATTTAACTATTTGTAAAGGGGCAGATAAAAATGGCTAAAAAAACGCTGGGAATCCATCATATTACAGCAATTGTCGGTCATCCTCAAGAGAATGCTGATTTCTACGCTGGAGTGCTGGGGCTGCGATTGGTCAAGCAAACGGTCAATTTTGATGATCCGGCTACGTATCACCTTTATTTTGGGGATGAAGGCGGGAAGCCGGGAACAATCATCACATTCTTTCCGTGGGCGGGCGCCCGTCAAGGCATCATTGGAGACGGACAGGTCGGCGTGACATCTTACGTCGTGCCGAGAGGTGCCATGGCATTTTGGGAAAAGAGACTTGAAAAGTTCAACGTGCCATACACCAAAATCGAGCGTTTTGGAGAACAATATATAGAATTTGATGACCCGCATGGCCTGCATTTAGAAATCGTGGAAAGAGAAGCAGGGGACGCCAATACGTGGACTTTCGGAGATGTAACCCCGGATGTTGCCATTAAAGGCTTTGGCGGTGCAACCCTGTTATCAGCACAGCCTGAAAAAACAGGTGAATTGTTAGAAAACATCATGGGGCTTGAGCGAGTCGGCAAAGAAGGAGACTTCGTTCGTTATCGTTCTGCCGGTGATATCGGAAATGTGATTGATCTGAAATTAACGCCTATCGGCCGCGGACAAATGGGTGTCGGCACGGTCCATCACATCGCTTGGCGGGCTCAGGATGATGAAGATCAATTAGATTGGCAAAGATTCATTGCTGCGCACGGATATGGTGTAACTCCTGTTCAGGATAGAAACTATTTTAATGCGGTTTACTTCAGAGAACATGGGGAAATCTTATTTGAGATCGCAACTGATCCGCCGGGCTTTGCCCATGATGAGTCACAAGAAACAATGGGCGGGAAATTGATGCTCCCTGAGCAGTATGAACCGCACCGGGCACAAATTGAACAAGGGCTGCTGCCGTTTGAAGTAAGGGAACTAGATTAGTCTTAATGACTGCTGACGCATGAAGAAAAAGAAAGAGACATACATTTAACAGATGTTTGCTGGAAGCGGCTGTTGGTAAACAAGCTGCATTGCAGCACATCATATAATATGAAAAATAAGGAGAGATAAAAATGGAAGATGTAGGACTATTACTTATTCGAATCATGATTGGTGTGGTGTTTCTGTTTTATGGATCACAAAAATTATTCGGCTGGTTTGGCGGATACGGGATTAAAGGAACCGGACAATGGTTCGAGTCAATTGGAGTTAAACCAGGCAATGCCGCGGCCGCTTTATCAGGTCTCGGGGAACTCGCAAGCGGAATTTTATTTATTTTAGGTGTATTCCTCCCGCTTGGAGCTGCTATCATAACAATCATCATGTTAGGTGCCATCGTAAAAGTCCATGGAGCGAAAGGGTTTGCGAACGGTGCCGGCGGCTTTGAATATAACTTGGTGCTGATTGCAGTTTCCATCGGAGTTGCACTCATCGGTTCAGGAGCTTACGCTTTGCATTTTTAATATAAGGATCTAAGAACAGTTACTGAAAAGCGGTAACTGTTCTTTTATTTTTCAAGCACAACGTTAAGGTGCTCTGAATAGCAAAAAAGCGGATATGTTCAATATAAATGTGTATAGTGAATGTACGAGTATTGATGGGCTTGGTCATGAAAGACGAGCCGATTTGAAGGAGGGTTTTGATGAAAGAGCTGACAGACTTACATTCATTAGATTCTATCGAGAATTTTATTAAACAGCATCAATTCAGTTTTATCTACATTTCAAGACCCGCCTGTACAGTATGTCACGCTGTTCTGCCGCAGCTCAGAAAGGTATTGGATCAGTTTCCGAATATCAAATTGGGGCATATCAATGCTGACGAGGCAGAAGAGGTTGCCGGCAGATTTTCAGTCTTCACTGTCCCCGTGCTTCTTTTGTTCATTGATGGGACTGAGTTTCTGAGAGAAGCCCGCTTTGTTCATTTTGAACAGCTTGAAGAAAGGCTGAAAAGGGTTTATCAGTTATATCAAGATGTATAAAGCGTTTATACCTTTACAAATAAAAAGCCCCCTTTAAGGGGGCTGTTATCCGGCCTTTTTTGCGTTATTCGGACCGAGGCTCTAAAAATCGGGACCCGCCCAAGTCTTTTCTCATCAGATAAATATGGAAAAAATATTCTCCGACCGCGATGATGATGGCGGAAATAAGAGCGGCAAACGCCAGTCTTCCTCCTGAAATGCCCATGGACAGCGGCATTCCCATCAGCCAGACAACAAGAAACGCGATTCCGAAATCAGCGGACGCCGCCGTGATATTATTCCATCTCGGCAGCACGTACAGATCGCCCGTAAAGTAGGAAACAGCTCCCAACACAATGGTCATCAGCAACACGTCGCCGAATGTAAAGCGAAAACCTAAGCCGAGTACGAGATACAGAATGATGATGGTCATGATGCCTTTAATGGCAAGCGCTTTAATATGTTCCATGCGAATTCCTCCTTATGGAAATCATGTTAGTATGTTTCCTCATCCCGTGAAATATAAACCTTTTTTTGTGAACATTTGTTTTCTGGCTTTTGGCTGTCATCACTGGGCCGCGGCTGAATATGATGAAGGGAGAAAAACGGGAGGTGTCATGATGGCAGTCGTAAAAGCGTCGAGCGCCGATGTCGATCTAATGGCAAGGCTGCTCAGGGCGGAAGCGGAAGGCGAAGGAAAGCAGGGAATGCTTTTGGTCGGCAATGTAGGAATCAATCGGGTGCGGGCGAATTGTTCTGATTTTAAAGGCCTGCGCACCATCAGGCAGATGGTGTTTCAGCCGCACGCGTTTGAAGCGGTGACTCACGGATATTTTTACCAAAGGCCGCGCGAATCTGAGCGGAGGCTTGCCCGACGTAATATTAGCGGAGAACGGTTTTGGCCGGCTAAATTCAGCCTGTGGTATTTTAAGCCGCCGGGAAACTGCCCGCCGACATGGTACAATCAGCCGTTTGTCGCCAGATTCAAATCCCACTGCTTCTATCAGCCGACAGGGGAAACGTGCGAAAACGTGTACAATACATTTTAATCCCGGAGCACCGTTCTCAGAATGAACGGTGTTTTTGAATTTCTTGTGAAGAAAAATAGGAACAAAGTGCGCTTGACGGGTGAAAAGCCAAACAGAAACAGAGGGGGTTTTCTCCCGGACGGGAAAGATTTGTCGAAACAATGTGAAAAATGTCTCCCGCCGTTCACTTTCCCCCCTTACAAATCCTTCACACTTCTTCATAACGGTTTAACATTTCTTTTCTATAATGGGGGCGATCAATGAGACGAAAGGGGAACTGACATGACACATGACGGCCGTTTAGATGAATGGATCAAGGAATTGGAGAACAAAAGCTTTCAAAACAATACGTTTGACCGCCGCGCATTTATACAGGGCGCCGGGAAAATCGCAGGCCTTTCCCTCGGGCTGGCGATCGCGCAATCCATCGGCGCGTTTGAAGTGAATGCCGCTCCGACATTTTCAAACTATCCGTTCACCCTCGGCGTGGCCTCCGGTGATCCGCTGTCTGACAGCGTTATTCTCTGGACACGTCTTGCCCCGGACCCGCTGAATGGGGGAGGAATGCCGAATCAGGCCGTTCCGGTTAAATGGGAAATCGCCACTGATGAACATTTCCGCCATGTCGTCAAACGCGGAACGGAAATGGCTAAACCGAATCTCGGACACTCCGTCCATGTTGAAGCGGACGGGCTTAAGCCCAATAAAGTGTACTATTACCGGTTTAAAAGCGGGCATGAGCTCAGCCCCGTCGGCCGGACGAAAACGCTGCCCGCTCCCGGCGCTGACGTATCCGCCATGACGTTTGCGTTTGCCTCATGCCAGCAGTATGAACACGGCTATTATACGGCATATAAACATATGGCGAAGGAAAAGCTTGATCTCGTATTCCATCTCGGAGATTACATTTATGAATACGGGCCGAACGAATATGTGGCAAAGACGGGGAATGTCAGGACGCACAGCAGCGCCGAAGTATACACGCTGTCAGATTACCGCAACCGTCACGCCCAATACCGCTCAGATGCCAATCTGAAAGCCGCCCACGCCGCATTTCCGTGGGTCGTGACTTGGGACGATCATGAGGTGGAGAA
The DNA here is from genome assembly GCF_038406745.1 of Bacillus sp. YBsi01. NCBI lineage: Bacteria > Bacillati > Bacillota > Bacilli > Caryophanales > Bacillaceae > Bacillus > Bacillus sp. YBsi01. The sequence continues at coordinate 3,230,455 of NZ_CP151679.1, forward strand.
CAATTATGCCAATGTCATTCCCGAAAAAGGCCAATCAGTTGAAGCGTTTGTGCTCAGAAGGGCTGCGGCTTATCAGGCTTATTATGAACACATGCCGCTCAGACGCATGTCGCTCCCGAACGGCCCTGATATGCGGCTGTACAGGCAATTTTCTTATGGCAATTTAGCGTCGTTCAATGTGCTTGATACAAGACAGTACAGAGATGATCAGGCCAACGGCGACGGGAACAAACCGCCTTCTGATGAGTGGAGAGATCCGAAGCGCACATTGATGGGGACAGAGCAGGAGCAATGGCTCTTCGACAACTTAGCCGCTTCAAAAGCGAAGTGGAATGTGCTGGCCCAGCAAATCTTTTTCGCGCAATGGAATTTCGGAACAACCGACAAGCCGATATTCAGCATGGATTCATGGGACGGCTACCCGGTGCAGCGGGAGCGGGTCATCAATTTTATAAAAAGCCAAAACCTGAACAATGTCATCGTGCTGACGGGTGATGTTCATGCAAACTGGGCGTCAAACCTGCATACCGATTTTAATCAAACGAATTCAAAGATCTTCGGAGCCGAATTCGTCGGGACTTCTATCACATCGGGAGGAAACGGGGCGGATAAACGGGCGGATACGGATCAAATCTTAAAACAAAACCCGCATATTAAGTTTTTTAACGACTACCGGGGCTATGTCCGCTGTACGGTGACGCCTGCCCAATGGAGGGCGGATTACAGAGTGGTGCCTTATGTGACGGAGCCGGGGGCTGAGGTTTCCACGCGGGCTTCATTCATTTATCAAAAAGACCAGACGGGGATTCGGAAGGTCTCACAGGCAGCGGTTGCAGGCGGATTAAAGCAGTCAAATGAGGTGGAAGAGGATCGTTTCTTCGCTCATAACAGTGCGCATGAAAAGCAAATGAGAAAGAAACGGGCCAAAATTTCACAATAAGGGGGCATACTTATGTTTTCAAATATCGGCATTCCCGGGTTAATCTTAATTTTTGTCATCGCTTTGATCATTTTCGGGCCTTCAAAGCTTCCGGAAATCGGCCGTGCCGCCGGCCGCACGCTGCTTGAATTTAAAAGCGCCGCAAAAACACTGGTCTCAAATGAAGAGCCGGACAAGCAGACGGCTGAGAAAGACAAAACGGCAGGCTGAATCCTGACACGGGGGCAGAGATCCGTTTCTGCCCCTTCTTTGATATAAGGAGGATGTACGATTGGATAAAAAAGAAACCCACTTGATCGGGCATTTAGAGGAAGTCCGGCAGCGTCTCATTAAAACCGTTATCGCCTTTCTCGTGTTTTTTATCGGCGCATGCTGGTTTGTGCAGGATATTTATGACTGGCTGATCAAGGATTTGCATGGAAGGCTGGCCGTTTTAGGGCCGAGCGAGATTTTATGGGTGTATATGATGATTGCGGGAATATGCGCCATTACGGCAGCGATTCCGGTTGCGGCCTTTCAGCTCTGGCGTTTTACGGCGCCGGCTTTGACCCCGTTTGAACGCCGCGCCGCTTTGCTTTACATTCCGGGGCTTTCGGTTTTGTTTATTATCGGAATTTCCTTCGGGTATTTTGTACTGTTTCCGATTGTGCTCGGATTTTTAACACAATTATCCGCCGGCCATTTTGACATAGTATTTACGGCGGACAAGTATTTTACTTTTATGCTTAACATGACATTGCCGTTCGGGTTTTTGTTTGAAATGCCTCTGGCCGTCATGTTTCTGACGCGGATCGGGATTGTGAACCCATCCCGGCTGGCAAAGGCGAGGAAGCTTTCGTATTTCGTGCTGATCGTCGTCTCGGTGCTGATTACGCCGCCGGATTTTATGTCTGACTTTCTCGTCATGATTCCGCTGCTCGTCCTCTATGAAATCAGTGTGACGCTGTCCCGTATCGTTTACCGAAAGAAGAAATGGGCCGAGGCGGCGTCTGCCGCTTAGTGAAGCTCGCCTCCGCCGGTTTCAATATCGTCCTCATGCGCCGCGGCGGTCACCGCGGCGATTTTGAGCGCTTTAGTGATGTGATCCAGGCTGAGGCTCGGCGCGGACTTCTGCAAGGTTTGCTCCGGAATGTAAGGGATGTGAATAAACCCGCCCCGGATGTGCGGATGATGGCGGCTGATTTCATCCATCAGCCCGTAAAAGAGATGATTGCATACAAACGTCCCCGCCGTGTAGGATACAGCCGCGGGAATGCCTTCCTTTTTTATTTCTTCAACGATCCGTTTGATCGGAAGGCCGGTCCAGTAGGCCGCGGGACCGCTTTGAGAAATGTCTTCCCCGACAGGCTGATTCCCTTCGTTATCCGGTATGCGCGCCTCATTCAGGTTGATCGCGACCCGTTCCGGCGTGACCTGCATTCTGCCGCCTGCCTGTCCGGCACAGATGATAATGTCGGGCTGATGTTTCTTGATTGCCTCCCGCAGCACGGCAAGGGACTTATAAAAAACGGTCGGCACTTGTTCAGATACGATAGCAGCGGGGCCTTCAGCGGCACCGTCCAGCCGTTTGACCGCTTCCCATGAAGGATTGACCGTTTCCCCGCCGAAGGGGTCAAAGCCTGTCAGCAATACTTTTTTCTCCATCAAAAACCCTCCTTTTCTTTTTACCATACTCTATAATGGACATATATTCCTGCCGAAGGGGGAAACATGCCTTGAATTCGTCTTTGGTGCCATACCGATCTTTATTTCCGGCGCTCCGCACACATACGATGCTCGCCAGCTGCGCCCAAAGCGCTCTTGCCCGGCCGGTTTCAAAAGCGATCAATGACTACCAGGAAAGCCTGCTTCAGAACGGCGGAAACTGGGATGAAGCCATGGGCCGCACGGAGCAGGCAAGGTGTGAATTTGCGAAATTAATCGGCGCTAAGCCTGAAGAAATCGCCATTTTACCTTCAGTAACGGCTGCCGCCTCTGCCGTCGTCTCAGCTTTACCGGATTGCCGAAAGAAGCAGGCGGTGTATACGGAATTGGATTTTCCGGCAATCGCCCACATTCTGAAGGCGCAGACTGGGATGGAGCTTTCAGTCATCCCGTCTGAAGAAGGAATGATCCCGTTAGAGCGTTATGAGACGTATATCACGGAGCAGACGCGTATCACCTGTGTTCCGCATGTGTCCTATACATCCGGTTTTGTCCAGGATATGAAGCGCATTGCCGAGATATCCGCAAAGAAGGGATCGCTTCTTTTTGTCGATGCTTATCAATCGGCTGGGCACATCCCGATTGATGTAAAAGAATGGGGAGTTGATATGCTCGCCGCGGGCGCGAGGAAGTATATGCTCGGCATACCGGGAATAGCGTTTCTCTATGTCAGAAAGGAACTTGCCGAACGGCTGAAGCCGAAGGTCACCGGGTGGTTCGGACAGCAGCGGGAGTCGATGCTGGATTTGACCCGTTTTTCTTATGCGGACGGAGCCAAACGCTTTGAAACCGGAACTCCGGCATTTATCAGCATATATGCGGCACAGGCGGCTTTATCCCTTTTAAACGATGTCGGCACAGACCGCATTCATCGGGAAGTAAAAAAACTCAGCGCATTTGCGTATGAATACGCTTCTGAAAAAGGACTGACTCTCACAGGCCCCCCGTCTGCCGATGACAGACCCGGCATGATTTCTATACGGGATGAAAAAGCGGCGGAGACCGCTGCGCTTTTGAAGCGAAAAAACATCATATGCGCACCCAGCGGACAACTCATCCGGCTGGCGCCTCATTTCTATAACACGGCCGATGACCTTATCTGTGCGATTGATGAATTGGCTGAAGCGCTCATGATATAAAAAACAGCAGACCCGCGGGGAGTCTGCTGTTTTCTTATGAGTGATTCACTTTGACCCGTTTCATAAAGAAAGCGCTGATCAGACCGATAACGGCGACAATCATCGCGAAGATAAAGGCGTGCTGGACGCCCGCAATCAGCGCGTGAGAGTATGCGGAAGGATCATTCGGGTTTTTCGCGGTGCTCATATAATTCTTCTGGCCGGCAGCCATGATGCTGACTGCCACCGCAGTGCCGATTGCGCCGGCCATCTGCTGGAGCGTATTCATAATGGCTGTTCCGTCCGGATAAAATTCCGGCGGCAGCTGATTTAAGCCGTTCGTTTGCGCCGGCATCATGATCATGGAAATTCCGATCATCAGGCATGTATGAAGCGCGACAATCAGAAGCGCCGTTGAAGCGCCGTTAATGTTTGAGAAAAACGAAAGCACGGTGGCCGTGATGACAAACCCGGGAATGACAAGCCACTTCGGTCCGTATTTATCAAACAGACGTCCCGTTATCGGAGACATAAATCCGTTTAAAATACCGCCCGGAAGCAGGATGAGTCCGGACGTAAATGCCGTCAGCAGCAATCCGCTTTGTAAATACATAGGCAAGAGAAGCATTGTTGATAAGATAACCATCATACAGATAAATACAATCACGACACCGAGAATAAACATCGGATAGCGGAAAGCGCGCAGATTCATCATCGGCTGCTTCATTTTCAGCTGCCTGATGGAGAATAAAATGAGCGCGATCGCACCGACAGTAAGCGAACCGATAACCGTCGGGCTTGACCAGCCGCCTGATCCTTCGCCCGCATTGCTGAAACCGAAGACGATGCCGCCGAATCCGATCGTAGACAGAATAATGGAAAGCACGTCAATTTTCGGCTTTGTAATGTCGGATACATTCTGCATGTAGGCGATGCCGAATAAAAGAGCCAAGACGAGAAACGGCAGGGAGATCCAGAAAATCCAATGCCAGTTCAAGTGTTCTAACACAAGCCCTGAAAACGTCGGACCGATCGCAGGAGCGAACATGATGACAAGCCCGATCGTCCCCATCGCCGCTCCGCGCTTATGCGGCGGGAAGATGACGAGGATCGTATTAAACATCAGCGGCAGCAGCAGTCCGGTTCCTAAAGCCTGCACGATTCTTGCCGCCAAAAGAAACGGAAAGCTCGGTGCAAGCGCTGCAATCAGCGTGCCGATAATGGAAAAAGCGAGTGAAACGATAAACAGCTGTCTCGTCGTAAACCATTGCAAAAGCAGACCTGAAACCGGGACAAGAATACCGAGAACGAGCAGATAGCCCGTCGTCAGCCACTGGACGGTCGCGGGAGTGATATGCAGCTCCTTCATCAGGTCGGTCAGGGCAATATTCAGCGCCGTTTCACTGAACATGCCGATAAATCCTGCCATCAGCAAAGAAATCATGATCGGCATAACTTTATATTGTTTGGAAGGCTGAGCGTTTTCCAAAAACATTCTCCTCTCTTTCTATACGTAACATGTCTCTTGTATTTTATGTCTTCAGCAGGTTGGGGATTTGTTTGGAAATATGGATGATCGGCATTTTGTCTTTTTTTGCTAAAGACAAAATGATGCCGCCTTCTATCATGGCATTTAAAACAGTGCTGATTTCCGCCGCTTTCTCATCGGAAAAACCGGCTGATCTCAATTTGCCGGCGAACAGATTCTCCCATTCCTGATAAGCGCATTGACAGGCCTGCTGGAGCTTTTCGCTCGTTAAAGCCGTCTCAGCAGCCAGTAAACCGACAGGAAACCCTTCAAAATTCTCCGGACATGTGAATTGGCTTGATAAGTCCTGTAAAAACGCTTGAATGCTTTCCGCAGGGTCAGGATAGGCATCAAGGCTTTCTTTTATTTTCATACGGATATAATGGCTCATTTCTTTGACAGCCTCAATGGCGAGCTGCTCTTTGCCGTCCGGAAAATGATAGTAAAGAGAACCTTTCGGCGCGCCGCTTTCTTTAATGATCTGATTCAGTCCCGTGCCGTAATACCCCTGAAGCTGAAACAGCCTGGTTGCCGCAGCGAGGATTTTTTCACGAGAATCTCCATAACTCATAATGTTCCCACCTTACTGATTGATGACAAATTTAACATATAGTGACTGGTCTATTATCTTGATTTCCCATGACGGTGTCAAGGATTTTTACAGTTATTTTCTTCGGAAGATTGCCTGACAAGCGCGTTGACCGATGAGAGGGAAATCTTCATAAATAAAGAAAAGGAGAGAAAAGAATGAAAAAACAATTCATGCCATTCATTACATTTATCACGGCTCTATTCTTCATAGCGGCCGGCTGCTCCCAATCTCCTCAGGCGAAAGAAACACCGCACCAGATGGCAGCCGCAGCCTCAGCAAAAAAAGACGGACTGCCGAATATTAAAATTCTTGCCACCGGCGGCACAATTGCAGGCGCTGCTCCTTCAAAGACGTCCGCCACGGAGTACACCGCAGGGGCAATCGGAGTTGATGCCCTGATTCAGGCCGTTCCTGAGATGAAGGAGATCGCGCATGTCAGCGGAGAACAGATTGTGAATATCGGCAGCCAGAATATGAATAACGAGACCCTGCTGAAACTTTCAAAACGGGTAAACAAGCTGCTCAAGTCTGATGATACAGACGGCATTGTCATTACACATGGAACAGATACACTTGAGGAAACCGCCTATTTTCTCAATCTGACGGTCAAAAGTGACAAACCCGTCGTGGTCGCCGGGTCAATGAGGCCGTCCACGGCGATCGGAGCTGACGGGCCGTCCAACTTATATAACGCGGTAAAAACCGCGGCTGCGCCTGATGCGAAAGGCAAGGGGACGCTTGTCGTATTAAATGACAGAATTGCTTCGGCGCGATATGTGACAAAAACCAATACAACCGCGACCGACACATTCAAATCGGAAGAAATGGGTTATATCGGTACGATTGCTGATGACATCTATTTTAATAACATCATGACCCGAAAGCATACGAAAGATACAGATTTCCAGATCGATAAACTTGATAAACTGCCGCAGGTCGATATTATATACGGCTATCAAAATGACGGAAGCTATCTCTTTGAAGCCGCCGCAAAATCAGGAGCGCAAGGCATTATTTTTGCAGGCCCCGGAAACGGCTCAATGTCTGATGCGGCGCTGAAAGGCGCCGTAAAGTCGGTCAAAAGCGGGCTGGCGGTCGTCCGCTCCACAAGGACGGGAAACGGGGCGGTAACACCTAATCGAGAGTATGAAAAAGACCATCTGACAGCTTCAAACTCTCTCAACCCTCAAAAAGCGCGGATTCTGCTGATGCTCGCGCTGACAAAAACGCATGACCCTAAGCGGATTCAAACCTATTTCAATGAGTACTAGGAGAAGAGAACCAGGTGTTCTCTCCTTTTTTTGTTTGCCGTATTAAAGTATAAGTGTGCTTTCGGGAAAGGGGCGTCTTCCTCATTTTTCCGCCTCTTTTTCAATTGTTGAAAACAGGAAAAAATACTCTATTTTTTCCTTTTCTTCTCTAATAGAATGAAAATTGCAAAAAATTACATAACAGGAGGAAAGTTCATGAAACAAATCAAAAGCAAAATCCTAGCGATTCTTACAGTCTGCATGCTGTCCGTCATTTCCGTATTTGCCTTCCAGCCGACCGTATCGAAAGCCTCCTCAGAGCATAACCCGGTTGTCATGGTCCACGGAATCGGCGGGGCGTCCTTTAATTTCGCGGGAATCAAAACGTACTTGGCATCCCAAGGCTGGTCAAGAAATGAGATGTACGCCATTGATTTTCTGGACAAAACCGGAAACAACAGACACAATGCACCGAGACTGTCAAATTACGTGAAAAAAGTGCTCAGCGAAACAGGCGCGAAAAAAGTCGATATCGTCGCGCACAGCATGGGCGGCGCCAACACGCTCTATTACATTAAAAATCTTGACGGCGGGGACAAAATCGCAAACGTCGTCACACTCGGCGGAGCGAACGGTCTTGTGACCAACAGAGCGCTTCCGGGAACTGATCCGAACCAAAAGATTTTGTATACATCGATTTACAGCTCAGCGGACTTAATCGTCATGAACCCGCTGTCACGGCTGATCGGCGGGAAAAACGTGCAGATTCACGGTGTCGGGCACATCGGACTTTTAATGAACAGCCAAGTAAACGGGCTGATTAAAGAAGGTCTGAACGGCGGCGGACAAAATACAAATTAACCGTTTCAAAGCCCCGGAGAAAGAGAATCTCCCGGGGCCTTTTTTTCTTCCAAATTCTTTTTTAGCCGTAAACCAAGCCCTCTGAAGTTATTTTTGTTAAAATAATAAAGTTATATCAGAATTCGGAGGGTTTATTGTGGGAAAAGTGAAAAGAAATGCCCCTTGCCCATGCGGCAGCGGGAAGAAATATAAAAAATGCTGCGGAAGTAAAGCAGCTGCCATTCCGGCAGACATCGCGGCAAAAGAAGCGAAACAGATTCAGGAAAGCCTAATGGAGTACGCCTTTACAGCACATAGAGACGGCATATCATCATTTATTAACCAGCACGAGTTCATTGCGGAGCTGGACAGACAGACAAAAGACATCGGAGTCTTCAACCTCGGCATCTGGGGCATTTTCTTCCGACCGCTGGCAGGCGGCAAGACGATTTTTGAAGAATACCTTCAGAAAAAAGCCGGCGGCATCAACCGTCCGAAAACACGAGAAATCGTTGAATCATGGAAAAGCATGACACCAGCGGTTATGGTGCTTGAAGATGTGAAAGAAGGAATGATTCACTTTGAAGATGTGATGACGAAAAAACAATTCAAAGTGGAAATGGACGTCAGCCAGCAGGATCTTCCGCCGGAGGGAAGCCTGATTCTCGGCTATCCGATCCACGAAGCGGAAAAAGCGGAGTTCTTCATGCAATTTACGATCTTCCCTGTGAAGCGGACTGAAGCTTTGATCAGCAAAGTGAAAAAAGCGGCGGCCCCGGCCCTTGCGGAAGGAAAATCGCCTGAGCGCTTTATGGAGGAAAACTTCGACACTGTGCTGGCCGCTCTTTTAGGAACTGCGGAAGAGCCTGAGCAGGCTGCTGAAGAAAAACAGACAGAGTGGGCCAACGACATGGAGAAGGAAACGGCAGACGCCATTGAAAAAGGCCTGAGCGGGGATGAATACCCGGCTGAGCTGGTTCCGGCCGTTATTGATCTGTGGAAAACGTTCTGTGTCAAAAAAGCACCGACGATCAGAAAGCCGGAAGCTTTCGCGGCGGCGGTCGAATATTATGTGAACAGCATTTCTCTGAACGGCGCGTCCGTTTCTCAAGCGAAGCTGGCGAAGAAGTACGGCGTCAGCGCCTCAACGATTTCCAGCCGCTATAAGGAAATCGAGGGTGCTCTCACGGATGAAGCCGAACGCTTCGCCGCAGCTCTGACATCTTAATACACGGCAAAAAAACCTTGAAGGGCAAACGCTTTTCAAGGTTTTTTCTGTAGATAGGCTCTCAGGCAGGATAATTCTTACCGTCTATCTAATACTAAACAGAGGTATAAAAGGAAGGGGACCTGAGCCATGGAGGAAACACGTACGCTGGGCAGGACGGATTTACGGGTAAAGCGTATCGGTTTTGGCGCAAATGCGGTCGGAGGACATAATCTGTTTCCTAATCTCAATGATGAAACGGGAAAAGAACTCATCCGCACAGCATTGGATGGCGGCGTCAATTTTATTGATACGGCGTTTATATACGGTTTGGGGCGGTCAGAAGAGTTAATCGGTGAAGTTGTCGCAGAGCGCGGCGTGCGGGACAGCCTCGTCATTGCCTCAAAGGGCGCGCCCAAAGAAGTCAACGGGCAGATCGAACTGGACAACAGCCGTGAATTTCTTCGAAGTGAGGCGGAAAAAAGCCTGAAGCGGCTGAAAACAGATGTGATTGATCTGTACTACGTTCACTTCCCTGACGGAAAAACACCGCTGTCCGAGGTGGCGGGTACGTTAAAAGAACTGAAGGACGAAGGGAAAATCAGAGCAATCGGCGCGTCCAATCTCAGCTTCGGACAACTGCAGGAGTTTAACGCGGACGGCTATTTAGAGGTTTTTCAGTCGGAATATTCACTGATTCAGCGTGAGGCGGAGCGCGATCTGCTGCCTTACTGTGAAAAGAACGGCATTTCCTTTATTCCTTATTTTCCGCTTGCTTCCGGCTTGCTGACGGGAAAGTTTACAAAAGACACAGTCTTTGAGGACAGCCGAAAGAACAGGCCGCCGTTTCAGGGAGAAGCTTTTCACCAAAACCTGGAGAGAGTGGATAAGATGCGGGCCGTTGCTGAAGAAAAAGGCGTGCAGACAGCGCATATCGCACTCGCGTGGCTTCTGTCACAGCCTGCGGTGGATGCGATCATTCCCGGAGCCAAACGCCCCGGCCAGCTGAAACACAATCTGGACGCGCTTGATGTGCAGTTAACCGAGGACGAAGTTCAATATATCAGTGATATCTTTAAGTGAAAATAAAAAAAGGAAATAGCCTGCGCTATTTCCTTTCTTGTTGTCAGGACGTTTTCAAAAACGCTTCCGTCAATCCTTCCAGATCGGCATCTGTATCCAGATACCACTGGCCGCGGGAGTTTTTCTTCATTTCAATTTCTTTTGTCACTGAAGAAGAAGCCGGTTTCAGGCGCATAAACTCTTCTGGGTAGACAGAAAGCAGGTGGCTGACAATTTCGTTTTCATCAGCATCGGGGTGCTTTCCGGCATAGTCTTGCACGCGGTCTTGCAGCCGGCCCGCAAGCGGAGACATATCAAGCGGCGTCACATTGGCTTCAAGGACGGCTTTTTTGCCTGACATGGATTTGGTATGCACCTTGAGCTCTGTATTATCCCGCAGCGCTGATGACATGGCGTCAATAATAGCGGAAATGGCTTTTGAATCCGCCTGCTCCTGTGAAATGCCTGCTGAAGCGATAAAGCTGGCTTTCGCTGATTCCTGATAGGCGGCGGCCGTCATTTTTTCATTTACACCGGTCAGGCGGGTGAAATCTTTATTGTGCTTGCCGTACAGCATCACATCAATGTATGCGGATAATGCGTCCGCCGGTTCAGGTTTTGCTTTTGAGGCTGTGCCTTTGACTTTCAGTTTATAAGATAAAGGCTTCGCGTCTTTTGTCTGCGGCTGATATACCAATTCATATGATTTGCCTTCGTCAGCCGTGAAGTACAGGTTGCCCGTCACTGTCTTGCCCGCATGAAGCGTGCCGCTCTGCATCTGGTCTTCCTTATCGGCCGCCGCTGTTTTCGCGTCATCCTGGTAAAGCGAGAAGTCGCTGCTTTTGACGGTAAGCGGGTCTTTGCCCGTATTTTTGACAGTGACCGTTACTTTAAGCGCGGCCGGATGTTCGGTATCGTCTGAAGCGGCCCACGCCGTATCTTTTATATTCACTTTCGCCGTGCCGCTTTCCTGGCCGCTGCTCGTTTCGCTGCTGCATGCGGCAGTAAATGCCGTGAGAAGCAAAATGAAAAACACGGCGCTCATTTTTTTGATGGACATCTGGTTAACCCCCTGTTGTTGTAATGGTTGATTCAATAGTCATGAATAAAGGCAGGTTAATTATACTAGATTTGTTTAAAAGAGTCTTGGTAATCATTAATCTTTTTGGAAGAAAAGGAAGTGTTATGATGAAAAAAGAAGAATTGAAACAGCTGGCTCTCAGAATCGGAAACGTACCTGCAGGCTACGAGAGTAAGGTGGAAGAATACCAGGAAGATGAGGTTCTGTTTTGGTGGGAAGACAAGAATGATCCGGAAGCCGGCATCATGGTCGAATTGGACGGGGACGGAAAACCGAAATCCTTATCCCGTCCGGCTTTTCGGACTGATCTGCCGCCTCTTTCGGAATCGGACATAGAAGAACGGATGCGGGCGTTTGCAGAAACCCACCGTCCGGGGGCATTGGCTGAGTTCGAATGGGAGAAAAAAAGCTCCGTAAATGATGGTGATGTAAGATATTCCTATGTTCAGATGGCTGACGGTCTGCCGCTTCCGATGACCGGTTTTTACATCGACCTGGCTGTGACAGGGGAGGTAACCGGCTTTTCTTATTATGGGAGGGCGGATGAGCTGTTAAGACCCGGGACAATTGCGGACAAGCAGGATGCATTGGCTCACTTTGTCAAACAAATAGAAGCAGAGCTATTGTTCACCGTACTGCATCAGTCCGTCTATGTGCAGGGGGATGACAAGCCCCATCTCGTCTATGAAATCGTGTCTCCGACGCGGCCGATATCGGCTGACCTGAAGGAAGAGAATAAAGAAATAGAAGAGTATGAAGAGCTGGAAGACGACACGCGTCCGTATGTCCCGATTTCACACCCTGCACCTGAAGCGGAAAAGATGAGCATCAATGACATGATCGGGCTGCATGACGGTTTTTATAAAGAGAGGGAAAGCGATCTTGGAGAGGGCAGTATCGGCATAGCGTGGCGTTCTGAAAAAACAAAATCCGTACGGGAAGATAAAAGCATAGAAAGTCTGTTCAAAGAGCGGAGTGAACATGTATTGAAAACAAGGTATGATAAAGAATCGGGCCGGCTCACCGGGGTGATGTCATTTATACAAAGTGAAGGCGAACCGGAGTTTTCCGAGGAAGAATGCCATCACATGGCCATCCGCTTTTTATTTGCCATGTTTCCGGAAGCGGATCAGTATTTCCGGGTTCAATATGATGAGCCGGATGATGAAGGAGAAAACGTGGGACTTACATATAAGGCTTGTTCGGGCGGCGTTGATTTGCGATTCGGAGAGGGGAGAATCTGTGTCAGCAAAATGACGGGTCTTGTCACTGTATATATGCCGCCGGAAATTGATCCGAAAGAGCTTGATCATATCGATCCGGTTCCTTCATTGACAATGGAAGAGGCGAAGGACGCGATCCGCCGGAATATCAAAGCCGCGCTCGCTTGGGATCGCTGTTACGATGACGACAGCTGCCGAAAAGTGTACAGGCTCGTATACAAGCCGGTTTTCCCGCGGTTTATTGAGGCTCATACGGGAGAAGCGATTATGAGTTTAATAGGCTGAAGGGCATAGGCATTCGTCCCGGGGCTTTCGCGGGAAGTGTGCCATTTGTATGAAAAACAGCCGCTCTGAATACGGCTGTTTTCCCTCTTTGCTAAAAATAGACACATAAAAGGCACTTTCTTCCCTTTAAAAGGATAAGGACGTTTTTATATAATAAAAAACAGTTCTTTTTTATACACTCTTCTGAAAGGATGACCCCATTGCTGAAAGAACATCTGAGAAAAAAAGCGCTGGAGATCGGGAACATACCGCCGCACTATGAGCTTGAAATAGAAGATTTTGATGAAAAACAAAAAACGAGAGCCTATTATATATGGAAAGATCGCAACCATCCGGACAAAACGGTAACGATTGAGCTGGGCGGCGACGGATCTTTGCTTGCATATTCGCGCAATGACCGTCCGGATTCAGACATTCAGCTGTCAGATGCCGAATTAAAGCTGACGGCTCTTCGGTTTGCGGCCAGACACCGCCCGCTAACTTTTATGAACTTCACTTTTCAGGCGAGGGAAGAACGCAATGGGTGCATCCGTTTTAACTATACAAAAAAAGTGTTCGGCAGGCCGCTTCCCGATTCGGGTTTTTTCGTTGATGTAACCGAGAGCGGCTTCGTCGTGCAGTTTATCTATTATGGGGATAGGGGTGAAGCGCCCGTCCCGGAAACATTCGTCGATCAGGAGAAAGTGATCTCGCATTATATGAGCGGGCTGTCATTCAGTCTCGTCTATGACGTTGTCAATTTTGAGAAAACGCCGCGTCTCGTCTATGAACCGATCCTGCCGGCCTACAGCTATCCTGCCGGAGAAGATGAAATCGTTCCGGATCAGCCGCTTTGCGAAGACAGAAACGAACCGGCAAAACCGCTTCCCGCGCTTAAATATAAAGGGGAAGCCAGTATCTATGAATTGATGGGGTTTACCGCGGATATGATTCAGACACGCCGCCGCGGCCTCGGAGATGAGATCGGAACGACATGGCGGAAAGGGTCAGTTCCGGAACGGAAAGATTTGAGTATAGAAAGCTATTTTGAAAGCAGCAACAAAAATACAATGAAGATGAAAACGGACAAAAAGACAGGGAAAATGACGGCCTTTAAATCTTTTATTGAGCATGCGGGCCCGGCCGTTTATTCAGCAGAAGAGTGTGAGGAAGTCGCACTTCAGTTTTTATACAAGCTTTATCCGAGAGCGGACGAGTTTTTTAAAATGAATCCGCTGAAAACGGACGGCAGGGGACGGTTCCGCTTCCATTTTTCCGTATGGTATCGGGATATTCCGCTCCGTTTCGGCGCTGCGAGGATCATTGTCAGTCCCGTAACCGGGCTTGTGGAAGCTTACATGGCGCCTGATATTGATCCGGAGCAGCTGGAGCGGATCAATCCGGTGCCGGCCGTTACCCTTGAAGAAGCAAAGGCCGCTTTTTTATCTGATTTCCATCTGCAGCTGGAATGGCAGCGCGATTTTACGCCGTCCGGCAGTGAAGGGTATAAGCTTGTGTACAGGCCTGTATATCCTCCGTATATTGATGCGCAAAAGCGAAAAAAGAAAAGGTTTTATTAGCCAGGGATCATTTGTAAATGAGGATAATCTTTAAAGCCTCTCCAATCGCCTCCCCAATCAAAACCGAGCGTTTTGGCAATCGATACGACCTCAAGCCAATCGGGCGTGCCGTTTCGGTTTCCGTCGTACGTCATATCCCAAATCAGGCTGCCATCCTTTTTCTGCAGGGCGAAGTCGATGGCAAGGCCGTAATTGTGGTATGATTCTCCGCCTTTTGCGTAGGTGACGATGTTTCCTTTTTTTGAACGTCCTTGACGGTACAATTCGTTTTGTTCCTCAATTGATCTGAAACCCTCTGTGATAACGACGGTGATGCCTTTTTTCAGTGCGGCCGTCTGCAATAACTGCGCATTCTGTTTAACGAGCGGATGAAGATCGCTTGGTATATCTCTTTCCTGTAATGCCGTTTGCAGCCTCAGTTCTTTCTGCACATAGGAAAAACATAGGTCTGCGGAAAAGAAGAGGATGAAAAGCAGCGCTATTCTGGCTGGTAATCTCATGGCGGAATACTCTCTTTCTTTAATTGGTTAAAATCTTTGTTTGCTCACTGTTATAAATTTGCTATGATAAAATATAACATAATTAGTAGCCGGAGGAAGGAGGCAAATCTATGAAATCCAAGATTCCATCTGAAGAAGTAGCCGTAAAGATGAATGAATGGTATAAGCTGATCCGCGCGTTTGAAGCCGATAAAGCTGAAGCGCTGAAGCGGGAGATTCAATATGAACTCGAAGATATGGAAGAGAACCAGGACTTATTATTGTATTTTTCATTGATGGAATTTCGGCACCGCATCATGCTGGATAAATTAAAACCCATGAAAGACTGCGACGGCCGGCCTCCGTTCTCTGAAATGCTCACTGAGATTGAGATGAACCAGCAAAAGCTGACCGGTTTACTGGAATACTATTTTTACTATTTCAGAGGAATGTATGAATTTAAGCAGAAAAACTTCATCTCAGCGATTTCTCATTACAAACGGGCTGAGGAAAAGCTTGAATATGTGGAAGATGACATAGAGAAAGCCGAGTTTTTGTATAAAATTTCTGAAGTGTACTATCATATCAAGCAGACTTTCTTTTCGATGAATTACGCGGGACAGGCGCTTGATATTTACAAGAAATATGAATTATACGGAATGAGAAGGGTGCAGTGCAAGTTTATCATTGCCGGAAATTTGATGGACGCCCAGCAGCATAAAAAAGCGCTGGAATACCTCGAATGCGCCTTGGAGCACGCGGAGCGGCTTGATGATCAATATATGATAGCTGCGGCCTATTATAATATCGGGCACTGTATGTACAGTCTGGGTGACTTTTGCAAGGCGGCCGATGACTTTGAACGTGCGGCTGCCGGCTTTGAAGCGCACAGCTTCCAACAGGTCATTCAGGCTGTTTTTTCACTCACACATATATACTTTAAAATGGAAAAATACAGTGAAGCCGCCGCCAGCTGCGCACGGGGCATGAAAAGCGCGGCGGAGTGGGAAGATGAGATCTATATGACAAAATTCCGTCTGATTAAAGAGCTTTATCAGGGGGAAGGCGGGCAGGACTCGCTCAAAGAGTATTTTGATATTCTGGAATCTAAGGAACTGTTGGCTGACACGGAGGAGCTGCTTCAGGATGCGGCCCATTTCTTTCATAAACGGGGGAACTACAAAGCGGCATCTTATTTTTTCAGCCGGCTTGTCGGCGTGCAAAAAAGGCTGCAGATGAACAACTACGCATAATGAAAATGAACGGTGGAGCTTCGGTCTCATCGTTCTTTTTATGATTCCTTCTGTTTTCAGCCGATCAAAACCGGGTACATGCCCTGTATCAACATCAGGGAGGAAAAGAGACAATGTATCAGGATTTACAGGAAAAAACGGCGATTGTAACAGGTTCTTCGAAAGGAATCGGAAAAGCCATTGCCGAACGCTTCGGCAAGGAGCGGATGAATGTGGTTGTAAACTACCTCGGTGATGCTGCCGGAGCAGATGAAACAGCGGCCATGATTGAGAAAGCGGGAGGCAGAGCCGTCACCGTAAAAGCCGATGTATCCTCAGAGAATGAGATTCAGGCGCTGTTTGATGCCGCACAGGAGCATTTCGGCGGAGTGGACGTGATGGTCAACAATTCCGGCTTTAACGGTGCCGAAGCGATGCCCCATGAAATGAGCCTGGAGGATTGGCAAAAGGTCATCGACGTCAACGTGACCGGCACCTTTTTGGGGGCGAAAGCGGCCCTTAAACATATGCTCGATCGCGGGAAAAAAGGAACGGTCTTAAACATATCGAGCGTCCATCAGCAAATACCCCGCCCTGAAAACGTGCAGTACTCAGCATCCAAAGGCGGGATCAAAATGATGACGGAAACGATGGCGCTCAATTATGCATCCAAAGGCATCCGGGTCAATGCCATCGCTCCCGGCACGATCGCCACGGAGTCTAATAAGGACCTGGAAGATGAAACACATAAACAGGCCCAGCTGAAAAAAATTCCGATGAACGCCTTCGGAAAACCGGAAGAAGTCGCAGCCGCCGCCGCATGGATGGTGTCGGAGGAAGCAAGTTACGTGACCGGAACGACACTTTTCGTCGACGGAGGCATGACGCTTTATCCGTCTCAGCTGGAAAGATAAAAGAGGAGGGGAAACCTTCTCTTTTTTGTTTAGGTAAGGATCATAAAGGAAATGGTTCTCTAAAAAACAGGAGGACTCCAAGATGCCGAATGACTGGTGGAAAGACGCCGTTGTCTACCAAATCTACCCGCGGAGCTTTCAAGACACGAACGGTGACGGCATAGGCGACTTGCGGGGAATTATCGCGCGTCTCGATTATATAAAAGAGCTTGGCGCCGATGTGATATGGATCTGCCCGATTTACCCGTCGCCAAACGTTGACAACGGCTACGATGTGACAGATCACCAAGCGATTATGGAATCATACGGAACGATGGAGGATTTTCACGATCTATTGAGGGAATGCCGCAGCCGAGGATTAAAGCTTGTGATGGACTTCGTCTTAAATCATACATCCACAGAGCATCCTTGGTTCAAAGAGGCGGAAATGAATCCCGACAGCAAATACCGCGATTATTATATTTGGCGGCCGGGCACCGCGGACGGCCCGCCGACCGATTGGGTGTCGGCTTACGGACAATCCGTCTGGCAGTACGAAGAACATACGGGCGAATATTATCTGCATATGAACGCCGTCAAACAAGCCGATCTGAATTGGGAAAATCCCGAAATGCGGCAATCCGTGTACGAGATGATGAGATTCTGGCTCGATAAAGGCGTGGACGGCTTGCGTATAGACCAGCTCCATTTTCTGTCCAAAAAAGAATACTTGCCGCCGTATGAAGATTATATCGCTCGCCGGGCCGATCCGAAGCCTTTCCGGCCAAACGGAGCACGGATACATGATTATTTAAAAGAAATGACGAAAGAGGTATTTTCCAAATATGACGTAATGTCGGTCGGCGAGGCCGGATCAGTGACGCCTGAGGAGGGGCTCGATTATACGGGAACCGATGAGCATGAGCTGAATATGATTTTTCATTTTCAGCATATGGAGCTTGACCAGAAGCCGGGCCAAGAGCATTGGGATGTAAAGCCGCTTGAGCTGACCGATTTGAAGAAAGTGCTTACAGACTGGCAGAAAACACTTGAACATCAGGGCTGGAATACGCTGTATTGGTGCAATCATGACCAGCCCCGGATCGTATCCCGCTTCGGAGACGAAGGCAAATACCGAAAGGCATCAGCCAAAATGCTTGCCGCCCTGCTTTATTTCATGAAAGGCACGCCGTACATTTATCAGGGAGAAGAACTCGGCATGACAAACGCCCTGTTTGACAGAATTGAGGATTATCAGGATATTCAGACCGTCAATATGTATCACAAAAGGGTATTTGAAATGGGCCGTGACAGAGAAGAAGTCATGGCGTCCATTATGGCGAAAAGCCGTGACCATGCCCGTACACCGATGCAGTGGGACGGCAGCAAGAATGCCGGATTTACAAAGGGAGAACCGTGGCTGAAAGTCAATCCCAATTACAAAACCGTCAATGCAGCCGAGGCTCAGGATGATCCCGATTCTGTATTGAACTTTTACAAAAAACTGATCCGCCTGCGAAAACAGTATGCTGATGTCATAAAAGGCAGCTACACGCTGCTGCTTCCTGATGACCCGCAGCTGTTTGTGTATGAAAGACAGGCAAACGGACAAAAACTCATCTCCATCAGCAACGTATCGAAAGAAGAAGCCGTTTTTTATTGGCCGGATGGCTCCAAACCTGAAAGCGCCGAGCTTCTTCTCAGCAACTATGAAAATGGCGGCGGCGCGGAATCCCGCATCACATTCCGCCCTTATGAAACAAGAGTCTATCTGCTGGCCTGCTAAGAGTCAGACCCCCCCTGTCCTTACCTGACGGGGGCTTTATAGGTAAATCGGATATCAATTTAGAAAAAATACCTTGCAAAACGTAATTACTTCGTTTTATTATGGTAAAGGTAACAAATGAGCGAGAAAGTACGATTCGGAAATCGTCATCATTCTGATTTGCAGAACAGGGGGAAACGGCTTGTTTAAAAAATGGAGCGGAATCATCGTCATTGCGGCATGCTTTTTAATCGCGGCGGGCTGCGGCAATTCATCTTCAAAAGGTTCGTCAGGTTCTTCGAAAAACGGCAAACTGCACGTCGTGACGACCTTTTATCCTATGTACGAATTCACAAAACAAATTGTAAAAGACAAAGGCGATGTAGACATTCTCATCCCGTCTTCGGTCGAACCCCATGATTGGGAGCCGACGCCGAAGGATATCGCCGGCATTCAAAACGCCGATCTTTTCGTATACAACAGCGAATATATGGAGACATGGGTTCCGTCAGCGGAAAAAAGCATGAGCTCTGATCATGCGAAGTTTGTAAAGGCGTCAAAAGGGATTGACCTGCTCAAAGGCTCGGATGAAGAGGAAGAAGAGCATGAACACGGCGGTCATGACCACAGCATGGACCCTCACGTCTGGCTGAGCCCGGTTCTTGCGCAAAAAGAGGTCAAAACCATTACGGAGCAGATCGTAAAACAGGACCCGAAGAATAAGGCATACTATGAGAAAAATAGTAAAGAATATATTGCAAAACTGAAGGATCTTGATAAACTATACCGTACAACATTAAATAAAGCGGCGAAAAAAGAATTGATCACACAGCATGCGGCGTTCAGCTATCTCGCTAAAGAGTACGGCTTGAAACAGGTCGCGATTGCGGGCCTTTCTCCTGAAGAAGAGCCGAGTGCGGCCAAACTGGCAGATCTCAAAACGTTTGCCAAACAGCATGATGTGAAGATCATCTACTTTGAAGAAGTCGCATCGCCTAAAGTTGCAGATACACTTGCCGGTGAAATCGGCGCGAAAACGGAAGTGCTCAATACACTGGAAGGTTTAAGCCAAAAAGAACGGGATAAAGGCATCGGATATATCGACATTATGGAGAAAAACCTCGATGCACTGAAAGATTCGCTATTGGTTAAATAACATAGTGTGCGCCGCAGGGTGCACACTATTTCTATGCGGGAAAGGAAGGTCAGCATGAATCTCGTTACATTAAAAGATATCGTTTTTGGTTATTCGCATACACCGGTGCTTGACGGCGTGTCGCTGGAAATCAAAAGCGGCGAATTCGTCGGCATTACAGGGCCGAACGGCGCGTCAAAATCGACGCTCATGAAAGTCATGCTCGGCATGCTCAGACCTTGGGAAGGAACGGCCGAGATCAGTAAAAAAAACGCAGCCGGAAACCGCCTGACAATCGGCTATGTTCCGCAGCAGATTTCTTCATTTAACGCGGGGTTCCCGAGCACGGTTCTTGAGCTTGTGCAATCCGGCCGTTATACGAAGGGAAAATGGTTTAAACGATTGAACGAAACGGATCATCACGAAGTAGAAAACGCGCTGAAGATGGTGGAGATGTGGGATTTCCGCAATCGGAAAATCGGCGACTTATCCGGCGGACAGAAGCAGAAAATCTGCATTGCGAGAATGCTTGCGAGCAATCCGGATCTGCTGATGCTTGATGAGCCGACAACAGCGGTTGACTATGAAAGCAGACAGGGCTTCTACGAATTTATGCACCATCAGGTGAAAAATCACAACCGCACCGTCGTCATGGTGACACACGAACAAAACGAAGTACAGCAGTATTTGGATAAAGTCATACGGCTTGAGAGGGGGGAAAAAGGCGGATGGAAATGTTTGACTTGGAATTCATGCGACGAGCTTTTCTAGCGGGAAGCATGATCGGAATTATGGCGCCGATATTAGGCGTATATCTCGTGCTGAGAAGACAGGCGCTGATGGCGGATACGCTGTCTCATATTTCATTGTCGGGCGTCGCCATCGGTTTTTTTCTCAGTACCAATATTACGGCGGCGAGCATCGTTGTCGTCACGATCGGGGCCATCGGCATCGAATATATGCGGCGGGCATACCGTACATATTCTGAGGTATCCATCGCAATCTTAATGGCGGCCGGGCTGTCGTTTGCGATGTTTCTGATCAGCCTGTCAAAAGGCGGCGCGTCGATGAGCATCGATCAATATTTATTTGGATCGCTTGTGACGGTCAGCCAGCAGCAAGTCTATATTATCGGCGGAATTACCCTGCTGATCCTGCTTTATTTCATTATTTTAAACAGACCGCTCTATCTGCTTACCTTTGACGAAGCGACGGCGAAGACATCCGGCATTAACACCAATCTTCTGTCAATGTCTTTCAGCATCGTGACGGGGCTTGCGATTTCGGTCATTATTCCGATTATCGGCGTGCTGCTTGTTTCCGCGCTCCTCGTATTGCCCGCGGCTTTTGCGATCCGTATCGCCAAAGGATTTAAATGGGTGTTTACGGCAGCCATTGCCATATCTCTGTTCAGTGTGTTCACGGGGCTGACGTCTTCATACCAGCTCGGAACGCCTCCGGGGCCGTCAATCACTTTACTGTTAATCATTCTGCTTCTGCTCGGCTTTACGCTGCAGGGGATTTGGAATGCGTTTAAAAAAGGAAAAGAACGAAAAAACCGCCGTTAAGCGGTGCAGCAGGCTCATCTGCTGCTCCGTTTGGCGGCTTTTTTTTACAGAAATAAATCAGCGAGACGTTCATATGACTCTTTTTTTGCTTCGAAATCAAAGACGTTGCACAGCACCATCATCTCTTTTGTCTGATAACGTTCGGAAAGTTCAAGCAGACGGCGTTTGACTGCGGCGGGAGAGCCGATCACCATCCGCTTCCTGTTTTCTTCAATCTGCTTACGGTCCTCCGGCGAATACGGGTAAGCCTTTGCTTCTTCCACACTCGGCACGCGGCTGTCGGCACCTTTCCCGACACGAAGCAGCCATAAATCCTGGCTTAACGCGAGTTCTTCCGCTTTCTCATCCGTAGCCGCGCATATGACGAAAATGGCACAGAGCGAGGCGGGAGCGGAGAAATGGGCGGAGGCCCGGAAATGGTCCCGATAGATCTGAAAAGCTTTTTCCCCGCGTTCCGGATTAATGAAATGGCCGAAGACATAGCCCGCACCCTGAAGAGCGGCGCGCCTGGCGCTGTTTTCCCCGAGGCCGAGCACCCAAAGCTGCGGGGCTGTTTCAATCAAAGGCGCTGTTTTTATTCCGGCATAAGCATGGTCCGAGGGAACGGAATCTGTCAAAAAGGATGACAAATCCTGAAGCTGCCTGTTGAACTCGGTCATGCTTTTCTTTACCCCGTCTGTGAGGGCGAGCCGGATTTTCGTCGTGCCGCCCGGTGAGCGTCCGACCCCAAGATCAATCCGGTTCGGATGGAGCGCCTCAAGCTGGCGGAATGTTTCCGCGACTTTATAGGGGCTGTACTGCGGCAGCAGAACGCCGCCTGAGCCGACCCGGATAGTCGTTGTGGCTGCGGCGGTATGAGCGATCATAATTTCCGGCGAAACGCTTGCGAGCCCTCTTGTGCCGTGATGCTCGGCAAACCAGTACCGCTTATAGCCCCATCCTTCGCTGAGGCGGGCGAGCTCCGCGGAATGGCGGAGCGTCTCGTGCGGCCCTTTTCCTTTGGATACTGGCGCCTGATCAAGTATGCTTAAATCAATCACTCGTCTGCCCCTTTCCTGACATGTTTTGATACAAGGATAGGAAAAATGTTCAGTCCCCGTCAATTTCTTTGTTTTTTCTATTCTCTCCGGAACGAAGGAGAATATAGGAAGTGATTTTTCGCCGATTTTCGTCAAAAATTCTTATGTTTTATGAAACTTTGATATAATAAAAGACGTATATCTTAATAAATACCGGGATTCATGTCCCGACATTTTGTGAAAATGCGCACTTGCGGCGTGCTTAGCGGCACCCTTACAGAATAGGAGTGAATCATATGGCGATCTCTTTACAAAAAGGCCAGCGGATTGATTTAACAAAAGGAAAAGCCGGCCTGTCAAAACTGCTGGTCGGACTCGGCTGGGACCCTGTATCATCCGGAGGCTTTTTCGGAAAACTGTTCGGCGGAGGCGGTGCTAATATCGACTGTGACGCTTCCGTACTGATGCTTGAAAATGATAAAATGACAGACAGTAAAAACGTCATCTATTTCGGCAATCTGAAAAGCCGATGCGGCGGTGTCGTACACACGGGTGACAACCTGACGGGAGAAGGCGACGGCGATGATGAACAAATTCTCATCGATTTGGCGAAAGTGCCCGCTCAGATTAATAAACTTGTGTTTGTCGTCAATATTTACGACTGCGTCAGACGAAAACAGGACTTCGGCATGATTCAAAACGCGTTCATCCGCGTCGTTGATCAGGCTAACCGAGAAGAACTGGTGACTTACAATTTAAGAGATAACTATTCAGGCAGAACGAGCCTGATCGCGGCTGAAATCTACCGCGAGGACGGCGAGTGGAAATTCGCTGCGGTAGGTGAAGGCACAAACGATACGAAAATCGGCGATATCGTTAACCGATACGCCTAAACGAAAAAAAGGAGAGTGCACACATGGCAATTTCATTGGCAAAAGGACAAAAAGTAGATTTGACTAAAACAAATCCGGGGCTTACTAAAGTCGTTGTCGGCCTTGGCTGGGATACAAACAAATACGACGGCGGACATGATTTTGATTTAGATTCCAGCGTCTTTCTATTAAATGAAGCAGGAAGATGCGCGTCGCCCGATGATTTCATTTTCTACAATCAGCTTGAAGGCGGAAACGGCTCTGTCGCACATTCAGGCGACAACCTGACAGGCCAGGGCGAGGGGGATGACGAAAGCGTAAGAGTCAACCTGAGCGCAGTGCCTGCCGCTATTGATAAAATTTCATTTGTCATCACGATTCATGAAGCGGAAGCGCGCGGCCAAAACTTCGGACAAGTTTCCAACGCGTTTGTACGCATTGTCAATGAAGAAACAAATGAAGAGCTGATCCGCTATGATCTGGCTGAAGATTTCTCAATTGAAACAGCCATTATCGCAGGGGAGCTTTACAGACATAACGGCGAATGGAAATTTTCCGCGATCGGATCAGGCTATCAAGGCGGACTGGCCCGTATTGCGACAGATTACGGTCTGCAAATCGGCTGAACCATATCAAACACAGAAGGGAGAGACGGCACATGGCTATTCAATTGGCGAAAGGACAGCGTGTTGATCTGACAAAAACGAACCCCGGCCTTACAAAAGCGGTGATCGGCTTAGGCTGGGATACGAACAAGTACTCCGGAGGGCATGACTTTGACCTTGACGCGTCGGCTTTTCTGGTCGATGCCCATGACAACTGTGTAAATGATCTTGATTTTGTTTTCTACAATAACCTGGAACACCCGAGCGGCGGCGTCATCCATACGGGAGACAACCGGACGGGCGAGGGCGAGGGAGACGATGAACAAATTATCGTCGACTTCTCAAAAATACCCGCAAATATTGAAAAGATCGGTATTACCGTCACGATTCATGATGCGGAAGCGCGCGGCCAAAATTTCGGACAAGTTTCCAACGCGTTCGTGCGCGTCGTCGATGAAAACAGCCAGAATGAACTGCTTCGTTTCGATTTAGGGGAAGACTTCTCGATTGAAACGGCGGTTGTCGTTTGTGAGCTTTACCGCCATGGGGCTGAGTGGAAATTTAACGCCATCGGCAGCGGGTTTTCCGGCGGTCTGGCATCACTTTGCCGGAATTACGGCTTGCAGGTGTAAGCAGGAAATTACCGTTTTACTAAATAGGAGGAAAAAACTTGGATTTTCTACATCATATTATGTCGACCTACGCTTCCTTTTTTGATTGGAAAATGTGGGGTGAGGTGCTGACTGACCCTGTATCATGGGGGCTGATCGGTTCTCTGGTTCTGCTGGAAGGGCTGCTGTCGGCCGACAATGCGTTAGTGCTTGCGGTTATGGTAAGGCATCTGCCGGAAAAACAGCGGAAGAAAGCATTAACGTACGGATTGTTCGGAGCATATATTTTCCGTTTTATCTTTATCGGA
Organism: Bacillus sp. YBsi01; assembly: GCF_038406745.1. NCBI lineage: Bacteria > Bacillati > Bacillota > Bacilli > Caryophanales > Bacillaceae > Bacillus > Bacillus sp. YBsi01. Next base: position 3,255,331 of record NZ_CP151679.1, read on the forward strand.
ATCGGAATGCTGCTCATTAAGTTCTGGTGGATCAAAGTGCTTGGCGCGCTGTACCTGGCTTGGCTCGTCATTAAGCATTTCTGGATCGGAGAAGGTGATGACGATACGGAAGGCATGAAGAAAAATTCATGGATGGTCCGTACGTTCGGGATTTTCTGGGCCACTGTCGTTTCAGTGGAACTGATGGACCTTGCTTTCTCTGTGGACAGCATTTTGGCCGCGTTTGCGGTATCGGAAAAAGTGTGGGTGCTTTTGATCGGCGGTATGCTCGGTATTCTCATGATGCGTACAGTCGCAAAAGTATTCCTTGTTTTAATTGATAAAATCCCTGAGCTTGAAAACACAGCTTTCGTGCTGATCGGGATTATCGCCGTGAAAATGGCGGCGAGCGCTTTTGATTATGAAATGCCGCACGTGGTGTTCTTCGGAATCATCATCGCTGCGTTTGTGGTGACGTTTATCATCCACTATTTCAACAAACAAAAGCAGGTTCAGGAGCAGACGGCTGCATCTAAAGAAGAATAAAACCAAAAAAGGAGGGAGAGTTGATTTCCTTCCTTTTTTGTACCGATTATCATGAAGAGAAAGGAGGAAGATCATGAGGCAGGAAGAATTGGTGATCCGAAAAGCCGAGCCGGAAAACGATGACTGGGAAACGTTTCTGATGCAGCCGCTTCCGGAACGCCCCGGTTACGAGCGGGAAAACGGGCTGGCGTTTACCCGTCTAGCCGTCCGGATTCTAGGCACTCCTTATGATGAGACGGAGTACTACAATAAGCTTTTCGAGCTGTCTTCTCATGAAAACATTCATGTGTTGAGCGAGACACTGGATAAGACCATCGCGCCGGAAACGTTTCAGGCGCTGCAGCACATTCATTCGGTCAATCAAAAGGAAAAAGGCCTTTCTGTTTCCAGATTTGTCGCGTTTCTTGATGGGGGCAGGCTGCTTGCCAAACATGCTGATCCGCTTATGCACCGCCGGCTGAGAACCGCGTTTATGAGGCTTTTGGAAACCTTTGCAGGCCGGCATGAAAACGGGCTGAATCATCCCGATTTCAGGCGGGTGCTCTTAGATGTGTCAAAGTTTTCGCTGAACCACCTGAATCCATGGCTCGAACAAGCCGATATAGAGCGTGAGATGCCGAAGGTGGTGTGGTATGGAGACGCGACCAAAAGCCAGCTCTATTTTCTCTATTATCTTATGCTGATCGGCTGTGATGTCCTATTGTTTCATCCGGCTGCGGAAGATCCGTTCAGCTTGATTGATCCGGATGAGGAGCTCAGTCTTGTGATAAAGCTCCCCGCAACAGGCGGCCTTCAGCCTTTTCCGAAAGAAAAGCCGGACAGAACGTCCACGACGGCCTATCGGTCAACGAAAGAAATTGAGCATGTGCTGAACCATGAGGAATCCATGATGTATAAGCCCTGGCAGTTTCGGGAGCACACCCCGCAGTCCGTAACCTTAAAAACGACGTATGATGAGTTATTTCTCATTGCGAAGGAGCGGGCGTTTATCCGGCCGCAATTTAAAGCGGACAGGGAGCGGGTGGCCGTTCCGAACCTTTTTGCGAAGGTGATGGGGGTTTCCAAAGATACGAAGGAATATTGGAACAGACTCCATACCGCCGCGGACTACCAGGAGACACATATGATCCGCAGTTTTCCGTTTACGGAAGAGCTGAAAGCCAACTACCAGTATCACTACAGTCAGGTTTTGAACGAAGAAGGAACGATTGACGCGGACAGGCTGAAAAGGAGCAACATCTGGCAGTACAAGCATCTGCCTTCAGGTGTGCAGAGCGCGATCGCCAATGTGATTTCTGACATGTGCAGAAACCCCGGACTGAAGGCTTTGCCCGGGGAGCAGGCAAGGGATGCCGCTATCTATTTGTTCCGCCAGGCGACGAACCTGCCCGCCTCGCTGCTGCAATTGATTCAGACGTTTGATTACGCCCAAACCGTTCCGAAACTCGTTTTATATCATACCGAACAAAATGGCGAACTCACACGTTCTGATGCTGCCGCTCTTTTGTTTTTAAATAAATTCGGCGTTGATATCATCTTGTATAATCCGCCGGGGCATCAAGACATTGAGCATTATATAGAAGAAAGCCAATTCGATGTCCATTGGCTGGAGGACATGGTGTTTCGGCAGGAATATAAAGAGCCGTCACTCGTAAGAAAGCTGTTTAGAACCATTACGCAAAAGCAGGGAGAGTAAATAAACATGACAGAAAATCAAAATCCGCTTGTTCTTGATAAAAATGAAGAGATTTCTGAACAAAAAGCAGATGACATCAGAGTGCAGCTGCGCCAAGACCCTGAGGTGCAGCGCATTGCGCAGCAGATTGACGTGAAAAACCAAATGGAACTGCTGGAGTACGGAAAAGAACCGGCAGTTGAGATCTCGAAGTTTTCCGACCGCATCTTAAATATGATGAAAACAACAAGTGTCACAGATTCAGGCACAATGCTGACGCAACTCGGGAAAATCATGGACCGTTTCGACAAAAATGATTTCGATGAACCAAAAGGATTCCTCGCTAAAATGTTCAAACGCGGCAACAGCATGATTGAAAAGATTTTTCAGAAGTACCGCACCCTGGGCGGAGAAATTGAAAAAATCCATGTTGAAATTTCGAAATACAAAGATGAAATGGCAAAGACGAACCATACACTTGAAGAGATGTACGAAAACAACATTAACTACTACATGGAGCTTGAAAAATATGTCGTTGCCGGGCAGATGAAGCTTGAGGAAATGCAGGCGCTTATTCCTTCTTATGAAGAAAAAGCGGCCGGCGGGAACCAGCTTGCGCAAATGCAGCTCGATACGCTGCGCGACGGGCTTCAAGCGCTTGAGGAACGTGTGTATGATTTAGATATGGCGCGGATGGTGGCGCTGCAAACGGCACCGCAGATCCGCCTCCTTCAGCGCGGGAACACGAAGCTCATCGGGAAAATCAATTCCGCATTCGTCATTACGATTCCGATTTTCAAAAACGGCATCATTCAGGCTGTCACCGTCAAACGCCAAAAGCTTGTGGCTGATTCAATGAGCGAACTGGACCGACGCACGAATGAAATGCTGAAGCGCAACGCTGAAAATATTTCAAACCAAAGCGTGGAGATCGCCCGTATGGCAGGCCGTCCGAGCATTGACATTGAAACGATCGAAACGTCTTGGAATACGATTGTCAGCGGTATGCAGGAAACAAAACAGATCGAGGAAGAGAACAGACGTATCAGAGAAGACGGAGCGAAACGGATTCAACAGCTCCAGGATAATATTAAAAACGCAGTCTTAAAGAACTAACTCACACCCCGCTTGCTTACGGCAAGCGGGATTTTTTTGTGAAAAAGATAATGACAATGTGTAAAGACAGATGTAAACTTATACGGTAATCATTTTCGATTTGAGGTGCTGCTTATGAACAAACAACCTGCCGTTACTCCGCGCAAACTTCTGGCCATCGCCGGAATGGGCTGGCTGTTTGATGCAATGGATGTCGGAATTTTATCGTTTATTATCGCCGCGCTTCACGCTGATTGGAATTTAACGCCTGATCAAATGAAATGGATCGGAAGCGTCAATTCCATCGGTATGGCAGCGGGCGCCTTTGTATTCGGAATGCTGGCTGACAGGATCAGCCGGAAAAAAGTGTTTATGATCACGCTGTTGCTCTTTTCTGTCGGAAGCGGCATATCCGCTTTCGCAACGGGATTGACGGTTTTTCTCATATTGCGTTTTCTGGTCGGAATGGGGCTTGGCGGGGAGCTGCCTGTCGCCTCGACGCTCGTGTCAGAAGCGTCCGCCCCTGAAAAGCGGGGGAGGATCATCGTGCTGCTTGAGAGCTTTTGGGCGGCGGGCTGGCTTCTTGCGGCGGTTATTTCTTACTTTGTCATACCGGCATTCGGGTGGCAGACCGCGCTGCTCTTAACGGCGCTGGCGGCGTTTTATGCGCTGTATTTGCGGAGAAGCCTTCCGGAATCACCCGCGCATCAGGCTTTATCGCAGAAAAAAAGTATACGCGGCCAGGCGGGAAGTGTCTGGGTGAAACCGTATATCCGGCCGACGGTGCTGCTGTCTGTCGTTTGGTTCTGCGTCGTCTTTTCCTATTACGGCATGTTTTTGTGGCTGCCGAGCGTGATGCTGATGAAAGGCTTCAGCATGATTGAGAGCTTTGAATACGTGCTGCTGATGACACTTGCTCAGCTTCCGGGCTATTTTTCCGCTGCATGGCTGATCGAAAAAGCGGGGCGGAAGACCATCTTAGTCATCTATTTGCTCGGAACGGCGGGCAGCGCTTATTTCTTCGGTGCCGCAGATTCATTGGGTATGTTATTGGCGGCCGGCATGCTGCTGTCCTTCTTCAATCTCGGCGCGTGGGGCGTGCTTTACGCCTATACACCGGAGCAGTATCCTGCGGCGATCCGTGCGACCGGCTCCGGGACAACGGCGGCCGTCGGCAGAATCGGCGGTATTTTCGGCCCGCTTCTCGTCGGATCTCTTGCAGCCCGGAACGTTTCGTTTACAGCTATTTTTGCCGTCTTTTGTGCGGCCATTCTGATTGCCGTCATCACCATTCTTATTCTCGGTAAAGAAACGAAACAGACTGAGCTTGCGCAATGAGCACCCTTTTGGGGTGCTTTTTTTTTGGAGACCTATATTTTTCCTTAATATTCCTTATTTTTAGGATGAGGAAACTCCTTTAACTAGGACAATGTCGCAAAGAAATTCTTGTAATTGTAAAAAAGGATAGGAAATCAGTTTGCATCAGATTCGATGGAAACGTTCTCAAGCCTGATAAAAGCCCGGTTTCCTTTGTAATTTATCCTCATTAAGGAGGATTAGAGAGTATTTAGAAGCATACCAGAGGAAAATCAGACACATGGATGTTTTTAAAGTAATGATACAAAATAACAGGGATTATGATGTTTGTTTGACTTATTACAAACGTGTTACGGTATTAAGGATTGCTTATTATGGAGGGAAAATATGAGTGTAGATGAGAAACCAATTAAGATAAAAGTCGAAAATGTATCTAAGGTTTTCGGAAAACAGACAAAAAAAGCCATTCAGATGCTGTCCAGCGGAAAAAACAAAAAAGAGATCCTGAAAGCGACCGGATCAACCGTTGGTGTCAATCAAGCAAACTTTGATGTTTATGATGGGGAGATATTTGTCATCATGGGTCTATCGGGGAGCGGTAAATCAACTTTAGTTCGGCTGTTAAACCGGCTTATTGAACCGACTGCCGGGAATATCTATATTGATGGTGACATGATAACAAATATGTCAAAAGACCAGCTCCGGGAAGTGCGCCGGAAAAAAATCAGCATGGTCTTTCAAAAATTTGCGCTGTTTCCGCACAGAACGATTCTTGAAAATACGGAATACGGTTTGGAGCTTCAAGGCGTTGACAAAAAAGAGCGTGAGCAAAAAGCGCTTGATTCGCTTAAGCTTGTCGGTCTTGAAGGCTTTGAACACCAATTCCCCGATCAGCTCAGCGGAGGAATGCAGCAGCGTGTCGGCCTTGCCCGCGCATTAACGAATGATCCTGACATTCTTCTGATGGATGAAGCTTTCAGTGCGCTTGATCCGCTGATCCGTAAAGATATGCAGGATGAGCTTTTAGACCTTCATGACTCTGTCGGCAAAACGATCATCTTCATCACGCATGACCTTGATGAAGCATTGCGCATCGGCGACAGAATCGTGCTGATGAAAGACGGAAATATCGTTCAGATCGGGACACCTGAAGAAATTCTGATGAGCCCGTCCAATGAATACGTTGAAAAATTCGTTGAAGATGTAGATTTATCAAAAGTTCTGACAGCGGGCCATATCATGAAGCGCGCTGAAACTGTGCGGATTGACAAAGGGCCTCGTGTAGCGCTGCAGCTGATGAAGAACTTGGGTATTTCTTCTATTTACGCCGTTGATAAACAGAAACAGCTTCTCGGCGTCATTCATGCGGCGGATGCGAAAAAAGCGGTGGAATCCGACTTATCGCTTCAGGATATTTTAAATACTGAATTTACGACTGTGCACGAAAGCACCTACTTGACGGAAATTTTCGATGTCGTGTCTGATGCGAATATTCCGATCGCCGTCACGGACGATAAGGACCGCATGAAAGGCATTGTCGTAAAAGGTGCATTAATCGGCGCGCTTTCAGGTAATAACGATTATATAAATGTTGAAGATTCTGCTGAACAAGCTCAGGATTCTTCTGTTCAGGGGGTGAAGTAAATGGACAGATTGCCTAGAATTCCGTTAGCAGATATCGTTGACCGGTTTGTTGACTGGCTTACCATGACGTTCGGAGGTTTCTTTGACGGAATTTCAAACGGTTTGGCCGCTTTCGTAAACGCGATTGTGAGCGGATTGGGTTTCATCCCGTCTATTTTATTGACTGTTATTTTTGCAGCTCTCGCTTGGTGGATCAGTACGAGAGGAATTGCACTCTTTACGTTAATCGGATTCCTTGTTATTGATTATTTGGGTTATTGGTCGCCGATGCTGCAAACGCTGGCGCTTGTCGTTACATCTGTTTTGATTTCCATTATTATCGGGGTTCCGATCGGCATATGGGCGTCTCAGAAAGAAACGGTCCGCCGCATTGTCACACCGATTCTGGATTTAATGCAGACCATGCCGGCTTTCGTATACCTGCTGCCTGCCATTTTCTTCTTTAATATCGGGGTTGTGCCAGGCGTTGTGGCATCTGTTATTTTCGCGATGCCTCCGACGATCCGCATGACGGTTCTCGGTATTAAACAAGTTCCGGCTGATCTGATTGAAGCGACGGAAGCATTCGGTTCAACGACGTCTCAGCGTCTGTTCAAGGTTCAGCTTCCGCTTGCCACCAAAACCATTCTTGCCGGTATTAACCAAAGCATCATGCTTGCTTTGTCAATGGTCGTTATCGCGGCCATGGTCGGAGCGCCGGGTCTCGGTTCTGAAGTATACAGCGCCGTGACACAATTGAAAACCGGCGTCGGAGTGGAAGCGGGTATCGCGATCGTCATCGTAGCGATTACACTCGACCGTATCACGCAAAACATTAAAGTGAAGAAAAAGAGCAGGGGGAATGCCTGATGCTTAAGAAAATCATCGGTGTCGGCGTTACCGCTGCGCTGGCTCTTTCTTTGGCTGCCTGCGGTTCGCAGACTGATGGTCAGGCAACGGCTGCGGATCAGGTGAACAAAACCATTATCGGCATTGATCCGGGCTCGGGAATCATGGCCCTGACGGATGAGGCCGTTAACGATTACGGATTGAAAGACTGGAATGTCGTCACAGCATCAAGCGCCGCCATGACGGCGACATTGAAAAAGTCATATGACCGGAAAAAGCCGATCATTGTAACGGGCTGGACGCCGCACTGGATGTTCTCCAGATATAAGCTGAAGTTCCTTGATGATCCGAAAAAAACGTACGGAACTGCCGAGCAGATTCATACGATTACAAGAACCGGATTCAGTAAGGAACAGCCTAACGCGGCCAAGGTTCTCAGCCAGTTCAACTGGACGCAGGACGATATGGGAGAAGTCATGATTGCCGTTGAAGAAGGCGAAAAGCCGGCCAAAGCCGCTGCTGAATATGTGAAAAAACATAAAGATCAAGTAGCTCAATGGACAAAAGGCGCTCATAAAGTAAAAGGTGATAAAATCAACCTGGCTTATGTGGCGTGGGACAGTGAAATCGCAAGTACGAACGTGGTCGGAAAAGTATTTCAAGACCTCGGCTATGACGTGAAGCTGACGCAAGTGGAGGCAGGCCCGATGTGGACTGCGATTGCGACAGGCAGCGCGGATGCGTCACTGTCTGCTTGGCTTCCGAACACTCATAAAGCATATGCGTCTAAATATAAAGGCAAATATGAAGATGTGGGAACGAGTCTGACAGGCGTCAAGATGGGTCTGGTCGTTCCTCAGTATATGAAAAACGTCAATTCAATTGAAGATTTGAAGAAATAACGAAGAAAAGCAGCCCTGTAACGGGCTGCTTTTTTTATGCTTCAAACGATGCGAGGACGGCGGCTGTTAATATCTCAACACCTGTAAAGATGGCGCTTCGATCAAATGTCATATGAGGATGGTGAAGCCCCGGCTGAAGCCCGCACCCAAGGCCGAGCATCGTCGTTTTCAAGTTCGGCACCTTCAGTCCGTAGAAATGAAAATCCTCTCCTCCGGTTGTCACGAGAGGCTCATCCACATGTTCTTCTCCGAGAATGCTGCTTATCGCAAACGCCATGATGGCTTCCGCTTCTTTGTTTCGCTCGGCTGCCGGGAGGCTGTGTTCTTTTTGCAGTTCGATTTTTGCGCCGAATGCGGCAGCCGCCGCCTCGCAGGCTCTTTCGGTTTCGGCGGTTAATTTCTCCATGGCGGCATTGGTTTGCGCGCGGAGATCAAGGCTGAAGGAGGCTTTTCCCGGGATGACATTGGAACTCTCTCCGCCTGCCTGAAGCTTTGTCATCTTCACCGAATGCGGAATGCCGGGATCGAGATGAATGAAGCTGAGTTTCTGCACGAGAAGGGCGGCGATTTCAATACTGTTAAGCCCGAGATGCGGTCTCGCGCCGTGGGCTTCTTCTCCGATAATCAGGCCTTCAATATGCTGGCTTGAGCCATGCAGAATGGAGGGGGCGCATCGGCCGTTTGCCGTTTCCTGTACGGGGCGTACGTGCACACCGTATAAGTAGTCAACATCATCAAGCACGCCTTTTTCAATCATTTTCAGCGCCCCGCCGCCTTTTTCTTCTGCCGGCTGAAAAATAAAGCGGATGGTTCCCTTCGGAAGCGTCGGCTGACTCTTTAAAAGCATCATCGTGCCGAGCGCCATCGTCATATGTGAATCATGTCCGCATGAATGGTTCGCCTGAAAAACACCGTCCACTTCCTGCCACAGCGCGTCAATATCCGCCCGGACAGCCACAACGGGGGAGCCCTCTCCGATTTCGCCGACAACTCCGGTACAATCATCAAACGTACGGGTCCGGCAGCCGGCTGCTTTCAGTTTTTCAGCCAGATATTCAGTCGTTTGATATTCTTTCCAGCTTACTTCGGGATGGGCGTGCAGGTGGTTAAAAATATCCATAATGACTTGTTTGTCATGCTCTGTGAGTCTGTTCATGCCGTAAGTCCTCCTTCAAAAGCTGTCTGTTTTTTATTTTTGATATTGAAAACAGGCAATCGGTCTGTATATAATATAGCACATATCTGTATTTTCTGAATAGTTTATAAATTTGAAGCGGGATGGTGATGTTATGGCTGTGCCGAAGACCGAACCTGTATTGAAAAAGAAAAAAATGTTTGTCATGCCCGATGCTTATGTGCTGCTGTTCATTGTCGCTTTACTTTGCGCGATAGCGTCGTACATCGTTCCCGCTGGAGAATTCGACAGGGTGACAAAGGGCAGTGTGACGTCTGCCGTCCCTGGAAGTTATCATTCTCTGGATCAGTCCCCTGTCAGCCCGATCGCCTTTTTTACCGCGATTCAGGAAGGGATGACAAGTTCCGCACCGATTATCTTTCTGATCCTGTTTACGGGCGGCACCATTGCGATTTTAGAGAAAACGGGCGCCATCAATGGATTGATTAATAACGTGATCAGTACATTCCGCACAAAACAGCTGCTGTTTATTGCGATTGTCGGATCTCTATTTTCGATTCTCGGCACAACCGGCATCGTCGTCAATTCCGTGATCGGTTTTATTCCGATCGGCCTGATCGTCGCCCGTTCGCTGAAATGGGATGCCGTGGCCGGAGCAGCCGTCATTTATATCGGCTGTTATGCGGGGTTTAACGCGACGATTCTATCACCTTCACCGCTCGGGTTATCACAAAGCATCGCGGAGCTGCCGATGTTTTCCGGCATCGGCCTGAGGATTGCCGTCTACATTTGTTTTCTGCTATCATCTATTTTATATATTTATCGGTATACGAGAAGACTCAGAAAAGCAAAGGACGCCAGTCTGCTGGGGAACGATTGGTTTCCGGCGGCAGGCTCAATCCGGCAGGTTTCTGATCAGGAGGACAAGCATGTCCCGTTTACTGTCCGCCATAAGCTGATTCTGGCTGTTGCGGCTTTGTCGCTTGCCGGCTTTTTGTACGGTGCGCTAACCCTTGGCTGGTCTGATTCAGAAATGGCCGCCGTGTTCATTTTCATCTCGATCGTCTCCGGACTGATTGCAGGGATGGCGGCAAATGATATCGCAAAAACGTTTATCACAGGCTGCCAGGGTCTCGTTTACGGCGCGCTGATCGTCGGAATGGCGAGAAGCATTTCCGTTATCCTGGAACACGGAAAGCTGCTTGATACGGTAGTCAATGGACTTGCGTCACTGCTCCACGGTTTCAGCCCGATGGCAGGCGCAATCGGAATGTATATTTCCAGTGCTCTGCTTCATTTTCTGATTTCATCAGGATCGGGGGAGGCGGTTGTATTTATACCGATTTTGGCTCCGCTTGCCGATCTGATGGGCATCACGAGACAGGTGGCGGTTGAAGCGGTCATGCTCGGAGAAGGCGTTGTAAACTGTGTCAATCCGACATCGGGCGTATTGATGGCCGTACTGGCCGCAAGCGGTATTCCGTACGTAAAGTGGCTGCGCTTTATGGTTCCGCTGGCGCTGATCTGGTTTGTGATCGGCCTGGTGTTTATCTGCATAGGCGTTTTGATCAAATGGGGTCCCTATTAAACGTTTTTGTCAATGATATTTCGGTTTATCATTATGAATCGGCAAGATATAATGGGAGTTGTAAGCCATTCTTAAAAGTACGGGAGGAAGTCATGAATCAGCATCGGAACCGACTTTCAAACGTGAATGGAAAGAGTGAGAGTGTGAAAGAGAAAGAACGAATGATTTGGTCAGAAGTCGGAATGCTTGTGGGCACATTGTCTTTGCTTGATATCATCGTACGCGGGCTTGTCCTGAACTGTCCGTTTAGGGAATGGGCCGGAAGCTTGGCGGTTTTCTTCATTATAATTGTTTATTATTGTATCAGAGCAGGAGCGGCGGGAATGCTCATGCCGAGAATAGACACCAAGGAAGAACTGCGAAAACGAGTGAAGCAGCAGCGGATCGATTCAATTGCGGTTGCTTTTGCGGCAGCTGCGCTTACGATGTACGACAGGGGGCTGCCCCATACATTCTTTGCTTGGCTGAAAATGATCTTTCTTTTTATCGTCTGCGGAGGCGTTCTGTTTTTGCTTCGGTATGTCATTGTGAAGCTGTCTTACAGAAGAGCGATAAAAGAAGTGAAAAAGAAATCATCTTGATAGGTGGTTTCTTTTTTTGTTGATCTGATAGGAATATAGATTTGATTTCACTCTGACACGTTGCTTTGATAGAGAGTGTGTGATAAGTTGAAATGAAAGCGTTAACAAAATTCTCCAGTCTTCACAACATTCGAAAGGAGGAAGCTGAAGAAAGGGTAAGAGGAATTTTTGACTCCGCAGTCAGTCTTCAAAAAATCAAATAAGGAGTGTCAAAAATGTTTGAAAAACGATTCAAAACCTCTTTACTGCCGTTATTCGCCGGATTTTTATTGCTGTTTCATTTGGTTTTGTCAGGGCCTGCGGCTGCAAACGCTGAAACCGCTGACAAATCAAATGAGGTGACCGCATCTTCAGTCAAAAGCGGAACCATCCTTCATGCCTGGAATTGGTCATTCAATACGTTAACACAAAATATGAAAGATATTCGTGATGCAGGCTATGCAGCCATTCAGACGTCTCCGATTAACCAAGTAAAGGAAGGGAACCAAGGAGATAAGAGCATGAGGAATTGGTACTGGCTGTATCAGCCGACATCGTACCAAATCGGCAACCGTTACTTAGGAACTGAACAAGAATTTAAGGACATGTGCGCAGCCGCAGAAAAATATGGCGTAAAAGTCATTGTCGATGCGGTCATCAATCATACGACCAGTGATTATGGCGCGATTTCTGACGAGATTAAGCGTATTCCAAACTGGACCCATGGAAACACACAAATTAAAAATTGGTCGGACAGATGGGATGTCACTCAAAATTCACTATTGGGGCTGTATGATTGGAATACTCAAAATACTGAGGTGCAAACCTATCTGAAACGCTTCTTGGAAAGAGCATTGAATGACGGAGCGGACGGATTCCGTTATGATGCCGCCAAGCATATAGAGCTTCCGGATGACGGGAATTACGGCAGCCGATTTTGGCCGAATATCACAAATACAGCGGCGGAATTCCAATACGGAGAAATCCTGCAAGACAGCGCGTCCAGAGATACTGCTTATGCGAATTATATGAATGTGACCGCTTCAAATTATGGGCATTCCATCAGGTCCGCCTTGAAGAACCGCAATCTGAGTGTGTCGAATATTTCCCATTATGCATCTGATGTGTCTGCGGACAAGTTGGTCACATGGGTGGAATCACATGATACGTATGCCAATGATGAGGAAGAGTCTACATGGATGAGCGATGACGATATCCGTTTAGGCTGGGCAGTGATCGGTTCCCGCTCAGGAAGTACACCTCTTTTCTTTTCCAGACCTGAGGGCGGAGGAAATGGTGTAAGATTTCCCGGAAAAAGTCAAATAGGCGATCGCGGGAGTGCCTTATTTAAAGATCAGGCGATCACTGCGGTCAATCAATTTCACAACGAAATGGCCGGGCAGCCTGAGGAACTCTCAAATCCGAATGGCAACAATCAAATCTTTATGAATCAGCGCGGCTCAAAAGGCGTTGTGCTGGCAAATGCAGGATCGTCTGCCGTTGCCGTCAATACGTCAACGAAATTACCTGACGGCAGGTATGATAATAGAGCCGGCACCGGTTCATTTCAAGTGACGAACGGTAAACTGACAGGCACGATCAATGCCAGATCCGTTGCTGTTCTTTATCCTGACGATATCGGAAATGCGCCTCATGTCTTCCTTGAGAATTATCAAACGGGGACAGTCCATTCTTTCAACGATCAGCTGACGGTCACCCTGCGTGCAAATGCGAAAACAACAAAAGCCGTTTATCAGATCAATAATGGGCAGCAGACGGTGTTTAAGGACGGGGACCGATTGACGATCGGAAAAGGAGATCCAATCGGCACGGCATACGACATCAAGTTAACCGGAACGAACAGCGAGGGTGCAGCAAGAACCCAAGAATACACGTTTGTCAAAAAAGACCCGTCTCAAGCCAACATCATTGGCTATCAGAATCCGGACCATTGGGGCCAGGTAAATGCTTATATCTATAAACATGATGGAGGCAGGGCCATAGAATTAACCGGATCGTGGCCGGGGAAAGCCATGACTAAGAATGCAGATGGAATTTACACGCTGACGCTGCCTGAGAATGCGGATACGGCCGACGCCAAAGTGATTTTTAACAATGGCAGCGCCCAAGTGCCCGGACAGAACCAGCCCGGCTTTGATTATGTGCAGAATGGTTTGTATAACAATTCTGGTTTGAATGGCTATCTTCGGCATTAATGAATAGAGAAATCAGGATTTCTCAGAATGCCTGACTAAGCGCCGCCTTCAATGATTTAATCAAGCTGAAAAGATGACAGAATCCTAAAACCCAACCGTTTTAGGATTCTGTCAAAAATCTGGGGGGTTTTCAAGACAAAACTTTTCTCTTGCAAAAGTTTGTGAAATAGTGCACAATATAAATGTGAAATACTTCACAATAAAACAGACACCACGAAACACTGGAGGATAAGCATACATGATGAACGAACGAGTGAACAAAGTAGCATTAATCGGAGCAGGTTTTGTTGGAAGCAGTTATGCATTTGCGTTAATTAACCAAGGGATCACAGATGAGCTTGTGATCATTGATCTAAATAAAGAAAAAGCCATGGGAGATGTCATGGATTTAAATCACGGAAAGGCATTTGCGCCTCATCCGGTGAAAACGTCTTACGGAACGTATGAAGATTGCAAGGATGCCGATATCGTGTGCATCTGTGCCGGAGCCAACCAAAAGCCGGGCGAAACGAGACTTGAGCTGGTCGAAAAAAATCTCGCCATTTTCAAAGGCATTGTCGGTGAAGTCATGGCAAGCGGATTTGACGGCATCTTCCTCGTTGCCACAAACCCGGTCGACATTCTCACTTATGCGACATGGAAATTCAGCGGTCTGCCGAAAGAACGCGTCATCGGCAGCGGCACGACACTGGATTCTGCGAGATTCCGTTATATGCTGAGTGAATATTTCGGAGCCGCTCCGCAAAACGTACACGCCCACATTATCGGCGAGCACGGCGATACCGAGCTTCCTGTATGGAGTCACGCCAATATCGGCGGAGTGCCGGTGCAGCAATTGCTGGAGAAAAATGCAGCTTACAAACAGGACGAGCTGGATCAGATCGTGGACGATGTGAAAAACGCCGCCTATCATATTATTGAGAAAAAAGGCGCGACATATTACGGAGTGGCGATGAGCCTCGCCCGCATCACAAAAGCGATTTTGCGTAATGAAAACAGTATTTTAACCGTCAGCACATATCTGGACGGGCAATACGGTGTAAACGACGTCTTTATCGGCATTCCGGCCGTCGTCAATCGGAACGGCATCGCCGGTGTGACGGAACTTGAACTGAACGAAACAGAACAGCGTCAATTCAGCCATAGCGCAAACGTGCTGAAAGACATTCTCGCTCCGCATTTCGCGGAGTAAACAAAAAAGCAGTACATGGCAAATGCCATGTACTGCTTTTTTTAATTCGCTTTTTTCGCCATTTCCTGAGAGGTTTTTACTCTCGCTTTTCCCATAAACAAAATGGTGATGGCTGCGATGACGATCGGCGCCAGAGCAAGCGTGAATACATACGTGATGCTCTGCGACATTGCGTCAATAATGCGATCCAGAATGTGCGGCGGAATATGAGCGCGCGTGCCGGCCTGGAAAATGTCCTGAGGATTTCCGATGTTCTGCATCGCGCCGCCCGCTCCTTTCATGCCGCTGAATGAATCGGTCATCTTGTTGGTAAACACATTCGTCTGGATGGTTCCGAAAATCGTCACACCGAGCGTCATGCCGAATGATCTCAAAAACGAGTTTGTTGAGTTGGCGCTCCCGCGGTAGCGCGGCTCGAGATCGTTCATGGACGCGGCCGGCAGCAGTGAAAAGTTGAAGCCGACGCCGAATCCTGAGATCAGCATGAATACCGTCAGCATCGTGCGCGCCGTATCCGGAGTCATATTGGAAAGCAGCAGCATTCCGATAAAGAAAGCGACCACGGAGATCAGCATCAAATTACGGAACCGTACTTTCGTCTGGAAAATTCCGCCGATCATACTTCCGATAACAGAACCGATCATCATCGGCGTCAAAATAAAGCCCGCGCTTGTCGCGGTGCTGCCGTACACAGCCTGAACGAAAATCGGGATAAATACCGCTAAAATCACAAATGTGGCTCCGTAAAGGAACGCCAGAATCTGTGCCGTAGCAAATAAACGGTTTTTAAACATCCAAAAAGAAATAATCGGTTCTTCCGCTTTTCTTTCTACAATGAAAAAGGCGATAAAGAACACGGCGAACACAGCGAACAGACCGATGATCTGAACGGAGTCCCAATCATACGTTTTTCCGCCGAGCTCAAGAGCGAACATCAGACCGACAATGGAAACCACCAGCGTAATCGCGCCGGCCCAGTCGATTTTCTGTTTCTTGTGCTCAAGTGATTCTTTATAATAACGAAGAATGAAAAATAACGATAGAATGCCGATGGGCACGTTGATGTAAAATACCCAGTGCCAGCTGATGGAGTCGGTAATAAGCGCGCCTAAAAGCGGCCCGAGAACGCTGGACAGGCCGAAAACGGCGCCGAACATCCCCGACATTTTTCCGCGTTTTTCCGGCGGAAATAAATCAAAAATGATGGTGAAAGCGATCGGCATCAGCGCGCCTCCGCCGATTCCCTGAATGACGCGGTAAATAATGAGCTGGTCCATTGTTTGGGCGATTCCGCATAATGCCGATCCGATTAAGAAAAGAATGAGACCGAATAAAAAGAAACGTTTCCGCCCGTACATATCGGACAGTTTGCCGTAAATCGGCATACCGGCCATTACGGCTACCATGTATGATGCCGTCACCCATGCGAACTTATCGAAACTTCCGAGGTCCGCCACGATATTTCCCATCGCGGTGGCAACGATTGTATTGTCCATAGCCGACATTAAAATGCCCAGCAAAAGGCCGATGACGACAAACTTCGTCGAGGCGTCCTTCGCGGCTGTTTGTTCCATGCTTTTTCCTCCTATACTTACTTTTGATCATCAAATTTGCTATGATCATAATAGATTTGCCGAAAATTATCTTGATCGTCAAGATAAATTGATTTTATAGGGAGGCCTGTCAGTTGTCAACAAGAAATACCAGAAGCGAGACGGAGGAAACCACGATACAGTTATTCCGGAAGATGGCCACAAGGACGATCCTGTTTCATCAGGCGGCCGCTCAATCTCTCGGTCTGTTTCCGACCGATTTGAAATCAGCTGATATTTTAAATGAAGCAGGCCCGATGACCGCGGGGGAGCTTGGGAAAAAAACCGGCCTCAGCACAGGTTCGGTAACGGCGCTCATTGACCGGCTCGAAAAAGCGGGATATGTCATGAGGAAAAAAGATCCTGAAGATAAACGGCGGGTGATCATTGTGCCGCTGACAGCCGGAAAAGCGAACGTGAAACAATTGTTCAGCTCCTTATCCCAGTCCACCATCAGCCTTTGCCGGCAATATAAAGAAGAAGAACTGCACCTGATATTCGATTTTCTCAAAAAAGTGACAGACATAATGGAAGATGAGCTTGAGAAATTAAAATAATATATCATAGCCCGGCCCATTCATGAATAATTTGTACAAGTTGCATGAATGAGGGGGAAGCCAATGAACATCTTTTTAAGCTACATCGTTCTCGGGCTGTCATTGTCAGCACCTGTCGGCCCGGTCAATGCGGCGCAAATTGACAAAGGCATCAAGAACGGCTTTTGGCATGCATGGATTTTCGGTCTTGGCGCCATGGCGGCAGACGGGCTGTATATGATTCTGATCTATTTCGGGCTGTCTCAATTTTTGACGGCGCCTTTCGTGAAAACGTTTTTGTGGCTTTTCGGTTTTTTCGTGCTGACCTACACGGGCGTCGAAACGTTAAAAAATATAAGGGAAGCCATGAACGTCAGAAGCGGAAAAGGAAAACCGGCTTTTTACAAAACATTCGGTGCGGGATTTTTTATTTCTCTTTCCAATCCGCTGAGCATTTTATTCTGGCTCGGCATATACGGCAGCATTCTCGCCAAAACCGCTGAATCCTTCGATGCAAACCAGCTTTTGATTTACAGCTCCGGCATTCTTCTCGGCATTTTGATCTGGGATTTCTGCATGGCGATTGCCGCAAGCACTTTCAGAAATCTTCTCCACGAAAAAGCGCTTCGCTGGCTGACGGGAGCGGCAGGTGTGTCTTTGATCGTTTTTGGTTTTTATTTCGGATGGCAGGGGATTCAAATGCTCATCTCATAAATAGAAGGACTGTCACCCATCGCCTATCCCCATCATAACGTATCATGACGATACTGGAGGTGGGACGATGGCCAGCGGGCTGTACACAAAAAGTTGCCTTGAGGAAAAGTTATTGGATCTGCCAAATTGGCAGAGAATCGCTTTTGAGCTTCTATCAGAAAAAGTAGGCGATGAAGCGGATACGTTTCCGTGCATACCCGGACGTCAGGGATTTCTGACAGATCAGCTTCGGATATCCTTTGCGGGTGATCCCCGTGAGCAGGGGACCCCGGAGGAAGTGGGGATGCTGCTGTCTGAATACGGAAAAATCTCAAGGGAAACCGGAAGATACGCGTCGCTGCTTGTGATTTTTGATACGCCTGAGGATTTAGCTGAGCATTATTCCATTGAGGCGTATGAAGAGATGTTCTGGTCTTTTTTAAACCGGCTGAGCGGCTGTGACCCGAAAGACTGGCCGGAAGATATGCCGGAAGATCCTGAACATTATAAATGGGAGTTCTGCTTTGACGGCGAGCCGTATTTTATTCTGTGCGCAACGCCTGCGCATGAAGCGAGACAAAGCAGAAGCTTCCCGTTTTTTATGCTGGCGTTTCAGCCGAGATGGGTTTTCGAAGGGTTAAATGATTCAACCGCGTTCGGACGCAATATGAGCCGGCTGATCAGAAAACGTTTAGAGGCATACGACGAAGCCCCTCTTCATCCCCGATTGGGGTGGTACGGAGGAAAAGACAATTTAGAATGGAAGCAATATTTCCTCCGTGATGATGAGACGCAAGTGTCAAAATGTCCTTTTTCCTATTTGAAAAGATTGTTTAAGCTATGATCCGGCAGGGCTGTGTCCCTGCTTTTTTTGTACGATCCATGTCACGATCGCAATGACGGCGAGAAAACAAAGGCTGACCAGAAAACCGGGCCGGCTCGATTTCTCAAACAGCGTCCCGGAGACGGCGGCCGCAATCAGCACCAGGGCGATAAAAATCTGTGCCGTTCCCGATTTTGTCGGTTCGATCAGTTTCTTGCCTGAGAACAAAATGAACACCCATGTATACAGAAGCATCAGGCCTGCCGCGGTGGTCATGTGTTCATATATATTTTTCGGCAGCACCAAAGACAGGATGATGGAGACGATGAGTCCGGCGAATGTCAATCCGAGCGCAGGCCAGCAGATTTTTTTATTTTCCTTCAATCTGAAGCATTTCGGCGCATCTCCGTCATCAGCCATCGTACAAAGCAATGTCGTCACGGCAAACAGCGAGGCGACGAGCGTAGAAAACCCCGCAATAATAAAAATCCCGTTAAAAATATCAAGAATGATATCTAAATGAAAGCCTTTCAGAGATGTAATAAACGGGCTGTCCTGTTCGGTGAATTTACCCAGCGGTACTAACAATAACGCCAGGCCGAGAGAAATGACGTAAATCACCGCAAGAACGATAAGCATCAGTCTGCCTGATTTTGAGGCTTCCTCCGGCTTTTTCAAATGTACGGTCATCAGCCCCAAGACTTCAATTCCCCCGAAAGCGTAAAACGCATAAATCAGCCCCGTCCACAAACCCATCGCTCCGTGCGGGAACAAATCCTTTGATTCATTCGGCACCTGGACATCCGGTTTATGAGAAAATATACCGCACAGCGCCAAAATGGCGATGACGATAAACATAAAAATGGCCGCCGTCTTGACAACAGCGAGCACATTCTCCGTTTTTTGAAAAACGGACAGCCCCGTAAAAATAATTAAAAGACCGAGCACCGCATAGATGGAGGCGAGGATCCACAGCGGCATATTCGGAAACCAATGCTTCGTAAACAGCGAGATGGCTGTCAGCTGGCTTCCCGTAATCAGCATTTCAGACGACCAGTACACCCAGCCGTTGCTGAAACCGGCCCAAGAGCCGAAAGCCTTTCTCGCATAAGCGCAAAAAGACCCTTTTTCGGGCTGCTTAGCCGAAAGCTTCGCGAGCTGCTCAAAGACAAAATAGGTGCCGAGCCCGGCAATAAGAAATGAGATCAGCGCGGAATATCCGCTTTTGACAATAGCGATACTGGACCCGAGAAAAAAGCCCGTCCCGATCGTGCAGCCGACGCCGATTAAAGAGAGCTGCCACCAAGCGAGATTTCCTTTAGGCTGGTCCTGTGATTTACCCATGTAATTCAACCCCTTTATCAAAGCTTAGATTGCGGCCGGCAGAACGGGAATATACATCCAATAAATTGCTTTACATGAAACAAACGACCGGGGTTCATAATAGAAGAAAAAAGGAGCAGTCTGATGACACAGCAATTTATCGTACCGCCGAAAAAAGGGCTCGGCCTGAAGGTTCACAAAGGGCAGATTATAAAAGTAGTCGATGTGGAAGGGCAGCAGGTGGCTGATTTTACGGCGTATCATGCCAAAGACTTTTATGAGCATCTTGATCAGGGCGCGACGATTGATGCCAATCAGTCCATTCATGTAAAAACAGGCGATCATATTTATTCAAATTTATATAAGCCGATGCTGACGCTGATTGAAGATACTGTCGGCAAGCATGACCTGCTGCTTCCAGCCTGCCGCCCGGATATGAACAGGCTTTTATACGGAAAGCATAAAGACGAGCTCCAGGATACGTGCTATGACAATATGAGCGGGGCGCTTGAACCATTCGGGGTGCCGCGGCCGCATATGCATTACCCGTTTGCCATCTTTATGAATACGGTGCTTGATGAGAAGGGGAACTTGTCAGTCGAAACGCCTCTGTCTGACGCGGGTGATTACGTACGGCTTCGTGCGGAAATGGATCTCGTCGTCGCGTTTTCATCCTGTCCGATCGAAAAAGGAAAATGCAACGGAGACAGCATTACGGCGCTGCGGGTGGAAATCAGCTGATCCCGGTGTATTTGATTCACTTAAAAACTGCACCTGTGCTATATTTAACAGAGAGTCGTACATAGTGGCATGATTCATTTTCAGCATGAACGGGAAATGAATCATAAAGAAACAATGCAGGAGGAGTGATTGGGATGAGCATCCAGAAACAAATTATGAATGATCTCCATGTAAAACCCTCAATTGATCCGAAACAAGAAATTGAGGACAGAGTGAACTTTCTGAAACAATATTTGAAAAAAACAGGTGCCAAAGGCTTTGTGCTCGGCATCAGCGGGGGGCAGGATTCCACGCTTGCGGGACGCCTCGCCCAATTGGCGGCTGAAAGCATCAGAGAGGATGGCGGAGACGCGGAGTTTATCGCCGTCCGTCTTCCGCACGGCGCACAGCAGGATGAGGATGACGCCCAATTGGCACTTAAATTCATTAAGCCTGATAAATCATGGACGTTTGATATTAAGTCCGCTGTCAGCGCGTTCGCCGATCAGTACAAAAAAGAAACGGGCGATCAGCTGACTGATTTTAACAAAGGAAATGTAAAAGCCAGAATGAGAATGATCGCGCAATATGCCATCGGCGGACAAGAGGGGCTGCTTGTCATCGGTACCGACCATGCGGCTGAAGCGGTGACCGGTTTCTTCACGAAATACGGTGACGGCGGAGCTGACCTGCTGCCGCTGACCGGATTAACGAAACGACAGGGCAGACGTTTATTAGAAGAGCTCGGCGCACCGGAACGTCTGTATTTGAAATTACCGACGGCCGATCTGCTCGATGAAAAGCCGCAGCAGACGGACGAGACAGAGCTCGGCATCACATACAATGACATTGATGATTATTTAGAAGGCAAGGACGTTTCTTCCGAAGTGATTGAGGCGCTGGAAAAACGCTATCTCAGTACGGAACATAAGCGTCAAGTGCCAGCATCAATGTTTGATGATTGGTGGAAATAAAAATAAAAAAACCTCCCTTTTGAAAGGGAGGTTTTTTTATTTCTTATGAAAGCAGTGCCTGATCTCATTCAGAGATTCTTTCATATGCGCTTCAGCATGACGACCGAAGTATTCGAGTGACACGAATCCGCCGTATTGCCTGTTCAACAGTTCTTTCAGAAAGGGTTCCTGCCGTAAATCGCCTTGCAGAACAGACACCGGCCTGCTGAGATACCAGTTGTCAAAATTCCAGTGATAGTTTTTCAGGTGGATATGGCTGACGGTATGATACAGTTTTTCTAAAGCGGGCATTTGATCCACGTGATTGACGTGAAGGTTGGAGCCGTCAAAAATAATGCGGACCCGCGGATGTCCGACATCCTCTAAAAATGCCAGCGCCGCTTCCGGTGTATCCGCGTACGTATCGTAATGAATCTCAAGCCCGATATCGACTTCATAGTCATCTGCGAGCCATGCCGCCTGCTGAAATTGATCAACCGCGCTCTGCCACTTTTCCGGTGACGTCCGGCGCGAAGCCAGGTTGCCCGCAAAGACCCTGATCAGGGGACTGTGAAGCTGCCGTGCCGCGCTTAATGCCCTTTGAACATCCTTTAACGCCTGCCTTTCATCCTGAGTGGCAAAGTCAGTGTACAAGCTGACAGCGGGCACCTCGAAGCCTTCCTCCTGAAGCTGTTGATCAAGCCTGTCGAGCGGGCCGATTTCTTTTATATATTGTTGGGCGTGGCCGTACCACAGTTCGATTCCGTCAAAGGAGTGCTCTTTTGCGAAAGAAATGACATCGAGAATATGCTTTTTTTTAAACCCTGTCGTGCAAAAGCTCAGTTTCATCGGTAATCCTCCCGTTAACTGTCTATCCTATATGTGTTTTTTCCCCGGATAAGCTGCGGATAAACAGACGAAAAGGGTAAACACTTTTTTTATGGAAGCGGTGCATCCGGTCAGTATTGAACACAAATTGTTTAGCGCTTTTTTGCGTCAAAGTATTAAATAATTGCTCGAAGTGTTGTACAATTAATTTCATTCGAGTAAGGGGGAGAAGCCATTGAAAAATGAAACGGAGCTGACGGACTTCAGGCCCGTCCGCAATAAACCGACTCGCGCTCGTTATGTGATACTGATTCTTTTGTTTTTTATCACTGCGATTAATTATATAGACCGTGCAAGTGTATCCATCGCCGCCCCGTCCATTCAGACTTCGCTGAACATAAGCCCCGCTCTTTTGGGCGTCGTATTTTCCGCATTCAGCTGGACCTATACGGGTATGCAGATTCCCGGCGGGCTCATTTTGGACAAATTCGGGTCAAAACGGACGTACGGAGTTTCTTTATTTGTCTGGTCGGTTTTCACCGGAGTGCAAGCTTTTGCGGCCAGTTTCGGATTTTTATTCGGCTGCCGCCTGATTATCGGACTGGCTGAATCGCCTGCCTTTCCCGCAAACAACCGGATTGTCACGACATGGTTTCCGAGGAGGGAACGCGCCTTTGCGACTGGGGTTTACACAGCGGGGGAATATGTCGGGCTGGCATTCGCCACACCGGTTTTATTTTGGGTGTTAACGGCATTCGACTGGCGAGCCGTCTTTATTTCCTCAGGGCTGCTCGGGCTTGTTTTCTCCGTTTTCTGGTTTAAGAAGTATCAGGAGCCGAACCGGTATCGAAAAGTGAACCGGGAAGAGCTTGAATATATTAAAGAAGGCGGCGGGCTGACAGAGGTGTCTGAATCAGCCGGCAGGATCACGTGGCGGGATTTCGTCCAGCTTCTTAAATACCGCAAGCTTGTCGGCTTGTATATCGGCCAATTCGCCGTAGCGTCCACGCTGTTCTTCTTTTTGACATGGTTTCCGACTTATCTGGCGGAGGCAAAGCACATGGCTTTCTTAAAAGTCGGCTTCGCCGCATCAATCCCGTATATCGCCGCCTTTTTCGGCGTATTGTTCGGCGGATTTTGGTCTGACGGCATGATGAAGCGGGGCGTATCGGTGAACGTTGCCCGAAAGACGCCCGTTATCCTCGGTCTTCTGCTGACGGGCTCCATCGTGCTCGCGAATGTTACGGACTCTTCCCCGGCGGTTTTGGTGATCTTATCCATTGCTTCTTTTGCGCAGGGCATGTCCAATATTTCCTGGACGATGCTGAGTGAAGTGGCGCCAAGCGAGACAATCGGATTGGCAGGGGGCGTGTTTAACTTTTTCGCCAATATGGCCGGTATTATTACGCCGCTTATCATCGGGTTTATCGTCTCTGCGACCGGTTCATACAACGGAGCGATTCTGTTTGTCGGCGCTGTCGCCTTTATCGGGGCGTTTTCTTATATTTTCATTGTCGGAAAGGTGGAACGCATTACGCTCCGGTAGATCGAAAAACTCATCGCATTATCTCTATATTTCAATATGGAGTTATCATATAATAAACATAACTTTTTCATTCCTTAGGAGGATTTCGCCGAAGATGAACGCAAAACGTGCCATTCCCGTAAGAGAAAGAAATATCGTACTGATCGGATTCATGGGTGTCGGTAAGACAACAATCGGCCAGCTGGTCGCTAAAAAATTATACAGAGACTTTATTGATATTGATTTGCAGATTGAGAAAGATTTCAACATGTCCATCCCGGAAATGTTTGAGAAAAAGGGTGAAGCCTTTTTCCGTCAGACTGAAAAGGACTATATATTAGATATTTGCCGCAATACGAAATTCAAGATCGTGTCTCTTGGGGGCGGTTCGTTTAAACAAGAGGAAATCAGACAATGCTGCCTGGAAAACTGTCTCGTGCTCCATCTTGATTTATCATGGGAGAATTGGAAGCAGCGGGCTGACCTGCTGATTGAAAGCCGTCCCGTGCTGCATAACCGTTCAATGGATGAAATGCAGCAGCTCTTTAACGAGCGCCAAAGCATCTATGATAAACATAATTCAAAAGTGGCAACGGATAATCTGGAACCTGAAGAAATTGCCGATTATATCGTTGAAACGTTAAAAATCGGCTGGGACCTGTATCAGCCGATGTAAAAGAGCTGTGCCGCTGTGAGCGCACAGCTCTTTTTTGTTTTCTGTTAAACAAACGTTTGATAAAAAGTGAAAGCGTCCGCCGATCATTTATAAAAATTTTTAGAAAATAAGTGTAAAATCGTGTTAAGATAGAGTCAGAAAATTAAATCTTATAAAACAAAGGAGAATAATCGGATATGCAATTATACGACTTGCCGCTTGACCAACTGCAGACCTATAAACCAAATAAAACCGCTCCTCATGACTTTGCGGATTTTTGGGCATCATCATTACATGAGCTTGCAAAGGAAGAGGCAAAGCCTGATTTGACGCCTGAAAGCTATCCGGCTGACGGCGTGAAAGTATTCCGGCTGAAATACCGAAGCTTCGGCAAGGCGGAAATTGAGGGATGGTACGCCGTTCCCGACCGAAAAGGCCCGCATCCGGCCATCGTGAAATACCACGGTTACAACGCAAGCTATGACGGGGACATACATGACATCGTCAATTGGGCGCTTCACGGATATGCCGCGTTCGGGATGCTTGTCCGCGGCCAGCACAGCAGCACAGATACAAGCGTCTCACCGCACGGACACGTTCCCGGCTGGATGACGAAAGGGATTTTAGACAAAGATACATATTATTACCGCGGTGTGTACTTAGACGCAGTAAGGGCTCTTGAAGTCATCAGCAGCTTTGATGAAGTGGATGAAACGAGAATCGCCGTCATCGGGGGGAGCCAGGGAGGCGGGCTTTCCATCGCCGCGGCGGCGCTTTCCGACATTCCGAGAGCGGTTGCGGCTGATTATCCGTACTTAAGCAATTTTGAGCGGGCGATTGACGTCGCACTTGATGAGCCGTATCTTGAGATTAACTCCTTTTTCAGAAAAAACGGCAGCCCTGAAACGGAGAAAGCCGCGATGAATACACTGGCCTATTTTGATATCATGAATCTGGCGGACCGCGTAAAGGTGCCGGTTCTCATGTCCATCGGGCTGATTGACCGGGTGACTCCGCCGTCGACGGTATTTGCCGCTTACAATCATCTGGAAACGGAAAAAGAATTGAAGGTTTACCGGTATTTCGGCCATGAATATATACCTTCTTTCCATACGGAGAAGCTGGCCTTTCTGAAAGCGCATCTGAAAGGCTGACAGCAGTGAAAAGCCCAAGTACTTGGGCTTTTTTCATGAATGATGACGGAAAAGGACGGATACAAATGAAACAAAGGATCATCGAAGAATTAAAACGAATTGAGGCAAAGCACGACGTTAAGGTGCTCTACGCCGTAGAATCGGGAAGCCGCGCATGGGGATTTCCGTCAAGCGAAAGCGACTACGATGTACGGTTTCTCTATGTGCCGAAAAAAGAATGGTACTTTTCCATTGAACCGCATAGGGATGTCATAGAGGAGCCGATCCATGACATGCTTGACATCAGCGGCTGGGAACTGAGAAAAGCCCTGCGGCTCTTTAAAAAATCAAATCCGCCTCTTTTGGAATGGCTTTCTTCTGAGATGATCTATTATGAGGCTTTCACAGCGGCTGAAAAGCTCCGAAAACTGAAAACCCGCGCCTTTTCGCCCGAAGCATGCCTCTATCATTATCTCAATATGGCAAAGCGGAATGAAAAAACGGAATTGCGGGGCAGTGCAGTGAAGATTAAAAAGTATTTTTATGTCCTGCGGCCTCTCCTTGCCTGCAAGTGGATTGAAACGTTCGGCACCGTACCGCCGATGTCATTTCCAGTAATGGCAGATGCCCTATTGACGGATGAAGCACTCATTTCTGAAATCAGCACACTGCTTACAAGGAAAAAAAGCGGACAGGAACTGGCTCCGGAACCCGGAAATACGATTATTCATGCCTTTATAGAAGAGGAAATAGAACGCATCGGACAGTATGCCAAAACGGTCAAAACACCGAAACCGGATATAACGGACGAACTGAATCAGCTTTTGATTCAGACCGTCGAAGAGGCTTGGGAAGAAAAAGGCGGGAATTGACGATTTCTGTCATTTCCGCCCGCCTTTTTTCGGCATGATCCGCCTGCTCTCTAAGAAGCTGATTGTGGAAAAACCACAAAAATTTATCAGAATCTTTGTATTTTTAGAATATTGTGAGAGGATGTTTTGTCCATTTACAATAGACTCATACAAATACTTCTTAGATTGCGGGGTGTTAAGGTTGGAAGTGATTACAAGAGATTTTTTCTTATTTTTATCCAAGAGCAGCTTTCTCAATAAGATGGCGCGAGGCTGGGGAAGCCGTGTGGCAGCCGGCAAAATCATCGGAGGAATGGATATCCGCAGTTCTATCCCGACAATCCGACATTTGAACAGCCAAGGGCTGTCAGTTACTGTCGATCATTTGGGTGAATTTGTCAACAGCGGTGATGTCGCGAAAGAACGCACCGAGGAGTGCATGCAGACCATCGCTTTAATCGCTGATGAACAGCTGAATTCCCAAGTGTCATTAAAAATGACGTCTTTAGGTCTTGATATAGATCTCGATCTCGTCTATGAAAATATGACGAAAATCCTCCAGACGGCGGAAAAACATAAAGTCATGGTGACGATTGACATGGAGGATGAGACGAGATGCCAGAAAACGCTGGATATCTTTAAAGACTTCCGAAGCCGGTATGAATACGTAAGCACCGTGGTGCAGGCTTATCTGTACAGAACGGAGAAGGACCTTGATGATCTTGACCCGCTGAATCCGTTTCTGCGCCTTGTCAAAGGAGCCTATAAAGAATCGGAAAAGGTGGCCTATCCTGAAAAAAGCGATGTAGATGAAAATTATAAAAAACTCATCCGCAAACAGCTTTTAAAAGGACATTATACGGCAATTGCCACGCATGACGACAAGATGATCGAGTTTACAAAGCAGCTTGTCAAAGAGCACGGCATTCCAAACGACCGCTTTGAGTTTCAGATGCTGTACGGTATGCGCTCGCAAACCCAGCTCAGCCTAGTGGAAGAAGGATACAACATGAGAGTCTACCTGCCTTACGGCGATGATTGGTACGGCTATTTCATGAGACGGCTCGCTGAACGCCCCTCAAATATCGCATTCGCCTTTAAAGGGATGACTAAGAAGTAAAAAAGGGAGAGATGACAATGACTACACCTTATAAACACGAACCATTCACGAATTTCCAAGATCAATCGAACGTTGAAGAATTCAAGAAAGCGCTTGCGAAGGTAAGCGAGTATCTGGGAAAAGATTATCCTCTTGTCATTAACGGTGAAAGAGTGGAAACAGAAGCGAAAATCGTTTCAATCAACCCGGCTGATAAAGAAGAAGTCGTCGGTAGAGTGTCAAAAGCTTCTCAAGAGCACGCTGAGCAAGCGATTGAAGCGGCTGCGAAAGCGTTCGAAGAGTGGAGATACACATCTCCTGAAGAAAGAGCGGCTGTCCTGTTCCGCGCGGCTGCCAAAGTCCGCAGAAGAAAACATGAATTCTCCGCTTTGCTTGTAAAAGAAGCAGGAAAGCCTTGGAACGAGGCGGATGCTGATACAGCTGAAGCGATCGACTTTATGGAATACTACGCGCGTCAGATGGTTGAATTGGCAAAAGGCAAGCCGGTCAACAGCCGCGAAGGCGAGAAGAACCAATATGTCTACACACCGACAGGCGTAACGGTCGTCATTCCGCCATGGAACTTCCTCTTTGCAATTATGGCAGGTACGACGGTGGCACCGATCGTAACGGGCAACACGGTCGTTCTAAAACCGGCCAGCGCGACACCGGTCATCGCGGCGAAATTCGTAGAAGTGCTTGAAGAATCAGGCCTTCCGAAGGGCGTTGTCAACTTTGTGCCGGGAAGCGGGGCGGAAGTAGGAGACTATCTCGTCGATCACCCGAAAACAAGCATCATTACATTTACGGGATCACGCGAAGTCGGTACGAGAATTTTTGAACGCGCGGCAAAAGTGCAGCCGGGACAGCAGCATCTGAAACGCGTCATTGCAGAAATGGGCGGTAAAGATACGGTTGTCGTTGACGAAGATGCGGACATTGAATTGGCGGCTCAATCCATCTTTACATCAGCATTCGGCTTCGCGGGACAAAAATGTTCTGCAGGTTCCCGCGCGGTTGTGCATGAAAAAGTATACGATGCCGTCTTGGAGCGCGTCATCGAAATCACTGAATCAAAAGTGACGGCAAGCCCTGACAGCGCTGACGTGTATATGGGGCCTGTCATCGACCAAGGCTCTTACGATAAAATCATGAGCTACATTGAAATCGGAAAAGAAGAAGGCCGTTTAGTAAGCGGCGGCACCGGAGATGATTCAAAAGGCTACTTTATCAAGCCGACGATCTTCGCTGACCTTGATCCGAAAGCCAGACTCATGCAGGAAGAAATTTTCGGGCCGGTCGTCGGGTTTTCTAAAGTATCAAACTTTGATGAAGCGCTGGAAGTGGCAAACAACACTGAATACGGTTTGACAGGAGCGGTCATTACAAATAACCGCAAACATATTGAACGGGCGAAACAGGAATTCCATGTCGGCAACCTGTACTTCAACCGCAACTGTACGGGAGCGATTGTCGGATACCATCCGTTCGGAGGCTTTAAAATGTCCGGCACTGATTCAAAAGCGGGCGGCCCGGATTATTTGGCCCTCCACATGCAGGCGAAAACAATCAGTGAAATGTTTTAAGAGGGACTGAATGGGCATCCTCCTCGCGGGGGGTGTCCATTTCACCATAAACATATAAAGCGGAGGAGGAAATGCCATAGCAAACATTCAGTTGATTATATCCATTTGTATTTATATGGCGGGCATGCTGTTTATCGGTTATTTCGCCTACAGACGGACGTCAAATCTGACGGATTACATGCTCGGGGGGCGTTCTTTAGGTCCTGCCGTCACAGCGCTCAGCGCGGGAGCGGCGGATATGAGCGGATGGCTCTTGATGGGGCTTCCAGGCGCCATGTTCTCGACGGGATTAAGCGGCGCTTGGATTGTCATCGGCCTTGTGCTCGGAGCATGGGCGAACTGGCTTTTCGTGGCGCCGAGACTGAGAACGTATACTGAAAAAGCGGGGAATTCCATCACCATTCCGGGTTTCCTTGAAAATCGTTTCGGTGATCATACGAAGCTTCTCAGACTATTTTCGGGTCTTGTCATTCTCGTCTTTTTCACATTTTACGTATCATCCGGCATGGTGTCAGGAGGCGTCCTATTCAACAGCATTTTAGGGTTGGACTATCACACCGGCCTGTGGGTTGTGACAGGCGTCGTTGTCGCCTACACCTTGTTCGGGGGCTTTTTGGCGGTAAGCTGGACCGACTTTGTCCAAGGGATCATCATGTTTGCGGCGCTTATTCTCGTGCCGATTGTGACGATTTTTCATACGGGCGGCCCGGGAGAAACCGTTGCCGATATCCGTTCCGTCAACCCGGAACTGTTTAACATGTTCAAAGGAACGACCGTCCTTGGCATTATTTCTTTATTTGCGTGGGGGCTCGGCTATTTCGGGCAGCCGCATATTATTGTGCGCTTTATGGCGATCACATCTGTGAAAGAAATCAAACGCGCCAGACGGATCGGCATGGGATGGATGATTTTGTCTGCACTAGGCGCGCTGTTTACGGGTCTTGCGGGAATCGCGTATTACCATCAGCACGGACTGAAGCTGGCTGATCCGGAAACCATTTTTATTCAGCTCGGCAACATTCTGTTCCACCCGATTATTACGGGATTTCTCATTTCTGCGATTTTAGCGGCCATTATGAGTACGATTTCGTCTCAGCTGCTCGTTACGTCCAGTTCTTTAGTAGAGGATTTGTATAAGTCCATGTTCAGACGTTCGGCTTCTGATAAGGAACTCGTATTTCTGGGGAGAATGGCAGTGCTTGCGGTGTCAATCATCGCCTTGGTGCTCGCCTGGGAGAAAAACAACACGATACTAGGTCTTGTCAGCTATGCATGGGCGGGATTCGGCGCGTCATTCGGGCCGGTCGTACTGCTCAGTTTATTTTGGAAACGGATGACGAAATGGGGGGCACTCGCCGGCATGATTGCGGGAGCGATTACCGTAATCATTTGGGCGAATGCCGGTCTTTCAGACTTTTTGTACGAAATCATTCCGGGGTTTGCTGTAAGCCTTGCCGCTGTATTTGTCGTCAGCTTATTGACACAGGCTCCGTCAAAAGATGTCACAGATCAGTTTCATGAGTACCGTGATACACTTTCTCAATAAAAGCAAGGAACGAGAGGAAGAAGGGACCGCCCTTTTTCCTCTTTTCACGATACAGAATTCCCGATTATGCCGTTTTGGGAATATATGAATTTTTTTCTATACAAAAAGTCACCCCTCAGAGTATGATAAAGATAAAAAGAGCATAGGAGAAATAGGTATGGAAGAGCTTTTAGAGAGAGTTTTTTCATTTACGGACATTGATAAATTAATTGATTTCATCAGTTACGAATTGCAGAAGCCCGTCATTTTGGAAAGTGCGGATTTCTTTTTGCTTGCCTATAATTCTTATTACATTAATCACTTCGACTCCGCCAACCAGCAGACGATATTTTCAAAAAAATGCCCCGTGCAGATTTTTGAGAGGTTTCTGAAGGACGGGGTGATCGAAAAACTGAAAACCGTTCCTGAACCGTTCCGTGTTGAAAAAATAGACAGTATCGGGCTGAATCAGAGAGTGGTCGTAAGCGCAAAACATAAAGGGGAAGTGATGGGCTACATCTGGATTCAGGAGCTCGACCGCGATTTGACGGAGGAGGAGCTCGACTTTTTATATGAAACCTCATTCCATGTCGGAAAAATCATCTATAAAACGAACCGGCTGAAACAGGAAAAGGAAGAGAGAGCGGAAGACCTGGTGAAACGGGCAATCTTTCAGCAATTCTCCTCTGAAAAGGAGTTCAGGCGGGAGGCGGAAAAGATGAACGCCGTGCTGCCGTCGGTTTTCTCGGTGGTTGTCCTGCATGCCGCAAATGGGGATGGGGAGGCAGTCGAAGATTTGAAGGAAAATATCAAATCGTACTTGAATTTGCGGGATAAAGTCAGTCACGTCTTAACCATTGATTCCAATATTGTCATCGTCGTCGCAAGCTTCTCGCAAAAAAGCTCCGGCACTTCGGCAGCATCTGAATTCATCCACAAACTGCTGACTCATTTTCACTTTCAGAAGATCCCCACTCCCATCTATATCGGAATCGGCAATGAATACAGCAGCATCCTGAAGCTCGGGAAAAGTTATATAGAAGCCCTTGAAGTCATAAAGGCCGCAGAAATTACCGGAAACCAGGAAAATATCCCGTACGAATACAGCAAACTCGGGATATACCGCTATCTTGAAAGTATCGAAGAAAAAAACGCCTCACTGGAATATGTAAACCATGATTTAGCTTTATTAAAAGCCAAGGATAGAGAAAGCAGCACCGAACTGCTGAAAACGTTAGAAATCTATCTCCTCAATAACTGCAAAACAAAACCAGCCGCAGAACAGCTTTTTATTCATCAAAACACATTGAACTACCGTATCAAACAGATTCTTGACATGACATCAATTAATTTAAACGACTTCAGGACAAGGTGCCAGCTGTATCTTGATATCATGCTGATGAAAAAGAAATAAAAAAGAAACCAGTCGCCGTACTGGTTTCAGCTTTAATACCCTCCTCAACTTCAACATCTCATTGGGCCGTGCTTCTTGAATCTCCATCCTTTTCCGCAAGATGAGAACTGAACAAACACTGTTTTCCGATGTATGGTATACTTTTATTGATATTGATTCTCAATTAAAAATGTTTGAAGTATAGATATAAACGGGAGGCAGAATAATGGCGGAAAATCATGAGGTGTATGACGTCACGATTATAGGCGGGGGCCCGATCGGCCTGTTTACGGCTTTTTATTGCGGGATGCGCGAGCTGAAAACGAAAGTGATTGAATTTTTGCCGCGGCTCGGGGGGAAAGTGTCTATGTTTTTCCCGGAAAAAATTATCCGTGATATCGGCGGAATTCCGGGGATCGCCGGGGAACAGCTGATTAAGCAGCTGAAGGAGCAGGCGGCGACATTTGAGCCGGATATCGTGTTGAATCAGCGGGTGACCGGATTTGAGCGGCTGAATGACGGGACCATTGTGCTGGAAAGTTCCGAAGGGGAAAAGCACTATACACGCACCGTGATTTTGGCTGTCGGCATGGGAACGCTTGAGGTCAATGAGCTCAACAGCGCGGATGCGAGCCGTTATTCAGGGAAAAACCTTCATTATAAAGTGGAGAAGCTGGATGCGTTTGAAGGTAAGCATATCGTGATCTCCGGAGGGGGAGATACCGCGGTTGACTGGGCGAATGAGCTGGAACCGATTGCGGCGTCTGTTACCGTCTTGCACCGCCGTGAGGAGTTCGGCGGTTTAGAAAGCAGCGTGGCGAAAATGAAGCGGTCTTCCGTGCGGGTGTTTGCGCCGTATCGTCTGAAGCATCTCAACGGCACCGGGGAACGGATCGAGAGCGTAACCGTTTGTCATACCGAGTCTGGCCATTCTGAAGACATCAAGGTTGATGAGCTCATTATCAATCACGGGTTTAAAATTGATCTCGGCCCGATGAAGGATTGGGGGCTTGAGATAGAAGAAGGCCGGATTAAAGCCGACAGACATATGCGGACGAATCTTCCGGGCGTGTTTGTTGCAGGTGACGCCGCCCATTATGAAAGCAAGCTCAGATTGATTGCCGGCGGTTTCACGGAGGGACCGACCGCCGTGAACAGCGCCAAAGCCTATTTGGACCCGCAGGCGGATCAGATGGCGATGTATTCGACTCATCATAAGAAATTGGTGACACAATAAAAAAGGGAATGGCCCCCGATGTTGAGCCGGGGGGTCAGCTGTGAACGAGCATGTCTTTCATTTCATTTTGTATAAACGCAAATAACTGTTCCTGATTTTTCACGGCGGTAAATCCGTAACCGGCGGGTATGTCTTCACCGATGCAGATGACGGGAGGGCGGTTTGCTGTCGGATTCGGTGATATACCGATCTGTTTTCCGGCGCTGAGCAAATGCTGAGCGGATTCTTTGCCCGGACAGATAATCATTTGCAGAGGAGACTCACTGATTGTGCGTTCGATCATCGAAGTGAACCGCTCATCTGCGATATGTTCATGAGTGATATAAAACGGGCATGATACTGAGTCTGGCATGTTTTCTGCCGCTTGACGGCTTCCGACAATGAGCGAATGCGGAGAATCACCTTGATGGCCGGATAGGCGGAAGCCCCGTTTTGTCAGTTCCGCCTTTGCCGCTTCAGTCGCTGCATTCAGGCTTGCTGTCACCCGGCGGATGTCAATCTGCTTGAGAGCCAGTGTGTCAAAGAATTCACAGACCGCATGGCGTGATGTGAAAAAGATCTGTTCAAAAGTGCTGATCCGCTTCAGGATGTTTTCGTTTGCGGGCATTTTTTTAACAATCCGCTTTGGCCATTCGATAACATCTGCGCCATACTCGCGCAGCCTGCCTATCAATGTATGTTCATCATCGCCATGAGTGACCACCATGATATGCCGCCCGATGAACGGTTTACTTTCAAACCAGCTGTATGTTTGAAGATTTACGATATCTCCGATGACGATAATGGCGGGGTTGGTGATGTTTTGGCTTTGTACTTTTTCATGGATATCCTGAAGCGTTCCTTTTACGCTGCGCTGCCGCCCCCATGTTCCCCATTGAATGACGAGTACGGGGACGGAGGGGAATTTCCCGTGCTCCATAAGCTGCCGGCATATAAATGACAGATTTTTAACCCCCATGTAAAACACAAGCGTTTGAACGCTTCGGGCCAGCGCTTTCCAATCGAGATTCGGCCTGCCTTGTAATGATGTATCATGAGCGGTGATCATGGCGAAGGACGAAGCGCAATCACGATGGGTGACGGGGACTCCCGCATACAGCGGCGCCGCGATTCCCGAGGTGATGCCGGGCACCATCTCGTAGCGGATGCCGTGCCGATGAAGCGCCTCCGCTTCTTCGCCGACTCTGCCGAACACGCTTGGATCTCCGCCTTTCAAGCGGACTACGGTGAAGCCTTCCGCCGCTTTTTCAATCAGCAGGGCATTTATCTCCGACTGTTTCATAAAATGGCGGTCGGGCAGTTTTCCGCAATAAATGAACCGGCAGTCTGGAGAGGCATATTCAAGAAACGTTGGGTTTGCAAGCCGGTCATACAAAATGATATCCGCTTTCTCCAGAACCTGTTTCCCTTTTACTGTCATCAGCCCCGGGTCTCCAGGTCCGGCACCGACAAAATATACAATTCCGTTTCTCATGATGACGTCATCCCTTCATCTGTTTAAAAAGTGATCCGACCCTTTGATCAATACAGGAGGTATACATTCTCTCCTTCGATCAGTGTTTCGTATGTTTTAATACAGCCATGATCCGGCTCTTGGACTTTTCCGTCTTCTAAGGAAATTTTCCAGTCATGCATCGGGCAGAAGACGTATTCTCCGCTGACGATGCCTTCAGCCAGGACGCCCCCTTTATGAGGGCAGCGGTTTTCGACGGCGCGGACGCTTCCGTCAGAAAGCTTAAATACAGCAAGCTCTTTCTCTTCTATATATACGGTTTTTCCTAACTCCTCAGGAAATTCGTTTAGCCTGCCTAAGCAAACCCTTGTCATATCTTTGTTAACCATGTCCGTTCCTCCTTACTGTTTTATGAAGTCGTGACGACATTTTCAAATAAATCTTTAGAAGCTTTTTTATCTTTAAGGAAATATTGCCACGGATCTTTGTGAACAGAGAGTGTTTCATTCATTCTGCCGTTGAGCTCCTGCCGTTTTTCCGGATCGTTCAACACAGATTGGACATGGGATAAACCGATGCGCTCAAGCCATGCGGATGTGCGCTCCAGATAGTTAGCCGTTTCTCTGTAGTACTGAAGGTAAGCGCCCGCGTATTCTAAGACTTCTTCATTCGTTTTCACTTTCATCAGCAAATCACCGGCTCGCAAATGAGTTCCGCCGTTCCCGCCGGCATAAAGCTCCCAGCCTCCGTCGATGCCGACAACACCAAGGTCTTTAATGCCGGACTCCGCACAGTTCCGCGGGCAGGCAGACACGGCCATTTTGACCTTATGAGGCGTATTGAGCCCTTCGAATTTTTTCTCAAGCGCAATGCCCAGTGCCATGGAGTCCTGCGTGCCGAAGCGGCAGAATTGTTCGCCTACGCACGTTTTTACCGTGCGGAGTGTTTTTCCGTACGCGTAGCCTGAAGGCATATCAAGCTCGGCCCATACTTTCGGCAGGTCTTCTTTTTTGACGCCGATGAGATCGATTCGCTGGCCGCCTGTCATTTTAACGAGCGGGATTTCATATTTGTCGACGACATCGGCGATCTTGCGGAGATCCTGAGAGTTGGTCACGCCGCCGTACATCCGGGGCACGACTGAGTATGTTCCGTCTTTTTGAATATTGGCGTGCATCCGTTCGTTCACAAAGCGGGATGTTCTGTCATCCTCGTATGTAGACGGATTGATCATGCCTAAGTAGTAGTTGAGGGCAGGCCGGCATTTGAAGCAGCCCTCCGGCGTTTTCCAGCCGAGCACGTTCATGATTTCTCTCGTATGTGATAGCCCTTTGGCTTTGATTTCTTCTACGACTTCATCTCTCGAAAGCGAGGTGCAGCCGCAAATCGCTTCTTTTTGCGCGGATGCGTCAAATTCTGAGCCCAGTGTATATTGAAGAATGTCTTCCACGAGCGGTTTACAGCCTCCGCAGGAACGGGATGCCCCAGTGCATGCTTTGATTTCGTCCGTTGATGTGCAGCCTTTTTCCTGAATGGCTTGAATAATCGCGCCTTTTGATACACCGTTGCAGCCGCAGATGATTTCATCGCCGCTCATCGCCGCGGTCATGCTTGCGCCTGCTTCCTGGTCAAGAGGCTGTAAGATGGATATCTTGGAAGTTTCGGAGATATCGGCTTCTTTTTGAATCATTGAAAACAGGCGGCTGCCCTCGCTGCTGTCTCCGAATAAAACAGCGCCGACAATTTGATTGCCTCTCAGGACGATTTTTTTATAGATGCCGTCCTGCTCATCGAAAACTTTAATCGCTTTTTTCTCCTCTGATTCGTTAAAGTCACCGGCAGAGAATACCTCGACGCCTGATACCTTTAATTGAGTGGAGAGAACGGAGCCTTCATACGGTTTTGTTTCAATGCCGCAAATATGTTTGGCCAGCACTTTTGCCTGTTCATAGAGCGGCGCCACAAGACCGTATGCGATTCCGCGGTGCTCGGCACATTCACCGACAGCGTAAATGTGCGGGATTTCAGTCTGCATATAATCGTTCACAATGATTCCGCGGTTAACCGGAATGCCGCTTTCCGCGCCAAGCTGTGTATTCGGGCGGATGCCGACCGCCATGACGACTAAATCAGCTTCGATGCTTGTGCCGTCTTTAAAGCGTACGCCTTCGACACGGTCAGTACCGACAATTTCTTCGGTTTGCTTTTCAAGTAAAAAGGTCATGCCTTGTTTTTCTAATTCGTTTTGCAGCAGGCGCCCTGCAGTTGGATCAAGCTGGCGTTCCATCAGGTATGGAGAGAGGTGGATGACAGACACGTCCATTCCGAGATTCAGCAGCCCGCGAGCGGCTTCCAAACCAAGCAGTCCTCCGCCGATGACGGCTGCTTTTTTATATTGTTTTGACGCGGCGAGCATCGTGTCGGTATCTTTTATGTCCCGGAATGCCGTGACGCCTTTTTTATCCGCGCCCGGAATCGGAAGGATAAAAGGGACAGAGCCTGTCGCCAGGATGAGTTCATCATAGGGCTGGATTCTGTCTGCATCTGTAATGACGGTTTTGCTATCCTGGTCCACTTTGATGACTGTTTCACCGGTATGCAGCTGAATGCTGTTTTCTTTGTACCAGTCCCAATCGTTTAATGTAATATCTTTAATATCTGTATCGCCTTGAAGCACTTTTGACAGAAGGATTCGGTTATAGTTGGGATGAGGTTCGGCCCCGAATATTGTAATCTCAAATTCGTCTTTTGAAACACGCAGTATTTCTTCAATCGCTCTTACCCCGGCCATTCCATTTCCAACAAGGACTAGCTGTTTTTTTCCCATCAGATGATCCGCTCCTTACCTGTGTTTTCTTTAGCGTAGCACAGCGAAAACAGATATTTAAGATACATGTTATGAGATGTAACAAAAAATACTAAAAAATCTAAAAATTTTATGAAAAATATATTGGTCTGATACGTGCAGCGCACATCTTTTAAACCGGTCATTTTACAGTCCGGATCCAAAGCTTCACCAATTAAATCGTTGACGTTTTGCGTGTCAGACCAATGGATGGGGACAAACAGTGTATGATGTCTGACTTTTACTTGATTTTAAATAGAGAATGCATCAGAATAAATAGTAACGATTACGATTTAATACACTGTACATATTATTTGAACAGAGACAGTCACAGATAATAAATCGTAATCATTCTATTTTGTTGGGAGGCTATTTTTATGGGAAAAATTCCGGTTACAGTATTGAGCGGCTATCTTGGTGCTGGAAAGACGACAGTTTTGAATCATATTTTACAAAACCGCAACGGTTTAAAAATTGCTGTCATCGTTAATGACATGAGCGAAGTAAACATAGACGCGGGCCTGGTGAAACAGGGAGGGGGCTTATCACGGACAGACGAAAAACTCGTAGAATTATCGAACGGCTGTATCTGCTGCACGCTGCGTGAGGATCTATTAGTCGAAGTTGAGAAACTCGCCAAAGACGGCAGATTTGATTATATCGTGATTGAATCAACAGGGATCAGTGAACCGATTCCCGTTGCCCAGACATTTTCTTATATAGATGAAGAAATGGGTATTGATCTGACAACATTCTGCAGGCTGGACACAATGGTTACCGTGGTAGATGCAAACCGATTCTGGCATGACTTCCAGTCCGGTGACAGACTCCTTGACCGGAAAGAAGCTGCGGGAGAAGAGGATGAACGGGAGATTGCCGACCTATTAATTGATCAAATTGAGTTTTGTGATGTGCTTATTTTAAATAAGTGCGACATGGTGGGCGAAAAAGAGCTTGAACAGCTTGAAACAGTTCTTCACGCATTACAGCCCCGTGCCAAGCTGATCCGATCCGTCCGCGGAGAAGTGCCTGCCGAATGCATTTTGAATACCGGTTTATTTGAGTTTGAAGAAGCGAGTTCATCAGCAGGATGGATAAAGGAGCTGACGGCAGGCCATGAAGCGCACACTCCGGAAACAGAAGAGTATGGAATCACTTCGTTTGTGTATTCACGGCGTCTGCCGTTTCATACCGTTCGTTTTGACAGCTGGCTGCATCACTCAATGCCTGACAGCATTGTGCGCGCAAAGGGAATTGCCTGGTGCGCAACCCACAACAGCTTCGCGCTGCTGATGTCTCAGGCGGGTCCGGCGGTCTCAGTTGAGCCTGTCTCTTATTGGGTGGCGGCGATGCCGAAACTTGAGCAGGAGCAGATCAAACAGCAGGAACCGGAGATTCTGGAGGATTGGGACGCTCAATTTGGAGACCGTCATACGAATCTGGTATTTATCGGGATTGATTTAGATGAAGCAGCCATTACAAAGGAATTAGATCAGTGTCTGCTCACGCCGTCTGAGTTCGATTCTGACTGGTCTCAATTTGAAGATCCTTTTCAATGGGACATTCAGCGGGCTGAATAACATACCAGCCAAGTTTAGAAGCATGTGAGAAGGGAAGGAGTGATGAAAAAGGAGCTGAACAATGTGAAAGCACTGACATACCAAGGAAAAGAACATATGGAAGTGAAAGAAGTCCCTGCACCCGTCATTCAAGATGAGAGGGATGTCATCGTTCGAATCACCGCAACCGGAATTTGCGGTTCAGACCTTCATTTATATAAAAACGGAATACCCGCTGATCCGGGTTACATCGTTGGACACGAGCCAATGGGAATTGTTGAAGAAACGGGCAGTCAAGTGAAAAAGCTGAAAAAAGGCGACCGGGTCGTGATTCCTTTTAACATCGGCTGCGGAGAATGTCATTATTGCAAGCACCAGATGGAAAGCCAGTGTGATGAATCAAATCCCAATCCTCATACAGATGCCGGCGGCTTATTCGGTTTCTCGGAGTTTAACGGTAATTATCCCGGCGGGCAGGCTGAATATTTACGAGTGCCCTATGCTGATTTCTCTTCTTTTCTGGTTCCGGCAGACAGCGAGCTAGAAGATGAACAGGTACTGCTTCTGTCAGATGTCATGCCGACCGCCTTTTGGAGCGTCCAGCACAGCGGAGTGAAAAAAGGAGACACAGTCGTTATTCTGGGCTCAGGTCCGATCGGTTTAATGGCGCAAAAATTCGCTTGGAAAAAAGGCGCAAAGCGGGTCATCGCAGTCGATCAAGTCCCGCACCGCCTTGAACATGCGAGACGCATAAACGGAGCAGAGACCTTCAATTTTTCAGAGCATGAAGAGATCGGGAAACTGCTGCATGAACAAACGTCAGGGGGCGCGGATGTTGTGATTGATTGTGTCGGAATGGACGGCACGCCGCTTTCAAAAGAAAAAGAAAAGCAAAAACCGAATCAGTTCGGAACCATCAGTCCGATTCTGACAGCGTCAGAAGCCGTTAAGAAGTTCGGTACTGTTCAGCTCACAGGCGCATATATTTCCGAAGCGGACGGTTTTCCGATCGGTGATTTTTTCACGCGCAACGTTTCTCTAAAAATGGGCCAGGCACCCGTTATCCATCTGATGCCGATGCTGTATCAAATGGTCGAACAAAATGAAATTGATCCGACGGATATTATTACGCACAAAATGAGTCTTGCGGAAGCCCCTGCTGCATATGATATATTTGACAAAAAAGAAGATGGCAACATTAAAGTGATTTTGAAGCCATAGAGCGAGGGGAAACACAATGAATATTTACAGACCGGCGGGATTTTGGATCAGATTGGGAGCCGCAGTACTCGACTATTTAATTATTTCAGTGCCTTTGGCGATTATTTATATGCTGGCAACGGGAAAAGATCCGGAGGAGAGCGCAATGATCAGCATCATTTTGACTCTTTATTCTATCTTGCTTCCTGTATACTGGAACGGTTATGTTATCGGCAAAAAGATCTGCGGTATCCGCATCGTCAAAAAAGACGGCACTCAGGTAGGCTTTCTCACTATGATTTTAAGAGTGCTTGTGGGCGCCTTAATTTATGGTGTGACGTTAGGAATCGGTGTGATCGTGAGCGCATTTATGGTCGGAATGAGAGAAGACAAACGGTCGATCCATGATTTTGTGGCAGGAACGTATGTTACATACGCATTGCCGGACGAATCGATTGAAAAGAGCGAATAATTTCGCTCTTTTTTTTGCATAAAAACTGGATGGAGGCACAACATATAACAAACGCTAAAGGAGGAAAAAGTCATGAAAAAAGCTGCGTTATCATTGGCTGCGTTTTTCATTACGGCAATGGTTTTCATAATGCCGGCACATGCAACTGAAACAAAAATGCCTTCAACAATGTCACTTACGGTACAGCAGAAAAAAGAAATTGAATCTCTTGAAAAGGAAATACTCGAAAAACGTAAACATGTCATTTCCAAATATGTTGAATACGGTGTCCTGCCGAAAGAAAAAGCAGAGCATATTAAACAGCATATGGACAGGCACTTTAACATGATGAAACAAAATGGCTTTATCCCCAAGCCTCCCCCTCATAAATTGGAGAAGCGGCATCATCATTCTTAAGCATCCGGCAAGATGGGTGCTTTTTTTTGTTTTAGCGGGATTGCTCTGGAACGCGTTTCATCACCTATGATATCAAATCAGACGCATCAGGAGGATGAAACACATGATACATGAAAAAACGGGTTTTTCCCGGATATATTTCTATGGGGATCGGCATCAACTGCCTATCGGGTTGCAGGGAGCCTGGAATACAGACGGTAAGGGTCCCTAGTCTGGGACCATTTCACAAAAATATCAGGTAAAACGTTTAAAGGCTCAAACGGCGATACAGCAGCCGGCCATTATGAACGTTATAAAGAAGATGTCGCCTTGATGGCAGAAATGGGTTTGAAAGCTTACGGCTTTTCTGTCAGCTGGCCGAGGATTTTTCCAAGCTTCGATTATTCACCGGCTTATCCGCTTACAAGTCACCCTGAAGACAAAATTGCATTTGAAGTTTTTACTGGTATCGGAACGTGATCGAAACAAACGGTAAGAGTTTATAAGAGTTCCCTGAGAGAAATATGTTTCTCTCAGGGAACTCTTTTACATTGCGGCCGCATCGATAATATACGTATCTGCATGCAAATCGGATAATTCGGCAGGCACTGAATAACAAGTAAGGCTGTATCGGCCTTTCGGAAGATCGAAGAAAAGCCGTTTTGACATCACGCTTTCAATCTCAATTCCATCTTTTACAGCTTCAAAGGAAACAGCCGCTTTTTTCTCATAGGATGGTACCGGTTCATTTGTATTAAGCCTGAGGACAATAAATGCCTTCGTATTTCTCCTTGCTTCAAATGAAACAGCTCCGTCAGCCTCCGCAAATCCTTTTTCAATGGCTTCATCCGTCCAATCGATAACAGGCGGTTCGGAATCTTTTTGGAAGATTGTAAATTGATGATAAGAAATGATAAGTTCTTGCGGTTTCCATGATTTAATCAATGCGCTGCTCCTCCTGTTTCGTTACTTGATTTTAAATAATACTCTCGTTCCGTCTGGATCATTGGTAAGCTGGTGTCCGACCCAAGAGCCGGCCCCGCGGTTGTCTGCCGGAGAAATATATTCTACGGAGGCATTGTTTCCGCCCTGTTTACAAACCGCCATGGGCCATTCATCTCTATCGTACCCCGTTTTTACAGGCACATGTTTAAGAGATTGCTCACGCCGCTTATGTACTCCGTCTCTGTCAATGGTGCATATGCTGGGATGTCCTTCTTTTATCGCGCCCTTAATATGCTTTGCTGTTTCCGGATATCGATCGGACGGAAATAGGATTACTTTGTCGTAATCGCTTTTCTGAACGGTCTGCTCGTTATCTGAGAAAATATCACCCTTGATCAGGGCCGCAACTGCTCCGGCAATGATGATAAGAACAAGCAGCAGTGCTTTTAATGTTTTCAAGAGTATCAATCACCTCCAGTTTTAAATTGCTGTAAAGCTGGTCCAAGAATAAAGCAGAATCGGCCCGCTGTAAAGCTGTTAAAAAATATTTTTCAACCTTAATTCAACTGAATATCTGTAAAACCGTCTGCACAAATCAGTTTTATCCAATAAAAAATCGGTCAGAAAGTCTTTTTCGCAGTTTCTCTATTCAGAAATGAATGATTGCGGCCGTCTGAATAATTGGCTATTATAGCGATAAGCTCACCGGCAAGGTATCTTCGTCAGCGAGTTTCCGGGTGAAGACTTGGCCGGGTGTAATCGAGCGCCGCAGGACGATAAAAAGACGGCCATCTGATAAGAAGGCCGCCAGTATATCATTCCAGATTTGCATGATTTGCAAACATGTCTGCCGAATTCAGTTCTTTTTTCTCCATGATTTTTAGAATAACCGCATCGTAAAACAGCAGGAGAGTCTGTTCAAATAAAGAGCCCATCGGCTGAATCGT
Organism: Bacillus sp. YBsi01; assembly: GCF_038406745.1. NCBI lineage: Bacteria > Bacillati > Bacillota > Bacilli > Caryophanales > Bacillaceae > Bacillus > Bacillus sp. YBsi01. The sequence goes on from NZ_CP151679.1 coordinate 3,298,276, forward strand.
CTTTCTGTCTCCGCCGGTCTCATCCTTAGGAGAGCCGGGAATTGTTATCGTGAGATCCGCAAGTCTGCCGAGACTCGAGTCAGGATTAATCGTTAATGCAGTGATGGTGCCATTAAGGCTTTTGGCTTTTTCAGCGGTATGAAGCAGGCTTTTTGTTTCGCCTGAGCCTGAGCCGATGATGACGAGACCGCCTTCTTTGAGGGGAGGGGCAAGCGTCTCACCGACGATGTAAGCGTTCAGCCCGATATGCATCATCCTCATGGCGAACGCTTTAGCCATAAAACCAGAACGGCCCGCTCCGGACGTGAAGGTCTGATCTGCAGCTAAAATCTGATCCGCAAGCTTGTCAGCTTCATTGTCGGCTATTAACGCTGCGGTACGGGATAATTCATTTATGATTTCATGTAAGTATTCCGTCGTTTTCATGATCCTTGTGTGATCAGCTGTTTCATTTTAGAAGCAGTATCCGCTTTATTGTCAGCTCCCGTAATGCCTCCGCCGACAATGATTAAATCTGGGTTTTGTTTGATGGCTTCAGGAAGCGTATCAAGTTTAATGCCTCCGGCAATTGCGGTTTTAGCGCTCTTGACTGCTTTTTTAATCGCCGTCAGTTCCTCGAATGAATTTTTTCCTTCTGCTTGAAGATCATAACCTGTGTGGACACAAATATAATCAACACCGAGTTGGTCAATTTCTTTTGCCCGTGTTTCAAGGTCTTTTACGTTGATCATATCGACGAGGATTTTTTTCTGTTGTTTTTTTGCTTCGGCAACCGCTCCTTTGATCGTCGAATCATCTGTCGCCCCTAAAACGGTGATGATGTCGGCGCCTGCTTCTGCCGCTTTCATAATCTCGTAACCGCCTGCATCCATGATTTTAAGATCGGCAAGCACTTTCAGGTGAGGAAAGGCTGTTTTCATTTCCTGCACGGCTTTCAGTCCTTCATTAATGACGACGGGAGTGCCGATTTCTACAACATCTATATATTGTTCGACCTCTTTCACAAGTTCAATTGCTTCAGGGATATTCACTAAGTCTAATGCCAGCTGTAATTCCACTGTATATTCACTCCTCTTCTTAATGTATCTACATTCTATAGAGTGCCCTGCATGTTGAAAAGTACGCACTTTAAAGTCTAATAGTTACTTTGAGGATACTGTCCCCCGCAGGCAATGTGTTTTGTCTCAGCAAAACTGCGTGGTAGTATAAATGGATGAAAGCTCTGTGAAAAAGTAAGCAAGTGTTTATAGATGATCAACGTACGAAAAGTAAGAGGAAGGAGAATAGCCCGTGAGCCGAATGGATAAGAAAACGTTTAATTGCGAAAAGGAATTGACGCTTGCCGTGATAGGCGGGAAGTGGAAAATGCTGATTATGTGGCACCTGGGAAAAGAAGGGACAAAACGATTTAATGAGCTGAAAGCTTTAATTCCTGATATTACGCACAAAATTCTTGTGAATCAGCTCAGGGAGCTGGAGCAGGATCTGATCGTTCATAGGGAAGTTTACCCTGTTGTTCCCCCGAAAGTGGAGTACTCATTAACGGAGCAAGGAGAGACCCTTATGCCGATTTTGGATGCTATGTATAAGTGGGGAAAAGAATATATGGAATTAATCAACATTGATAAAACTGCAATAAAGGAATCTTTTTGAAGCGCTCTATGGAAAATAGGGCGCTTTTTTTTGCGCGGTTTAATGAAATCATATTGCGAACGATTAAATCTCCTGTTTCGGTTCTTGCGCTGTTTTTTCCCCATCAGCTAATATATGAAAACTATTTTCATTCTGCCATAACTGGATATTCGAAAGATTTATACTATAGTTTAAAGATTTTTAATTTTACATAAATAATATTTTTAAAAATAAATTGCGGGATGCCGCAAAATACCCTCTGGAATTGTCGGAATTTTTTTCGGTGTGCCGCATGAAACTTTTCACCCATTTTTCGGTGATAAAAACAATAATTTCATATAAAGTGAACGTAAGTAGATATATAGTAATTCATGAAGAAATAGGTAAACCCTGTTGCTTACAAACATTGGATTCTTGTCTTGATTTCTCATAAATTTGAGCCGAATTTCGGACTGTGCGGGTGAATGGATTGCGGATTTCGGCGGTGGTTAAATCGGGATCGTTTTGGAGGTAAGTGGTTCTTTTGGCTTGATAATGAGTTAGGGACATTGAGGGAGGCTGTTTCTAAGGGAGAATTGACAAATTTATCTTAAAAAGGGGAGGCGCACACATATGGAAATAACTTTTTATCCTTTAACAAATGCACAAAAACGTATCTGGTATACAGAAAAATTCTATCCGAACACAAGTATTTCAAATCTTGCGGGTTTCGGAAAGCTCAATTCTGAGGACGGCGTACAAGCTCATATCGTTGAGAAAGCGATACAGGAATTCGTCCGTCGCCATGAGTCGATGAGAATCCGTCTTCGGCTTGATGATGAGGGAGAGCCCGTTCAATATGTGAGCGAATACCATCCGCTGACGATCGAGCATACAGACATCAGGCAAGCCGGCTGCTCTGCGGAAGAGCTGTCAAAATGGGGACGTGACGAGGCAAGCAAACCTCTGGCGTTATATGATCAGGATTTATTCCGTTTTTCCGTGTACACCATCAGCGAAAATGAGGTATGGTTCTACGTTAATGTGCATCACGTTATTTCAGACGGAATTTCCATGACGATTCTGGGCAATACGATTACTGATATTTATTTGGAGCTTTCGGGCGGAGCAAGTGAGAACGAGGCGGAGATTCCTTCCTTCATCGAGCATGTGCTGACAGAGCAGGAATATGTGCAGTCGAAGCGGTTTAAAAAGGATCGGGATTTTTGGAACGGACAGTTTGAGACCGTACCGGAGCTTGTGTCTTTAAAACGGAGCCAGGCAGATGCGGGTCTTGATGCGAAACGGTTTTCTCAAGAAATTCCTCATGACCTGTACGGCCGGATTCAAACATTTTGCGGGGAGCATAAAGTCAGCGTTCTTTCCTTGTTCCAGTCAGCTCTGATCGCTTATCTCTACAAAGTGACAGGCCGGGATGACGTCGTCACGGGTACGTTTATGGGAAACCGGACGAATGCGAAAGAAAAGCAGATGCTCGGGATGTTCGTATCCACGGTGCCTGTCCGGACAAGTGTTGACGGAAGCCAGCCGTTCTTGGAATTCGTCAAAGGCCGGATGAAGGATCTGATGAAAATTCTCCGCCACCAAAAGTATCCGTATAACCTGCTTGTCAATGATTTGCGTGCTTCAAAAAGTTCGCTGAGCAGATTGTTTACGGTGGCTTTGGAGTATCAAGTGATGCAGTGGCAGAAAAAAGAGAATCTGTCCTTCCTGACAGACCCGATCTTCAGCGGAAGCGGAACAAATGATATATCGATTCACGTGAAGGAACGATGGGACACTGGGAAATTGACGATTGATTTTGACTATCGCAGTGACATATTTAAGGCGGACGAAATTGCTTCTGTTTCTGAACGTTTGATCACGCTGATTGAAGATGCGATATCATCTCCTGACCGTGTAATTGATGAGCTCGCTCTTCTTTCAGAATCGGAGAAAGAGCTGCTTCTGAAGCGTGCCTCCGGCAATCCGGTCGCTTATCGCAAGGAGATGACGATTCCGGCGCTGTTTGAAGAGAAAGCGAAGGCACTGTCTGACAAACCCGCGGTGGTATATGAAGGCCGGACATTGTCCTATCACACATTGCATGAACAGTCAGGCCGTATCGCCGGACGCCTTCTTAAAGCCGGGATATCAGCCGATTCTCCTGTCGCTGTGCTGCTTGGCCGATCTGACCGTGTTATTGCGGCAATATTGGGAATTTTGAAAGCGGGCGGCGCCTATGTGCCGATTGATCCTGACTTTCCGGCGGATCGGATTCAGTACATCTTGGAGGACAGCGGAGCGAAGGCTGTTCTGACAGAGGCGGGAATACAGGCGCCTGAAACGAATGCCGAACAGATTGATTTTGATGAGGCCGTTCAATATGAGACAGCCGCTGACGGTGTCTGCACACAATCAGACCGGCTGGCTTACATTATCTATACGTCCGGTACAACTGGGCGGCCGAAAGGCGTGATGATTGAACACCGGCAAGTTCATCACCTGGTTCAATCACTGCAGCAGGAGATTTATCAGTGCGGTGAACAGACATTAAGAATGGCGCTTTTGGCCCCGTTTCATTTTGATGCGTCCGTTAAACAGATTTTCGCCTCGCTTCTTTTAGGTCAGACGCTTTATATCGTGCCGAAAACAACTGTTACAAACGGCTCGGCACTGCTGGACTATTATCGTCAAAACCGGATTGAAGCCACTGACGGAACGCCTGCTCATCTGCAGATGATGGTTGCGGCGGGAGATGTCAGCGGAATTGAACTGCGCCACATGCTCATTGGGGGAGAAGGCCTGTCCGCCGCTGTTGCTGAACAGCTGATGGCGCTCTTTCATCAATCGGGCAAAGCGCCGCGGCTGACAAATGTCTACGGGCCGACGGAAACGTGCGTAGATGCGTCCGTGCATGAGGTGTCACAAGATAACGGAATGAATCAGCAGGCGGCGTACGTTCCGATCGGAAAACCGCTCGGCAACGCCCGGCTGTATATATTGGATAAGCACAAACGGCTTCAGCCTGACGGTACGGCTGGTGAGCTGTATATCGCGGGAGACGGTGTAGGCCGCGGCTATTTAAATCTTCCGGATTTGACCGCAGAGAAGTTTTTGCAGGATCCGTTCAACGAGAGCGGCCGCATGTACCGCACGGGTGATATGGCGCGCTGGCTGCCGGACGGAACAATTGAATATATCGGCCGAGAAGACGATCAAGTGAAAGTCCGCGGCTACCGTATTGAGCTGGGAGAAATTGAAACGGTGCTCAGAAAAGCTCCGGGCGCGGCGGAGGCCGTCGTGCTGGCACGGCCGGATCAGCAGGGCAGCTTAGATGTTTGCGCATATATCGTTCAAGAAAAAGGAACCGAGTTTCATCCTGCCGAGTACCGGGAGTATGTGTCCAAACACCTTCCTGATTACATGGTGCCCGCTTACTTTACAAAAACGGATAAAATTCCGCTTACGCCGAGCGGGAAGGCAGACCGCAAAAAGCTGTTTGCACTTGATGTGCAGGCTGTCAGTTCGTCAGAGTATGCGGCGCCGAGAAATGAGACGGAGAAAACGCTCGCCGTCATCTGGCAGGAAGTCCTCGGAATGGACAAGGTGGGTATTTATGACCATTTCTTCGAGTCTGGCGGTCATTCCTTAAAGGCAATGACGCTTTTGACGAAAATTCATAAGCAAATGGGCGTGGAAATCCCGCTGCAATATTTGTTTGAGCATCCGACAATCGCGGCGCTTGCCGATTATGCGGTAAGCCGAAACGAAGGGCCGGATTACAGTGCGATTAAGCCGGCTGAGCAGCAGGCGAGCTATCCGCTTTCGCTCGCCCAGCAGCGCATCTACATCGCGAGTCAATTTGAAGATGCGGGGGTCGGGTATAACATGCCGGCAGCAGCCGTTATCGAAGGCGCTTTAGACCGTGAAAAACTTGAGCGTGCATTTTCTGTCTTAATCAGCAGGCATGAAGCGCTCAGAACATCGTTTCAATCAGAGGACGGCACGCCGAGACAGGTGATTCACGAGCATGTTCCGTTTCATATCGAAATGATCGAAGCGAGCGGGAGAACGAATGAACAGGTAATGAAGGATTTTGTGCGCCGTTTTGAGCTGGCGGAGGCGCCTTTGTTCAGAATCGGCCTGCAAACGCTCGGTCACAATCGCCATATGCTGCTGTTTGATATGCATCACCTGATTTCAGACGGAGTATCAATTTCCATCATGCTGAAGGAACTGGCAGAGATCTATAGCGGAAAACAGCTGCCTGACTTGCATATTCAATATAAAGATTACGCCGTCTGGCAAGCGGAACGGGCGGAAGAAGGCTACAAGAAAGAGCGGGCGTATTGGAAAGAAGTCTTTAGCGGCGAACTGCCGGTGCTTCAGCTGCTCCCTGATTACCCGCGGCCGCAGGTGCAAAGCTTTGAGGGTGACCGCGTATCAGTCAAGCTGCCGAAAGAGCTGCGGGACCGGCTGCAGAAGCTCGCCGGGAAAAACGGAGCCACCCTTTATATGGTGCTGTTATCGGCATATTATACGCTGCTTTCTAAGTATTCAGGACAGGAAGACATCATCGTGGGAACACCATCGGCGGGAAGAAATCATTCCGATACCGAGGGACTGATCGGGATGTTTGTCAACACGCTTGCGCTGCGAAGCTCCGTGAAGCAGGATCAGACATTTACAGACTTGTTAGGTCATGTTCGCAAGCAGGTGCTGGACGCGTTTTCTCACCAGGACTATCCGTTTGAGTGGCTGACCGAGGAGCTGAATGTGCCCCGGGATATGAGCAGGCATCCGATATTTGATACGATGTTCAGTCTGCAAAATGCTTCGAACGGAATTCCGGAAATCGGCAATCTTACGCTGTCTCTTCATGAAACCAACTTCAATATCGCCAAATTCGATCTGACAATGCAGGCCCGGGAAACAGCGGAAGGCATTGCGCTCGATTTGGATTATTGCACGAAGCTGTTTAAGCGTTCGACGGCGGATCGCCTGCTTGCGCACTATGTCCGCCTGCTGGAGAGTGCGGCAGCTCAGCCGGATGCGAAAATCAGAGAATATGATCTGCTTTCTGAACGGGAGGCTTTGAATCAATTACAGCGGTTCAATCCGGAACGCACAGTGTACCCGAAAGAGCAAACGATCGTGCAGATCTTTGAAGAACAGGCCCGAAAGAACCCTGACCGGACGGCTCTTCAGTTCGAAGGGGAAACCCTGTCGTATCAGCAGCTGAATGAACGCGCCAACAGGCTTGCGCGGCATATTCTTTCGGTCGGAGGCGGCGGGAAAACCGCGGCTGTTTTATGTGAACGGTCAATGGACATGATTGTTTCCATTATGGCTGTGTTAAAAGCGGGGTCTGCCTATGTGCCGATTGATCCTGAGCATCCGGTTCAGCGGATTCAGCATTTCTTCCGCGACAGCGGGGCGAATGTGCTCCTGACTCAGCAAAGCCTCAAGCCGCTTGCGGAAAAGGCCGGTTTTCAAGGCGTCATTGTGCTTGCTGATGATGAGGAAAGCTATGAAAAGGACTCTCATAATCCAGCATTGCCGTTTGACTCCAAGACGATTGCCAATCTCACTTATACATCAGGAACGACGGGAACGCCGAAAGGAAACATCGTCACACATGCCAACATTTTGCGGACGGTAAAGAACACGAACTATTTGACCGTTTCTGAAGAAGATACTGTGCTCGGACTGTCAAACTACGTCTTTGACGCCTTTATGTTTGATATGTTCGGTTCGCTGTTAAACGGTGCAAAGCTTGTGATCGTCCCGAAAGATACGGTGCTGGACATGACCCGTTTGTCCCGCGTGATCAAACGGGAGAATGTAAGCATTCTGATGATTACGACGGCCCTGTTCCACCTGCTTGTTGATATGGAGCCGTCCTGTCTGACGACGCTTCGGAAAATCATGTTCGGGGGCGAAAGGGCGTCTGTTGAGCATGTCAAAAAGGCGCTTGCGGCAGTCGGAAAAGGAAAGCTGCTTCATATGTACGGTCCGTCTGAGAGCACGGTGTTTGCGACATACCATCCGGTGGATGTGATTGAAGAGGATACGCTCTCTGTTCCGATCGGAAAACCGGTCAGCAATACGGAAATCTTCATCATGGACACGGCCGGACGAATGCAGCCGGCAGGTATCCCGGGCGAGCTGTGCGTCAGCGGGGAAGGTCTCGTGGAAGGCTATTACAACCGTCCTGAACTGACGGAAGAAAAATTTGTAAAGCATCCGTTTAAGGAAGGGGAACGGATGTATAAAACGGGCGACTTGGCCAGATGGCTGCCGAATGGCGATATTGAGTTTATCGGACGTATCGACCATCAGGTGAAAATCCGCGGCCAGCGGATTGAGCTTGGTGAAATTGAGCACCAGATCCAAAGCCATGACCAGATTCAGGAATGCATCGTGCTCGCTGTGGACCAGGGAGCGGGTGACAAACTTCTTTGCGCGTATTTTGTCGGCCTCCGAGAAATCTCTTCCCAGGAGCTGAGGGAGCATACGGCGAAGGATCTTCCGGCTTATATGATTCCGGCCGTCTTTATTCAAATGGATGAACTGCCTCTTACAGGAAACGGGAAGATCGACAGACGGGCGCTGCCGATGCCTGATGTGACTGCAGCGAATGCTGTGTCATATACGGCGCCGCGCAATGAAACAGAACAAAAACTGGCGGATATTTGGGCTGAGGTGCTGCAAATGGAGCGGGTCGGCGTGCACGATCAGTTCTTTGAGATCGGAGGCCATTCGTTAGCGGGAATGAAACTGCTTGCTCTCATCCAGAAGACCTTCAGCGTGCAGCTTACATTAAAGGATCTGTTCACTTCTCCGACGGTTGCGGGACTGACGCAGCTGATTGAAGGCGCTGAGCGGAAGACGGCTGAAAGCATCGTACCGGCGGCTGTGCAGGAAACGTATCCGGTTTCTTCACCGCAGAAGCGGATGTTCGTGCTTCAGCAGCTGGAAGGCGCTGAAACAAGCTATAACATGCCGTCTGTGCTCCGCTTAAAAGGGAAGCTAGATGCAGAAAAGCTGAAATCTGTCATGAAACAGCTGACAGAACGCCATGAAGCCTTCAGAACGACGTTTGACATAAAGGATGGAGAAACGGTTCAGCGTATATGGGCCGAAGCTGATATTGACATGGAATATTACGAAGCCTCTGAGGAAGACGCAGGACAAATTATTCAGAGCTTTATCCGGCCGTTCCGCCTGGATCAGCTTCCTCTCGTCAGAACGGGGCTGGTTAAGCTGGCTGAACATGATCACCTTCTGCTGTTTGACATGCACCATATCATTTCAGACGGCGCTTCAGTCGGCGTGCTGATAGATGAACTGTCCCGCCTGTATGGCGGCGAAACGCTTGAGCCGCCGCGGATTCATTATAAAGACTATGCGGTATGGCAGCAGAAATTTATTCAATCAGAGCAATACCGCAAGCAGGAGGAGCATTGGCTTCGGGAGCTTGACGGCGAGCTTCCGGTATTGACGCTGCCGGCTGATTACAGCCGTCCGGCTGTGCAAACCTTTGAAGGAGACAAGCTGGTCTTTTCACTGACTGAAGAACAGACGTCGGCTCTTCGCAGTCTTGCGAAACAAACGGATTCTACCATGTACATGGTGCTGCTGGCGTCATACAGCGCTTTTCTCTCAAAATTGAGCGGACAGCATGACATCATTGTCGGCTCTCCGGTTGCGGGACGGTCACATGCGGATCTCGCTAACGTCATCGGTGTGTTTGTGAATACACTCGCGCTTCGGTCGTATCCGGAAGCGGACAAAACGTTCACAGATTATCTTGAAGAAGTAAAACAAACCGCTTTACGTGCATTTGATGCGCAGGATTATCCGCTTGAGGACCTTCTGCAAAAGATTGAGGTGCAGCGTGATACGAGCCGAAATCCGCTGTTCGATGCGGTATTCTCCATGCAAAACGCAAATGCTGAAGATCTGGTCATGGAAGGAATTGAGCTGAAGCACCATCCGTTTGACAGAAAAACAGCCAAGTTTGATCTGACGATGACGGCTGATGACACAGACGGAGGCTTAACGTTTGTGCTTGAATATAACACTGCGCTGTTTAAACCGGAAACGGCAGAGACGTGGAAGCATTATTGGCTTCATCTGTTAGAAGCCGCTGCGGAAAATCCGGCAGCGAAGCTTTCTGAGCTTTCATTGGTGAATGAAACAGAAAAACAAGCCCTTCTTGACGCATGGAAAGGAAAAACACTTTCTGTGCCGCGGGACAAAACGGTTCACCGTCTCTTTGAAGAAACGGCCGCCCGCCACACAGACCGTCCGGCTGTGGCTTACAACGGCGCGAAATGGACGTACGGCGAGCTGAACGCAAGGGCGAACCGGATCGCGCGCATTCTCATGGACTGCGGCGTTACGGCTGACGAACGTGTCGGCATTTTGACGAAACCGTCCTTGGAAATGGCTGCGGGCGTACTCGGCGTCCTGAAAGCGGGCGCGGCATTTGTGCCGATTGACCCGGATTACCCGAAAGAGCGGATCAGCTACATTCTGCAGGACAGCGGCGCCAAGCTGCTTCTCACACAGGAAGCGCTCGACGTGCCGGAAAGCTACACAGGAGATACGATCCTGCTTGACGGCCGCCGCTCTATTCTGAGCCTGCCGCTTGATGAAAACGATGAAGCGAACCCGCAGACGGAAACAACGGCGGATCATCTCGCTTATATGATTTACACGTCAGGAACGACCGGACAGCCGAAGGGGGTCATGGTCGAACACCACGCGCTGGTGAACCTGTGCTTCTGGCATCACGACGCATTCGCCATGACGGCGGAGGATAAAAGCGCCAAATACGCGGGCTTCGGTTTTGACGCTTCCATCTGGGAGATGTTCCCGGCATGGACCATCGGCGCGGAGCTTCATGTCATTGATGAAGCGATCCGGCTGGATATCACCCGCTTAAATCACTATTTCGAAGAGCACGGCGTGACGATCACTTTCCTGCCGACGCAGCTGGCCGAACAATTTATGGAGCTGGAAAATACCTCTCTCCGCATGCTTCTCGTCGGAGGCGACAAGCTGAAGCGGGCGGTGAAGCAGCCGTACACGATCGTCAACAACTACGGCCCGACGGAGAACACCGTCGTCGCGACAAGCGGCGTCATCAATCCGGAGGAAGGATCGCTTTCGATCGGACGGGCGATTGCCAATACGAGAGCGTATATTCTCGGTGATGGCGATCAGGTGCAGCCGGAAGGCATTGCCGGTGAATTGTGCGTGGCAGGCCGCGGACTTGCGCGCGGATACCTGAACCGTGAGGAAGAAACGGCGAAGCGGTTTACCGCAGATCCGTTTGTGCCAGGCGAGCGCATGTACCGGACCGGGGACCTCGTCAAATGGAACGCGCAGTGCGGTATCGAATACATCGGCCGCATCGACCAGCAGGTCAAAGTGCGCGGCTACCGGATCGAGCTTTCAGAAATTGAAGTCCGCCTCGCGCAGCTTGCGGACGTTCATGACGCGGCGGTGACGGCGGTGGAAGACAAAGCGGGCAATACCGCGCTTTGCGCCTATGTCGCACCTCAGCAGGATGATATCGAAGCGCTCAAAGCCGCGCTGAAAAACACGCTTCCGGACTACATGGTCCCTGCGTTCTGGGTGGAGATGGACGAGCTTCCGGTCACCGCAAACGGCAAGATTGACAAAAAAGCCCTGCCGGCGCCGGACATTGAAGCGGGAAGCGCGGCGTACAAAGCGCCGGAAACAGAGATGGAGACGCTGCTTTCTGACATTTGGCAGGAAGTACTCGGACTGGATCAGATCGGCGTAAGCGATAATTTCTTCACGCTCGGCGGCGACTCGATCAAAGGCATTCAAATGGCGAGCCGCCTGAATCAGCACGGCTACAAGCTGGAGATGAAAGACCTCTTCCAGCACCCGACCATTGAAGAGCTCGTCTCTTACGTGGAGCGGACGGAAGGCAAGCAGGCCGACCAGGGACCTGTCGAAGGCGAAGCGGAATTAACGCCGATCCAGCGCTGGTTCTTTGAGAAAAACTTTACGGACAAACACCACTGGAACCAATCCGTCATGCTTCACGCAAAAGACGGCTTTGATCCGGTTCTGGCGGAAAGAACCCTGCAAGCATTGATGGAACACCATGATGCACTCCGTATGGTTTACCGTGAGCAAAAGCCATATTACAGAGGGATTGAGGAGGCGTCTGTTGAACTGAACGTCTTTGAGTTGAACGGACTCAGCGAAGATCATGAAGACCGTATCGAACGGGAAGCAGACCGTCTTCAAAGCAGTATTTCACTGGAAACAGGATCTCTGCTGAAGGCCGGGCTCTTCCGGGCGGAAGACGGAGACCACCTTCTCCTTGCGATCCATCACTTAGTCGTAGACGGTGTATCTTGGCGGATTTTACTGGAGGACTTCACCTCCGTTTATACACAGCTCAAGCAAGGCAATGACCCGGCGCTGCCGCCGAAAACACATTCATTCGCCGAATTTGCCGAGAGAATCAAAGAATACGCAAATACGAAGGCGTTTCTGAAAGAAGTTGATTACTGGAAAGAGCTTGAGGAGAAAGAGGTATGCACTCAGCTCCCGAAAGACAGGCAGTCTGGGGATCAACGCATGAGACATACAAGAACGGTCAGCTTCTCTCTGACGGCTGAACAAACTGAACAGCTGACCACAAACGTCCATGAAGCCTACCACACAGAAATGAATGATATTCTGCTGACGGCGCTCGGACTGGCGCTGAAGGAGTGGACGGGTGAAGACACGATCGGCGTTCATTTGGAAGGCCACGGACGTGAAGACATTCTTGACGGCTTGAATATCACCCGGACGGTCGGATGGTTTACGAGCATGTATCCGATGATCCTTGAGATGAAACACGCCGACGACCTTTCATATCAGCTGAAACAAATGAAAGAAGACATCAGGCATATCCCGAACAAAGGAGTCGGCTACGGCATTCTGCGTTATGTAACGGCGCCTGAGCATAAAGAGAATCTTTCGTTTGAGATTGATCCGGATATCAGTTTTAACTACTTAGGCCAGTTTAATGAGATGTCGGATTCCGGCTTATTTACAAGATCCGATATGCCGTCCGGACAATCGCTGAGCCCGGACACAGAGAAGCCGAATGCGCTTGATATTGTCGGATTTATAGAAAATGGGCAGATGACGATGACGTTTGCCTATCATTCTCTCGAATTTCATGAAAAAACCATCCAATCGTTCAGTGACAGCTTTAAAGGGCACCTCCTGAAAATCATAGATCATTGCCTGGCTCAAGACGGTCCTGAACTTACGCCTAGTGATCTTGGTGATGATGATCTGACGCTTGATGAACTTGATAAATTAATGGAAATTCTCTAACAGAAAAGACAGAGGTGACATATGAGCAAAAAATCGATTCAAAAGGTGTATGCACTCACACCGATGCAGGAGGGAATGCTGTATCATGCGCTGCTTGATCCGCATTCTTCCTCCTACTTCACACAATTAGAGCTTAGGATTCACGGAAGTTTTCAGCTCGAGCTTTTTGAAAAAAGCGTCAATGAGCTGATCCGGACATATGACATCCTGCGAACGGTATTCGTGCACCAGCAGCTTCAAAAACCGCGCCAAGTCGTATTGGCCGAACGGAAGACGAAAGTGCACTATGAAGATATCAGTCAATTAGATGAAGCTCGTCAAACCGAATATATTGAACGCTATAAACGCGACGTGCAGCAGCAGGGCTTTCATCTGGCGAAGGATATTCTTTTTAAAGCGGCGGTATTCAGACTCAGTGAGAAGGAGCTTTATCTCGTCTGGAGCAATCATCATATCGTCATGGACGGCTGGAGTATGGGCGTTTTGATGAAAAGCCTGTTTCAAAACTATGAAGCGCTTCGTGCCGGCCGGCCCGCCGGAGGAAGCCAGGGCAAACCTTACTCTGACTATATCAAATGGCTCGGAGGCCGGGATTATGATGAGGCGGAACAATATTGGAGCAGCCGCTTAGCGGATTTCGAACAGCCAAGCCTGCTCCCGGGCCGTCTGGCAGCGGAAAAGAAAGACTATCAAAATGAAGAATATTCTTTTGTCTGGGATGAAGAGCTGGTTTCGCAGATTCAGCAGACCGCCAACCGGCATCAAGTCACGGGGCCTAACCTGTTTCAAGCGGTGTGGGGCGCAGTGCTCAGCAAATACAACTATACAGACGATGTGGTGTTCGGCACTGTTGTATCAGGCCGTCCTTCAGAAATCAACGGCATAGAAACAATGGCCGGGCTGTTCATCAATACGATCCCTGTCAGAATCAAGATTGACAAAGAAGCAACCTTTTCTGACGTGATGACGGCAGTTCAGAAAAACGCCGTGGAAGCCGAGCGCTATGATTATGTGCCGCTCTATGACATTCAAAAGCGCTCTGCTCTGGACGGCAGCCTTTTGAATCATTTGGTCGCCTTTGAAAACTATCCGCTGGACAAAGAGCTGGAAAACGGGGGCATGGAGGAAAGACTCGGCTTTTCCATTAAAGTTGAACATGCTTTTGAGCAGACGAGCTTTGATTTCAATCTCATCGTGTATCCGGGAAAAACGTGGACTGTCAAAATCAAATACAACGGAGCGGCTTTTGCTCATGATGCCATCGAACGAACGGCGCACCATCTGACCCGCATGATGAAAGCGGCGGTCGGAACGCCTGACGCGCCCGTGCGGGATCTCGGCCTTGTTTCAGGCGAAGAAGAGCGGCAGATTGTTGACATATTCAATGATACGAAAACGGCGCTTCCGGAAGAGGAGGCCGTTCACCGTTTGTTTGAAGCACAGGCAAACCGGACGCCCGCAAGCATCGCGATAAAAGAAGAGGGGCGCGAATGGACGTACCGTGAAGTGAACGAAGCGGCCAACCGCCTGGCGAGACATCTTGTGAAGAACGGGCTGGAAAAAGGCCGGACCGCCGCTATTATGAACGACCGGTCTGCGGAAACCGTTATCGGCATGCTTGCCGTCCTAAAAGCAGGCGGCGCATATGTGCCGATTGATCCTGCTTTTCCGGAGGACCGTCTCCGCTTTATGGCGGAAGACAGTTCGATTCAGATCGTGCTGACAGTTCAGGACTATCTGGAGCAAGCGGGCGCATTGCAAGTCCCGGTCATCATGCTGGATGAAAGCGCGGATGAAACGGTAAGCGGAGCAAACTTGAGTCTCCCTGCCGGCGGAAACGACTTGGCGTATATTATGTATACATCCGGATCGACCGGCAAACCGAAAGGCGTCATGATTGAACACAGAAATATCATCAGGCTCGTCAAACATTCGAATTATGTGCCGGTTCATGAAGAAGACCGCATGGCGCAAACGGGAGCCGTCAGCTTTGATGCCGGAACCTTCGAAGTCTTCGGTGCATTGCTGAACGGAGCTGCGCTTTATCCTGTAAAAAAAGAGACGCTGCTTGACGCCGGACAATTCGCCCAATTTCTGAAAGAGCATCGGATCACGACTATGTGGCTGACGTCTCCGCTGTTTAACCAGCTTGCCCAAAAGGATGCCGGCATGTTTAACACGCTCCGGCACCTTATCATCGGCGGTGATGCGCTTGTGCCGCATATCGTCAGCAAGGTGAGAAAGGCGTCACCGGAGCTGTCTCTTTGGAACGGCTACGGCCCGACGGAGAATACGACGTTTTCGACGAGTTTTCTCATTGATCAGGACTACGACGGCTCGGTCCCGATCGGGAAGCCGATCGGAAATTCCACTGCGTACATTATGGACGAAAACCGCAACCTCCAGCCGATCGGCGCTCCCGGTGAGCTGTGCGTCGGCGGAAGCGGAGTGGCAAGAGGCTATGTGAATCTGCCTGAACTAACGGAGAAGCAATTTGTCCGCGATCCGTTCAGACCGGATGAAATGATATACCGGACGGGAGACTTGGCGAAGTGGCTTCCGGACGGCACGATCGAGTTTCTCGGCAGAATTGACAATCAAGTAAAGGTCCGCGGTTTCAGAATCGAGCTCGGCGAAATCGAGGCGAAAATCAGCCAGGTGCAGAATGTGACGGAATCTGCAGCTGTGATCCGGAAAAATAAAGCGGATGAAAATGAAATCTGCGCTTACTTTACCGCAGACCGGGATCTTTCACCGGAAGACCTGCGCAAAACACTTTCGGAATCACTTCCTGAATACATGATTCCCGCGCACTTCATACAGATGAGTCAGTTTCCGCTGACGGCGAACGGAAAAATTGATAAAAAGGCGCTGCCTGAACCGCAGACTGAAGCCGTTCAAAAAGAATACGAAGCGCCGAAAACGGAAGCGGAGCAGAAACTCGCGGACATTTGGGAAGGCATTCTCGGCGTAAAAGCGGGTGTGACTGACAATTTCTTCACGATTGGCGGACATTCTTTAAAAGCCATGATGATGACCGCTAAAATTCAGGAGCACTTTCAAAAAGAAGTGCCGATCAAAGTGTTATTTGAAAAGCCGACCATTCAGGAGCTTGCGCATTATTTGGAGCATGAGAGTGAGGAGGAGCAGCAGTTTGAACCGATCCGGCAAGCACCTCATCAGAAGCATTATCCTGTTTCCTCAGCACAGCGCAGGATGTATATCCTTAATCAGCTCGGACAGGCCAGCACGAGCTACAACGTCCCTGCTGTACTTCTGCTGGAAGGATCAGTAGACAAAAACCGCCTTGAAGAGGCCATGCAGGCATTAATCAACCGTCATGAGACACTTCGTACATCGTTTGACATGGCGGATGGAGAAGTCGTGCAGACCATTCATGAAAATGTGAGCTTTCAGCTGGAAACCGCCGAGGGCCGGGAAGAAGATGCGGAAGAGCTGACAAAAGCCTTTATCAGACCGTTTGCGCTCAACCGTGCGCCGCTCGTCCGTTCGAAGCTGATCCGGCTTGAAGCTGACCGTCATCTTCTGTTGATTGACATGCATCACATTATTACGGACGGAAGCTCTATGGGCATTTTCATCGGTGATCTGGCAAAGCTTTATCAAGGCACGGAGCTTGCGCTGCCAAAGATTCATTATAAGGATTTTTCAGTCTGGCAGCGTGAAAAAGCAAATCTGGATCAGCACGAGGCCTACTGGCTCGAAACGTTCAAAGGCGATCTGCCGGTGTTGGATCTGCCGCTTGATTTCCCGCGTCCTGCCGAGCGCAGTTTTGAAGGGGAACGCGTCATCTTCGGGCTTGATAAACAGGTGACGGCGCAGATTAAGACATTGCTGGCTGATACGGATACGACGATGTACATGTTCTTGTTAGCCGCTTTTCAAGTGCTGCTGTCCAAATATTCAGGGCAGGAAGACATCATAGTCGGATCTCCGGCAGCCGGAAGACAGCATCCTGATCTCCAAGAGGTGCCGGGCATGTTTGTCAACACAGTCGCGCTTCGGTCGCATCCTGCCGGCAAAAAAACGTTCAAGCAATTCCTGGACGAAGTGAAGACGGCGAGTCTTCAAGCTTTCGAGCATCAAAGCTATCCGCTTGAAGAATTAATTGAAAAACTGCCGTTAACGAGGGACACAAGCCGGAGTCCGCTGTTCAGCGTGTTATTTAATATGCAGAACATGGAGATCCCGTCTCTGCGGCTCGGAGATTTGGAGATTTCTTCTTACTCCATGCATCATCATGTCGCTAAATTTGATCTTTCCTTAGAAGCGGCTGAGCGCGGAGAAGAGGTCGGATTGAGCTTTGATTACGCGAAAGCCTTATTTGCGGACGAAACCATCCGCCGCTGGAGCGCTCATTTTGTCAATCTGATTAAAGCCTGCGCTGAAAATCCGGATATTCAGCTGGCCGAAGCAAGCCTGTTATCTGAACCTGAGCGGGAAGCGCTCCTCTCTGATGAAAAACGTACGGAAGCGGATCTCCCTGATGGCACTTTTGTTTCGCTGTTTGAACGGCAAGCGCAAAAAACGCCTGATCTCACGGCGGTTGCAGGCGGAACAAGTCTGACATATCGTGAGCTTGATGAACGCTCGAACCGGTTTGCGCGCCATCTTCAGGCCTGCGGAGCGGGCAGTGAGGACATCGTGGCTATTATGATGGATCGTTCGGCCGACTTGATTACCGCGATTCTCGGCGTCATGAAAGCCGGAGCGGCATTTCTCCCGATTGATCCGGAGACTCCTGAAGAGAGAATCCGCTATTCTCTTGAAGACAGCGGAACGAAGCTTCTGGTCGTCAATGAGAGAAACATGACCGCGGCGGCCGTTTATAAAGGAAAAACGGTCGTAATGGAAGGCGGAGAATGGCGGAACGAAAGCGCCGATCGGCTCGAAACGAATCCTGACGCCGACCAGCTTGCATATATCATTTATACCTCGGGAACAACGGGCAAACCGAAAGGCGTCCAGCTGGAGCACCGCAATCTAGTCAATTATGTCACGTGGTTCAGCCGTGAAGCCGGTTTGACCGAAGCTGACAAATCCGTGCTGCTGTCTTCTTACGCATTTGATCTCGGATATACGGCCATATTCCCGATTCTTCAGGCGGGCGGCGAGCTGCACATTGTGCCGAAAGAGACGTACACTTCGCCTG
Source organism: Bacillus sp. YBsi01 (assembly GCF_038406745.1). Lineage (NCBI taxonomy): Bacteria > Bacillati > Bacillota > Bacilli > Caryophanales > Bacillaceae > Bacillus > Bacillus sp. YBsi01. The sequence continues at coordinate 3,316,448 of NZ_CP151679.1, forward strand.
AACAGCTTGGTGAATATATACAGAAAAACGGCATTACGTATATGAAACTGACGCCGTCGTTGTTCCATATGATCGTCAATACTGCCCGTTTTACGGCAGAACGCCGTTTCAGCCCGCTTCGTTTAGTGGTGCTCGGCGGTGAAAAAATCATCACGTCCGATGTCCGCAAGTTTCATGACGTATACGCCCATACTGACTTCATCAATCACTACGGGCCGACAGAAACGACGATCGGCGCCATTGCCGGACGGATCAATATGGGACGGCTTGATCAATATGAGCAGCGTCCCGTCATCGGCCGCCCGATCGCAAATACCGGCGCCCTGGTGCTGGACGGATCAATGCAGCTCGTTCCTCCGGGCGCAAGCGGCGAGCTTTATATTACCGGGAAGGGGCTTGCCAGAGGATATCTTCACCGTCCGCAGCTGACGGCGGAGAAATTTCTCTCAAATCCTTTTTCACCGGACAGCCTGATGTACAAAACGGGAGATGTCGTCCGCAGGCTTTCTGACGGGACGATTGAATTTATCGGCCGCGCCGATGATCAGGTGAAAATCCGGGGCTACCGTATCGAATTAAAAGAGGTTGAAACTGTGCTGTTAAGCGTAAACGGCATTCAGGAGGCGGTCGTTCTCGCAGTCAGCGAAGGCGGACTGCCGGAACTGTGCGCGTACTATAAAGCCGACAGCGAGCTGAAAGGCTCTGAGCTTCGCAAACAGCTTTCCGAAACACTGCCGTCTCATATGCTTCCGGCCTATTTCGTGCAAGTAGACCGCATTCCGCTCACAGCCAACGGAAAAACAGATAAAAACGCCCTTCCGAAACCGGGCGCAAGCCAGACGGCGCAAACGGCTTCAGCCTTGCCGGAAACGGAATTGGAGGAAAAGCTGTGCCACATTTGGAAAAAGACTCTCGGTACGGATACGCTCGGCATCGACGATAATTTCTTCGATTACGGCGGGCACTCTTTAAAAGGCATGATGCTCCTTGCCAATATTCAGGCTGAACTGGACAAAACGGTTCCGTTAAAAGCGCTGTTCGAACAGCCGACGGTCCGTCAGCTTGCCGCATATATCGAGAATTCAGCGGTATCTGAGAAATATCGGATGATCTCACCGGCAGACAGCGCTGACGCATACCCTTTATCATCCGCCCAAAAACGGATGTACGTTCTGAACCAGCTTGACCGGGACACAATCAGCTACAATATGCCGTCTGTTCTTCTGATGGAGGGAGAAGTCGATATTTCAAGGCTTCAGGAAGCGCTCAATCAGATGATCAATCGTCACGAATCTTTGCGGACGTCCTTTATCGATCAAAATGGCCTGCCGATGCAGCGGATCACAGAACAGGCTGACATCGAACTTCACATCTTTGAAGCAGCGGATGAAGAGAAAGCCGATCTTATCATTCGGGCATTCATCAAGCCGTTTGATTTGAGTGAGGCTCCGCTCATTCGGGCCGCTCTTGTCAGACTGAATGAACAGAAACACCTCCTGCTGCTGGATATGCATCATATTATTGCCGACGGCGTGTCCAGAAGCATGCTGGTCAAAGAGCTCGCTCATCTTTACAAAGGCGGAAGTCTGCCGGCGCCGAGCCTGCATTATAAAGACTTCGCCGTCTGGCAGAATGAACCCGAGCAGGCCGAACGGATGAAAGAGCATGAGCAATATTGGCTCTCCGCGTTCTCCGGTGAGCTTCCTGAACTGAACTTGCCGACCGATTTTCCGCGTCCTCCGGTTCAAAGCTTTAAAGGACAGTCCGTCCGCTTCAGAGCGGGGCGTGAAACGGAAAAAGCGGTGCGTGAATTAATGGAGCAATCGGGAGCGACTCTTCATATGGTGCTTCATGCCGCGTTCCATGTTTTCTTAGGCAAAATCACGGGGCAGCGCGATATCATTATCGGCTCGGTAACTGCCGGAAGAACGAGCGCCGAAGTTCAGGAAATGCCGGGGATGTTTGTCAATACGCTTGCGCTTCGCAATGAAACGCGCAAAGAGCAGACCTTCGCCGGGCTGCTCGAACAGGTGAAACAAACCAATCTCGACGCGCTGGCGCATCAGGATTATCCGTTTGAAGATCTGATCGGAAAGCTTGACCTGCCGAGAGATATGAGCCGAAATCCATTGTTCCAAGTCATGGTGACGACAGAAGATCCGGATAAAGAAACACTGGAACTGGAGAAGCTGCGCATCACTCCGTATGAGTCGAACCAAGGCACGGCGAAATTCGATCTGACACTCGGCGGCTTTACGGATCAAGAAGGCCTCGGTCTTCAGTTTGAATATGCGACTGATCTGTTTAAAAAAGAAACAATTGAAAAGTGGAGCGCCGGGTTCCTGCGGATTCTGAAGCAAGCGGCAGAAAACCCGGACAGAAAGCTGCCGGAGATTTCCCTGATCAGCGATGCTGAAAAACAAGCCCTCCTTGACGCTTGGAAAGGAAAAACACTCTCCGTGCCGCGGGACAAAACGGTTCACCGTCTCTTTGAAGAAACGGCCGCCCGCTATGCAAACCGTCCGGCTGTGGCATACAACGGCGCGAAATGGACGTACGGCGAGCTGAACGCAAGGGCGAACCGCATCGCGCGCATTCTCATGGACTGCGGCGTTACGGCTGACGAACGTGTCGGCATTTTGACGAAACCGTCCTTGGAAATGGCCGCGGGCGTACTCGGCGTCTTGAAAGCGGGCGCGGCATTTGTGCCGATTGACCCGGATTACCCGAAAGAGCGGATCAGCTACATTCTGCAGGACAGCGGCGCTAAGCTGCTTCTCACGCAGGAAGCGCTCGACGTGCCGGAAAGCTACAAAGGAGACACGATCCTGCTTGACGGCAGCCGCTCCATTCTGAGCCTGCCGCTTGATGAAAACGATGAAGCGAACCCGCAGACGGAAACCACGGCGGATCATCTCGCTTATATGATTTACACGTCAGGAACGACCGGACAGCCGAAGGGTGTCATGGTCGAACACCACGCGCTGGTGAACCTGTGTTTCTGGCATCACGACGCATTCGCCATGACGGCCGAGGATAAAAGCGCCAAATACGCTGGCTTCGGTTTTGACGCCTCCATCTGGGAGATGTTCCCGACATGGACCATCGGTGCTGAGCTTCATGTCATTGACGAAGCGATCCGGCTGGATATCACCCGCTTAAATCACTATTTCGAAGAGCACGGCGTGACCATCACCTTCCTGCCGACACAGCTGGCCGAACAATTTATGGAGCTGGAAAATACCTCTCTCCGCATGCTTCTCGTCGGAGGCGACAAGCTGAAGCGGGCGGTGAAACAGCCGTACACGATCGTCAACAACTACGGCCCGACGGAGAACACCGTCGTCGCGACAAGCGGCGTCATCAATCCGGAGGAAGGATCGCTTTCGATCGGACGGGCGATTGCCAATACGAGAGCGTATATTCTCGGTGACGGCGATCAGGTGCAGCCGGAAGGCATTGCCGGTGAATTGTGCGTGGCAGGCCGCGGACTTGCGCGCGGATACCTGAACCGTGAGGAAGAAACGGCGAAGCGGTTTACCGCAGATCCGTTTGTGCCAGGCGAGCGCATGTACCGGACCGGGGACCTCGTCAAATGGAACGCGCAGTGCGGCATCGAATACATCGGCCGCATCGACCAGCAGGTCAAAGTGCGCGGCTACCGGATCGAGCTTTCAGAAATCGAAGTCCGCCTCGCCCAGCTTGCGGACGTTCATGACGCGGCGGTGACGGCGGTGGAAGACAAAGCGGGCAATACCGCCCTTTGCGCCTATGTCGCACCTCAGCAGGATGATACCGAAGCGCTCAAAGCCGCGCTGAAAGACACGCTTCCGGACTACATGGTCCCGGCGTTCTGGGTGGAGATGGACGAGCTTCCGGTCACCGCAAACGGCAAGATTGACAAAAAAGCCCTGCCGGCGCCGGACATTGAAGCGGGAAGCGCCGCGTACAAAGCGCCGGAAACGGAGATGGAGACGCTGCTTTCTGACATTTGGCAGGAAGTGCTCGGACTGGATCAGATCGGCGTAAGCGATAATTTCTTCACGCTCGGCGGCGACTCGATCAAAGGCATTCAAATGGCGAGCCGCCTGAACCAGCACGGCTACAAGCTGGAGATGAAAGACCTCTTCCAGCACCCGACCATCGAAGAGCTCGTCTCTTACGTGGAGCGGACGGAAGGCAAGCAGGCCGACCAGGGACCTGTCGAAGGCGAAGCAGAATTAACGCCGATCCAGCGCTGGTTCTTTGAGAAAAACTTTACGAACAAACACCATTGGAACCAATCCGTCATGCTTCACGCAAAAGACGGCTTTGATCCGGTTCTGGTGGAAAGAACCCTGCAAGCATTGATGGAACACCATGATGCACTGCGGATGGTTTATCGTGAAGAAAGGGAAGGCATCATTCAGACATACCTCCCTGTCAGTGAATGCAAGGCAAGCTTTGAAATCGTTGATCTGTACGGAACAGACGAAGACATGCTGAAAAGCCAGATTCAGCGGCTTGCCGATCAGCTTCAGGGCAGTCTTGATCTGAAGAACGGCCCGCTGTTAAAAGCAGAGCAATATCGGACAGAACAAGGCGATCATCTGTTAATTGCGGTTCACCATCTCGTCGTGGACGGGGTTTCATGGAGAATTTTGCTTGAGGATTTCGCTTCAGGTTATAAACAGGCGCAGCAGCAAAACAGCATCGTCCTTCCGCAGAAAACCCACTCCTTTAAGGATTGGGCAGAGGCGCTGAGCACGTTTGCGCAATCAGAAGAGCTGAAGAAGCAGGCGGATTATTGGGCGCAGGCAGATGCAGAAGAACTCCAGCCGCTGCCGAAAGACCATGAGCCGACAAAACGGCTCGTCAAACATACGGCGGCCGTGAAATGTGAACTAACCGAGGAAGAAACGGCGCAGCTGCTTACAGATGTTCATCATCCGTACGGAACGGAAATCAACGACATTCTGCTTAGCGCGCTCGGCTTAACAATCGGTGAATGGACGGAAAACGGTAAAGTCGGCATCAACTTAGAAGGGCACGGCCGGGAAGAAATCATACCGAATGTCAATATTTCACGGACGGTCGGCTGGTTTACGGCTCAATATCCGTTGATTCTGCAGATCAGCAAAGAAGACGGCGTCTCTTCCGTCATTAAAACGGTAAAAGAGACGGTGCGGCGCGTTCCTGATAAAGGCGTAGGATACGGGATTCTCCGGTATCTGTCATCCGATGAAACAGAAAAAGGCGTCACGCCTGAAATCAGTTTTAACTACCTAGGGCAGTTTGACAATGAAGTGAAAACTGAATGGTTTGAACCGTCACCATATGATATGGGGCGTCAAGTCAGCGAAGAGTCAGAAGCGTTATACGCACTGAGCTTCAGCGGGATGGTTACAGGCGGCCGCTTCGTCATTTCCTGCTCATACAATCAGGAAGAATATGAAAGAAGCACAGTCGAAGCACAGATGCAGCGGTTTAAAGACAACCTCTTAATGATCATCCGCCATTGCACGGCCAAAGAAGAGAAAGAATTTACGCCGAGCGACTTCAGCGCGCAGGATCTTGAGATGGATGAAATGGGAGACATCTTTGACATGCTTGAGGAGAATTTAACGTGATAAAAACAGTTAACAGAAGGGGGGAGCGGAGCAGATGAGCCAGTTCAAAAAAGATCAAGTTCAGGACATGTATTATTTGTCGCCGATGCAGGAGGGAATGCTGTTTCATACTCTCCTGAATCCCGGCCAAAGCTTTTATATCGAACAAATGACAATGAAAGTAAAAGGCAGCTTGAATATCAAATGCCTTGAAGAAAGCATGAATGTGATCATGGACCGGTACGATGTATTTCGTACCGTGTTCATTCACGAAAAAGTAAAAAGGCCGGTCCAAGTCGTATTGAAAAAACGGCAGTTTCAGATAGAAGAAATCGATCTGGCACACTTACCGGGCAGCGAGCAAGCAGCCAAAATCAATGAATACAAAGAACAGGATAAGATCAAGGGGTTTGATTTGACGCGGGATATCCCAATGCGTGCGGCTATTTTTAAAAAAGCTGAAGAAAGCTTTGAATGGGTGTGGAGCTATCATCACATGATTTTGGACGGCTGGTGCTTTGGCATCGTCGTGCAGGATCTGTTTAAGGTATACAATGCCCTGCGCGAACAAAAGCCATACAGCCTGCCGCCGGTCAAACCATATAAGGACTATATCAAGTGGCTTGAAAAGCAGGATAAACAAGCATCACTGCATTACTGGCGCGAGTACTTAGAGGAATTTGAAGGACAAACGACATTTGCGGAGCAAAGAAAGAAACAAAAGGACGGCTATGAGCCGAAAGAGCTGCTCTTCTCACTGCCGGAGGCGGACACAAAGGCGTTTAACGAGCTTGCAAAATCACAGCATACCACTTTGAGTACGGCGCTGCAGGCAGTGTGGAGTGTATTAATCAGCCGCTACCAGCAGTCCGGCGATTTGATCTTCGGCACAGTCGTTTCCGGGCGTCCCGCAGAAATCAAAGGCGTTGAACATATGGTCGGGCTGTTTATCAATGTTGTCCCGAGGCGGGTGAAACTGTCTGAGGATACCACATTTAACGGATTGCTCAAGCAGCTGCAGGAACAATCGCTGCAGTCTGAGCCGCATCAATACGTGCCGCTCTATGACATCCAAAGCCAGGCCGATCAGCCAAAGCTGATTGACCACATCATTGTGTTTGAAAATTATCCGCTTCAGGATGCAAAAAATGAAGAAAACAATGAAAACGGCTTTGAAATGGAGGATGTCCATGTTTTTGAGAAGTCGAATTATGATCTCAACCTGATGGCTTCCCCGGGAGACGAGATGCTGATCAAGCTTGCCTATAATGAGAATGTGTTTGATGAGGCATTTATCCAGCGCTTAAAATCACAGCTTCTCACAGCGATTCAGCAGCTCATCCAGAAGCCGGATCAGCCTGTTCATACGATCAGTCTTGTTGATGAAAAGGAAAGAGAGTTTCTGCTTACAGGCTTAAACCCGCCTGCTCAAAACCATCAGGCGAAGCCTCTGACGGATTGGTTCAAAGAGGCGGTGAATGTTCATCCTGATGCGCCGGCGCTTACGTATTCCGGCCAGACTCTTTCCTATCGCGAATTAGATGAGGAAGCGAACCGCCTTGCACGCCGTTTGCAAAAGCAAGGTGCGGGTAAAGGCTCCGTTGTCGCGTTGTACACGAAGCGCTCGCTTGAACTGGTGATCGGCATTCTCGGCGTATTAAAAGCAGGAGCGGCTTATCTCCCGGTTGATCCGAAGCTGCCGGAGGACCGAATCTCGTATATGCTGACTGACAGTGCGGCAGCCTGTCTGCTGACACATCAGGAGATGAAAGAAAAAGCGGATCAGCTGCCGTATCCAGGAACAACACTCTTCATTGATGATCCTGCACGGTTCGAAGAGCAGGCAAGCGACCCTGCAGCCGCAATTGAACCCGATGATCCGGCATATATTATGTATACGTCCGGCACAACCGGAAAGCCGAAGGGCAATATCACCACTCATGCCAATATTCAAGGATTGGTCAAGCATGTAGACTACATGGCATTTTCTGAAAAAGATACGTTCTTATCCGTTTCGAATTACGCCTTTGACGCATTTACCTTTGATTTCTACGCATCAATACTGAATGCGGCACGGCTCATTATCGCAGATGAACAGACACTGCTTGATACAGAACGGCTGACTGACCTGATCCGGCAGGAGAATGTCAATGTCATGTTTGCGACGACCGCACTTTTCAACCTTCTCACCGATGCGGGAGAGGATTGGCTGAGGGGGCTTCGCTGCGTGTTATTCGGAGGTGAGCGCGCGTCTGTGCCTCACGTCAGAAAAGCGCTTAAGATCATGGGGCCGGGCAAGCTCATTAATTGCTACGGGCCGACTGAGGGAACAGTGTTTGCGACAGCTCACGTCGTGCATGATTTACCGGATTCCATCTCTTCATTGCCGATCGGAAAGCCGATCAGCAATGCCAGTGTTTATATTCTTAACGAGCAAAATCAGCTTCAGCCATTCGGAGCTGTCGGTGAACTGTGCATCAGCGGAATGGGTGTATCAAAAGGGTATCTGAACCGTCATGATCTGACGGAGCAAATGTTTATCCCAAACCCGTTCAAGCCGGGAGAAACGCTTTACCGCACAGGGGATTTGGCACGCTGGCTGCCGGATGGAACGATTGAATACGCCGGCCGAATTGACGATCAGGTCAAAATACGCGGGCACCGGATCGAGCTTGAAGAAATTGAAAAGCAGCTGCAGGAATACCCGGGTGTGAAAGATGCGGTTGTTGTTGTTGACCGCCATGAGTCTGGAGATGCATCAATCAACGCCTACCTCGTGAACCGGGCGCAACTTTCAGCTGAAGACGTAAAAGGGCACCTGAAAAAACAGCTTCCTGCTTACATGGTGCCGCAAACCTTTACTTTCTTAGAGGAGCTTCCTTTAACGACAAACGGGAAGGTCAATAAACGGATGCTGCCAAAACCGGATTCCGCTCAGCTGGCGAAAGAATGGATCGGGCCCCGAAATGCGACGGAAGAAACGATTGCACACATCTGGTCCGAAATTCTTGGCAGACAGCAGATAGGCATTCATGATGATTTCTTTGCACTCGGCGGGCACTCTTTAAAAGCGATGACGGCTGCGTCCCGTATTAAAAAAGAGCTCGGTACGGATATCCCGGTGAAGCTGTTGTTCGAAGCGCCGACAATCGCAGGCATTGCCGATTATCTGATTCACGGTGAAGAAAAAGGGATGAAAGACCTCACCATCATGAATAAAAATCAGTCTGACACACTGTTTGCGTTCCCGCCTGTTCTCGGTTACGGGCTGATGTACCAGCCGCTGGCAAAACATCTGTCCGGCTATAGAATCTGCGCGTTCGATTTTATCGAGGAAGACAGCCGTATCGAACGCTACACAGAGCTGATCAATCAGCTGCAGCCGGAAGGCCCGGTCAAGCTGTTCGGATACTCGGCAGGATGCACGCTCGCCTTTGAAACCGCCAAACGGCTTGAAGCCCAAGGACGTAAAGTGGAGCGGCTGATCATGGTCGATTCCTATAAAAAACAAGGCGTCAGCGACTTGGAAGGCCGCACCGTAGAAAGTGATGTCGAGGCGCTGATGAAGGTAAACAGGGACAATGAAGCACTGAATAACGAAGCCGTCCAAGAAGGGCTCGCCAAAAAAACAAATGCATTTTATTCTTATTTCGTGCATGCCGTCAGCACCGGCACCGTCAATGCGGACATAGATCTATTAACGTCAGCACCGGACTTTGCGATGCCGCCGTGGCTCGCTTCGTGGGAGGAAGCTACGGCAGGTGAATACCGTGTGAAAAAAGGCTGCGGCACTCACGCAGAAATGCTTCAGGGTGAATGTCTCGAAAGGAATGCGGCATTTTTGCTCGAATTCCTAAGAAATGAACATCTGAAGCTGACAACTTCACGATAGAAAAGGAGGAAGCCGCTAATGGTCCAGCTCTTTAAATCGTTCGATACCACAGAAAAAACGCAGCTCATCTGTTTTCCGTTCGCAGGAGGCTATTCAGCATCATTCCGCCCGCTCCACACCTATCTCCAAGGTGAATGTGAGATGCTTGCCGCGGAACCGCCTGGACACGGGACAAATCAAATGTCCGCCGTTGAGGATTTTGAACAGCTCGTCAGCTTGTACAAGCAGGAGCTGAATCTCCGTCCTGACCGTCCGTTTGTGCTGTTCGGGCACAGTATGGGAGGCATGGTCGCTTTCAGGCTGGCGCAAAAGCTGGAGCGGGAAGGCATTTACCCTGAGGCCGTGATCATCTCAGCCATTCAGCCGCCGCATGCGGAAAGAAAAAAGGTTTCTCATCTTGATGATGAAAAATTTCTCGCCCATATTATCGAGCTTGGCGGAATGCCGCAGGAGTTAGTGGAAAATAAGGAGGTCATGTCATTTTTCCTGCCTTCTTTCAGATCCGACTACCGCGCGCTTGAAAGCTTCCGGCCGTCTGATCTTCATACCATTCAATCACCCGTCCATATTTTTAACGGGCGGAAGGATAAAAAATGTATCAAAGATGCGGACGGATGGAAAAAATGGGCCGCAAATCCCGTATTTCACGAGTTTTCGGACGGCCACATGTTCATATTAAGTGAAACTGCAAAAGTGGCGGAACGAATCTATGAGATTATTAACAGGAGCACTGCAGGCCAATTGTTATAGGTTATGACAGACAGCATTCGCTGTCTGTTTTTTGTAACAAAATCTGCCCGATCGTTTTCTCATTTATCAAAAATTTTATGTTATGATTTGATGGAATATAATTTTGAAGGGATTGTCGTACATGAATGATGCAGCAAAAGAGCTGAACAGAACATTATCTGAAGAAAACCCGCACGTGCTTCATATGCTTTCTGATTTGGGCAAAGATTTGTTTTATCCGAAAGGGGTGCTGACGCAATCAGCGGAAGCGAAAGCCAAGGCCGGAAAGTATAATGCCACGATCGGAATCGCCACCTCACAAGGGGAGTCCATGCACTTTTCCCATATTCAAGAGACATTGTCCGCCTATAACCCCGATGATATCTACGATTATGCTCCGCCGCAGGGAAAAGAGCCGCTCAGACAGGAATGGCTGAAAAAAATGCGTCTCGAAAATCCTTCATTAGCCGGCAAAGACATCAGCACGCCGATCGTGACAAACGCTTTGACACACGGGCTGAGCATTGCCGCCGACTTGTTCGTCAATGAAGGGGATACGCTCCTTCTCCCTGATAAATATTGGGGGAATTACAACTTCATTTTCGGTGTCCGGCGCAAGGCATCTATTGAGACGTACCCGCTCTTTCAGCACGATGGGCGTTTTAATGCGGCAGGGCTGTCTGAGCTGCTGAAAAAGCAGGAAGAGAAGGCGATTGTCGTGCTGAATTTCCCGAATAATCCGACAGGCTATACGCCGGGAGAAGAGGAAGCGTCAGAAATCGTCAGCGTGATCTTGGAAGCGGCGGAGGCCGGCAAAGAGATTGTCGTGCTCGTAGACGATGCGTATTACAATCTGTTTTACGATGAAACGGCCATTCAGGAATCCATCTTCAGCAAACTCGCCCAAGTGCACGACCGGGTGCTTTGCGTGAAAATAGACGGTGCGACGAAGGAAAATTACGCGTGGGGCTTCCGCGTCGGTTTTATTACGTACAGCACCAAAAGCGAAAAAGCGCTGCGCGTGCTCGAGGAAAAAACAAAAGGGATTATCAGAGGGACAATTTCAAGCGCCCCGCATCCTTCCCAAACGTTTATGCTGCGGGCAATGCAGTCACCGGAATACGAGAAAGAAAAATCGCTGAAATATAACATTATGAAAAAACGGGCTGACAAAGTAAAAGCCGTTCTTGCAGAAAACAAGCACTATGAAGACGTATGGACGCCTTATCCGTTTAACTCGGGCTATTTCATGTGTGTCCGGCTGAAAGATATAAACGCCGGCGAATTGAGAGTCTCATTGCTTGAAAAAAGAGGAATCGGGACGATATCCATCAATGAGACGGATTTGCGAATCGCATTTTCATGCGTCGAAGAAGAACACATCGCGGATCTGTTCGAAGAAATTTATCAAGAAGCAAAGCAGCTGCAGAAACAGGCGGAAATATCAGGCTGACAAAAAAGGAGGGGGACACCCTCCTTTTTCTATTTTTACCGCAGCTCTTCATACGTTTTCATCTCAATTCCGTCACAAAAATTGGGATGAGCGGCACAAACGGCAAGCTTATATTCCTCGTCCGCATCATATGTGCGGATGAAACAAGGCTCATGTCCGTCCGGAAGCTCAATGGACACATGGCCGTCGTCTTTGAGGCGGACGCTGAATGAATCAAGCGGCAGGGAAAGCCCTTTTCCGGCCTGTTTGATAAAGCTTTCTTTCATCGACCACAGATGGTAAAAATAATCGGTCTGCCGGTCAGGGTGTTTTGCTTGCAGATCACTGTATTCCGTCGGCGAAAAAAACCGTTTGGCGATATCAATCGTGCCGGGCTTCATTTTTTCGATATCAATGCCGATCGGTTTTGAATCAATGGCACACACGACCCAGCGCCCGGAGTGGGAAATGTTAAAGTGCATGTCCGGAAGCGCGGGGATATACGGTTTTCCGTATTCCTGGACGCTGAATGAAATCGCGGCCGGATCAAGTCCGTAAGCCTTCCCCGCGGCGGTGCGGATCAGCATATCGCCGATCAAGGTGCGGTGAGCATCCTCCTTATGGTAAAAGCGCCGGCATTTTTCCCGCTTATTGGCGGACACGGCCGCCATCATCCGATCTTCTTCTTCCGGAGAAAGCGGCCGGTCCATATATACTCCGTAAATCTTCATGTCCAGATCCTCCGTCTGCAAATATTGTCAAAACCATCCTATCATATCAGACGCAAGCTGTCCGAAAATAAAAAAACAAAACCATTTCGGCTTTGTTTTTAATGAACGGACGTTGCCCGCCCGGAGATCGCATATGTTAACAGTTTAGAGGACTGCGGCAAAGAAAAGCGCAGAATCAGCCCCGTCAAAACCGCCGTAATAATCGTTCCGGCTCCGATCGGTCCGCCCATCGTCCAGGCCGCGGCCAGAACCGTCAGCTCAATGCCGTTCCGCACCCATTGCACGTTCCAGCCCGTTTTTTCAGATATCAGCATCATCAGAGAGTCCCGGGGGCCCGCACCGAGCCCGGCTGATACGTAAACCCCGACGCCGCAGCCGATCAGCAGCAATCCGAAAGAGAAAAACACGGCTGCTAAGGAAAAAGCGTGCGCCTCAGGAAGCAGAAACGAAAAGAAATCAATAAACATTCCCATCAGCACCATATTCAAGATGGCGCCGATTTTCGGGAGCGTCCTCGTGAACAGGCAGGTTAAAACGACGATCACCGCGCCGACCAAGATGGACCATTGGCCGACGGAAAGCCCGAAATGCTGAAAAAGCCCATAATGAAAGGCATCCCAAGGGCTGATGCCGAGAGCTTTTCCTTTAATGGTTAAAGATACCCCGAAAGACAAAATCAACAGACCGGCAAAATAAAACGTCCAGCGCATCACGAATTCCCGCTTCAAAGAGGTCCCTTCTTTCATAACATTTCATTAATTGTCATTGTAGCATAAACGCCGAAAAAAAGAAGAAGCGAAATCAGTGTTTCGCTTCTTCTCCGGCTCCTACAAAGGATTCAGTATACGATTTAAGAACCGCTGCGTACGTTCTTCTTTCGGCGCGGAAAAAATTTGGGCCGGCGGTCCTTGTTCCACAATGACGCCGCCGTCAATGAAGATGACCTCATCGGCCACTTCCTGCGCGAATTTGATTTCATGCGTGACGACAACCATCGTCCACCCTTCGTTCGCCAAATCCTTAATGACTTTAAGCACCTCGCCGACCAGCTCCGGATCAAGCGCTGACGTCGGTTCGTCAAACAGCATCAGCTCGGGCTGAATCGCAAGCGCGCGGGCGATGCCGACACGCTGCTGCTGACCGCCGGAAAGCTGGAACGGGTATAAGTTCATTTTGTCTTTCAGCCCGACTTTTTCAAGAAGCTCCATCGCTTCTTTTCTGACTTGCTCCTTGTCGCGCTTTTGCACTTGAATGGGTCCTTCCATGACGTTTTCAAGCGCCGTGCGGTGAGGAAACAGATGATACGCCTGAAAGACCATGCCTGATTTGCGGCGGAGGCGGAGGATATCAGCCTGCTTCACTTTTTTAGAGAAATCTATAGAAAAATCGGAGAATGCCAGCTCGCCGCGGTTGGGGATCTCAAGCGCGTTCAGACAGCGCAGAAGCGTCGTTTTTCCTGAACCGGACGGTCCCAGAATGGCGATGACTTTCCCTTTTTCTATCTCCATATCTATCGTTTTTAAAATTTCATTCTGGCCGAATGATTTATTCAATCCTTTGACGGAAAGCATATCGAAACCTCCTTATTTGGCCACATAACGGTCGAGACGCCGTTCGATCACATGCTGTACGATAGACAGCAAGAAGCAGATGATCCAATAAATAAAGGCGGCTTCAATATAGATGACCAAGATTTGATCAAGGTTTTGCGCACCGATCTCCTGCGCTTTTCTGAACAGCTCCGCGACGAGAATCTGTGACGCGAGAGATGTATCCTTAATCAGGCTGATAAATGTATTTGATAATGGCGGAATGGACACGCGAAACGCCTGCGGCAGGATCACGCGGAACAATGTCTTGCGATAGGTCATGCCGATCGTATAACCGGCTTCCCATTGCCCTTTCGGCACGGATGAAATAGATGCCCGGATGATTTCAGAAGCATAGGCGCCCACATTTAATGAAAATGCGATGACTGCGCTTGGGAAAGGGTCCAGCGTAATATTAAAGGTCGGGAACAGATAAAAAATGATGAACAATTGAACGAGAAGAGGAGTGCCGCGCACTGCTGATACGTATACGCTGAACACCCATCTCAATGGTTTCATATTTGACATTCTGGCGAGCGCCGTAATCAGCGCGATGATCATTCCGAAAATAAAGGAAAGAATAGTAAGGGGAATCGAGTAATAGATTCCCCCGGAAAGAATCGGCCAGAATGACTGCTGCACCAGGTCCCAAGGAATGGCTGCCGCAATCACCGGCTCGGGCATGTTACTTAGAAACATCTTCGCCGAACCATTTTTTAGCTATTTTAGAAAGAGTCCCGTCCTCTTTCATGTCTTTTAACGCTTTGTTGACGTGAGTCACAAGTTCGCCGCTTCCTTTTCGGAATGCGAAATATGTCTGTTGCGGCTGGCCTGCTTCAAACGCGATTTTCACGTTTTTATTGCCGGACGTTTTTAAGTAGTTCAGTACGGCAAGTTTATCGTTGTAAGTCAGATCAGCGCGGCCCTGCTGAATGAGCTGAAGGGATTGCGCCATGCCTTCAACGCCTTCAACTTTCGCTCCGGCATCTTTCGCTAATTTATTGTAATTGCTTGTTAATGATTGAGCCGCTGTTTTTCCTTTGACATCAGCTTCTTTCGCAATCGTGCTGTCTTTTTTCGTCACGACGACAGCATTTGACGTTGTGTATTTATCAGAAAAATCATATTGGTTCTCACGGCCTGTTTTGCCGACTTGGTTGGCGACGACGTCAAACCGTTTCGAGTTTAAACCGGCAAACATGCTGTCCCATTGCGTTTCTTTGAAGTCAGCTTTCAGACCGAGACGTTTCGCGACTTCTTGAATCACTTCCACATCATATCCGGTCAGTTTATCAGTCTTTTTATCATGGAAGGTAAACGGTTCGTACGTTCCTTCTGTACCGACGGTCAGTACGCCTTTTTTCTTGACAGAAGCCCAAAGATCGCTGTCTTTTGACTTAGATCCGCTGCCCTGTGAGTTTCCGCAGGCTGCAAGCACCGCGATGCTGACCATCATGAATAAAGCGAACAATGCTTTTTTCATCTTCTTTATTCCCCACTTTTCTGAGTAGTTTTATTGAGAAAAAATAGCTCCCAATTGTAAAGGATAACTTTTTTTTAGTATGAGTCAAGTAATTGGTTTTCATGAGTGTGAAATCTCCGTGTTTCACGATCAAAATAATTCCAAAAACTGTCTGACCGGCTTCGGGAGATAGCTGTCTTTTCTCCAGATGACGGCCGGCGTCATGACAAACGGGTTGTCCTCGATGATAACCGTTTTGACATGCGAACGCATATGGACGGGAATCATCGTCAAAGGCAGAATCGTGGCGCCGAATCCTGATGATACGAGGCTCAAGAGCGTCGCGGAATCATGGCATTCACAGACAACCCGTAGGTCAAGATCGTACTGTTCACAAACATGGAGGACTTGATCATACACACCCCTTCCATTGACGGTGCGCAAAAGGATCAGAGGCAAAGAGGCGATATCATTCAGCTTAATCGTTTCACCGCACAGACGTTTCGTATGCTCGGACAGCACCAAGACGCACGGAATGTCTTCAAGTTCCTTCGATTCAATGCCATCGTTTTTAATTAAGGTGGTGGTGACGGCGGCGTCAATCTGTCTGGATTCCAATAGCTCCAGCAGTGAGACGGGTTCATCTTCCCAAATGTTAAAGGTGAGATGCGGATACCGTTCTTTCATCTGTGACACTTTTTCAAGCATGAGCGCGGCACAGTAAATGGTTGACCCTACGGCAAGCGTGCCGGCCACTTCCTCCTTCAGCTCTTGTACCTCGATAATGGCGTCCTCAAACTTATGAAGAATCTCTTTTGCTCTTTTCAAAAAGACATTTCCTTCATATGTAAGGGTCATTTGTTTCTTTTTATTGCGGTCAAACAGGATGACGCCCAATTCATCTTCCAGCTGTTTCAGCTGTCTGCTTAACGGCGGCTGCGCCATATGAAGCTTTTTGGCGGCCGTCGTGATTTTCTGCTCTTGGGCGATGGTGACGAAATAACGCAATTGCCTGATATCCATGAACAACGCTCCTTTATTTTATACCTTTAAAGTATGATACATAGATTTAACGAATATTTTTCATATGGATATATCAGGAGTATGATGGTTTTGACACCATATTTCAAGCGTAAAGGAGGGTCAATATGAAGCTCGTCATCGGAATGACCGGGGCTACGGGGGCCATATTCGGGATCAGGCTTTTAGAATATTTAAAAGCCGCGGAGATCGAAACCCATCTTGTCGTGTCACCTTGGGCAAATGTCACCATCACACATGAAACCGATTATACGTTAAAAGATGTCGAGAAACTGGCGTCCTATACGTATTCTCACAAAGACCAGGCGGCGGCGATTTCAAGCGGCTCGTTTGAAACGGACGGGATGATCATCGCTCCGTGCAGCATGAAATCACTTGCAAGCATCCGCACCGGAATGGCTGACAATCTGCTGACAAGAGCGGCAGACGTCATCCTGAAAGAGAGGAAAAAACTTGTGCTGCTGACAAGAGAAACGCCGCTCAGCCAAATTCATTTAGAAAATATGCTAGCGCTTACAAAAATGGGTTCCGTCATTCTTCCGCCGATGCCGGCCTTTTACAACAAGCCGGCTGACATGGACGAATTGATCGACCACATCGTGTTCCGGACGCTCGACCAGTTTGGGATCCGTCTGCCGGAAGCGAAACGGTGGTACGGAATTGAAAAACAAAAAGGAGGAATCTGATAATGGCCTATCAGGATTTTAGGGAATTTCTCGCCGCTCTTGAAAAAGAAGGGCAGCTGCTGACAGTCAACGAAGAGGTAAAACCGGAGCCGGATCTGGGCGCCGCCGCGCGTGCAGCCAGCAACCTCGGGGATAAAACCCCCGCGCTTTTGTTTAACAATATTTACGGACATCACCATGCGCAGGTCGCCCTGAATGTCATCGGCTCATGGCCGAATCACGCGATGATGCTGGGCATGCCGAAAGATACGCCTGTAAAAGAACAATTCTTTGAGTTCGCCAAACGGTACGATTCATTCCCGGTAGCGGTCAAACGTGAAGAAACCGCGCCGTTTCATGAAAATGAAATTACTGAGGACATCAACCTTTTTGACATCCTTCCGCTATTCAGAATCAACCAGGGGGACGGCGGGTATTACTTGGATAAAGCGTGCGTCATTTCCCGCGATCTTGAAGATCCGGACAATTTCGGCAAGCAGAATGTCGGCATTTACAGAATGCAGGTGAAGGGAAAAGACCGCCTCGGCATTCAGCCGGTGCCTCAGCATGATATTGCGATTCATCTTCGCCAGGCTGAAGAACGCGGCGTCAATCTTCCTGTTACAATCGCGCTCGGCTGTGAGCCGGTGATTACGACGGCCGCGTCAACTCCGCTGCTATACGATCAATCCGAGTATGAAATGGCCGGCGCGATTCAAGGGGAGCCCTACAGAATCGTCAAATCTAAGCTGTCCGATTTAGACATTCCTTGGGGCGCCGAAGTTGTTCTGGAAGGAGAGATCCTTGCGGGAGAACGGGAATACGAAGGCCCTTTCGGTGAGTTCACGGGCCATTATTCAGGCGGCCGCAGCATGCCGGTCATCAAAATCAAACGGGTATATCATAGAAACAATCCGATCTTTGAACATTTATACTTAGGCATGCCGTGGACGGAGTGCGATTATATGATCGGCATTAATACGTGCGTGCCGCTTTACCAGCAGCTGAAGGAAGCCTACCCGAACGAAATCGTCGCCGTCAACGCGATGTATACGCACGGCCTGATCGCCATCATTTCAACGAAAACACGCTACGGCGGCTTTGCCAAGGCGGTCGGCATGCGCGCCCTGACGACGCCGCACGGACTCGGCTACTGCAAAATGGTCATTGTCGTGGATGAGGATGTCGATCCGTTTAACCTCCCGCAAGTCATGTGGGCGCTCTCAACGAAAATGCATCCGAAACACGACGCAGTCATCATTCCTGACCTGTCCGTCCTTCCGCTTGACCCGGGATCCGATCCGGCTGGGATGACACACAAAATGATTCTTGACGCCACGACGCCTGTCGCGCCGGAAACAAGAGGCCATTATTCGCAGCCGCTTGATTCTCCGCTGACAACGAAAGAGTGGGAACAAAAACTGATGGACTTAATGAATCAATAAGAAAGGATGAGTTTGCTATGAAAACATGCCCGCGCTGTGAATCGAAAAAAGGAGAAACCGTCAGCCAATCGCCGGTCAAAGGCGCTTGGGAAATATACCAATGCCAAACCTGCTTTTTCACATGGAGATCCTGTGAACCGGAAAGCATCACCAATCCGGCGGCATTCAACCCAGCATTTAAAATTGATCCGAAAGAAACGGAGACGGCCACACATGTTCCCGCTGTCCCGGAAAGAAAAGCGTAATGCTGACGGAGCACTTGCCGGCGGCGCTTTACACGCTTTTAGACGGAACGGAGCTTGAAAAAAAACAGCACGACGCATTTGTGCTGCAATCCGTGACAAAAGAAGGCCGTCCGCACGCGGCCATGATCAGCGCCGGTGAAATAGTGGCTGTAAGCCGCACAAATCTCCGGCTCGCCTTATGGAAAAACACGACGACCGTAAACAGCCTGCTGCATTCGGGACAAGCTCTTTTCATCGCTTGGCACGGAGGAGCCGCATATTACGTGACATTGGAATGTGCGGCGCTTCCGCCGCTGAAAGAGGCGAAATACGAAAGGGAGCGGTTCAGCTGCCGCGTGATCACCGTCAAGGAAGATCGGGCGAAATACGCGGATCTGACATCCGGACCGGTCATCCGTCTTCACGAGCCGGAAGGTGTCCTGAAGAGGTGGAGCGAAACGCTTGAGGAATTAAAACGATAGACGCACAAAAAAAAGCCTGCGGACGGTTCCGCAGGCTTTTTTAGTTATTGTACGCCTTTCATCGCCCGTTTAATAACAGGAGAAAGAAGTACTAAAATAATACCGAGAATGATCGAAATAAGACCGATTGAGCCGAAGTAGGCCGCTTCAGAAACCTTATCAAACAAACCGACTACTTTTGCGTTCAAGGCTTGACCGCAGGCGTTTGTTAAGAACCACATGCTCATGGTCTGCGCTGAGAAGGCGGCAGGCGCGAGCTTCGTTGTGACGGATAAACCGACCGGTGAAAGACAAAGCTCGCCAAGCACAACCAAAAGGAAGCTGAGAACAAGCCAAAGCGGGCTCACAAGCTCGCCGCTTCCGCCCATAACCGGAAGCACCATGACTAAAAATGACAGTCCGGCAAGAATAATGCCGATCGCGAATTTAATCGGTGTTGAAGGCTGGCGTTTGCCGAGCTTCAGCCAGATCCAAGCGAACACCGGTGCGAAAATGACGATGAATAATGGGTTCAGAGACTGGAACCATGATGACTCAAGATGTATGCCCGCAAAAGAAAGTCTCGTGCGCTGATCGGCATATAAAGCAAGAATCGTCGCGCCCTGTTCCTGAATCGCCCAGAACATAACCGCCGCAATAAACAGCGGAATATAAGCTGCAAGCCGTGATTTTTCCGTTTTTGTCGCTTTTTTGCTCATGAACATCACAATAAAGTAAACAACCGGAATGGCAATGCCGAGGATACTGACGATGTCAATCACACGCTGGATCGTCAGCCAGCCGGTTTGAATCAGAACGATGATAATCGCTGCTGCGATGATTATTCCGATTCCCGTTCCGATCACTGATGATTTAGAAATCGGATTCGGTACATTGGAGCCTGCTTTGCCGAGGTATTTCTTTCTCGTAAGAGCGAAAACAATCAGTCCGAGGAACATACCGGCCGCGGCGCATCCGAAGCCTAAGTGGTAGTTGTACTTCTGTCCGAGTGTTCCGACAATTAGCGGCGCAAGCAATCCGCCGAGGTTGATCCCCATGTAAAAGATACTGAAACCTGAGTCGCGGCGCTCGTCTTCCTTCGTATATAAAGCTCCGACAACGCTGGATACGTTTGGTTTAAGCAGGCCGGTTCCGATAATGATCAGAGTCATGCTGGTAAAAAACGCCGCCGTGCTGCCAGGGAAGGCAAGAGCGATGTGCCCGAACATAATTAAAATTCCGCCGTAAAAAACGGTGTTTGCCGTACCGAATACCCGGTCGGCCAGCCACCCGCCGATGACGCTCGACATGTATACGAGAGATCCGTATATGGACATGATGGCAACTGCGGTGGTTTTATCAAATCCGAGACCGCCATGAGCGACTTCCGTGTATAAATAGTAAAGCAGTATAGCTCTCATACCATAGTAGGAGAAACGCTCCCAAAATTCAGTAAAAAACAGTGTGAACAGGCCGCGGGGATGACCGAAAAAGCCTCGTTGCGGCACAGTTTCTGTTATAGATTCCTTTTCAATAGATGCCACCTGAGCCAACCCTTTCTTAAAAAAGTGTATTACAAAAATCATATTCTTATATAATACTTGTGTCAATATAATTTATACTGAATTCAAAAAATTCCAGAATGAAAAGATATTAAAACGTTGAATATAGATGGATTTTCCTAATTCCAATGGCTTATTTTGTCATATAATCTGACTAAACTATCTATATAAACTTTTTTAATAAAATTTAAAGTATGTACAGGCGGAGCGGATTATGACGGAATAGGATGAAATAAGAGAGGAAGGAGGAGATTATTACTTGCCGAATCGTATTTTAGATATAACGGATTGCGGTGTGGCAGCAGACGGGACTGCCGATGTGACGGCCGCCATCAATCAATGCCTGGCCAAGGCCGTCAGCGAGGGCAGTCATACGGTGTTTTTTCCGCCCGGAACATATAAAATCAACGGCACGCTTGGCGGTGACAAAAGCCAGCCGTTTAGGAACGCGGGAATTAATGTGCCGAGCCATCTCTCCATCATCATGGATCCGGAATGCACGATTAAAGTGTCGCCGAACAGCTCCTGGGGTTATTCGGCTTTCTATATAGGCAGGCGGGAAAATGTCACCATCACCGGCGGCCGCATCATCGGGGAACGGGATGAACACACGTATACCAATGTTCCATTACGGTCGACTCATGAATGGGGGTTTGGCATCTGTATTGAAGGCAGCAGCAATGTGCTGATCGAAAATGTGAAAATATCGAATTTTACGGGAGACGGCATTATTGTCAGCCCGCTGGGTTTAAAAACAAACAGTGATTACGAAACATCAGAACGTGTGACCATCCGCCGCTGTGAGATCAGGCAGTCAAGACGGAACAACATTTCAATCACCGGCTGCAATACCATCACGGTGGAAGAATGCGTGATCGAAGACGCCGGGCAAGGGAACGGAACGGCTCCGAAATTCGGAATCGACATTGAATCGTACGGAGAAGGCGATGTTGATTATGAAGAGGCTCTTCACATCACCATCCGAAACAACTTCTTTTACGGAAACGCCGCAAGCTCAGTCACCAACTTTAACGGATATCATGTGTTAATTGAAGGAAATCATTCCGACAACACAATCAGCTACGGATACAGCGCACATACCGTCATTTCCGGGAATGTTCTCTTTTGGTCAAACGGCGGCTCAAGGACCGGAATCGCCGGACAAGGTGTCTCCCAAGGGCAGGACAGCAGCAATGCCGTCATTTCCAACAATCTGATTACCGGTTTTTCCACGGGAATAGATGTAAGAGGAAAAAGCGTCCTCGTCACTCACAACAAAATCAATCAATTTGAAAATGCGGGTATTTCCGTCTATCAGGCGGAAGATGTGACCGTTGACGGCAATATCATTGAAAACGGACGTTCCGAAACGAGACGAAGCACGGGGATGCGGGCGACGCTCTCGGACAACGCCGTCTTTATGAATAACACACTGAATCAGGTAACAGACGGAATCAGCATGTCAGCCGGCAATATCACCGTAAAACAGAATGTGCTGAAATCATTCAGCCGGGGCATATGGGTCACAGGCGGAAATGCCGTCATTGAAGGAAATACGCTCATCCCGAATGCGTTTCAGGGCGCCGCGGAGTCCTATGCCGTATCTGTTACAAATGACGCCAGGGCTGTCATCAAGGGAAATCTCTTCAAAAGCTACAAAAACTACCCCATTTTCAGTTCAACAACCTCAGGAACCTCTGTCATCGGCAACCGCTTTGAATCATCACCGCTTATCGTTACCGTGTATCTGAACTCAGGCACGCATGAAGTCATAGACAATACGATCACGATCAACCGAACGGCGGGCAGCCCGATCGGCATTTATTTGAACGGTGCCTCCAATTCCCTCATTTCGGGCAATACCATCAACAACCTTTCCGCCGCTTCTGCTTCCGCCATCCAAACCAGTTCCTCGGCAAGCACCAAAATCATCGGCAATCGCATTATCAAAGGCGTCATTGTGAAACACACGACAGATACGGAAATCGGAAATATCGTCATCTGAAAACAATCCCCGCCGGAAAAATAAAAAGAACACATGAACTCCGACAAAGGGAGGGATGTGTTCTTTTTTGACACCATACAGACGTGCGCCTGTCAGGCATCTTTTTTACCTGATTTATATAAAGCCAGCATTTCTTTCATTAAAAAGAGGGCGAAGAAAAACAGCATCAGCCATTCTGAGAAGGTCATCAATTTAAAAGCGGACAGGTTGTTTCGAACCGCTCCATAGAGACTGAATCCTTGCAGCATATCCATTCCTATCGAAATCATCAGACAGGAAGCCAGCAAAAAAATTGAAACTCCCAATATTTTCATGCGCATCACTCTCCCTTTTTATCCTTTTCGATTACGCAAAACTTATACAGACTATCCGCCGTGCATAATCTTTTGCCGTACAGGAAGAATATGAAAAAAACAAGGAAAGGTTTTTTGCGATATGCCGCCATTTTTTAAGCAGAAGAAACGAAAAAAAGACGATCAAAAGAACGGTGACAATGAAGACAGAAAAGAAGCGGAAACCAAATCAGACAAAGAGCGGGAAGAGCCGATCTCCATCAGCTTAAAGGAAAATATGAAGAAGCTGTCTGAGAGATTCGGCAACAGTGCCGATGTCGTCATCCGCCGGCTGAAAATCGGAAAAGAAGAGCTTCCGGCAGCGATCGTGTATATCGCCGGTTTGGTAGACGAGCAGCTTGTCAGCCAATCCCTGCTGGAGGATTTAATTGACATCCCGTCCGTTCAGCCGGAACAGGCGGTCTGCCTGATATATGAAAAAACGCTTGCGATCGGCGGAGTAAAAGAGGAAGAGAAATGGAAAAGCCTTTATGCCGGGCTGGTGGCGGGCAGCACGCTCATTTTTGTCGACGGGGCTGACAAGGCGCTGATCGCCAGCACGGAAGGAGGAGAGCAACGGTCCATTGAAGAACCGAGCACCCAGGTGTCCTTCCGCGGACCGCGGCAGGGATTCACTGAATCCCTGCAAACCAATATTTCCATGATCCGCAGATATGTAAAAAATCCTGATGTATGGGTGGAAAAAATGGAGATCGGGCACGAAACGAATACGGACGTCGCGCTGATGTATATTAACGGAATCTGCGAAAAAAAGCTGGTTAAGGAAGTCCGCAGACGGCTGAAGCACATTGACATCGACAGCATTCTGGAATCCGGCTACATTGAACAGCTTATTGAAGACGCGCCGTTTTCCGTATTTCCCACTGTGTATCATACGGAACGGCCGGACGTTGTGGCGGGGAATCTGCTGGAGGGAAGATTTGCGATTATTGTGGACGGAACGCCGTTTGTTCTCATCGCGCCAGCCTTATTCATTCAATTTTTTCAATCGGTTGAGGATTATTATTCCCGATTTGATATCGCTACGAGCATCCGGCTGCTTCGAGTTTTGATTTTCTTCATTTCACTGGTGGCGCCGGGGATTTACGTGGCGGCGACGACCTTTCATCAAGAAATGATTCCGACGCAGCTGCTGATCGTCATCGCGGCCCAGCGGGAGACCGTGCCGTTTCCGGCCGTAATTGAAGCGCTGACGATGGAAGTGGCCTTCGAGATTCTCAGGGAAGCGGGCGTCCGTCTTCCGAGAGTGGTCGGCTCCGCCGTTTCCATAGTCGGAGCGCTTGTCATCGGCCAGGCTGCTGTACAGGCCGGCATCGTCTCCCCGGCCATGGTGATCGTTGTCGCGCTGACGGCCATTGCCAGCTTTGCGACTCCGGCTTTTGACATGGCGATATCTGCGCGCCTGATCCGGTTTGTCTTTATTCTGATCGCGGCCGTCATGGGATTTTACGGGCTGATTCTGGGCATTATCATGATGTTTGTCCATCTGTGCGGACTGCGTTCGTTCGGTTTTCCGTATATGTCCCCGCTCGCTCCTTTGACCCCGGGCGGGCTGAAGGATTCCATTTTCCGCGCTCCGTTATGGGCGGATGAAAAAAGGCCGGGGCTGCTTGTGCAGAAAAACAACAGGCGCCAAGGAGAACATCAAAGACCGAAACCGGAGACATCCAGAGGAATGGTTAATAAAGATGTAGAAGAGGGCGGCGGCAATGAAAAGACGTAAATGGATACTCCTCCTTTGTACGATGGTTTCCCTTATGTTTGTATCAGGATGCTGGGATAAAAGAGAGCTGACCGATTTGGCCGTAATCTCCGCCATCGGTATTGACCGTACCGAATCGGGAAAATACGTCCTTCACTTTCAGATTATCAATCCGGGAAACGTAGCCGGCGGCCTGCAGGGCGGCGGAGCGGGAGACCGGCCGCCGGTTTCCGTCTATTCCGTGTCCGGAGACAATATGACGGAAGCTTTGAGAAAAGCCTCGATGAAGGTGTCCAGAAGGCTCTATTTTGCGCATACGAATCTTGTGGTGTTCAGTGAAAAGCTCGCGAAAGAGGAAGGACTCAATTTTATTCTGGACAATCTTGACCGTGATACCGAATTCAGAACAACCGCAACCGCGGTTATTGCGCATAATTGCAATGCTGAAGACATTATTAAAGTGCTGACGCCGATTGATAAAATCCCTTCCAATAAAGTGAACAAGACGCTCAGTTTCACACAGGAACAATACGGCAGAGTCGTGAAAACAAGCCTTCAGGACGTTCTGATTGATCTTGCTTCTCCGACCGGGTCGCCGTTTATTCCGGGTTATGAAATGCACGGAGACGATAAAGCCGGCCCTACGATGGAAAATACGCAGACGACTGAACCGAAAGCGGTGCTGTCAGCGGACGGACTGGCAGTGTTCAAAAAGGATGGGAGACTGGATTATTGGATTGAGGATGACGACAGTGTCGGCGCGGTATGGCTGCTGAACAAAATCAAGCATACGTTTATCAATGCGGATTGGAAGAACGTGAAGCATGCAATCAGTCTGCAGGTCACCCGTCAGAATACAAAGGTGACGGCTACTTTTCAGGACGGAAAACCGCATATTCACGTTCGTGCTCAGGTTGAAGGGCTGGTGGACGCTGTCAGATACCCTTTCCATCTGTCTGATCCGAAAGTGATCATGGTCATGCAAAAGGCGCTCAGCACGCAGCTTGATAGAGATATCACCAAATCACTTGAAGATATTAAAGCCCATAAGAATGATTTCGTCGGGTTCGGAGACCTGATCTATCGGAAACATCCGGACAAATGGAAAAAGCTCGAAGGGAAATGGGATGAAGAAATTTTCCCCAACATCCCCGTGGACGTAAAAACGGAAGTCATTATCAGAAGAACGGGCTTGCGGAATAACCCTCTCTCAGACAAGCTTGATCACGATTGATTTGAGGAGAAAGGAGCGAAGCGTATGGAAAATGCGAAAATCGGCACACGCCAGCTGTTTGTGATGATCATTTTGTTTGAATTGGGCAGTTCGTTATTGATCCCGCCGGGCACGATGGCGGGGCGGGATGCATGGCTGTCCGTGCTTCTCGGGTGCGTTACCGGTCTCGGACTTTTCTACGTATATCAGGCGCTGTATCAATATTTTCCTGAGTCCTCTCCGAGAGATTACATGACCGAACTGATCGGCAGGCATCTGAGCTGGGCGGTCTCTCTTCTTTATATTCTCTATTTTGCTTACATCGCCGCCCGCATATTGAGGGATTTTGGCGAAATGCTTGTCACCTTCGCATATCAGGACACGCCCCTTCTAATTGTGAATGGCATGCTGATGCTCGCCGCGATATTTGCGGTCAGAAAGGGAATTGAAGTCATAGCGAGAGCCGGCGAGCTGCTGTTTAGCATTATGTATTTCCTGACGGCCATCGGGCTGATCCTCATTATCAGCTCCGGTACGATAAACCTGAGATTTCTCCAGCCTGTTTTAGCGGACGGGATGGGGACGGTCATTTATTCCGTATTTAAACAGACCATGTTCATCCCTTTCGGTGAATTGATCGTGTTTGTCATGATATTCCCCTACTTAAAAGATCGGAAAAAGGTGAAGAAAACAGGGTTTCTTGCAATTATCATCAGCGGTCTGTTTTTGGCGATGTCAGTGGCGATTAATATTTGTGTGCTTGACGTCAACTTAATGCTCCGCTCTCAATTTCCGCTGCTGAGCACCATACAGACGATTAAAGTGGAAGAGTTTTTAGACCGGCTGGATGTCTTTTTCATGCTCGTGCTCGTCATCGGCGGTTTTTTCAAAGTCAGCCTCTTTACATATGCGGTAGTCGTGGGCGTGTCCACGCTGTTTAAAGAAAAAAATCCGTCCCAGCTGGCCTTCCCGGTCGGGTTGGGGGTGCTGATTCTCTCCATCAGCATCGCAAGCAATTTGTCGGAACACATGAACGAAGGGTTAAAAATTGTCCCGATCTATATTCATCTTCCTTTTCAAGTGCTGTTCCCCGTCTTGCTGCTTATCATTGCCGTCATCAAGAAAAAAGTCAAAGGGAGCGTCTATACAGTTTCGAAGAAATAACCCGGCCGGTGCGCCGGGTTATTTTTAAAATCATGATTTTTTTCTTAATGCATTGACAAACTTGCCTGACAATTGTACATTTTGATTTATTCTTATAAATTTAATAGGAAATATAGGTTTAGTGGTGTTAATATGTTCCGCACCGTATTTCATTATAGAAGGAGATCGTCATGACAAAGAAAAAAGAAATCAAACTCGGTGTGTTTCTCGCAGGCACCGGCCATCATGTCGCCTCTTGGAGACATCCTGAGGCGCCGGCGGACGCGAGCATGAATTTGGATTATTTCAAAGAACTGGCGAAAACAGCGGAGCGGGGGAAATTGGACATGCTGTTTTTGGCGGACAGTTTATCAATAGACAGCAAATCGCATCCGAATGTGCTGACGCGCTTTGAGCCGTTTACCCTGCTGTCGGCGCTGGCTCAGGTCACATCCCGCATCGGTCTGACGGCGACCGCGTCTACCACATACAGCGAACCGTTCCATATCGCGAGACAATTTGCATCGCTGGATCATCTTTCCAACGGCCGCGCGGGCTGGAATGTCGTCACATCATCAATTGAAGCGACCGCGCTTAATTTCAGCGGCGAAACGCATCTTGAGCATCATCTCAGATATCAGCGCGCGGAAGAATTCGTGGAAGTCGTCAAAGGATTATGGGATTCGTGGGAGGAAGACGCCTTTATCCGCGACAAAGAGTCAGGGACATTTTTCGAAAAAGACAAAATGCATGAATTGAATCATAAAGGAACCTATTTTTCAGTGAGAGGGCCGTTGAATGTCGCCCGCACACCTCAAGGACGCCCGGTCATTATTCAGGCTGGCTCATCAGGAGACGGAAAGGCGCTGGCAGCCAAAACCGCGGAGGTCATTTTTACCGCGCAAAATCATCTGGAATCCGCGCAGGAATTCTATCAATCTATTAAAGAACAAGCGGCTTCTTACGGCCGGGATCCTGAAAAAATCGCGATTATGCCGGGGATTTTTCCCGTTATCGCCGATACCGAAAAAGAAGCGCGGGCCAAATATGAAGAGCTTCAAGACCTCATCATTCCGTCTGTCGGCCTGAACATTCTGCAAAACTATCTGGGCGGCGTCGATCTTTCCGCCTACCCGCTTGACGGCCCGCTGCCTGAATTGGATGCGGAAGCATCAAATGCCGTTAAAAGTCGGTTCAAGCTCGTTCAGGAGATGGCCAAACGCGATAACATGACCATCCGCGAATTGTACAAATACGTGGCGGGTTCAAGAGGCCATCACATCTTTGTCGGAACGCCTGAACAGCTTGCCGATAAGATGGAGGAATGGGTCGAAAAACAAGCTTGTGACGGCTTCAACATCATGCCTCCGTTGCTGCCTGAAGGTCTCACTCTTTTTGTAGACAAAGTGATTCCGATTTTACAAGAGCGGGGCGTGTTCAGAAAAGAGTATGAAGGAACGACGCTGAGAGAACATTTCGGACTGGAAAAACCGGCAAACCGATATGCCGATTAAAGGAGGGCTCATCATGTCAAAACGATACCGGCTCGCAACGGAAGCGGACGCTGATGAACTGCTTTCACTGACACTGAGGGCATATGAACCGATCCGCAAGCTCGGCATCAACTTTGCCGCGGCAACGGCGGATAAAGAGCTCGTTTTGAATAACATACAAAAAAACGCCTGTTACGTTCTGGAGGAAGACGGACGTATCGTGGCGACGATTTCTTTGCGGATGCCGTGGGGGCCGAATCCCGGTCCGTACGGTGTCCCTCATATTTGGTGGTTCGCCGTCGACCCTGAAACCGGAAAAAAAGGGACGGGCTCAGACATGCTGGAGTGGCTGGAGAATACAGTGCTCCGCGATACACTAAAAGCGCCCTTCGTATCATTGGGCACAGCGGACAAGCATCCGTGGCTGATCGGCATGTACGAGCGGAAAGGCTACGTCCGCGCAGGCGAAAAGGATTTAGGAAAAGGGCACATCACCATCTATTTAAAAAAACAATTGCACGATTAACATATGAATAGGAAAAGGCGGGATTTCAATGAAGAAGAAAACATGGGCTTTGCTGCTGTCTGCCGCTCTTCTGGCGGTCTTATCAGCATGCGGTAACGGCAAAGAAAGCGAAGGCGGCGATAACGTGCTGCATGTCGGCGCCACGGGGCAAAGCTATCCGTTCGCATATAAAGAAAACGGCAAGCTGACCGGCTTTGACGTGGATGTCATGGAAGCCGTTGCGAAAAAAATCAACATGAAACTGGACTGGAAGCTGCTTGAATTCAGCGGCCTGATGGGAGAGCTCCAGACCGGCAAACTCGACACCATCTCAAACCAGGTCGCTGTCACGGACGAACGCAAGAAAACGTATAACTTCACAGAACCGTATTCGTATGCGGGCACTCAAATCGTCGTCAAAAACGATAACAAAGACATCAAATCAGTCAATGATCTAAAAGGAAAAACAGTGGCGGCCGTTCTTGGCTCAAACCACGCGAAAAACCTTGAGAGCAAGGACCCGGATAAAAAAATCAACATTAAAACGTATGAAACACAAGAAGGCACGCTGAAAGACGTGGCTTACGGGCGCGTTGACGCTTACGTAAACAGCCGCAGCGTCCTGATCGCCCAGATCAAAAAGACCGGCCTGCCTCTGAAATTAGCAGGAGATCCGATTGTCTATGAAAAAGTCGCTTTCCCGTTTGCGAAGGATGCGGCTCACGATAAAATCCGCAAAAAAGTAGACAAAGCCATTGAAGAACTGCGGAAAGACGGCACGCTGAAAAAGCTGTCTGAAAAGTACTTTAAAGAAGATATCACAACGGAAGCAAAGCATTAAGAAACGGCGGTGAAAATCGAGAATGAACAGCATTGATTGGGGATTTATGTTTTCAGCTTTTCCCGCGTTAATCGAAGCCCTGCCGATCACATTACTAATGGCCGTCGCGGCCATGGTATTTGCCGTGATCGGCGGCCTTATATTAGCGCTTATCACAAAAAATCGTATTCCTGTGCTTCACCAGCTGTCAAAGGTGTATATTTCATTTTTCCGGGGCGTGCCGACGCTCGTCCAGCTTTTCTTAATTTATTACGGCCTGCCTCAGCTGTTCCCAGGAATGAGCAAGATGACGGCGTTAACGGCGGCGATTATCGGGCTAAGCCTGAAAAATGCCGCCTACCTCGCTGAAATTTTCCGCGCCGCGCTCAACTCAGTCGATGAGGGGCAGCTTGAAGCCTGCCTGTCCGTCGGAATGACAAAATCACAGGCGTACAGACGGATCATTTTCCCGCAGGCCGTCAGAAACGCGCTTCCCGCAACGGGAAATACGTTTATCGGCCTGTTAAAAGAAACATCGCTCGCCTTTACATTAGGAGTGATGGAGATGTTCGCCCAAGGAAAAATGTACGCATCAGGCAACCTCAAATATTTTGAGACGTATTTAGCCGTTGCGATCATGTACTGGATTCTTACGATTATTTACAGCGTGCTGCAGGATCTGCTCGAACGGGCGATCAGCAAGCCTTATCGCACATAGGAGGAGGCTCAGGATGATACAAGTCAGACATATTCGAAAAGCATTTAAAGACCTTACCGTACTTGACGGGATCGATCTTGAGATCAAAAGCGGCGAAGTCACGGCCATTATCGGCCCGTCCGGCTCGGGAAAATCAACGCTCCTCCGCTGCCTGAATCTGCTGGAGCGCCCGGATGACGGCATCATTGAAATCGGTGATGCCAAGCTGAATGCAGCGTCCTATTCGCGCAAAGACGTACACAAGCTTCGCCAGCAGACGGCGATGGTGTTTCAGAATTACAACCTGTTCAAAAACAAAACCGCGCTGCAAAACGTGACAGAAGCGCTGATCACCGCGCAAAAGAAACCGAAAAAAGAAGCGGAACAGATCGGTATGGATCTATTGCGGCAAGTCGGTTTAGAGCAAAAAGCGGACAGCTACCCGATTACGATGTCAGGCGGGCAGCAGCAGCGGATCGGCATTGCTCGCGCTTTGGCCGTTGATCCTCACGCGATTTTACTGGATGAACCGACTTCGGCCCTTGACCCGGAGCTTGTAGCCGGTGTGCTTCAAGTCATCAAATCAATTGCCGAAAAACAGACAACCATGGTCATCGTCACACATGAGATGGCTTTTGCGCGTGAAGTGGCCGACCAGGTCATCTTTATGGCGGACGGACGCATCATCGAGCAGGGAACACCGGAAGAGCTGTTTGACAATCCGCAGAACGAACGGACGAAAAAATTCATAAAGCAAGTGGGAGAGCCTGCTGAGCTTGTATAGGAAGGGACGAAGAAGAAATGGCAAGAGAAACGTATGAATCATTAAACAAACGTTTAATCAATATCCGCCGCGACCTTCATGAACACCCTGAGCTGTCAGGCGAGGAATACGAAACGACGAATAAAATCCGCCGCTGGCTGGAGGAAGAGGGTATCACGGTTGTTGATGTTCCGAAACTTCAAACCGGAGTGATCGCCGAAATCAAAGGAGACAAAACCGGCCCCGTCATCGCCGTCAGAGCGGACATTGACGCATTGCCGATCGAAGAGAAAACAAACCTTCCGTTTGCTTCGCGAAACAGCGGCGTCATGCATGCCTGCGGCCACGACTTCCATACGGCATCTATTCTCGGCACGGCTTTCTTATTAAATGAGAGAAAGCACGAGCTGAAAGGAACGGTGCGGTTTATTTTTCAGCCCGCGGAAGAAATCGCCGCCGGAGCGAGACAGGTCATTGAAGCCGGCGCGCTTGACGGTGTATCGGCAATATTCGGCATGCATAACAAACCCGACCTCCCCGTCGGCACGGTCGGCCTGAAAGAAGGCCCGCTGATGGCGAGTGTGGACCGCTTTGAAATCACTGTTAAAGGAAAAGGCGGCCACGCCGGAATCCCTGATAACAGCATTGACCCGATTCAGGCGGCAGGGCAGATCATCGGCGGCCTGCAATCGGTTGTCAGCAGAAACATCAGCTCGCTTCACAATGCCGTCGTCAGCATCACAAGAGTTCAAGGCGGCAGCTCTTGGAATGTCATCCCGGACCATGTTGAAATGGAAGGCACCGTCCGGACGTTTCAAAAAGAAGCGCGTGACGCTGTTCCGGAACATATGAAGCGGGTTGCCGAAGGAATCGCGGCCGGATTCGGAGCAGAAGCCGAATTCCGCTGGTATCCTTACCTTCCGTCAGTGATGAACGACGCCCGTTTCATCCATGCGGCGGAACAGACGGCTGAAGATCTCGGGCTTCAAACGGTTCGGGCAGAACAGTCTCCCGGCGGGGAAGACTTCGCGTTATATCAAGAAAAAATCCCCGGCTTCTTCGTCTGGATGGGAACAAACGGAACGGAAGAATGGCACCATCCGGCCTTCACACTCGACGAAAAAGCACTCCCGCAAGCGGCTGAGTTTTTCGCCCGGCTGGCCGTCAATGTATTGGAGCAGACGGAATGAATACGGAACATCTGACGGCCGGGCTTGCTCAGGCCGTCATGTCGTCTGTACCGGAAACATCCGCCGAAGCGATGAAAGAAGCGCGCAAAGGCCTGCTTGATTTTACAGCGGCAGCCTTTGCCGGGAGACGGGATAAAGGCATTGAGAAGCTGATAAAACTGGCCGAAGAAGAAGGCGGGACGCCGACAGCTCCGCTTATCGGCAGAAATCAAAAAGCAACGCCGTCCCAATCCGCGCTGATTAACGGATTCATCGCTCATGCGCTTGATTTTGACGATGTTCATTCTGATGTAAGAGGACATCCGAGCGCGGTCATCCTTCCGGCTCTAATCGCAGCGGCATCATCCGGCCATATAGACGAAAGCCGTTTTCTCGGTGCTTACGTGACAGGCATCGAAGTGATGGCGCGGCTCGGTCAGTCAGCGGGAAGACACCATTACGAGAAAGGCTGGCACAATACGGGAACGTTAGGCGCGATTGCGGCGGCCTGCGCCGTCGGTTTCGCGGAGAACCTCAATCAAAACGAATTGCAAAAAGCGATCGGATTTGCGGCCGCCCGTTCCGGAGGCATGCGGGTGCAGTTCGGGACAGAAATGAAGCCGCTTCATGCCGGACTGGCCGCTCAAGCCGGGTTGTTCGCCGTAAAGCTTGCGAAGGCCGGTTTTGGCGGGTCGGATCATGCGCTTGACGGGGAGAAAGGCTTCTTCGGGCTGTACGGCGATCTTGCACGGGCAGAAACCGTGCTTTTAAACGGGTGGGGAAAACCTTGGCGGATTGTGAGCCCGGGGCTTTGGTTTAAGGTTTATCCGTTTTGTTCGGCGGCCCATCACGCGGCGGACGCCATTCTCAAGCTGAAGGCGGAGCACGGTCTCACTTTCGGCCAAATGGAACGGACCGACGTTATTTATCCGCCGGGCGGGGATGCCGCATTGACAGAACGGCGCCCGAAAACAGGCGAAGCGGGGCGCTTCAGTGTGGAATATGTGATTGCCCTGGCTCTGCACGGTAAAGATTTTTCAGCAAAACACTTCACCTCAGAGCCGATTCCCGAATCCCTTCAAAAGGGGTTTGCGAGAATTCACCGAAGCTATGATGATCAAATTCAGCCGGCTGACAACGCCGTTCCGAAGGGCCGTTTTACAATTGTACGGGTCACGGCTTCCGGCAATCATGTCTATGAAACACGTATCGACTGTCCGAAGGGAGCACCGGGAAACGGTCTTTCTGAAAAAGACATTGAAGACAAACTCCGGCTCGCTTTGCCGGGGGAAGAGGAAAAGGCGGAAGAATTGATCAAAGCAGCCGATCAATCAAATATTGAACGCTATTTACAGCTGATATAAATAAAAAAGCGAGGGGATGCAGCCCTCGCTTTTTTTACGTTCACTTCTATTGAATAGGGGGATATAGGGTGCGCCCCTGTCTGCGCTGGCAGGGGCGCGGTATCAGGACACGGCCGTGCCGTTTTCTTTTACTGTGAAACTTCCTCTTGATAAGCGGATGTTGATATCAGACACTTTGGCAATTTGTTCGTCGTGCGTAACCATGATGACGCATTTGCCGCCTTTATGCGCCAGATCCTGAAAGAGCCGGACGATTTCCTTTGACGTATCTTCGTCGAGGTTTCCCGTCGGCTCGTCCGCGCAAATCAAATCCGTGTCACAGCAGAAAGCCCGCGCAATTGAAACGCGCTGCTGCTGTCCGCCGCTTAATGTCAGCACCCGCTGACGGGCCTGCTGTTCGGTGATGCCGACTTTATCCAGCATGCTGAGCGCGAACGCATCTTTGTTTTTCTCCTTAGATCCGGTAATCTCCATCGCCGTTGTGACGTTCTGGAGCGCCGTCATATACGGAATCAGATTATAAGATTGAAAGACGATAGAGACATATTGATTTCTGAATTTGGTTAATCCGATTTTGGAGATGTCTTCGCCGTTATAAAGGATGCTTCCCTCTTTAGGTGTGTCAAGGCCGCCCGCCAGAGACAGAAACGTGGTTTTTCCCGTTCCGGAGGCGCCGGCAATTGTATAAAACTTCCCTTTTTCAAAGCTGATCGTTATATCCTGAAACAGCGGCTGTGATTTATCTTGGTACCAGTAGCCAGTCTGTTGAAAGGTTAATAGGCTCATTATGCTGCCTCCTCTTATTCCTGCTTGGTCAGGATCGTTTTAGGGTGAAGCCGCATGACTGATACAGACGGCAGTAATGTGGCGATGACGGCAATTGCGACGCCGATCCCGCCGAGAATCAGAAGGTCATTCAGCGAAACGTTTACCTGCATTGTACTGATGACATCTGCACCGGATGAATGCTGACCGAACATGCCGCCTCCCCGCGGCATTTCTCCGCTGCCCCAGCCGCTTGTTTGCTGCTGTGAATTATCGGCTGAGCTGACCTGCTGGGAAAGAAGCTGATTTCCCAGCTGATTCGCCACAAGGCTGCCCGTGACGGATGCGATCCCGATGGCGATAACCGCGACAATCAGAATTTCCGTTAAGAATTGTCCGATGAGCTTCCGGCGCTTTTCGCCGATCGCCATCAAGACACCCATTTCATACTTGCGTTCCCTGATCGACATCATCACGATCAACCCGAGAATGACCGCGCCCGCGATGGATACAAGGTACACCACATTTTTAGAAAATGACGCGACATTTTCAATCGGGCCGACCATTTGCTGATACACCTGATCATTTGTCGTCAGCGTGTAGGTTTTATCATCTATAGATGTTTTTTTCGCAGCCGCAACGAATGAATCAATATATTTTGCATCATCCATATAATAAACGGCTGAGCTGATTTTGTTTTTGTTATCAGACCCTTTTAACGCCGCCGCGGCGGTGTAAGGCGTATAGATTTTATTGTCAGGATTTAAGAATGAAAAATGCTCTGCCTGATCGTCTCCTGATGATGTTGTTTTATAGATTCCCACAATTTTAAGCTTCGTTTTCACAGAATCATCCGTTGCTGAGGAAACCGTAATGGAGCCGCCGACCTTCAGCTTGTTTTGATCTGCCAGCGTTTCATTAATCACGGCGACTTTTGCGTCCGCATCTGCTTTTGTGATGGCGCGGCCGTCAGTGATTTTTGAGCTCCCGCCTGTGAAATCATCAAGCAACACCGTAGAGAGCACGCCTTCGACCGAAATGTCCGCTGAAATCATCTGTCTTCCGCCGCCTTGAAAACGTCTTCCGCCGGAACTGTTATCGGCTGAGTCGCCTGAGCTTTTTATCGCGTCAAAGCTTTCTGCGTTTGCTGACGCTGTCGTGAGAAAGTTGTAATTTTTAACATGCTGTAAGGATGTAAGCTTCTTGGCATCCGAAACGGAAATCGGCGTTGATTCAAACGTCCTCTTTTCACCGTCTTTTTGCTGCTGCGTCATTTGCTTTTGGCGGTCAGCCTGGAGTGTGACACTCCCGCCGAGCTGCTGCCTTGCCAGTTCGCTTGATTTCTTTGCCGCTGATTGGATCGTAAGACCGGACAGGACAAAAATGCAAATCACTGAAAACACAACCAGCTGCATAAACGTTTTTCCCTTTTTTGCCTTCATGCTCCAAAAGGCTCTTTTAATAAAGTTCATGTCTGTTCCCCCATGCGGGTGTCATATATTGTAAAAACACCCTTCTTTAGAACCGGTTATCCGATATGTATATAGTAGGGGAAATGTATGAAAAAAATATGAACAAACTATTTCCGGGTGATGAAATAAAAACTAACAATTGTGAAACGCGAAAATATCCGGGTAAAATGGTGCTATTATAAGTAAAAGCGTCAAGATAAGCGGAGGAAGCAATGAAGATATTAATGATAGAAGACAATATAAGCGTATGCACCATGACGGAAATGTTCTTTTTTAAAGAAGGATTTGAAGCCGAATTTGTCCATGACGGAGTGGAAGGCTATCAGCGGTTCACAGAAGAGGAGTGGGATTTGGTCATCTTGGACATTATGCTTCCGTCTATGGATGGAGTGACGATCTGCCGAAAAATAAGAGAGACGAGCAGTGTGCCGATTATTATGCTGACCGCAAAGGACACGGAGTCTGATCAGGTGATCGGGTTTGAGATGGGGGCTGACGACTATGTCACCAAGCCGTTCAGCCCGCTGACGCTTGTAGCGCGAATTAAAGCGGTGATCAGAAGATACCGGGCGACGGGGCAGGCCGTAAAAAGCGATGACTTGATCGAAACAGCGTGTTTTTCAATCAATAAGAAGACGCGGGAAGTGTTTCTGCACGGAAAACCTGTCGAGAATCTGACGCCGAAGGAATTTGATCTGCTCTTTTATCTCGCGCAGAACCCGCGCCAGGTTTTTTCAAGAGAGCAGCTGCTTGAGCAGGTGTGGGGCTATCAATTTTACGGCGATGAACGTACGGTTGATGTTCATATTAAACGGCTGCGCAAAAAACTGTCCAGTGACGAAAAAACGTTTTTATACACGGTGTGGGGGGTAGGATATAAATTTGATGAGGATTAAATACTTATATCAGCTGCTGCTGAGCCATGTCAGCATTTTGATTTTGGCCTTTTTCATCATCATTTCCCTGTTTTCGCATTTTGTAAAAGATTTTGCGTATCAAAATAAAGTGGATGAGCTGTCTTCTTACGCCCAGCAGATCACAAGTGAGCTGAACGGACGCGATCTTGATCTGCGCCGCCTGTATCCGTATCAGGACATGTTAAAAACGCGCGAGACAAGGTTTATTATTTTTGATGAACATCAGCGGCCTTACTTTTTTCCTGACGATATGCCGCCGCGCGAGAAGCTGAAAAGTAAAGAGTGGCACATGCTGAAGCAAGGGAAAACCGTTCAGATCAGAGCGGAGGTGAATCGTTTTAATACGGAAGGCTTAGAAGTATCGCTCGTCGCAAAACCGCTTTTTATCAACGGTCAATTTAAAGGCGCGGTGCTGCTCGTGTCTCCCGTCAAGGGGGTCGAGCAGATGATCAGCCAGGTCAACCGCTATATGATTTACGCGATTATCAGCACCCTTATCATCACGATTTTGTTAAGCTGGCTTTTATCTAAGTTTCACGTCAAGCGGATTCAGACATTGCGGGATGCGACGGGAAAAGTGGCTTCCGGTGATTACGATATTTCGCTCAAGAACAGCGGCGGCGATGAAATCGGCATGCTGGCGTCCGATTTCAATACGATGGCTAAAAATCTGAAGCAATCGAGAGAGCAGATTGACCGCCTTGAAAAGCGGAGGCGCCAATTTATCGCCGATGTTTCCCATGAGCTGAGAACGCCTCTGACGACCATTAACGGGCTGGTGGAGGGCCTTAACAGCAACACCATCCCGGAAAAAGATAAAGAGAAATGCTTCTCGCTGATCAGCGAAGAAACGAAGCGGATGCTCAGGCTCGTGAAAGAAAACCTGGATTATGAAAAAATCAGATCCCAGCAGATCAAGCTGGACAAGCTGAGTCTGCCGCTCATCGAGGTGTTTGAGATTATTAAAGAGCATCTCAATCAGCAGGCCGAGGAAAAACAAAACCGGCTCCGGATTGAAGCGGAGGACGGCGTCAAAGTGTTCGCCGATTATGACAGGCTGATCCAGATTCTCGTCAACATTACGAAAAACAGCATTCAATTCACGCAAAACGGAGACATTACGCTGCGCGGGTATGAAGGCTATAAGGAAACGGTTATTGAAATTGAAGACACCGGAATCGGTATTTCGAAAGAAGAAATCGAGCACATATGGGAGCGTTTTTATAAGGCGG
Source organism: Bacillus sp. YBsi01 (assembly GCF_038406745.1). Taxonomy (NCBI): domain Bacteria; kingdom Bacillati; phylum Bacillota; class Bacilli; order Caryophanales; family Bacillaceae; genus Bacillus; species Bacillus sp. YBsi01. The sequence continues at coordinate 3,354,882 of NZ_CP151679.1, forward strand.
ATGTGTCCCGAACGAATACGGCATACGGCGAATACGGACTCGGCCTGTCCATCGTCAGGCAGCTCGTCGAAATGCACAAAGGCACGATAGACATTGAAAGCGACAAGGGAAAAGGCACAACCTTTACAATCCGCCTTCCGCTGAATACGAAACATGAATCATGTTAAAACCGGCAGTCCTGTTTGGCTGCCGGCTGTTTCATCTTCACTGCGCAAAATTGCGCTCTGCCGAAACAAAGTTTGCGTGTTTTTCGGGATGGAAAGACACGGAAACGTGATAAAATAACTGGTAAACAGGTCTTGGATGGGGAGGGTGAAGGAATGAAGAGCGGGTTAATTCCTTCTTCAGCAGTCGGGCAGAAGATTAACGAGTGGTATCGATACATAAGAACATTCAGCGTGCCGGATGCGGAGATCTTGAAGGCCGAGATCAAACAAGAGCTTGACCATATGGAGCCTGATTCGAACTTGGTGCTTTATTATTCCCTCATGGAATTTCGCCATCAGCTGATGCTGGACTACTTGGAGCCGCTGGAAAAACTGAAGATAGAAGACCAGCCGACCCTGTCGGAAATTCTTGATAACATTGATAACAGCCAGGCCGGCCTCAAAGGGCTTCTCGATTATTACGTCAACTTTTTCAAAGGCATGTTTGAATTTGATAAAAGAGAATTTATATCAGCAATTACGTATTATAAACAGGCTGAGAAAAAACTGGCCTTCGTATCGGACCACGTGGAGCGGGCAGAGTTTTATTTTAAGGTGGCCGAAGCTTATTATCATATGAAACAAACGTATTTTTCTTTGATACATATAAAGAATGCTTATGAAATTTACGTAGAGCAGGACACATACAACGTCCGGATCATTCAATGCCATTTTGTGTTCGGCGTCAATTTAATGGATGAAAGACGTTTTGAACAGGCGGCCAAACATTTTCAGCACGCTCTGCAAATGGCTGAAAAAGAACAAAAAGCGCAGCTTGTCGGGAGGGCGCTGTATAACCTCGGACTGTGCTACTACAATCAGGACCGCACCGACGAAGCGATTCCGTACTTTGAACGGGCGGTTGATACATTTGAATCACAAAGAATCGTCAATTCTCTTCCTCAAGCATATTTTCTAATCACACTCATTTACTTTAAACTCGGAAAAAAAGATAAAGCGTCGGAATATCACAGGCGGGGATATGAATATGCTAAAGAAACAGACGATCCCGTTTACACGGTAAAATTCGAATGGCTGCAGGCTCTGTATCAGGCGAAACCGGATGAGGAAAAAATCAGCGCATGTTTCCGTTACCTGGAGAATAAAAATTTGTACGCCGATATAGAGGATTTAGCACTAGAAGCAGCTAAATATTACTATGAACAAAATTGCTTTAAAATTTCTTCTGACTATTTTCTGAAAGTCGAAGAGGCAAGAAAACAAATACAAAGGAGTGAGGGTTTGTATGAAATTGAAATCTAAATGGTTTGTTATTTGTTTAGCAGCCGCCGCGATTTTTACAGTTGCAGGTGCAGGCCAGACAGATCAGGCTGACTTCCATGTAACTGAAAGAGGAATGACGTGAGAAGAAAATAACCTGAACAAAGGAAAAGACTGCCTGAGAATGTTCTCGGCAGTCTTTTTTTGCGTGCATGGAAGCGGCTCAAAGAAAAAAAGAAAACGCCGCAGGTCAAAACCCGCAGCGTCCTCATATAGACGGAGTGATGCTTAGAAACCGCCAACAAAGGCAGTACCTACAATTACTAACAGGATAAATAAAACAACGATCAAAGCGAAAGAGCTAATTCCTTCTCCTGAGTATCCCATTATGCTTCACCTCCATATTGTCTATACCATACAATATGTTTCAGAAGCTGTTTTGTAAGGGATAGTAGTGGACAAGAGAAAAAAGAGGCTGTGCCCTATGAGAGTAAGACCCCGGCAAAAAATTCGTCATACAGCGCCCGCACCGCATGTTTTTCCTGTTCTTCTTTCACCCCGAACATCATGCTGACTTCCGATGATCCCTGATTGATCATCTCGATGTTGACGCCGGCTCCCGACAGTGCTTTGGATGCCCTGGCGGTTGTGCCGACATTTTGGCGCATCGCTTCGCCCACTACCATAATCAGCGCCAGATTGTGCCTGACGGTGACTTCATCTGCTTGAAGTTCCTGCTTCAGACGGGTGACGAGCTTCTGTTCCAGCTCTAAGTCCATCTGATTGTGCCGAAGGATGATTGTGATATCGTCAATCCCAGATGGAACGTGCTCATACGTCAATCCTTCTTCCTCCAAAATGTGAAGGGCTTTGCGGCCGAAGCCGATTTCCCGGTTCATTAAATATTTGCTTATGTAGATGCTGCAAAAGCCCGTGTCGCTTGCGATGCCGATGACAGGCCCGTTCGTATTGTCACGGCTGCTGACGACGCGCGTTCCTTTCGCATCAGGGTTATTCGTGTTTTTAATCTGAACGGGGATGCCGGCCCGAAAAGCGGGAATCAGCGCTTCATCATGAAAAACGGAAAACCCGGCATAGGAGAGCTCACGCATTTCCCGATACGTCAGTTCGTTAATTTCTTTCGGGTGCTGCACGATCGACGGGTTGACGGAATAGACGGCGTCCACATCGGTAAAGTTTTCGTACAGGTCGGCCTTTAAGCCGTTGGCGAGAATGGAGCCGGTAATATCTGAACCGCTCCGGGAAAACGTCACAATCTCATGCTCCTTCGTATAGCCGAAAAAACCAGGAAAAATGATCAAGCCTTCACGGTTTCTCAGACGGTACAAATGATCATAAGACTCAGGGAGCACCTGTGCGCTGCCGGGTTCATTCGTTACAAACAGCCCCGCTTCTTTCGGGCTTACGTATTCGGCTTTCACGCCCTGCCTGCGGAAGTAGGCCGCGATCAGCTTCGCGTTATTATCCTCGCCGCTCGCTTTCACCGCATCCATATACTGATCGGGATTGGCTTTGCTGCTGTTTAAGAGAGCGAATAAGTCACGGCGGATTCTTTCTATAATAGAGGGATCGAGATCCAGCTCGCGCGCGATGGCGGCGTACCGCTCAATGACCGCTTCGGCAAGCTCAGGCGCCGCTCCTTTTTGCAAATAATGCTCCGCACACCGGATTAACAGATCCGTCACCTTTGTATCGTCCGAGAAGCGTTTTCCCGGCGCCGATACAACGACGGCTTTCCGCGCGGGATCGGCCGTCACGATTTGAAACACTTTCTCAAGCTGGGCTCCTGACGCAAGGGAGCTGCCTCCGAATTTTACAACTTTCATGATTTACATCCCCTAATATTTAAATTTTCTCACAAATTTAAATTTTATTATCTCTCTTTCAAAGAGGTAAATCAAGGGTTTTTTCTACTTGGTAAGAACATTTGTATTCTCCGGGAGGAATTTCGTCGCTGTTTGTCAGATTTGCTTCCTTAAAGTGTGTCATCCTGTGCAAAAAATGATAAGCAGCCAAATGAAGGTTATAGTAAATCCTGAAAATTCTTGATAGACTGATTGTAAAAGAATTTAGTGTACGGCCCGCGGATGACCGCTTTGAAAAGCAAAACCGTATTGACTGCGCTTGGAAAGATGATAAGATTATAATTGTCGTTGATAATGATAATCATTACGAGTGGGGATATATGGGAGTTGTTTGGCAATGAGTCATACCGTTTGTGATGGGTGCGGGGAGGCAGCATGAAGCTACGTTACTTACTTTTGCTACTGGCGGTATTGGCGTGTACTTCTATTTTTATCGGTGTAGAAGACTTGTCGCCGCTGGATATTTTTCATTTAAATAAAGAACAGGCAAGTACATTATTTGACAGCCGGCTGCCGCGTTTGGTGAGCATTATCATTGCCGGCATGAGCCTGAGCATCTGCGGATTAATCATGCAGCAGATCAGCCGAAATAAATTTGTATCGCCGACGACTGCGGGAACGATGGACTGGGCAAGGCTCGGGATTTTGATTTCATTAATGCTTTTTACGTCAGCGAGTCCGCTTGTGAAAATGTCTATCGCTTTTATTTTCGCATTGGCGGGAAATTTCCTGTTCATGAAAATCCTCGAGAGAATCAAGTTCAATGATGCGATTTTTATTCCTCTCGTCGGTTTAATGCTTGGGAATATCGTCAGTTCAGTCGCCACGTTTATCGCGTATAAATACGATCTGATCCAAAACCTGTCGTCCTGGCTGCAGGGGGATTTCTCATTGGTCGTCAAAGGCCGGTACGAGCTTTTATATCTGAGTATCCCGCTGGTGATCATCGCTTATGTCTATGCGGATAAATTTACGGTGGCGGGAATGGGAGAGAGCTTTTCCGTCAATCTCGGCCTGAAATACAAACGCGTCGTCAATATCGGTCTGATTATCGTGTCGCTCATCGCGTCACTTGTGATTCTGACCGTCGGGATGCTGCCGTTTCTCGGTCTGATCATTCCCAATATCGTGTCGATCTACAAAGGGGACAACCTGAGGAGCAGTCTGCCCCACACAGCTCTCCTGGGCGCTGTTTTTGTGCTGTTTTGCGACATTTTGGGAAGGGTGATCATCTTCCCTTACGAAATTTCCATCGGCCTGATGGTCGGTGTTATCGGCAGCGGCATCTTCCTGTATATGCTGCTAAGGAGAAAAGCATATGAGTCATAATAAAAAAATTACGCTGCTGGCGGCACTCGCCATGATATGTATCGGATTCTTTTTGTTCTACGGGCTGGGCAACTGGGAATACTCCCTGCCGAGACGGTGCTTCAAAGTGCTCGCCATGATGCTCACCGGGGGAGCGATCGCATTTTCAACGGTCATCTTCCAGACGATTACAAATAACCGCATACTGACACCGGGCATTCTAGGCCTCGATTCCCTGTATATGCTCATTCAGACCGTTATCGTGTTCCTGTTCGGTTCAATGAATATCGTCATGATGAACAAAAACCTTAATTTCGTCATTTCCGTCGGGCTGATGGTGCTCTTGTCACTCGTATTGTATCAGCTCATGTTTAAAGGCGAGGGGCGGAACGTGTTTTTCCTTCTGCTTGTCGGCGTCGTGTTCGGCACGCTGTTCAACAGTCTGTCATCATTTATGCAGATGCTGATTGATCCGAATGAGTTTCAGGTTGTTCAGGACAAAATGTTTGCCAGCTTTAACAATATCAACACCGATCTTTTAGGATTTGCCGGTGCCGTCTTTCTTCTGACAGGCTTTTATGTCTGGCGGTTCACACGGTTTTTTGACGTGCTGTCGCTTGGCAGGGAACACGCCGTCAACCTTGGGATTGATTACGATAAGCTTGTGAAGCAGATGCTCATTGTTGTCGCTGTTCTTGTGTCTGTCTCTACGGCTCTTGTCGGGCCGATTATGTTTTTAGGGCTGCTTGTCGTCAATCTGGCGAGAGAGTTTTTAAAAACCTTCAGGCACACGTATTTAATCGCGGGGTCTGTTCTGATCAGCATCATTGCGCTTGTCGGAGGCCAGTTCGTCGTGGAAAAAGTGTTCACGTTTTCCACGACGCTGAGCGTCATCATTAATTTTGCCGGCGGGATTTATTTTATCTATCTGCTGTTAAAGGAGAATAAATCATGGTAGAGGTCAAAAATGTAAGCAAACAATACGGCGGGAAAGTCGTCCTTGAGAAAACGTCTCTTTCCATTCAAAAGGGCAGGCTGACCTCGTTTATCGGTCCGAACGGCGCGGGAAAAAGCACGCTGCTGTCTATCATGAGCCGGCTGATTAAGACGGATTCCGGAGAAATCACGGTTGACGGGCAAGAGATCGGTTCCTGCAAAAGCAATGAGCTGGCGAAAAAAATCAGCATCCTGAAACAGACGAACCAAATCAATATCAGGCTGACGATTAAAGACTTGGTCAGCTTCGGCCGATTTCCGTATTCCCAGGGGAAACTGACGGATGAGGATTGGGTGCACATCAACCAGGCTCTCAGTTATATGAAGCTTGACGACTTAAAGGATAAATATCTCGATCAGCTCAGCGGAGGACAGTGCCAGAGGGCGTTTATCGCGATGATTATCGCTCAGGATACGGATTATATTTTTCTCGATGAGCCGCTGAACAATTTAGATATGAAGCATTCCGTTGAAATGATGAAGCTGTTGAAGCGGCTTGTGGAAGACTTCGGAAAAACGGTCGTCGTAGTGATTCACGATATCAACTTCGCTTCCGTATACTCAGACCATATCGTTGCTCTGAAAAACGGCCGGATCGTCAAAGAAGGGCCGGCGGAGGAGATTATTGACACTTCCGTGCTTGAAGACATTTATGATATGACCATTCCGATTCAAGAGATTGACAGTCAGCGGATCGGTGTGTATTTTTCTTAAAAACCAGATGAGGTGAGAGACATGAAAAAATTCGCATTGCTATTCATTGCGCTAGTTACGATTTTTGTTGTTTCTGCATGCGGAAACGGGGACAAAACATCCGGCAAATCAAAAGAAATGATCACGATTAAGGACGACATGAACAAAGAAGGAGTCAAAGTGCCGAAGAACCCGAAAAAAGTCGTCGTATTCAACTTCGGAATGCTGGACACGATGGATGAACTCGGTTTACAGGACCATGTGGCGGGACTTCCGAAACAAAACCTTCCAAAATACTTATCTTCATACAATAGTGATAAATACGCCAATACAGGCGGTTTAAAAGAACCGGATTTTGAAAAAGTCGCAGATATTGATCCGGATTTAATCATTATCGCCCACAGACAATCTGATTCTTATAAAGAGTTCTCAAAAATCGCGCCGACGATTTATCTTGATGATGACTATACAAACTACGTTGACAGATTCAAACACAACACCGAAGTGATCGGCAAAATCTTTAACAAAGAAAATGAAGTGAAAGATAAGCTTGCGAAAATTGACAAGTCCATTGCCGATCTGAAGAAAAAGACAAGCAGCACGGATAAAAACGGTTTAGTGGTGATGGCGAACGACGGCAAAATCAGCGCGTTCGGATCTAAATCAAGATACGGCTTCATTCATGATGTGTTCGGCGTTAAACCGGCTGACAAAAACATCGAAGCCTCACTGCACGGACAAAGCATTTCCTATGAATATATCGCCAAAACAAACCCTGATTACATGTTTGTCGTTGACCGCGGAACAGCGATCGGCACAAAATCTTCAACAAAACAAGTGGTTGAAAATGATTATGTGAAATCGGTGAAAGCCGTGAAAAACAACCATGTTGTCTACCTTGACTCAGCTACATGGTATTTATCAGGAGGCGGCCTGGAATCCATGGCGCAAATGGTGAAAGAAGTAAAAGACGGAATCGAGAAGTAAAAAAAGAACCCGGTCACATACGTGATCGGGTTCTTTTTGGTTTAACGCGTGACGGCCTGCTGCCGCTCAGGCTGACGCGGTTTTTTCTTCAAAGTGAAAGATAGCAGGAAGCCGGCCAGCGCGATGCAGGCGGCTACGACAAATGCCGCATTCATGCCGTGCAGGGCGGCGTTTGCCGGAGCTGACGTATTTGCGTGCGCAGCCTGGCTGCTCATAATGGAAACAAGCAGCGCCGTACCGATGGAACCGCCGATTTGGCGGACGGTATTGTTCATGGCTGTGCCGTGCGGAATTAAGTGGCGCGGCAGGGCGTTGATTCCCGCTGTCGTCACCGGCATCATAATCATGGCTGTTCCCAAAAGCCGCGCGGTATAAACGACGACAATCCAAATGAGAGAAGTCGAGTCCGTCAGATTCATAAACGGCAGGGACGTGAGCAGGATGATAAAGAATCCGGTCATCGCAAGGCCCTTTCCGCCGATTTTGTCAAAAATCCGGCCGATAAACGGAGACATCATCCCCATCACAACCGCGCCCGGCAAAAGCATTAATCCGGTATCAAACGCGGATACGCCCCGGACCTTCTGCGTGTAGAGCGGGAGAATGGTTTCCGTTCCGATCAGCAGCGCGAAAACAAGCGTGCCGAGCAGGGTGGTCAGGCTGAAAATCCCGAAGGAAAACACGCGGAATTCCAGCATCGGTTTTTTGAGCTTCATCTGTCTTGAGATAAAGAAAATCAGCGCGACCGCTCCGACAAGCAGCGAGGTCAGCACTTCAGTACTGGTCCACCCTGATGAACCGGCGCTTGAGAAGCCGTAAAGCAGGCCGCCGAATCCGAGGGTCGATAAGATCACGGATAAAATATCAATCTGTGTTTCTCGTAATGTCGTGACGTTTTTCATCAGAATAATCGCTAAAAGCAAATCGATGACCGCGATCGGAAAGATGATATAAAACAAAGAGCGCCAAGAGAATGCTTCGACCGCCCATCCGGAAAGCGTCGGGCCGATTGCCGGCGCGAACGAGATCACCAAGCCGACCATACCCATTGCGCGGCCGCGCTTTTCAATCGGGAAAATCGTGAGAAATACCGTCTGCATGAGCGGCAGCATGATTCCGGCGCCGGCCGCCTGGATAATCCGGGCCGTTAACAATACCGGAAAGTTCGGAGCGAATGCACCGACAATGGTTCCGGCCGTGAAAATACTCATGGCGGAAATCAAGAGGGTACGGCTCGTAAATTTCTCTATTAAAAACGCGGTAATCGGGATTAAAATCCCGTTCGTCAGCATAAACGATGTTGTCAGCCATTGCGCTTTGTTGGCGTCTATATTGAAGTCATTCATGATGTGCGGCAGCGCCGTAATAAGCAGCGTCTGGTTCAAAATGGCGACGAACGCTCCCGCCAAAAGAATCCCGACAATGACAGAGCGGTTGTATGGTGCAGTTTCAATACTCTTATTCAAGCTGATTCCTTCTTTCTTTATAGTTTGAGCAATGTTTTAACGGCTGCAAGCGGCTGGTGCAGCGGTCCGGCCTGTTCCAAATAACCGATGAGCGCTTTTATGAGAAAATCCCGCGGCTGTTTGTCCGCTGATTCTTTCTCCAGCATGGCCGCCGCGGAAGTGAGACCCGCGGCATCATATTTCTCCTCAGGAAGGGCTGAGACGGCTTCTTTCAGCTCCTTCAGGCTTTCAGCCAGCAATACGGTTTTGTCTTTCGGCTCAAATGAGGAAGCGGAGGCGATATAAAGGTCAATCATCTCCTGCGGCAAAGCGGTTTCGGTTTTCCTGTTTTCGACGATGAGATTGAGATGGCGGATGATAAACTCCGTGAGAGGTTCCAGGTCGAGCGGTTCTTTTTCCAGCTTAATCAGCGTGATGCATTCTCTCAGGAGCCCCTGCAGGACAATCACCAGCTCCCATACATAAGGAATGATGTCTTCGCCGTACGTCTGAATCAGTGAATCGCGATGCCAGCAGATAAAAGTGGAACGGGCCCTGTGAATATGCCGTTTTACCCGGTCATTAATAGAGGAAGGGCTTCCGTACATCAGCATATTAAAAAACTGCTGATTGCGCCTGAAGCCTTCAAGCTCAGCCATCAGTTTTTTGGCAAACCGTTCCTCAGGAGACAGGCTTGTTTCTTCATTCAATAGTGAAGCGGCCGCTACCATCTGTTTCTGGTTAAAATCGAGCAGCTCCAGAAGCAGGTCTTCCTTCGATTCAAACAGCTTATATAAAGATGCTTTGGAGACTTTGCACTCCTCAGCAATCGCCTGCATCGATACCGACGAAAAGCTTTTCCCCGAAAAAAGCTTTCTTGCCGCCAGCAGAATATCCGTTTTCTTATCATTCATAAGCCCAGATTCCTTCTTTCGTCACAATAGAAAACCCATCGGTTCACAGAAAACCAATGAGTATATGATGAAAATATTAACAAAAATTTTTGCGCAGTGTCAACGCTTTTGTTTGAGAAATAGAAAAAACCTGCCGGAGTGTTCCGGCAGGCTGATACGTTTATTTATCCGTCTTAAATCCTTGTTTTTCAAGCATTTCACGAATGTGAGGATAATAAACCTGCTTATAGTAGGAAGTGATGCCTTGTGACCAGTTTCTTGTTTCCTGTCCGTCGGTGCGTTTTTTCATGTATTCGGACATCTGCTTGTCATAGGCCTCGATATGGGTTCTTAAATCTTCTTCTTGATACGTTTCATGATGCAGAACGGCTGCTTGCGGCAGACGCGGTTTTTTCGCGGAGCGGTCTGCCGGATGGCCGATGACGAGACCGGAAACCGGGAAAACGTATTTCGGAAGTTTCAGCAATTCAATGAGTTCGTCAGGCTTGCCGCGCACGGCGCCGATCGGCACAGTGCCGAGTCCCATTGATTCAGCCGCAGCCGTTGCCGTACCGAGCGCAATCCCGACATCTACGGCTCCGACTAGAACGGACTCTAAACCGTTCGTGATCTCAAGCGGTGTATCATTATATTCTTCAAGCGCAATTTTGGCGCGGTTAAAATCAGCGCAGAATAAAAGGAAAACAGGCGCTTGGTCAATCCACGGCTGGCCGCCGGCCAATTCGGATATTTTTTTCTTCCGCTCCTTATCTTTCACCAAAACTACTACAATTCATTCCTAACATCCTACTTCTCATCCATATAATCAATTCATCACTAACCCTATCACACCTAAACTTTAACCACATATACTCATCTATTACCTTATTACATAACCAAAATACTTCCAACTAACCATACACCCAACCACCAAACTAACCACATCCCTAACATATCTTCCTCTCTACACTCTTCTCCACCTCACCAACAAAATCCAATCAAACTCCCCTCACCAATTCACATTACCTATTCTAATATTTCAAACCACTCAACACTTGTCTCACACACCCCAATCACCATACCTAATCCTCCCTAATAAAACCACCCCTCTCCAAAAACTCCCCTTACTATCAATCCCCCAAACAAAACCTCTCTATCCATCATCTATCAATCTCAACACCACCCCCACCCACTCTAAACACCTCAAAACAAACATACCTCATACCTCCTGCACCAATAACAACACCTTCAATTTAAACAAACTAACACTAACCTCTCAACACCTCCCACCCATACCATAAACCTCCATCCATACACCTCACCCTCACACCAATACCCCCCCCTCCCCCCAAACACCAACCCCAAATAAAAAAAAAAACCCAAAACCCCAAAAAAAAAATAAAAAAAAAAAAAAAAAACCTCAATAAACAAAAAAAAATAATATAATAAAATATTATATATATATATATAATACAAACAACAAAAACACAACCAACACTAAATCCCCCCCACCCCCCACCCCCCCCCCCCTTAACACACCACACACACAACACACACAAAAACACAATTCCCCCCCCCCAAATTTTTTTTTTTTTTTTCTTCAACACCACACACACACAACACAAACACACAACACACAAAACTACTCATGAACATTCCAAATCATCCTGAAACCGACCGCTTACAGCTGACAAAGGTTCTTCATGCTCTGAGTGATCCGCTCCGCTTAGAGCTGGTCAAACAATTGGCGGAAACAACTGAAAAAACGTGCGGCACATGTGCGGATGTCCGGGTCGCCAAATCAACGCTGTCCCATCACTTTAAAGTGCTCCGGGAAGCGGGGATCGCCCAAGTGCGCATAGACGGGAAGCACCGTTATTATTCCCTGCGCAAAGATGATTTACAAGCGGCGTTTCCCGGCCTGCTGGAGGCGATTTTGCAGACAGAGCCGGACCGCTGGTAAATAGTCCCCGAATTCCGGGGTTTTTTTTATGCGCCGAAAACCGTCCGGTAAAGCCTTGCGACGCCTTCCTGAATATCGCTCTCCTTCAGGCGGGCGAAGCCGAGAATGAGCTGCGGCTTATTTGAATCGCCTCCCGTTTTCAGGCGGAACCGGCTCATCGCAAACAGATCAAGCTGTTCTGCATCCGCCCGCGCCAACATTTCTTTTTCTGAACGGGCGCAGTCAAACTCCGTGACAAAATGAAGCCCGGCATTGGCGCCCTTTACATTGATTCTTTCCCCGAAGGTTTCTTCCAAAGCCGAAATAAGGCGCTCCCGCATGTTCTTATAATGCTGCTTCATCTTTTTTATATGTTTCTGATATTCACCTGAATCGATAAATTCTTTAAGCGCCAGCTGAGCAAGTGTGCTGCACGTATTAAGGTCATACGTTCTCTCTTTAAACGTCCGCAAAAGCCCGGGCGGCAGAACCATGTAGCTGATGCGCAGGCCGGGGAAAAGGGACTTTGAAAAGGTCCCCATGTAGATGACATTTTGAAACCGGTCAAGGCTTTGAAGCGCAGGGATCGTGTCGGCGTCATATTTAAATTCACTGTCATAGTCATCCTCAATAATGAAGCGGCCGTTCTGTTCGGCGGCCCAGTTTAAAAGCTGAATCCGCCGGGAAGCGGGCATGATTACGCCTGAGGGAAATTGATGGGACGGCGTGGTGATCAATACACTGGGCCGGCGCTTTTCGATTTCGGCCATGGACATGCCTTTTTCATCGAGGCTGATCGTGGCCGTCTTTTTCCCGAGGTTTTGCAGCAGCCGGTACATCCTCATATATCCCGGGTTCTCCATCGCGTACAGCGCGTCTTTTGGCAGCAGTTCCGTCAGCAGCTGCATCAGCATTTGCGTGCCCGCCCCGAGCACGATTTGTTCCGGACGGCATGTAACGCCCCTTGTCAGGGAAATAAGCCTCGAAATTGTTTCTCGGACTTCGTATAAGCCTTGCGGATGGACGAGTTCTCCGAGTGTATGAAATGAACGGGCGGCTGCTTTATGCTCACAGCGGAACCAGCTTTTCAGGGGGAAATGCGCCGTATCCACGCTCATATGCGAAAATGAAATCCAGCCGCTTTTATCCGTCTCCCGCTCTTTTAAATCTTCAGGCAATAAGAGCGAAGGCGTTTCTTCATGATATACCGTATCAATTTCCTCAACGAAAAAACCTTTTCTTTCGACTGCATATAAATAACCTTCCGAAAGCAGCTGCTGATAAGCCGTATTCACTGAATTCACGCTGACCTTCAGTGTCTCGGCAAGCTCCCGTTTAGACGGCACCTTTGTGTGAGGCATCAGGCTGCGCTTCAAAACGGCCGCTTTTATGTGCTGATAGATCTGCTGGTATATATAATCCGCCGTTTCCGAATGATCAATGGAAATTGTCAGCATAAAGTCCATCCCCCCTTTCTGGTACCATAGATAAATTAATTTTGGTACTTTTCATCATACCAAAAAGAAGTCAGAATGATAAGAAAACAATGCAGGGGGATGAAATCTATGAGTCAAACAGCATCAACGGAAGTGACAACTGCCCAGTGGCAGCAAAAACGGGATCAATTCGTTTCCAAAGGGGTCGGCAACGGAAACCGCAGCATGGCGGTAAAAGGGGAAGGGGCGCTTTTATACGATTTGGACGGCAGACGATTCATTGATTTTGCCGGCGCGATCGGAACGCTGAATGTCGGCCATTCCCATCCGAAAGTGGTGGAGGCGGTGAAGAAACAGGCTGAGGATCTGATTCACCCGGGATTTAACGTCATGATGTATCCGTCTTATATTGAGCTTGCCGAAAAACTTTGCGCCCTTGCGCCGGGAGATCATGCGAAAAAAGCGATTTTTCTCAACTCCGGAGCGGAAGCGGTCGAAAACGCCGTGAAAATCGCCAGAAAATATACGAAGCGCCAGGCTGTCGTGTCATTTACAAGAGGGTTTCACGGCCGTACGAACATGACGATGAGCATGACAAGCAAGGTGAAACCTTATAAATACGGATTCGGCCCGTTTGCCCCGGAAGTGTATCAGGCGCCGTTTCCTTACTATTATCAAAAGCCGGCCGGCATGACTGACGAGCAGTATGACGACTTTATCATCAGCGCTTTTGAGGATTTCTTTATCGCCGCAGTTGCACCGGAAACCGTCGCCTGTGTCGTAATGGAACCGGTTCAGGGAGAAGGCGGCTTTATCATTCCTTCAAAACGTTTCGTGCAGCACGTCGCCGCTTTTTGTAAAAAACACGGCATCGTTTTCGTGGCAGATGAGATTCAGACCGGATTTGCGAGAACGGGAACGTATTTTGCAATCGAGCATTTCGGGGCCGTCCCTGATTTGATCACCGTGTCCAAATCACTTGCGGCCGGATTGCCGCTGAGCGGCGTCATCGGCCGGGCGGAAATGCTTGATGCCGCTGCGCCGGGGGAACTTGGAGGCACATATGCGGGTAGCCCTCTCGGCTGTGCGGCTGCGCTTGCCGTCCTGGATATTATTGAAGAGGAAGGGCTTAATCAGCGTTCCGAAGAGATCGGCCGCATCATCGAGCATCAAGCGCTCGAGTGGAAAAAAGAGCATGCGTGTATCGGAGAAGTGCGCAGGCTCGGCGCGATGGCGGCCATCGAAATTGTCAAAGACGAGGCCACCCGTGAACCGGACAAAGCAAAAGCCGCGGCGGTCGCTAAAACGGCGAACGAGAACGGACTGCTGCTGCTGACGGCAGGGATTAACGGCAATATTATCAGATTTCTGACGCCGCTTGTCGTGACGGATGAACAGCTCAAAGAAGGCCTTTCCATTATCGAAGCAGCTCTGTGAGTTCAATTATTGGTATGCCTGCGGATGGGTCTGCTATCATGAAAGTGTGAGATATATCAACAAGCATTCAATGGCTTTACTATAGCAGAGAAAGGAATGTTCAATATGCCAGAACAATTAACAGTGTACAACCCGGCAACGGGAGAGGCGATCGAAAGCATCCCCCAGCAGACGGCCGAAGAAGTTGAAAAAGCGATTGAACGTTCACATCAAGCGTTTCAATCATGGTCCAAAACATCAGCGGGAGAACGTGCCTCACTTTTGAGAAAATGGTATGAGCTGATTGTTGAAAATAAAGAAGAACTGGCGGAATTAATTACGAAGGAAAACGGTAAACCGTACGAAGAAGCGGTCGGAGAAGTTTTATACGGCGCCGGCTATATTGAATGGTTTGCCGAGGAAGCAAAACGGATTTACGGCAGAACCGTACCTGCGCCGACAACGGGCAAACGGATCATCGTCACCCGCCAGGCGGTCGGCCCGGTAGCCGCGATCACGCCGTGGAATTTCCCGAATGCGATGATTACAAGAAAAGCCGCGCCCGCTTTGGCCGCAGGCTGTACGTTCATCATCAAACCCGCGGAGGATACGCCGCTTTCCGCTTACGCCCTTGCGCGTCTCGCATATGAAGCGGGAATTCCGAAGGACGTGCTGCAAGTGGTGATCGGTGACGGAGCCGAAATCGGAAACGTTTTTACCAGCAGCCCGAAAATCCGCAAAATTACCTTTACCGGTTCAACGCCTGTCGGCAAAATCCTGATGAAAAACAGCGCCGACACCGTAAAACATATGTCAATGGAGCTTGGCGGACATGCGCCGCTGATCGTAGATGAAGACGCTGATCTTGATCTGGCGGTAGCCCAAACAATGGCCTCTAAATTCAGAAATGCCGGCCAAACCTGCGTCTGTGCGAACCGTCTGATCGTACACGAATCCGTGAAAGACGAGTTTGCGAAAAAACTGAGTGAAGAAGCTGCGAAACTCAAAGTCGGAAACGGTCTTGAAAAAGGCGTAAACGTCGGTCCTGTCATCAACAAAAAAGGCTTCGATAAAATCGTCGCTCAAATTAATGACGCCGTGGAAAAAGGCGCAGAAGTGCTGACAGGCGGAACATATGACCAAAACGATGAAAAAGGATGCTATTTCGTGACGCCGACCGTGCTGTCAAACGTAGATACATCCATGAACATCATGCATGAAGAAACATTCGGCCCGGTTGCGCCGATCGTTACGTTCTCAGATATCGATGAAGCGATCAAGCTTGCGAACGATACGCCGTTCGGGCTTGCGGCTTATTTCTTTACAGAAAACTACCGCCGCGGCATCTATATTTCAGAACAGCTTGAATACGGCATCATCGGCTGGAATGACGGCGGCCCGTCAGCGGTTCAAGCGCCGTTCGGCGGAATGAAAGAAAGTGGCATCGGCCGTGAAGGCGGTACGGAGGGCATTGAGCCGTATCTGGAAACCAAATACATGTCAATCGGACTTTAATAGCCAAAAAAAGAGCCCCTGCTTCTGAGCGGGGCTTTTTTTAATGGGCAGCCTGCCGGTAAAATCGCCGGCAGGCTTTTTTGTTCTGATTTGAGAATAATCGGTTCAATTCCAGACAAAATAACAGCAAATACGATTGAAAGAAGGTCGCCATCATGGATATATTACTGGCTCTTCTCCCGGCTTTGTTTTGGGGGAGCATCGTGTTATTTAACGTCAAATTAGGCGGCGGGCCTTACAGCCAGACGCTGGGTACGACAATCGGGGCGCTCATCGTTTCGTTTGTGCTGTATCTGTTTGTCCATCCGGTGCTGTCTGGGCGCATTTTTATTGTCGGCATCATATCCGGGCTGTTTTGGTCGCTCGGCCAAAGCAATCAGCTAAAAAGCATCCAGCTGATGGGCGTTTCAAAAACGATGCCGATATCAACGGGAATGCAGCTCGTCTCGACTTCTTTGTTCGGGGTGATCGTATTCAAAGAATGGTCAACCCCCATTGCGATTACGCTGGGTATTCTCGCCCTTATTTTAATCATCGTCGGTATAGTGCTCACATCTTTAGAAGATAAAAAAGGGCGGGCGGACGGAGAACCGGGAAACTTAAAAAAAGGCATTGTCATCCTGCTGATCTCTACGCTCGGTTATTTGGTCTATGTCGTCGTGGCCCGGCTGTTCGGCGTATCCGGCTGGTCAGCGCTTCTGCCGCAGGCGATCGGGATGGTTATCGGCGGGCTGCTCCTGACGTACAAGCATAAACCGTTTAATAAGTACGCGCTCAAGAACATTCTGCCGGGAATCATCTGGGCGCTCGGGAATATGTTTCTGTTCATCTCACAGCCGCGCGTCGGTGTTGCGACAAGTTTTTCCCTGTCTCAAATGGGGATCGTCATCAGCACGCTCGGCGGAATCTTCATCCTCCGTGAGAGCAAAACGAAGCGCCAGCTGGTCGCCATTGCCATCGGGATTATCCTGATCATCGTGGCCGCAATATTCTTAGGCATTGCAAAATCAAATTCATAACAACATGCAGGAGGTTTGAACATGTACACGGATTTAAAAGGAAAAGTCGTAGCCATTACGGGAGCATCATCAGGGTTAGGAAAAGCGATGGCGCTCCGCTTCGGACAGGAGCAGGCGAAAGTCGTCATTAACTACTACAGTAATGAAAAAGAGGCCCAAACCGTAAAAGAAGAGGTTCAAAAAGCGGGCGGTGAAGCAGTCATCATTCAAGGTGACGTCACAAAAGAAGAAGATGTGAAAAACATCGTCCAGACCGCGGTGAAAGAATTCGGCACATTGGATATCATGATCAATAACGCCGGCATGGAAAACCCGGTTCAGTCGCATGAAATGCCGTTAAAAGACTGGAACAAAGTCATCAATACCAATCTGACCGGCGCTTTTCTGGGAAGCCGCGAAGCCATTAAATATTACGTAGAAAATGATATTCAAGGAAACGTCATTAACATGTCGAGCGTGCACGAAATGATTCCGTGGCCGCTGTTTGTCCACTACGCGGCAAGTAAAGGCGGCATTAAATTGATGACGGAAACGCTGGCGCTTGAGTACGCGCCGAAGCGCATCCGTGTTAACAATATCGGACCGGGCGCGATCAATACGCCGATCAATGCGGAAAAATTCGCGGATCCCGTCCAGAAAAAAGATGTGGAAAGCATGATTCCGATGGGATATATCGGTGAGCCGGAAGAAATCGCGGCCGTCGCCGTCTGGCTCGCTTCAAAGGAATCAAGCTACGTGACCGGCATTACGCTGTTTGCTGACGGCGGAATGACCAAATATCCATCATTCCAGGCAGGCCGCGGATAAGAAAAAAAGCGATCTCAGGCTCTTTAGAGCCGGATCGCTTTTTGCTTACGCGCGTTTTTTCTTTACAAGCGCTGCGATAGAAAGGATAATCGCCGCAGCTGACAGAACGATGGCCGCAATATCAAGCGCAGATACACCGGATTTGCTTTCTTCATTTGACTGTTCAGCTCCGTGCGCATCCGTCACGTTCGCCGCTTTTGTGATTTTCGTAATCGAGTGAGGCGTGTCGGCGTTCTCATCACCCGTCCATTCTACAATGCTGCCGTCTTTGTAGTATTGGTAGGCGTCCCAAGCCGCATCCGCGGTCTTTTCAGGGTTTTTCGCAACGAATGTGAACTGCTGGAATTGGCCGGGCTGAATGCCGCCGTCCTTTGCTTCCCAAGTGACGGAGACCGCCTTGTCATCATGCTTTGCTACAGACGTTTTCCAGCCCGGAATCGGCTGATACTGCTGGAATTCAACGCCAGCGGGCATTTTCAGCACGACTTTCGTTGTCGGCTCATTTTTTTCCACAGGCACTTTCATTGTGTACGTTTCCCAAGAACCCGCCGCGGATTCCGCGGGTTTGACGGAGACATGGGCGCTTGCTGCAGCCGTAAAACCGATGAGTGACAGGGTCACGGCAAATATGAATACGAAAGCCTTTTTTTTCAACATGAGATACACTCCTTAGTTTGTCGTTGAGAATACTTGGTTGATTTCATTGAAATCGCTTGTCAGTCCGTGGACTTTGATCTTCCAGTTTCCCTTTTCGGTGATGGACAGGTTTGCGGCTTCGAATGTGCCTTCCTTCGTCTTTTTCAAATCAAAGGTGCTTTCATGCTGTTTGCCGCTGAAGCCCGTCTGATAAACAGTCACCGTAAATTGCTGAATGTCTTTTACCAAGCCGCCGTTATGATCAGTGACAATGACTTGAAATTCATTTTTACCCGGCTGGTTCGGCGTAATATGCAGGGACAGGGTTTCCCCGTTTCCGATCATTTCTGAGCCGTTAAAAGGCAATGGCGCGGGCGGCGGCGGGCTGGGCAGGCTTGTGAAGACAGCGGTTGTAAATAACACCGCAATGCCGATTGCCCATTCGGCCTTTATCGTTGCGCTGATGCTCCTTTTTCTGCGGAACTTCGTCATCCATACGTGAATGGCGCCGAGCGCAAGCATGATGACAAACAGCCCGATTTTCAAAAGGAGCGTCTTGCCGTAAGCGGTGTGAAAGAGTGGATCAAACGAACGGATAATGAAAAATCCGTTCAGCACACCTGAAAATAAAAGCACGCCGACAGAGGCGAACGCCCAAGGAGAAAAGCGTCTGACCGTTTCCCAGGCGGCGGTTTTATCTGTTGTTCTCCACTCTGATGAAAGAAAGAGCACAAGCGCGGCTATACCGCCGATCCATACAGACGCGGCTGATAAATGGAGAAAATCCATCGTGATGCCGACCGCTTTTTCGTCAATAACCGCCGCATGTCCGGCGAATGCTTTTGCCAAAAGCGAAGCGAAAAAGAACAGCAGCGGCGCCGTCCAGTATGCAAATGACCGGAAAGCTTTCTTCTTCAAAAGCGGGATCATGGACAGGGCAAGCAGGATAAATAGGCTGATCTGGATTATCCAGACGCTCCCGCCTGCCGTTTTCAGAAGCGTTTCTTTTACATAGTCCGGCTGAAACGCAGCACTCCAAGCGCCGCCCGCGTTTTCTTTCGTCTGGATCGGGAGCTGGCAGACAAGCGCAAGCCCCGTTAAACATAAGGAAATCACGAGCAGCTTTACAGTTCGTTTTGCTTTTGATGAATCGTTTTTTCTGTACCAAAACAGATGAAAAAACGCCGTGCCGATAAACAGGGAGAGAGCGGTATACAAAATACCGCGGTCGATGGCCGCTTCGGGATGAAGCGCCGCTTGCGATGATGTTTGCTCCTGAAGTTCACCGCCGGCTTTCCCGATACTGAAAGGAATGACGCCGGATACCGGGTGACCGTCGGCCGACACCGCGTTCCATTCCGCTCTGTAAATATCATGCGGCAGATTTTTTTTCAAGGCTGCGGTCATGATGCGGGCATCACTTTTTTGAATCACCGTTTTGCCGGCATCGACCCGTTCACCGGATGAATTATAGACCTTAATGGAGTGGAAGCCTTCTTCAACCTGTTCATTAAACGTAATTTCAATCTGCTTCGGCGCTTGTTTTAATTCGCTGTTCTCACCCGGATTTGAGTTTGTGATGTAGGCGTGGGCGAAGCTTGTTTTCGGAATCAAAACAAGGAACAGCAAAAAGATGAGCCAGCGTTTGTTCTGTCTCATGGCTTGTGACACCGCCTTCCGGTTGGTTGTTGTTATGTCTTGCTGCAGGTGCATCCCTTCTGCCTGTCGTGTAAGATGATGTCCGCCGCCTCGTCAAAGGTGCAAATGACCCCGCCGAATCCTTTTTGAAACCGTTCTGCGTAATCACGCGTTGAGAAGGGAATCGCCTGAGGCCGGCAGCAGTGAAGGTCAATATCGGCATGGACTAAAAAGTAAGCAGAAGCGGCCGTCAGCGTCGTCTGGAGAAGAAAATCCTTACAAATGACATGAGACACTTCTTCCTTTTTATCCTCATACCGCAAAATCGCGCAATGAATGCAGCACATCTGCTCAACGGCTTGTGAAACAGTAATGAGCTGGACAGAATATGAATGCTGAATCGGCCGCAGGCAATAGCCGCATTGATTGGCGCCTTTTTCTGAAGCGGGCGGGAGCGTAATGCCGCCGGGTGTCCGGATAATCCGGTTTGCATCCGCCAGCTGATTGACGTCTCTGTACACGGTCATCTCGGAGACGCCGAATCTCTCGCTTATGTCAGAGATTTTCAGCGCGCCCTCCTCTTTCAGCCATTCAAGCAAGGTTTGCTGTCTGTTAATCGGAAGCAATTCTGCATCCTCCTTTTTATGCGAATGAGTGATGAACCTCCTTTTAAGAGTAGATGTTTTCACAAATGTGCACAAGAGCCTGATGATAAAATGTGTGAAAATATGTTGAACAATCACAAATGTAAAACGCGGAGACAGACTCTGTTATAATAGAAGAGTTGAATGGAGGAATAAATATGAAAGAAACGACCTGCCCGAACTGCGGCAAGCCGATTACAGGCGACATGGTCAGATCATCCATGATCCCGTGCCAGTTTCAGTGCGGACATTGCCATGTGAAATTGCGTGAATATAAAGTATCAGCTCCGATTATGGCTGTAGCCATTGCGATAACCGTGCTTTTGATTTATCTTGTGCAGATGGCCAGAACCGCCGTCATGCCGATGTTTCCGGCTGCGCGGTATGTGCCGGCCGCCATTTTTGCGCTCGTATGTGCGTATCCGGTGTTTATTGTCAGTGAGCGGATCATTGCCAAACTCGTCGTTACAAAAGGACACATTATATACAGGAAGCGGTAAGACACCTTTGATGAGGTGTCTTTTTTTAGTTAAGGATTTGTCACAGTCTCTGTGCCAAACTCCTCTTTACTTTTCATTGAATGAGGATTGTAAGCGTTTTATGATGAAGGCACAGGGGCGAAAGAAAACCCCGTGTCTTATTTATTTTCATCTTAAGGCAGGCAAACAGGGAGGGAAATGGTATGCAGCAAGAACAGCAAGCTGGCATGAAAGTAAAGATACAGCGGTTCGGCAGTTATTTAAGCGGTATGATCATGCCGAATATCGGCGCATTTATCGCATGGGGAATTATCACCGCGCTGTTTATTCCTGCGGGATGGTTTCCGAATCCGCAGCTGAATACATTGGTAAGCCCGATGATTACGTATCTTCTGCCGCTTTTAATCGCATATACGGGCGGAAAAATGATCTATGATCACCGCGGGGGAGTCGTCGGAGCGACAGCGGCCATCGGGGTCATTGTCGGGGCGGACATACCGATGTTCTTAGGGGCAATGATTATGGGGCCTTTGGGCGGTTATCTCATTAAACAATTAGACCGTGTGTTTAAAGATAAAGTCAGACAGGGTTTTGAAATGCTGATCAACAACTTCACGGCGGGAATTATCGGCGCGGTGCTGACGATTATCGCGTTTTATGCGATCGGCCCGGTCGTCCTGTCTCTTAACAAATTGCTGGCGGCGGGTGTGGAAGTCATTGTCCACGCGAATTTGCTGCCGATTGCAAGCGTTTTCGTAGAACCGGCGAAAGTCCTGTTCCTGAATAACGCGATCAACCACGGCATTTTAAGTCCGATCGGAATCGAGCAGGCCGCAAAAGCGGGTAAATCCATTTTGTTCTTAGTGGAAGCGAACCCCGGGCCGGGACTCGGTATTTTACTGGCATACATGTTCTTTGGGAAAGGTTCTTCAAGATCGACGGCTCCGGGAGCGGCGATCATTCATTTCTTCGGGGGGATTCATGAAATCTATTTCCCTTACATTTTAATGAAACCGATGCTGATCCTCGCGGCGATCGCCGGGGGAGCGAGCGGGCTGCTCACATTCTCGATTTTTAATGCGGGTCTTGTCGCGGCATCATCTCCGGGCAGCATCATCGCCATTTTGGCGCTGACACCGAAGGGAAGCTATCTCGGCGTGCTGGCGGGCGTCATCGTTGCCGCGGCCGTATCGTTTATCGTCTCGGCGCTTATTCTGAAATCGTCTAAAGCGGGAGAAGAAGATCTGACAGCCGCTGCGGAAAAAATGCAGGAAATGAAAGGCAGGAAAAGCGAAGCGGCGGCCGCATTGGCGGACAAAGAGGAAGAGCCGGAAAACAGTGCCGCTGATATTTCCGCTGACAAAGTCAGCCGCATTATCTTCGCGTGTGATGCAGGAATGGGATCGAGCGCAATGGGCGCCTCCATTTTAAGAAACAAAGTGAAAAAAGCAGAACTTGACATTGATGTGACAAATACATCAATCAATAATCTTCCGAATGACGCGGATATCGTCATTACTCATAAGGATTTGACTGACCGCGCGAAAGCGAAGCTGCCGCAGGCGGTGCACATGTCGGTTGATAATTTCTTGAACAGCCCGAAATACGATGAACTGATTGAAAAGCTTAAAAACTAATCAAACAGAAAGAGGGATCTTCATCATGGAAGTATTGGCTAAAGCGAACATCAAACTGAACCAGACAGTGAACTCAAAAGAGGATGCCATCCGCCTGGCGGGACAGACGTTGATTGATAACGGTTACGTGAAGAACGGCTACGTGGAAAAAATGTTCGAACGTGAAGAAACATCATCCACGTTCATGGGGAATTTCATTGCGATCCCGCACGGCACGGAAGATGCGAAGGATGAGGTGCTTCATTCAGGCATTTCCGTCATCCAGATTCCGGACGGGGTGGAATACGGTGAAGGCAATACGGCAAAGGTCGTTTTCGGTATTGCCGGAAAAAACAATGAACACTTAGACATTCTGTCAAACATCGCCATCATCTGCTCAGAGGAAGAAAACATCGAGCGGCTGATCAGTGCAAAGACGGAAGAAGAACTGGCCGCGATTTTCAGCGAGGTGAACTGACATGATTGCCCTTCATTTCGGAGCGGGAAACATCGGGCGGGGCTTTATCGGCGCTTTGCTCCATCATTCCGGCTGTGAGGTTGTTTTTGCAGATGTGAATGAAACGATGGTCGGCCTTCTCAATGATAAGAAGGAATATACCGTGGAGCTTGCCGACGGCGGCCGGCAGACAGAAATTATCGGCCCCGTTTCAGCCATCAACAGCGCGGCGCAGGAACAAGAGCTGTACAGGCTGATCAATGACGCGGCGATCATTACGACGGCAGTGGGCCCGAACGTTCTCAGACTCATCGCCCCGTCCATCGCGGAAGGGCTGAAGCGCAGAACGTCCTCTGAGCCTCTCAATATCATTGCCTGTGAAAATATGATCGGCGGCAGCCGTTTTCTGAAAAAAGAAGTTTTCGGACATTTGACGGAAGCGGAGCGGGAACTCGTGAACCGGACGGTCGGCTTCCCTGATTCTGCGGTGGATCGGATCGTGCCGATTCAGCACCATGAAGACCCGCTGAAAGTATCCGTAGAGCCGTTTTTTGAATGGGTCATAGACAGAACCGGCTTTGCCGGCGGTCAGCCGGCACTTAAAGGTGCGATATTTACGGATGATCTTACACCTTTCATCGAGAGAAAGCTGTTTACTGTCAATACCGGCCATGCCGTTACAGCGTACGTCGGCTATCAGCGCGGATTAAAAACCGTCAAAGAGGCCATCGACCATCCTGAAATCCGGCGTGTCGTGTACGATGCACTTTCAGAAACGGGCGAGTACTTGGTGAAAGCGTACGGCTTTAAGCAAGCCGAACACGAGCAGTACATGAAGAAAATCATCGGCCGTTTTGAAAATGAATACATCACGGATGATGTGACAAGAGTCGCCAGATCACCGCTCAGAAAACTCGGAGCGAATGATAGATTAGTAGGGCCCGCCAAAAAAATAAAAGAACCGAACGCGCTGGCGGAAGGCATCGCCGCCGCCCTGCGCTTTGACTATCAGGATGATCCGGAAGCGGTTGAGCTGCAGAAGCTTATCGCGGAAAAAGGAACGAGCGGTGTTCTGCAAGACATTTGCGGTATTCAGCCGCATGAGCCGCTGCACGGCATCGTGCTCAAAAAACTCAATCAATAAGATGAATCCGCGTCGGGGGACGCGGCTTTTTTTTCTTCTGTTATAATGTTGGGGAAGGGAGGCTGTATGATGACTCAAAAGCTTTTACCCCACCGTTTTCCGTTTCTTTTGATTGACGGCACGACAAACAGCGAAGCCGGAAAATGGGCGGCCGCTTACAAAAACATCAGTGAAAATGACTGGTTTATAACCGAATCACAAAGAGAGATGCCGTTTTCACTCGTCATTGAAGCGATGGCCCAAACGGCGGCTTGCGCGGGAATTACCGGCGGTGACAGCCTCGGTCTTTTATCCGCGGTGAAGAAAGCGGAAAGATTAGGCGCCGCTTTGCCGGGAGACCGTCTGGATCTGCTGTTTGAAGTCACGCGAACAAGGCGCGGGTTTGTGTTCGGCCGGGCGAAAGCGTCCGTTGCCGGGAATCCGGTAGCGGAAGCTGAGATCAGCATATTTATCGCACCATCGTAAAAAAAGCCGCCTCCAGCGGCGGCTTTCGGACAAGTCTGTTATTTTGTATCATAATCTCTTTCACTCTGTGAATTGTCTCTTTGGTCGTGTTTGTGTTTTTCATCATTGGCGTTTTCCTTCAGCTCTTCCAGCGGAATCGGATCGGTTAAATCATGATGTTCAGGATTTTCATTCGGTTTGTTTTTCTGTTTTCTTTCTTTCATCCTCCATCACCTCAATATTTCTTTTCCTCAACGTTCTCCCCGCCAAACGTCAGGAGCGGTTTTTTGTTCCTGTGGGTCATATGTATTAAAATAGAGACGACTACATTATAAAAAGTGAGGTACATATATGCCGATACAAAGAGAAGACGCAGATATTAAACTGATCGCGATTGATATGGACGGAACCCTGCTCAATGACGAGCAGCTCATCCCGGATGAAAACCGGCGGGCGATCAAGGAAGCGGAGGCGAAAGGAATTCACGTCGTCATCAGCACCGGACGCACGCTGATGACATGCCGCGAACTGGCTGAGTCTCTCGAGCTGTCATCCTTTTTAATTACGGCAAACGGCAGCGAAATCTGGGATTCTAACTTTGAGCTGGTTGAGCGCAAGGTTCTTCATACCGATCATATTCAAAAATTATGGGATCTGAGAAATAAGCACAATACGAATTTCTGGGCCTCTACCGTCGATAAAGTATGGAGAGGGGAATTCCCGGAAACGATTACGGATCACCAGTGGCTCAAGTTCGGATTTGAAATCGAGGATGACGATGTGCGGAATGAGGTGCTGAAAGAGCTGAAAGAAAACAAGGAGCTCGAAGTCACAAACTCAAGTCCGATCAATATCGAAGTCAATGCCCTCGGCATCAATAAAGCGGCGGCGCTGGCGAAGGTATCGGAAAAACTCGGCTTTACGATGAAAAATGTGATGGCTATGGGTGACAGTCTGAATGACATTGCGATGATTGAAAAAGCGGGTGTCGGCGTCGCCATGGGAAATGCGCAGGATATCGTAAAAGAAACCGCTGACTGGGTGACTGATGTCAACACGGAAAACGGAGTCGCCAAAGCGATCCGCCACTGGGTATTATAATAGAAAAAAGAGAGCCTCTGGATGAGGCTCTCTTTTTTGTTTGTCACATTAGTGACTAGGTCCATGGTAGGTTTTCTGACAAAGGTATGTTCAAACGTGTCAGAATTGATATAATTGAGTGAAATCCAACAATTCGGAATAGTCGTTCCGAATAACGGAATGATAATCATATAAAACGCTTACAATACAGGAGGGAGCTTATGTTTCAGATTGACATCAATTGTGATTTAGGAGAAAGTTTCGGTGCATATAAGATCGGGATGGATGAAGAGATTTTGGATTATGTGACATCTGCAAACATCGCCTGCGGCTTTCATGCGGGTGATCCCAGCGTGATGCGCAAAACGGTTGCGCTTGCGGCGGAAAAGGGCGTGAAAATCGGCGCTCATCCCGGGCTGTTCGATCTTCAGGGATTCGGGCGGCGGCAGATCGCGATTACGCCCGAGGAAGCGTATGATCTGACACTGTACCAAATCGGCGCGCTGTCAGGTTTTTTAAAAGCAGAAGGTGTCGCGATGCAGCATGTAAAGCCGCACGGCGCTTTATATAATATGGCCGCCGTCAACCGCAGCCTGTCAGAGGCCATCGCTCAGGCGGTCTCTCATTTTGATCCCGGACTCATTCTTTTCGGGCTAGCCGGAAGCGAGCTGATTAAAGCGGGAGATCGAATCGGACTGCAGACGGCAAGCGAAGTGTTTGCAGACCGCACCTATCAGGAAGACGGCACGCTGACGCCGCGTTCACAGCCGGATGCGCTGATTCAGGATGACAAAAAAGCGGTCGGGCAAGTGATTCAAATGGTGAAAGACAACACGGTGACATCACGTAAAGGACAAGCTGTAAGCCTGAAAGCGGACACCGTCTGCATTCACGGAGACGGCGCCCACGCGCTGACATTCGCCAAAACAATCAGAAACGAATTAAAAGCGGCTGACATTCAAATCAGTGCGCTTTCAAAAGACTGAGCAGCAGAGGGAGGAAGACAGCATGGAGAAAAAGAAAAAAACAGCCGGAAAGGCTTCGGGCAAATGGTCGCTGCTTTTAGGCGCGACATTTCTGATGGCGACATCATCAATCGGGCCCGGCTTTCTGACGCAGACGGCCACGTTTACCAATACATTGGCGGCAAGCTTCGGCTTTATCATTTTAATCTCTATTATTTTGGACATTTTCGCGCAAACCAATGTATGGCGGATTATCGCGGTTTCCGGAAAGCGCGGCCAAGAGATTGCAAATATGGTGCTTCCGGGCGCCGGTTATGCCATTGCTTTTCTGGTGGTGCTCGGCGGACTGGCGTTTAATATCGGAAACATCGGCGGCGCGGGTCTCGGCCTTCAAGTATTATTCGGAATCAAACCGGAGATCGGCGCTTTAATCAGCGCTGCGATTGCGGTTTTGATTTTCGTCATAAAGGAAGCCGGAAAAGTCATGGACCGTTTTATGCAGATCGCCGGAATTGTCATGATCGTATTGACGGTGTATGTTGCCGTAACGACGGCTCCGCCGGTCGGACACGCCGTTGTGAAAACTTTTATGCCTGATCATATCAGTGTGCTGGCGATCGTGACGCTTGTCGGCGGCACGGTCGGCGGATACATTACATTTGCCGGCGGCCACCGTTTGCTTGATTCAGGCATTCAAGGGAAGGAAGTCATTCCTCAAGTCACGAAAAGCTCTGTCACAGGCGTATTGATTACATCTGTTATGCGGATTGCCCTGTTTCTCGCCGTTCTCGGCGTCGTCTCAAAGGGCCTGCGCATTGATCCTGATAATCCCGCGGCTTCTGTGTTCAAGCTTGCGGCGGGAAATGTCGGCTATAAAATTTTTGGTGTCATCATGTGGTCTGCGGCTATTACGTCTGTCATCGGCGCCGCATATACGTCAGTGTCTTTCTTCAAATCGTTCTCGGCAAAAATCGAAAAGCATTCGAACGGCGTAATTATAGCTTTTATCATCGTATCCACTCTCATTTTTGTCACGATCGGCCAGCCTGCCAAAATTCTGGTCGCGGTCGGTTCGCTTAACGGTTTAATTCTGCCGCTTGCATTAGCGATGATTTTGTTGGGCGCTTATAAGAAAAAAGTCGTCGGCGACTACAAGCATCCGATCTGGCTGACGATCGCCGGGGCAATCGTAGTCGTTGTCATGGCGATTATGGGCATCTATACATTATTCTCGCAAATGCCGCAGCTATGGGGCTGATGACATGAAAAAACATATGAGTGACATGAGTCCCGAAGAAGTCAGGCAGCTTATCAGAAAAGGGCGGATGACCGGACCGACGGCGGGGTTGGCCGCTTCTTACGCACAAGCCAATCTCGTCGTTTTGCAAAAGGATCTTGCCTTTGATTTTCTCTTATTCTGCCAGCGCAATCAAAAGCCTTGTCCGGTGCTTGACGTGACGGATGCAGGTTCACCCGTTCCGGCAATAGCGGCGCCGGGAGCTGATATCCGGACGGACTTTCCGAAATACAGAATCTATCGGCATGGCGTGCTTACTGAAGAGGTAACGGATCTCACGCCATATTGGAAGGAAGATTTTGTCGGCTTTTTGATCGGCTGCAGTTTTTCATTCGAGCAAGCCCTTATCAATCAGCACATTCCAATCAGGCATATTGATGAAGGCGTGAACGTTCCCATGTATAAAACAAATATTGACTGTGTTCCGGCGGGCCCGTTTTCAGGAAAGATGGTCGTCAGCATGAGGCCGATTCCGGAAAGACTGGCAGTCCGCGCGGCACAAGTCACGTCACGTTTTCCCGCTGTGCACGGCGCCCCCGTCCGCATCGGGAATCCGAAAAGCATCGGCATCAGCGATCTGAATCAGCCGGACTTCGGAGATGCCGTAACGGTGCAAGAAGGCGAAGTTCCCGTATTCTGGGCGTGCGGCGTTACACCGCAGGCGGTGATCATGGAAACAAAGCCCGATATCGTGATAACCCATTCACCTGGGCACATGCTGATCACTGATATACGGAACGAATCGCTTGCTGTTCTGTAAGTGAGAAAGAAAACAACGAGGTGATGACAATGAAGCAGTATAGCGGCAATACAGCGCTTGATATACAGCCGCACGGTGATTCCGCCGTTATCATCCGCTTTGGCGGGCACATCAGCGAAGAAGTCAACAGCCGGGTTCATGCGGCGGCCGCCTGTATTGAAGAACGGCCGTTTCCGGGCTTCGTTGAATGTATTCCGGCATTCACAAGCTTAACGATCTTTTATGATGTGTATGCCGTCTCACAAATAAAAAAAGGCGTCTCTCCTTTTGCTTTGGTCAAGAAAGAAGTGACAGAACGCCTCAGCCATATAAAGGCCGGCCGGCAGGAAGAGCGCCGGGTGATGGAAATCCCCGTTTGCTACGGCGGTGATTTCGGTCCTGATTTAGAAGACGTCGCTGAGATGAACAATGTGACGCCGGAAGACGTCATCCGCATTCATACCGAAGGCGAATATCTCGTTTATATGCTCGGATTTGCGCCGGGATTTCCGTTTTTAGGAGGAATGTCTGAGCGGATCAGAGCGCCGAGAAAGGCGTCGCCAAGGCCGTCGATCCCGGCCGGTTCAGTAGGAATCGCAGGGATGCAGACCGGTGTGTATCCGATATCCACCCCCGGCGGCTGGCAGCTGATCGGCAGCACTCCGCTTCGGCTTTTCAGGCCTGAAGAACAACCGCCGAGCCTGTTGAGAGCGGGCGATACTGTGAAATTCGTCCGGATCTCAGCGGAAGAATACAGCCGCACCAAGGAGGGAGCCGAATGAGCATGAAAGTGATGAAGCCCGGTCTTCTGACGACGATTCAGGATACGGGCCGAACAGGGTATCAGAAATACGGCGTACTGGGCAGCGGCGCAATGGATACAATTTCTCTGCGCATCGCCAATCTTCTTGCCGGAAATAAAGAAACAGAGGCGGGGCTGGAAATTACGCTCATGGGACCCGGGCCTTCCTTTGAGTTTTCAGAACCGGCGGTCATTGCCGTCACGGGGGCCGATTTCGCCTTTCATATTAATGGAGAACCGGCTCCTCTGTGGAAACCGATTTTGATAAAGGAAACAAGCGTCGTCTCATTCGGGCCGTGCAAAATGGGGAGCCGCGCTTATCTTGCCGTTGCGGGGGGATTTGACGTGCCCGCCGTCATGGAAAGCAAAAGCACGTATGTCAGAGCGGGGATCGGAGGCTTTTGCGGAAGAGCGCTGCAAAAAGATGATGAACTGCCGCTCGGCGGTATGACGCAGTGCTCGGAAGGGATCGCTGCCCGTCTGAGCGAATCTCCCGGGCAGCATGGTTTCTCAGCGCCTGATTGGTCTGTCAGCAGCAGAGGATTTCTGCCGCTGAAAAGAAATCCGGTCATTCGCGTGCTTGAAGGCGCTCAATTTCATGCGTTTACAGAAGAAGCAAAACGGCGTTTTTACCAAGAATCGTATACGGTCACGCCGCAATCCGACCGAATGGGCTACCGCCTGAAGGGCGCCCCGCTTGAATTGCGGGAGCCGCTTGAAATGGTATCTGAGGCTGTGACATTCGGGACGGTGCAGGTGCCGCCGGACGGCAATCCGATTATACTGCTGGCTGACAGACAGACGACGGGGGGCTACCCGCGAATGGCGCATATCATATCCGCCGATCTTCCTCTTGCCGCCCAAACGATGCCGGGGGAACATATCACGTTCGCTGCTGTTTCGCTGGAGGAGGCGGAAATGCTGCTGTTGGAGAAGGAACAGCAGCTGAAGGAGCTGAAAGCAAGACTCAAAATGGAATGGCTGATCTGACAAAGGGGATGAAAGGTCATGGAAAACAAAAACAAAACCGTCATCAAATCAATGGAGCTGCTTCATATATTCCTGACCGAACCGAGCCTGAGCTTAAATGAGCTGGTTTCTCTATCGGAAATGCCGAAGACCTCGGTTCACCGGATGGCAAGTTCACTGGAGGAAATGGGATTTCTCACCCGGACAGCGGACGGACGTTATCAGCTTGGTCTGATCTTTTTACAATTCGGCCAGCTCGTCTCTGCCCGTCTGGACATCAGGAAAATAGCCAAGCCAGTGATGGAAAAGCTGTGCGGTGAAGTGGATGAGGCCGTTCAGCTGATTATGAGGGACGGCGATGAAGCCATTTACGTCGATAAAATTGAGGGAACGCAAACCGTACGGCTGTATACTGCAATCGGCCGCCGGTCGCCGCTGTATGCGGGAGCGTGCGCCAGAAGCATTTTATCGTTTCTGCCGCGAGAGGAGATTGACACATACATTCAGAAAACAAAGCTTGCCGCAATCGCTTCAGGCACGATGACGAATCCGGCTGAACTGCTTCAATCCATTGAAACGTCAATACAATCAGGATATACGATCAGCTATTCGGAATTAGAGGATTACACGGCGGCGATCGGGGCGCCGATTTTCAATCACGAAGGTAAGGTGGCTGCGGGAATCAGCATCGCCGGCTTTGAAGCCAGATTTTCAGAGGACAGGCTGCCGTACTTAACCGAAAAAGTCAAAAACGCCGCTCGGCATATTTCTGAGAAATTGGGTTATTGACCGAGCCAATTTTTCTTCACTCGCGTACATTACAATATCGATAGTAACGAGTGGAGGAAAGAAAATGGGACTTGTTTATACGGCGCTTGGGGATTCTTTGACGACGGGAAGGGGATCCGGCCCGTTTTCCGCCGGTTTTGTTCAGCGGTTCGGACGTATGATGGCAGAAGATTTACAGACAAAAACCGACGTATCCATCTTTGCCAAATCTGGCCTTGAGACGGGAGAAATTCTCGGGCTTATGTCCTGGCCGTACATTCAGAGGCGGCTTCAGGCTGCTGATATGATTACCATTACAGGCTGCGGCAACGATTTGATCGATTCGGTTCGGGAATATCAGCAAACATCTGACGCTTCGGTGTTCACCAGTGTGTCCAGTCACTGTCACGAGAACTTTGAAAAGATGATAGCCAAGATCACAGCCTTAAAAGGGCCGCATCCGTCTCCTTATGAGATCCGCGTCTTCAATTTATACAACCCTTTCCCGGGTATTTCCATTGCAGAGAAATGGATATCTTCTTATAATGCGCACCTCAGCACACTCGCATCGGCGCCGCACGTCAAAATCGCCGATGTCCACAGCGCTTTCAAAGGTAAGCTGAACGAATATCTCTCTCATGACCGCGTACACCCCAACGGCAGAGGATATGAAGTCATGGCATGCGTTCTCAGAGGACTCGGATACGGAAGCCTCGCCCGCTCATAAACCGCGCGCTCCTTTTCATCGGGAGCGCGCTTTTTGTTCTCCTTAAAACAAACTTAAAATTGTCCGACTTTCGTTCTATCCGCGTAAAAAGTACGCTAGAATAATGGGGGATAAAGACAGAAATAGAATTGTGTTCAAAAAATGCTAACAGAAAGGATGGATTTTTTTGCTGCGCGTTTTAAAACTGTCACTCGCGATGCTGATTATTATACTTGCTGCTGCCGCATTTACGTATGCAGAACATACATCTGTCATACAGCCGATTATGCTCGTGTTTCTCGGTGCGGTCATGTTCATTCAGGGGCTGGAAGAAAAACGGAAAGAAAACGACGGCTCCGGGAAATTCAATATATATACCGCCGTTTTTGTATGGTCGATCTCTTTAATCGGTTTTACGCTTCACGTAATCTGAGTTTGATAGATCCTGAAAATGCTCTACAACGGGAAATGGTGAATAAAAACGGTGCAGTAAGGCTTTCCATTCCTGATATTTCGGCGATCCGCGAAAGCCTTTTGTATGATCCTCTAATGTTTCCCATTCCACCAGCAGCAAATATTTATGCGTTTCCTCCATACATTTGGACAAGGAATGGGACAGATAACCTTTCATCCCCGCTATAATCGGCTCCGCCCGGCGAAATGCCGCTTCGAATTCTCCTTCAAGACCTTCTTTTACATGCAGCATGGCTGCTTCTCTGATCATTCGGAACTCCCCCTTTTATTAATAGATACATTGTATAAAAATATGGACAAAAATAGCTGAAAAACATAAAAATTTAAAACACTATAAATAAAAAATCCTTGCAAGCCTCATTTGGTTTAGGAGAAAATAACAATTGGAAGGCAGGGGAATAGACAGTGAAAAAAGGATTATACCTATTACTTTTACTCGCAGGAATCATAGGTTTAATCGGCTGCTCGAAATCGGAGTCAGCCGAAGACAGAATGAAAGATTTCGTAAAAGACTGGAATGGCGGTCATTACGATAAAATGTACCAAAGCCTCACCCAGGATGAAAAGAAAAAACTATCCAAAAAGGATTTTGTAAAACGATATGAAACCATTTATGAACAAGCAGGGGTCAAAAATCTGAAAGTCACTGCCGAAAAACAGGACGAAGACGATAAGAAAAAAGATGACCTTCAGCACATCGATTATAAAGTCAGCATGGATACAAAAGCAGGGAAGGTCGCCTTTGACAACACGGCCGTCCTGAAAAAAGAAAAAACAGACGATGGAGAATCATGGAACATCGACTGGAATCCTTCTTTTATTTTCAAACAGCTTTCCGATGACAAAACCGTGCAGATCGCAAATGAAGAACCGAAGCGCGGGCAAATCTACGACAAAAACGGCAAAGGCCTGGCCGTGAATACGGAGGTGCCGGAAATCGGCATTATCCCTGGAAAACTCGGCAAGGATAAAGACAGCGTGATCAAAAAACTGTCTGAAAAACTGGACCTTTCTGAAGACGATATCAAAAGCAAGCTGAATCAGGGCTGGGTAAAAGATGACTCCTATGTTCCGATTCAAAAAATCAGACCGGATGATGAAAGCAAGGTCAAAAGCCTGCTCGCATTAGATGGCGTGACGAAAACGAAAGTCAGCTCCCGCTACTATCCGTACGGTGAAAAAGCGGCCCATCTGACCGGATATATTAAAACAATCACAGCGGAGCAACTGAAAAAAGCGAAGGAAGGCCAATACAGCGACACCTCCAAAATCGGCACCGCCGGCCTTGAAAATGTATACGAAGACAAGCTGCGCGGCACGACCGGCTGGAAAATTTACGTCCCGCAAACGGGAGAGGTCATTGCTGAAAAGAAAGCCGAAAACGGGCAGGATATTCATGTAACGATTGATATGAAAACGCAGACGAAGCTGTATGATTCCATGAAAGATGACAGCGGAGCGGCAGTCGCCCTTGAACCGCAAACGGGAGAGACCCTCGCGCTTGTCAGCGCACCGTCTTATGACCCGAACGGCTTTATTTTCGGCTGGAGCGGCAAAGAATGGAAAAAGCTGAATGAAAATAAAGACAATCCGTTTTCAGCGAAATTCAACAAGCTGTATGCACCGGGATCAACGATTAAACCGATTGCCGCGGCAGTCGGCCTGACAAACGGCACATTGAAAGCGTCGGAAAAGAAAAAAATCACCGGAAAAGAGTGGCAGAAAGATTCAAGCTGGGGCGGTTACCACGTCACACGCGTATCAGAGCGCCTGAATGAAGTGGATCTCGAAAACGCGCTGATTACATCGGACAACATCTACTTTGCGCAAAATGCCATAGACGCCGGAGCGGACGCGTTTACAAAAGGATTAAAAACATTTGGCTTTGACGAAGACATTCCGTACCAATTCCCGATTGAAAAGTCGTCAATCGCAAATGGCAAGCTTGATTCCGAGATTCTTCTCGGGGATACGGGCTACGGCCAAGGACAGATGCTGATGTCTCCGCTGCACTTAGCGGCTGATTATACCGCATTTGTAACAGACGGAAATCTCGTCAAACCAACATTAATCAAAGACGGAGAAAAAACACCGCAAATCTGGCATAAGCAAGTGGTATCCAAAGCCAATGCCGAAGAAATCACAAAAGGGCTGAGAGGCGTCGTTGAAGATCCGCGCGGCTCTGCATATCAGCCGGCCGTAAGCGGCATTACTGTAGCCGGAAAAACCGGCACAGCCGAGCTGAAAACGTCAAAAGAAGATAAAGACGGCAAAGAAAACGGCTGGTTTGTCGGCTACGATTATAAAAAGAAAGACCTCTTGATCGCGATGATGATTCAAGACGTCAAAAAACGCGGCGGAAGCCATTACGTCGTTGAAAAAGCGAAAAAGCAGTTTCAGAATCATTAAATGACGATTTTTGCGGGCTGAAAGGAAAATCAGCCGCCGAAGCAGAATGAAACAGCATGGGCAATTCCTGAAAACAGAGAGACAAGGGCTCACTAAGAAAAAGGGGGATTTCACATGCAGCGTATTCAAATGGCTGAAGACCTGGAATTTTCAAGAGTGATACACGGACTTTGGCGCCTGAACGAATGGAATTATTCGGACACAGAGCTGCTGGATCTGATTGAATGGTGTATCAGCCAAGGCATTACCACCTTCGACCATGCCGATATATACGGCAGTTATACATGTGAAAAGCTGTTCGGCGGTGCTTTGTCCCTTTCACCTTCGATAAGGGAGCAAATCGAAATCGTCACAAAATGCGGGATCGTCATTGAGTCACCGGAACGGCCCGGCAACAAGCCGCACCATTATAATACGTCGAAATCTCACATCTTAGCGTCGGCTGAGCAGTCGCTCTTGAATCTGAATACGGATTATCTCGATGTGCTGCTCATTCACAGACCCGACCCGCTTATGGACCCGGAAGCTGTGGCTGAAGCGTTTCATGCGCTGAAAAGCTCGGGCAAGGTCAGATATTTTGGAGTGTC
The DNA here is from genome assembly GCF_038406745.1 of Bacillus sp. YBsi01. Classification (NCBI taxonomy): domain Bacteria; kingdom Bacillati; phylum Bacillota; class Bacilli; order Caryophanales; family Bacillaceae; genus Bacillus; species Bacillus sp. YBsi01. The sequence goes on from NZ_CP151679.1 coordinate 3,390,506, forward strand.
AAACTTTAAAGCGCACCAGTACAGAATGCTCGAATCCTATTTGGACGATCCGCTCATCACGAACCAAATTGAAATTTCTGCTTACGAGCTGGAAAATATTCATGACGGCACGCTGGATTTCTGTCAGGAAAAACGCATCCCGCCGATGGCGTGGTCACCGCTTGCGGGCGGAAGCGTTTTTACAGGCCAATCAGATAAGGACGTCCGGATCCGCGCGGCGCTTCGTTCCGTACAGGAAGAAATCGGCGCTGCGTCCATTGACGAAGTCATGTACGCATGGCTGTTCACCCATCCGGCGGACATCATGCCGATTGTCGGCAGCGGAAAACAGAGCCGCATTTCCGCCGCGGTGCGTGCATCAGCTAACACACTCAGCCATGATCAATGGTTTCGGGTTTATACAAGTGTCCAAGGTTATGATATTCCATAAACAAAACGCCCGGAAGGTATCTTCCCGGGCGTTTGTTTATGTGGTGTGCAATGTCTAAAAACAAGTAAGGTCACTTTGAAGTATAGCCGTTCAGATGAAAGGAACCAAGCGTCATGGGCATATTATCTGACACATTTTTCTTATTCAATACTGTCACACGGACCAGTGCCAAATTGCCATTAGAAAATGGTTGAATAATCATTGAAAGCGTTTTATATTTTTAATTACAACACTTTCCCCGGAAGCACCCCCCATGTGCCGCATCCCCCACAACTAGAAAATCTGGAGGCGCGTTTCATGTATATGACAGCGAGAGAACAAAAATTAATGAAACATCTTTTACTGCAGAACCGGTACGAAACAGTGCATGAACTGGCGGAAGCTTTACAAGTCAGCACAAGAACCGTTCACCGCGAATTAAAAACAATCAAACCGCTGATGGAATCATTCGGTCTGGCACTTGATAAACAGCCCGGCAAAGGACTGAAAGCGGTGGGAAACCCGGAGGATAAACAGAAACTCCTGTCAGACCTGTCCTATGAACAGCAAGAATACAGCGCTGAGGAGCGGAAACTTTTAATCCTATGTTCACTATTAGAGTCCCAAGATCCGATCAAGCTCTACAGTCTGGCGAACGAACTCCAAGTGACAAACGCGACGATCAGTTATGATCTTGATGAGCTGGAGACTTGGATTGCGCCCTTCGGCTTGACGCTGATCCGAAAAAGAGGTTTCGGCATTCAGCTGACGGGACCGGAAAATGCGAAACGGAAAATCGTCGGCAATCTCATGGTCAACCGCCTTGATATTCAAAGCTTTTTGGAAGCGGTTGAATTGAATATTAAAGGAAAACCCGACGCTGCTGATAAAATGTTCGGCGTCGTAAATAAAGCGGAACTTTTGAAAATGGACCGGCTCTTGATTCAGCTCAAGGAAAAAATTTCGATCGCCTTATCTGACAGCTCCTATATGGCGCTGGCGGTTCATTTAACCTTTGCGATGGAGCGGATCAGACTCGGAGAAACCATCACGATGGAGGCTTCTGAACTAAAAGCGCTGCAGCAGACGAAGGAATACGGCTCCGCGCTCGAAATGGCAAAAGAGCTTGAAAAAGCCTTCGGCGTTTCGATACCGGAGGCTGAGATCGGCTATATCACCATCCATTTACGGAGCGCCAACCGCCAATACAAAACCGAATTCAAGCCCGAGAACATTGAAGTTGAAACGGCTTTGCAAACAAAGCAGCTGATCGGCTTCATTTCAGAAAAAATTAAAATAGATCTGAGGGAAAACGGCTCTTTATACGACGGTTTAATCGCTCATCTCGAGCCAGCCATCAACCGGGTAAAAGAGAGTATCGACATGTACAACCCGATGACTCAGCAAATTAAACGCGACTACTTCCTGCTGTATATGGCCGTAGAAGAAGGAATGGAAAAATTCTTTCCGGGGCTTCATTTCCCTGATGATGAGATCGCTTTCATCGTTCTGCACTTCGGCTCCGCCCTGGAAATCAAACGGGAAGAAGCGAAAATCAAAGCGCTGATCGTCTGTTCAAGCGGCATCGGGTCGTCCAAAATGCTCGCATCCAGACTGAAAAAAGAGCTCCCGGAAATCCGTTCCTTTGATATGTCTTCCCTTATTGAACTGAAGGACCGTGATACCGCCGCATACGACATGATTGTGTCCACTGTGCCGATCCCGTATGAAAACATTGATTATGTCATGGTCAGTCCGCTTTTAAATGAAGAAGACGCCGATCAGGTCAAGCAGTACATCAAAAGAAAGATTCCGCTGATTCTTGACAAGAAAAGAAACGGCAGAAGAGAAGAGAACCAGCCGGAGACGCCTGATATGCTGGAAGCGGCCGGGCGTATAGCGCATTATGCGGCGGTTATCCAAAGCGTGCTGCGGAACTTTTCGATCAAATCCATTGATTCAAACATGGCGTATGAGCTGTTTTTGAACCGTATGTTTGCCATGCTGGAGGAAGAAGGATTGGTTCATCATGCCCGAAAAATCGCACAGCGCCTTGCAGAGCGTGAAGAACAGGGCGGGCTCGGCATTCCGGGAACGGCAATGGCGCTGTACCATCTCAAAAATGAAGATATTGTCACACCTTTTTTCAAAATTTATGATTTGACAGCTCCATGCAGTGTCAAAGGCATGGACGGAAATTCCCTGACCGTCAGCCGCGCTTTAGTGATGATGGCGCCGGCTGATATGCCCGCTGAAGGGTCGGAAATATTAAGTGCGGTCAGCTCGGCCATCATTGAGTCCGAAGCCAGTATAAAAGCCTTCCAGACTGAGGATGAAGCTGATTTATACAAACGTTTAAACAGGCTGTTTTATCATTTCATTCAGGAGAAAGGACAGCGCTGAACAGATGGCGCACACCTCATATGGGGTGTGTTTTTTTCTGTATGTATGAGGGTAAGGGGAAGGGAAGAAACTAAAAACATAGGACTATTGTATCATTCACGAATGGAATAGTTCTAAAACAAAATAGTTTTACAAGTTATATTTTTTGGTTTAAAATGGGTTGCGTGAGGAAGAAAATCTGACAGAGTTTTTTGTGATTTATGATTATGGGAGATGAAAATATGGAGACATTACAGCATCTGATTCTGCACGACATTTCAAATAGCGAAGAGATCGAAGCTGTAAAAAGCGGTGCGCATACCCTGACTTACGCGGAATATCGAAAACGAATCAACCAGCTTGCGCAATCGCTTCTTGATAAAGGAATAAAAAAAGACGACAGAGTGGCGATGCTTTGTAAAAACGGCCACGCGGCATCTATCGTCATGTTTGCGGCACTTGAAATCGGAGCGGTGGTTGTGCCGGTCAGCTGGCAATTAACACCGTATGAAATGAAAGGCATTTTAGCAGCCTGTGAACCGAAAGCTGTTTTTTACGGCACTGAATTTAAAGAGATTATGGAAGAAGTGCTTCCTGCGCTTGCATCTTCTCTTAAACTGAAGGTCGTGACCGGAACAGCTGCGGAGACAACACCTGAGTTTGACGCTTTATTGACAGGCGCCGGCGATACACCGGACGTCGAAACCGTGTCCGAAAATGATACGGCATTGCTGATGTTTACTTCGGGTACTACTGGCAATCCGAAACGCTGCATGATCACTCACGGCGGCATATACAACTACGTAAAAGCGACATTGGCATACACGGGGAGAATGCAGAATGTCCGCTTCTTAGCATGCCATCCGAATTACCATACGAGCGCGATTATCTGCCAGATGGTCGGCACGATGAGCGGAACGACATTCATTATGACAGACAATCAGGACCCTGTGGAAAACTTGAAGCTCATCGAAAAAGAGAAAATTCAAACCATCATGGCGCTGCCAGTCTATTTCACATATCTGCTGAAAGCATGGGAAACGCACCAGACTGACATGTCTTCTATCGTTTATTTGATGACTGGAGGAACAAAGGTGCCAAGCAGCCTGATCCAGCAGTATCGCGACATCGGCATTCCGCTCATGCACGGATACGGAAGCACTGAAGCGTGGGGCATCAGCTCTTGGAATCCGCAAATGGGAATGGATAAAGCCGCTTCTGCGGGTAAACCGATGGAAGAAGTGGACGTCCGCATTGTAGATCCGGAAACAGGCGAAGTCCTTCCGCAAGGCTCAATCGGAGAAGTCGTTGTGACAAATCCGTTTTTATTCAAAGGATACGAAGGTAACGAAGAAGCGACACGAAAAGTGCTGAAAGACGGCTGGTTCCATACGGGCGATTCCGGATATGTGGATGAAGACGGATTTATCTTTATCACCGGACGTTATAAAGATGTCATCATCTACGGAGGCGACAATATTTATCCTGACCAGATTGAAGAGGTCATTCAGCAAGTGCCGGGAATTCTCGAAACAGCGGTTGTCGGTATCCCTGATCCGCTTTACGGTGAAAAACCGAAAGCGTTCATCGTGACAAACGGCAGAGAAGACCTGACAGAAGAAGAAGTGACCCGATTCCTTCAAGAACGTCTTGCTGCCTTTAAAATCCCGGAGATTGAGTTCGTCAGCGAACTTCCGAAAAACAACCTTGGAAAAGTGAGAAAAGACGTTCTCCGCAAACAAGCGGTACGTTCATAATTGAAAACAAAAACCCGGCTGCCAGCCGGGTTTTTTTCTTGCGTTTCATGTGAAACATTTTTCTCCGAAAACATTTTGAACTGTCTCATTCATGTTTATCCAAAAGCCAGCAGAGGTAGACAAGAAATATGACAACGAACAATAAGGAGGAACTTGACATGGAAAACTATCCGAAGGAATTCCCTGCAAAATCACAAAACCGCCAGCCGGGGATTGAGAACGAAATGAATCCGGCGCCTGTTTACGAATACAAAGAATATAAAGGCGCTGATAAACTAAAAGGGAAAACCGCGCTTATCACAGGGGGCGACAGCGGTATCGGACGCGCCGTAGCGGTCGCTTACGCAAAGGAAGGCGCAAATGTCGCGATCGTCTATTTTGATGAAAACGGAGATGCGGAGGATACAAAAAAAACGAGTGGAAGAAGAAGGCGTAAAATGTCTGTTAATCTCCGGCGATGTCGGTGAGGAAGACTTTTGCAATGAAGCCGTTGAAAAAACGGTTGAAGAATTCGGACGTCTTGATATTCTCGTGAATAACGCCGGGGAACAGCATCCGAAAGAAAGCATTAAGGACATTACAAGCGAGCAGCTTCACAGAACCTTTAAGACAAACTTTTACTCACAATTTTATTTGACTAAAAAAGCAATTGATTACATGAAGCCGGGCAGCGCGATCATCAATACGACATCCATTAATCCATACACAGGCAATCCGCAGCTGATTGACTACACGGCTACGAAAGGCGCGATTAACGGTTTTACGAGATCCATGGCGCAAGCGCTCGTCAACGACGGTATCCGTGTCAACGCCGTGGCGCCGGGACCGATCTGGACACCGCTTATTCCGGCGACATTCTCGGAAGAAACCGTCGCTTCCTTCGGTCAGGATACGCCGATGGGCCGGGCAGGCCAGCCTGTTGAGCATGTCGGCTGCTATGTGCTATTGGCCTCAGATGAATCATCTTATATGACCGGACAGACGCTGCATGTCAACGGCGGCAGATTTGTGACCACATAAGGAGGCTGAAGCATGACAATATCGAAGCAAGACGTAAATGCATACTATCAAAAAGCGGGAATCGTTCTGACTGATGATGAAGTCGAAGATATTCAAATCATGGATTACGGCTTAGGCAAGCTTGAGGAAACCGGGCTTCAGCTGTTTATTTATGTGAATACCGACCGCTACTGTTCAAAAGAATTGGTGCTCTTCCCGCGCCAGACGTGTCCGGAACACCGTCATCCGCCGGTCGGCGGCGAAAAGGGAAAACAAGAGACATTCCGCTGCCGCTGGGGGAAGGTGTATCTCTACGTGGAAGGCGAAAAGGCAGAGAACCCAAGCGTCCTTCCGCCGGAAGAAGATAAGGAATACTACACCGTCTGGAATGAAATTGTGCTGGAACCGGGCGGACAATACACCATTCTGCCGGATACGAAACATTGGTTCCAAGCAGGAGAGGAAGGGGCCGTCGTTACGGAAATGTCATCGCCAAGCACGGATGATCATGACATTTTTACCGACCCGCGCATTTAAAGATGAGGCTGCACGCCTCATCTTTTTTTGTATGGAAAAAAATGAATTTACCTGTATAATGGCTAATAAAGGAAAGAAGGTGTGATCGTGTTTTCCTGTCAAATCCGGGAACATCTGACGATCAGATTGCTTACCAAAGAAGATACGGACGAATTGTATTCTGTTATGAAGCGAAATCAAAACCATCTCAGCGAATGGCTCAGCTGGGCGGAAGAACTGGCTGATATCGATACGTACCGCGATGTGATCATTCCGGAATGGCGCTATAAATACGCGGAAGAGAATGGTTTCGACGCCGGAATTTTTGTAAAGGGCCGGTTTTGCGGCATGATCAGCATCCATAATGTCGATTCAGTCAATCAAAAAGCAGAGATCGGCTACTGGCTGGATCGGGAGCATGAAGGATTCGGCATCATCACTGCAAGCTGCCGGGCGGTTATCACCCATGCATTTCAGGACCTCGGGCTGAACCGCATCATGATCAGCGCCGCTGAAAAAAACACGAAAAGCAGGGCGGTGGCGGAACGGCTCGGATTTCAGAAAGAAGGACTGACGAGAGAAGGCATTTTCGTACAGGGCGCATACCATGACACGGTGAATTACAGCATGCTGAAGCGGGAATGGAGCGAAGAACGGCAGAAGAGCACATTTCTTGGTTTAAATGTCTCCCCAATGTGGAAAAGTAACAGCGGAGACGTTAAAAAGGAGTGATTCTTCATGAATCAAAATGAAATCAAAGAAAAAGTGCTTGAAGTACTGGATCATCATAAAGTCGGTTCGCTTGCGACAGTAGAGCAAGGCAAGCCGCATTCACGCTACATGACATTTTTCCATGACGGCTTAACCATTTATACGCCGACGAGCAAAGACACTCATAAAGCGGAAGAAATTGAAAACAATCCGAATGTTCATATCTTGTTAGGGTATGACTGTGACGGATTCGGTGACGCTTATGTGGAAGTGGCCGGAACCGCCAAATTGAACAACTCAGCAGATTTAAAAGAAAAGCTGTGGGATTCGAAACTGGAACGCTGGTTCGAAGGAAAAGACGATCCGAACCTGGTGATTCTTGAAATTGAACCGAAGCAGATCAAGCTCATGAACGCGGGTGAAAAAACGCCGGCCGAGCTGGAACTTTAATAAATCATTTGATCATTCGGGGGCAATCTGTTATAATTAACTGCTAAGTGACAACATGCAAATAAAAAAGAAAGTAAACTTCTTTTTTCTGTTTTGATATAGAAGCTTCAGGCTTCAACGGACAGCTTGAAAAAAAGCTGAGCTTATTCTTTTCCTTCTGACTATTCGCCCCTAACGAAGAGATGGAAAAAAGACTTTTTGTTTTACAATTCACACCGGCGCGGCTTCGGAGCCGCAGTGACGATTGAGAGGTAGGGCTTTCGTTGTCTTGTGTTCAAGAACTTCCATGGTGTTTACTTTCGAAGAATGATTCTCGGAACTGTAATTTACGAATCACCCGCGGGCTAAGGCGGGAAACCATATATTATTTATTTGCGTAAGAAAAGAATAAGACAAAACCGCACCGGACATCCGGGCGGTTTTTTTATTTGATCGGCCGAAACCTCGCCGCTTTCTGCAGAGTCTAATCAGTATGAAAAGATTTGGAGGAATCATACATTGCACGTTATGACTTCACAAGTACTGTTTATCTTCTGTTTTCTGCTCTTAATACATTCGATTGAAACACTTGCTTATGCAACACGGCTTTCCGGCGCGAGAGTCGGATTTATCGCGTCCGCGCTGTCATTATTTAATGTCATGGTCATCGTATCGCGCATGTCAAACATGGTCCAGCAGCCGTTTACCGGACATCTGATTGATGCCGCCGGATCAAACGCCCTGTCTGTTGTGGGCGCTCAGTTTCGGTTTTTAATATTCGGCTCCACGGTCGGAACGATACTCGGCATCTGTCTTTTGCCGACATTCGTCGCGTTATTCACCAGGGCGATTATACACTTGGCGGACGGAGGAGGCTCCGTCATGCAGGTATTTAAAAAAGGGTTTTCACTGAACGGGCTGAAGCATGCGCGTTCTTATATCAGACGTCCGTCCGTCTCCTATTTAAAAGGGCTTCAATTCCGAATGATCCCGAAACGCTTGTTTGTCATTAATATGGTCATTACGTCCATTTACACGATCGGCGTCCTGTCCGCTCTGTACGCCGGCCTTCTGGCGCCTGAGCACAGCACGACGGCGGTGATGGCATCAGGTTTAATCAACGGGGTTGCGACCATGCTGTTGGCCGTGTTTGTTGATCCGAAAGTATCCGTACTGGCAGACGATGTGGCGAAGGGCAAGCGCAGCTATGTCTCCTTAAAATGGACATCATTGACGATGGTGACTTCAAGGGTCGCGGGCACGCTTCTCGCCCAGCTCGTATTCCTCCCCGGGGCTTATTATATCGCCTGGGTGACGAAATGGATGTAACGCATAAAAAAAGCTCCTCTGTAAAAAAGAGGAGCTTTTCATTTATAATTTCTCAGGCCGCGATCATAAATAAAATTGCCGAACGGGATAAAGGCCGCGATAAAACCGGCGGCTGACCATTTCACGTGCCATTTGACGGTAAACGCCGCATACGCCAGCACTGCCAAATAAATGATAAACAAACCGCCGTGAATGGAGCCGGCAATGGTGACGGCGAGCGGATGATGAGCCCAATACTTCAGCGGCATCGCGATAAACAGCAGCACCAAAAGCGACATGCCTTCAATAAAACCCATCGTGCGAAGCCTGCCGATCGGCGTGTGTAACATACAATTCCCTCCTGTCAGACATCTTTTTTCCTCTATACTATAAGCAATGGGCAGTCCTAATATGACCATTTCTCGTCTGTTCCTGAAAAAACCTTCCTCATTTCAGATTGTTATTCTTGTTATTTTTCGGATTTCTCTTGATAATATAGCCAAAAAGGTAAGGAAGGACTACAGTCATGAAACTAGATAATGTTGATCTGAGCATCATAAAAGAGCTGCAGCGGGACAGCCGCCTGTCCATGCGGGAGCTGGGCAGAAAAATCAAATTGTCAGCCCCGTCGGTCACAGAGCGTGTCAGGCAGCTTGAATCTTTCGGCGTTATTAAGCGCTATACGCTGGACATTGATCAAAAAAAGATCGGGCTTCCCGTTTCCTGTATTGTCGAAGCAACAGTGAAAAACGGAAAATACGATCAATTTAAAACCTACATTCAATCCATTCCCAACATTGAATTTTGTTTTCGGATTGCCGGCGCGGCGTGTTATATGCTGAAGATGAACGCGGACAGCCTGGAAACGATCGAACACTTCATCGACCGCACCTCTCCGTATGCCCAAACCGTGACCCACGTCATTTTCTCAGAAATTGACACAAAAAACGTCCTCGATTAGAGAGAGCGTGAGGAAGTCTGTTATAATAACAGGATGAGTGTGAAAGAAAGAGAAGTGAAAAAGCATGTCAAAAACAGTTGTATTAGCTGAAAAACCTTCAGTCGGCCGGGACTTGGCCCGCGTTCTGAAGTGTCATAAAAAAGGAAACGGATATCTTGAAGGCGACCGCTACATCGTCACATGGGCGCTCGGCCATTTGGTAACGCTCGCTGATCCTGAAGGGTACGGCAAAGAATATCAATCATGGCGGCTTGAGGATCTGCCGATTATTCCGGAGCCTTTGAAGCTCGTCGTCATCAAAAAAACAGGAAAGCAGTTCAATGCGGTCAAAGCCCAGCTTGTCCGGAAAGACGTCAGCCAGATCGTAATCGCAACAGACGCAGGGCGGGAAGGGGAGCTTGTGGCCCGCTGGATTATCGAAAAGGCAAATGTCCGCAAACCGATTCAGCGGCTGTGGATTTCCTCTGTAACAGACAAGGCGATTAAAGAAGGATTCCAAAAGCTCCGCAGCGGCAAAGAGTACGAAAATCTGTATCATTCCGCCGTCGCCAGAGCGGAAGCGGATTGGATCGTCGGCATCAATGCGACCCGCGCCCTGACGACAAAATTTAACGCGCAGCTGTCATGCGGACGCGTCCAGACTCCGACTTTGGCGATGATCGCCAAGCGTGAAGCGGACATTCAGGCGTTCACACCCGTCCCATATTACGGTCTCCGCGCGGCGGCTGATCAGTTGACGCTGACATGGCAGGATAAAAAAACAAAGCAGACAAGAACGTTCGACCAGACGGTGACCGGCCGTTTGGCAAAAGACCTCCAAGGAAAGCCGGCAGTCATTTCAGAATTGAAAAAAACGGCGAAGAAAAGCTTTGCTCCCGGTCTTTACGACTTGACGGAATTGCAGCGGGACGCTCATAAGCGCTTCGGTTTTTCCGCAAAAGAGACGCTGTCCGTGCTTCAAAAGCTGTATGAACAGCACAAGCTTGTCACTTACCCGCGGACGGATTCCAGATTCCTTTCCGCCGATATCGTGCCGACTTTAAAAGACCGTTTAAACGGCATGGAAGTCAAGCCGTACGCACAATACGTCAATCAAATACTGAAGCGCGGCGTCAAAGCGCATAAAGGATTCGTCAATGATGCGAAAGTATCGGATCACCATGCCATCATTCCGACAGAGGAGCCGCTGATTCTTTCAAGCCTCAGCGACAAAGAACGCAAGCTTTACGATCTGATCGCCAAACGTTTTCTCGCCGTGTTAATGCCGGCGTTCGAATACGAAGAAACAAAGGTCACAGCCGATATCGGCGGCGAAACATTTACCGCAAAAGGGAAAATCGTTCAATCGCCGGGCTGGAAAGCCGTGTACGATATGTATGAGGATGACGACGATCATGAGGAAGATAAAGATCAGACGCTCCCGGCCCTTCAGCAGGGTCAGCGCCTGTCCGTCTCGTCGCTGAAAGAAACGAGCGGACAGACGAAACCGCCGGCGCGTTTTAATGAAGGCACGCTGTTATCCGCGATGGAGAACCCAAGCGCCTTTATGCAGGGAGAAGAGAAGAACCTTGTGAAAACATTGGGTGAAACCGGAGGACTCGGAACAGTCGCCACCCGCGCTGATATTATTGAAAAACTGTTCAACAGTTTCTTAATCGAGAAAAAAGAAAAAGATATTTTCATCACGTCAAAAGGGAAGCAGCTCTTACAGCTCGTCCCGGAAGATTTAAAATCGCCGGCGTTAACCGCCGAGTGGGAGCAAAAGCTCTCCGCCATCGCAGCGGGCAAACTGAAATCCGCCGTGTTTATTAAAGACATGAAAACATATGCGGACAAAACGGTGAAGGAAATCAAAAACAGCAGCCAAACCTTCAGACATGACAACATTTCAGGCACCGCCTGCCCTGATTGCGGCAAGATGATGCTTAAAGTCAACGGCAAACGCGGCACGATGCTCGTGTGTCAGGATCGGGAATGCGGCAGCCGAAAAACGGTGGCGAGAAAAACCAACGCCCGCTGTCCGAACTGCCATAAGAAAATGGAGCTTCGCGGCCAGGGTGAAGGCCAAACCTTCGCATGTGTATGCGGCCACCGGGAGAAACTGTCCGTCTTTGAAAAGCGCAAGGCGAAAGATAAATCCGGACGCGCATCCAAGCGGGACATCAACTCTTATATGAAAACCCAAAATAAAGAGGAGCCGCTGAACAACGCGCTGGCAGAACAGCTGAAAAAACTCGGCCTGGATAAATAAATCAGAGAAAGGCAGCATTTTTAAAGAAATGCTGCCTTTTGTCGTGTTTTTTACTGTATTGGGAATGAAATCCAAACAAACAGGGAAAAGGAGAACCGGCGGCGTCCCTATTTTAAAATTTCCCAATGTGAAAATATGCTAGTATTCTTTTATCGTTTCTTATATAGTAAAAATTGCTTTGTGAAAAATAAGATATAGGTATAAAAAAGGAATTACAAAATAGGAGGATGGTACGTGAAACGATTCGGTTTTAGTCTGATGATCCTTTTGATTTCAATCGTGCTGACGGCGGGATGCGCAGAGGCCGGCACCGAAAAACAGACGGCTGCTGAACCGTCCGGACCGCTTCAGCCCGCAGAGCATTTTATTTATCATAAATTGATGAACGGGCGGGGAATGATTCAGACGAACATATCCGGTGAGCCGGAATATTTATCTGAGTCTCTCGGACTATGGATGGAATTTTTGCTCGGCAGGAAAGATGAACGGCAGTTTCAAGCCCAATATCAGCTTCTTATCGATTCATTTTTGACGGACAACGGCCTCGTCTCGTGGAAAATTGCCGGGAATAAAGCGAGCGGCACCAATGCCTTGATTGACGATTTCAGAATCATGAACTGTCTGAATGAGGCCGGAACCCTGTGGGGAAACAGTGAATACGGGAAAACAGCGGTGCAGATCGGGAAGGCGCTGAAAAAATACAATATGAATGAAGGGTATTTTACGGATTACTACGATGCCGCTTCAAATGCCGCATCAAAGACCGTGACGTTGTCCTATGTCGGCCCCGGCGCCTTACAGATGCTCAGAGAACAGGGGATTATCGATGAGAAAACGGAAAACCGGAACCTTGATGTTCTCAATCTTGCGCCCTTGAAAAATGGTTTTCTGCCGAAATCGTTCAATACCGAAACTAAGGAATACAAATATGACAGCGAAGTCAATGTCATCGACCAGCTGTATGCTGCCGTGAATCTGAAGCGGGGCGATGACAAAGCCGCCGCGCTCTCAAAATGGATGATAGAAGAATGGAAGTCGCGCGGACAGCTGTACGGACGGTACATCGCAGACACGAAGGAGCCGGCGGTTCAGTACGAATCACCATCCGTTTACGCTCTCGCCGTTCTTTTTTTAACAGAGCAAAAAGCTGATCCAGCTGTCATCAGATCGCTTTATGAAAGAATGACTTCATTTGAAACGCTGGACACGCTGAAACCTGATTACGGCGGCTATATGAGCGGGAGCGATACACATTCTTTCGATAACCTGCTGCCGCTTTTGGCTGAAAGGAAATTGTTTAATGAACATATCATTCAATGAATCACAAAAACTGTGCAGCTACACAGCAGTTATGTTAGCGCTGCTGTCTCTTTTTATTTACTATGTGTCACAGCAATCCGCAGGGCTTCTGATAACCTGCATCACATTGCTTGTCGCGGGTGCCGGCTTATGGTTCGGGGCGATCTACGCGCTCGTTATCACCTTACTCGTCTTATTTGTTCTCGGCAGCCTGCTCCTGTGGTTTCAGACCGGGAGCTTTATGGTGTCTGCCGGTGCCGAAGGTCTGCAGATGCTGGCCGTTTGGGGGAATGCGCTCCTCGTCTTTTCCTACATATCGGGAAGAATACACGATTTGGCCAAGGGGCTTGAGCGCTCAGTGAAGCAGCTGCGGGAAGAGATCACGAGCTTTGTCGCCGTCGACAGGGTGACGGGCTTTGACAACCATCTCCGGATGAAGCTGGAACTGTCAGAGGAAATCAAGCGGGCGGAACGCTACGGCAATTCCTTTGTCTTTTTGCTGCTGCACATGCATTATTTCAAGGAATTCAAATCCCTCTACGGAGAAAAAGAGACCGACCGCCTGCTGGCATTTATCAGCCGTCAAATCCGGTCAAGCGTACGGGAAACAGATAAAAAATTCAGGCCGTCCGCCGAACGGTTCGGCATCGTGCTGACCCATACGCCTGAAGAAAACATGCCGGCCGTTCTGGCGAAGCTGAAAAAGGAATTGGATACGTACCGGCTGCAAAACGGTAAATACGTCTCCATCACCTTCCGTGTATGTTACTTGGCGTACCGAAAGGATTTACAGACGGCTGAGCGATTTTTAAATGAACTGGAAAACGAGATGATGATGAATGAACTCTAAATGGATACGTCTCTTACTCTCAGCAATCTTCATGATTTCGGCGGTTTATATTCCCCGTACGGCGGGAGCAACAGACAAAAAGGACGGCATTCTCATTATTTATACAAGCGCGGACGGCGAAGAAACCGCTGAAGTCAAAATGCTTGATTTGATCGCGGGCCATTTCTCATCCGCCGTGACCGTGAAAAGCGACGGAGATATCACAGCCGCCGACCTCGAAAAGAATCGGCGCGTCATCTATTACGGCGTCACGAAGAAAAAGCTCAGCAAACCATTTGTGTCGCTGATCGGCAGCATGCCGCAGCAGCTTATCAGCATCGGGTATAACGCCGGACAGTTTAACCGATTTGCGGGGTTGTCCCTCACAGAAAAAGAAACGGTATACCGCATTTACAGTAAGAAAGAAAAAACAGATATGCCGCTTGAAAAAGGAATGTCCGTGCTCGGTGCAGCGGGAGTAAAAGGGGAGCCCCTTTATACATACCGGTCCGGTGACGGCAGCACCCGCCCTTTTATATGGAAAACGGGGCGCTCTGACTATTATTTCGGTGTGACCAGCCTGTTAAATGATTCGTTTCTGACCGCGAAAGAACTGCGCAAGGCGTTTGGAGAATCAGAGGGCGGCACCCTCCTTTATTTGCGGCTTGAAGACATCAGTCCGATGTCAGATGAAACATTGCTTTACGAAGCGGGCGCTTACCTGCATAAACGACACATACCGTTTATTCTGGCGGTGATTCCCGTCTACCTCAATCCGGAAAACGGAGAAAAAGTATATCTGGCGGACAAGCCGAAAATGGTCAGCGTCCTGAAAAAACTTCAGCAAATGGGCGGCAGCATCATTATCCACGGCTATACGCACGCATACCGGTACAGCGAAACGGGAGAAGGCTTTGAATTTTGGGATGCCAAAACGGATCAGCCGATTACGTCAGAAAATGCGGACGATGCTCCGGTCAAGCTTGAAAAGGAACAGGATTTTCCGAATGAAAAAGCGTACCGGGCGTATGTGAAGCCTTTCCGTGAAAAAGAAAAAATCTACACGAGAACGAAGCTGGAGCAGGCGATTGATGACCTGACAGAGCTCGGCCTTTATCCGCTGTCATTCGAAGCGCCGCACTATACGATGTCTGAAGAAGGGTACAAAATCGCATCTTCTTATTTCTCCAGCATTTTCGGCCAAGTGCAGCTCAGCGGCACGACGTGGAAAACTTCGGGCGCCCCTCCGTTCGTCTCAAAGCCGGCTATGCTGGACGGGATGACGCTGTACCCTGAAACCATCGGTTATGCCGATAACTCAAAGGAAAATCCGCTCGGAGATATGGAGGATCATATCTCGCAGATGATTGACTTCGGCGGCGGAGTGGCGGGAGGTTTCTATCATCCGTATCTCGGCATGAAATACCTCCCTGAGCTCGTCAATCAGATGGAACGAATCCCCGGCGGCGAGTGGCTCGATCTGAAGAAAACGAAGCAGACGGTAACGTCGGACAGCGTCAGAATCAAAACGAACGGAGACGGAATCATTCATGTGGAAAACAAGATTCACCCGATAACATCCTTTTTCAATCACCACCAGCAGACGCCTCTGGAAAAAGCGCTTTGGATTCTCTCCGGCGTGGTGTTATTGTTCATCATCATGTTCGCATGCTACGTCCTTTATTTGCGCGCCACATTAAAAAAACGAATCTTTAAGGAGAGAAGAACCCTTGAGTAACATTCTGTTTTTTATCTCATTAAGTTTAATATGGGTGATGCTTCTCTATCACATGTTTCTGATGCAGGGCGGATTCAGGCATTATATGACCTTCGAACAAAACATTCCGAAATGGCGGGCAAAGGCGGGGGAGCTCCCGAAGGTCAGCGTCCTGATTCCCGCGCATAATGAGGAAGTTGTTATCAGGCAGACGCTGAAGGCGATGGTGAATCTGTATTATCCGAAAGACAGGCTTGAGATCATTGTCGTTAACGATAATTCCTCCGATCGGACGGGAGACATCGTCAATGAATTTTCCCGTCAGTATGATTTCATTAAAATGGTTGTCACAAAGCCCCCGAACGCCGGAAAAGGAAAATCCTCGGCGCTGAACTCAGGGTTTGCCGAATCGAACGGAGACGTGATCTGCGTATATGATGCGGACAATACGCCGGAAAAAATGGCGGTGTACTACCTCGTTCTCGGTCTGATGAATGATGAGAAAGCAGGAGCGGTTGTCGGGAAATTCCGTGTCATCAACGCGGCCAAAACGCTCCTGACGAAGTTTATCAATATTGAAACCATCTGCTTTCAATGGATGGCGCAGGGCGGCAGATGGAAATGGTTCAAAATCGCCACCATCCCGGGAACAAACTTCGCGATCAGGCGGAGCATTATCGAACGGCTTGGCGGCTGGGATGATAAGGCGCTGGCGGAGGACACCGAGCTGACGATCCGCGTCTATAATCTCGGGTACCATATCCGCTTTTTCCCGGCGGCTGTGACATGGGAGCAGGAGCCTGAGACATGGAAGGTCTGGTGGCGCCAGCGGACAAGATGGGCGCGCGGCAATCAATACGTCGTTCTCAAGTTTTTATCCCAATTTTTTAAGCTGAAACGCAAGCGGATCATCTTCGATCTGTTTTATTTCTTTTTTACGTATTTTTTGTTTTTCTTCGGTGTGATCATGTCAAACACGATTTTTATTATCAATCTTTTTTACGACCTGCATCTGGCAGTCGGGTTTTTGGCGATGATTTTGTGGATACTGGCCTTTTTCCTGTTTATGACCGAGGTCATGATTACCTTAAGCATTGAAAAAACAGAAATGAACAAACAAAACTTCTTTATCGTATTTCTCATGTACTTCACATACTCCCAGGCTTGGATCGTGCTTGTCATCTGGTCATTATTCACAGAGATCAAGCACCGCTTGTTCAAGCAGGAAGTCAAGTGGTACAAAACGGAGCGATACAATCAAAATAAAAGCGGGTGACCTTTTTGAAAAAAGCGATCATATTGATAACTGGCCTTTTGCTGCTGATATATAACGGGCAGACGGCCGCGGCCCAGGAACTGAAAACGGACGGTTCCGCCCTCAGAACAAGCGCCGGCGCAAAAGAGCAGCAGGCGCTGACGGGCGATCTGATTACTCTTTACGGGGCGAAAGACAGCTCGGAGCTGACTTATCAGATTCCTGCGGGAGCTTCGAATGCCAATCAGTCGCTTCTGATTGATTACGAGGCGTCAAACTTATTAATAGCTCCGTCTTCTTTAACGATTGCCATTGATAATGAACCGGTCAAATCCCTAAAGCTTGACGGCAGCTCTAAGCGGAAAACAGTAAAGCTCAATCTCAGCAAAAGCCAAGCCGCCCAAGGCTATCACAACGTCTCATTGCAATTTTACGGCGTATTAAAAGAGGGCGTTTGCGTCAGGCAGGATACGTCAGGGAACTGGATAAAGATTTATCCGGACAGCCGCCTTGTGCTTTCAGAAGCAAGCAAGTCAAAGGGGGCGGATCTGAGCCATTTCCCGTATCCGTTTGCCCAATCAGGCAATACGGGTGAAGAAACCGATATTATCCTTCCTGACAAACCGACCTCTGCGGAAGCTGAAGCCGCAGTCAAAACAGAAGGATTTCTGAAAACGGCTGACAGCAGGCTAAAAGTGTCGTACGTAAAAGAATCCGCCGCCGGCAAAATCAGCAATCCGTCAATTGTCATCGGCGCCGGGCAGCATTGGAACGGCAAAATAAAAGAGCTTTTCGATCGCGGGAACATCAAAGCGGAACACAACAAACTCCTTCTCGCTGAACGGGTGCTGACCGCCGGGGATAAACGGCAGCCCGTCCTGTTTGTCACGGCACAATCAGACAAAACGCTGGCAGAAAAAATCCGCGTCATGACAGACAGCGCTTATTCAGGCCAGCTGAGCGGAGACTCACTGATGATCGGCCGTCTTCAGCCCGCTGCTGAAAAGACAGGCAATAAACTGACTTTAGACGATTTCGGCGCGGGAAATGTAACGGTCGGATCAAACAAAACGGCGTCGGAGCATTTCTTTTACCCTGCGGCGGCCGCTGTTGATAAAGACGGGAAGGTCAAGTTTTCGCTTACATTAAAGACGTCGGAATCGGTCCGGACGAAAGCGGATTCTGGTGATGACGCCGAGAGAGCGGAACTGAACGTCATGGTCAACGGACAGCCGAATGCGGTGCGTCTTGATGATCTCGGCAATAAGGATAAAGACGGCTTTTACCACGTCTCCATCCCGATTGATCCGAAACTTTTGCGCAGCAGCAGATACATTGATCTGCAATTTGTCACCTCAGGTTTGAAACATAACAATCCGTGTATCGACCGTGACGAAAACAAATGGGTCTATATTGATAAAAGCAGCACGCTGACGTATCCGGTAAGCGATGCGGCGCAGAAAGCGGATTTCGGGCAATGGCCGCTCCCGTTTGCGGGTAGCGTGAATAAAACTGTGATCGTCATCCCGGATGACGTGACTATGCAGACACTTAAAGAGCTTTCTTTAGTGGCCGATTCATTTGGAAACGGCGCCCGGCAGTCATTTACCGTGAAGACGGCATCAGACATGAAGGAAGCGGACGCCAAAGGCCGGAATGTTGTGTTTATCGGAAGTCTTGCGCAAATTCCGCTTTTGAAGTCAAACGCTTCTAAGCTTCTCGTGCCGTCAGACCGCAGCGGCGCTTACGATGTTTCATCGTTTCAGATGCTGAATGAGACGACGAAACAAGTCGCGTTTACACAGAAATCACCTTGGGACTCAGACAGCAGTATTGCTGTTTTTGCTCCGTTATCAGGAAGCGGCGCGGCCGTCACAAAAGAGCTGATCAGCTTTTTAGACAGCACAAGCGACGCCGCAACCGTCGTCAACGAAACGGGCGGCAAGCAGCTGTTTTCGAACCATCAGCAAATCAAATCCGACGACAGCAGTCCATCGGCTGATACGAAAAGCCGTTCCGCAGCATTGAACGTCACGTATATCGCTGTTTTCGCGGCGCTTATAATCATTGCGGCCGGTCTGATCTGGCTGACGGCAAGAAGGAAAAAAAGAAAAGCGGATAATGAAAAAAGTGAAGAGTAATGAAAGCAAAAGAGGCTGTTAACAGGCCTCTTTTTTTGTATTTTTATTTCCATTTTTGGCGGTAATTTTTTTATTTTTGAAACAGCATAAAAGCCCCTTTACAACCGGACGGGACGGGAGTATGATCTCTTTTATAATCTATATCGCTTAATCTGTATCCAGAGCGGGGGAACCAATTTGCGGCGCGTCATGCCGCTTGGGGTGAATCCTTTTTAGGTAGGGCCAACTCTCATAAGCCCGAATCCGACAGCTAACCTCGTAAGCGTTCATGAGAGGAGATGAATGAAACCTGTGCACGATTATGGCGCAGGGGCATCCGTTTGCCTCTGTGTCTTTTTGCTGTCCTGAAATAAGGCATGCAATCAGCATTCGGAGACATCATAGCAGTAAGGGTTTGTAAATCAAACGGAAAATGAAAAAAAGGGGAAGACAACAAATGTATCATTCAATCAAAAGATTTTTGATTGGGAAACCGCTGAAATCACAGGCTGCCGGAGAGCAGAAACTGACGAAACTCAAGGCGCTTGCCATGCTTTCTTCAGACGCGCTTTCATCAGTTGCTTACGGAACGGAACAGATTCTGATCATTTTGGCTGCGGTAAGCGCGGCCGCGTTTTGGTATTCCATTCCGATCGCAGCCGGTGTTCTTATTTTGCTGCTTGCTTTGATTCTGTCATACAGACAGATTATTTACGCTTATCCGCAAGGCGGAGGCGCTTATATGGTTTCTAAAGAAAACCTTGGTGAGAAGCCCGGCCTGATTGCGGGCGGCTCATTGCTTGTTGATTATATTCTGACGGTGGCGGTAAGCATTTCTGCCGGAACTGACGCCATTACATCGGCATTTCCGGCTTTGCACCCGCATCATTTGCTCATTGCTGTTTTGCTTGTGATTCTGATTATGATTTTAAATTTGAGAGGGCTGTCAGAATCGGCGTCCATTTTGGCGTATCCCGTCTATCTATTTGTGGCGGCGCTTGTCCTTTTGATCGTCGTCGGGCTGTTTAAGCTCATGACAGGCCAGGTTCATCCGGCCGAGCATACACCGATCGGCACGCCCGTAGCGGGCATCACGCTGTTTTTGCTGCTGAAGGCCTTTTCTTCAGGGTGTTCGGCGCTGACCGGTGTTGAAGCCATTTCAAATGCGATCCCGGCCTTTAAAAATCCTCCGGCGAAAAACGCGGCCCGCACTCTGGCCATGATGGGGATTCTGCTGGCGATCTTATTTACGGGGATTACGGTGCTGGCGTACGGCTACGGCACGGGTCCGAAGCCTAACGAGACCGTTATTTCACAAATCGCCGCGGAAACCTTCGGACGCCATACGGTGTATTATTTCATTCAAGGCGTTACATCATTGATTCTCGTGCTTGCGGCGAATACGGGCTTTTCCGCATTTCCGCAGCTGGCGTTTAATTTAGCGCGCGATCAGTATATGCCGAGAATGTTTACGGTTCGCGGCGACCGATTAGGTTTTTCAAACGGAATTATCTTTCTCGGTATCGCGTCCATCCTGCTTATTCTTTTATTCGGCGGTCGCACGGAACATCTCATTCCGCTTTATGCCGTCGGTGTGTTCATTCCGTTTACGCTGTCGCAGACGGGAATGTGCATCAAGTGGATCAGGCAGAAGCCGAAGGGCTGGGCTGTAAAAATGCTGATCAACTCATGCGGCGCCGCCATTTCATTTATGGTGCTGTGCATTTTATTCGCGACAAAATTCAATCTTGTCTGGCCCGTGCTGTTATTCATGCCGGCTGTCGTCTTTTTGTTTTTCGTTATTAAAAATCACTACACCGCGGTCGGCGAACAGCTGCGGGTTGTTGATCAGCAGCCTGAGGAAATTAAGGGAACCGTCGTCATTGTGCCTGTCGCCGGTGTCACCACGGTCGTCCAAAAATCGATTCAGTATGCGAAATCATTATCGGATCAGGTCATTGCGGTTCATGTTTCCTTTGACAGGGAAAACGAAAAGAAGGTGGAAAAGCGCTGGGAAGAGCTTCATAACGGCGTCCGCCTCGTCACCCTGCATTCCTCATACCGCAGTCTGGTTCATCCGTTTGATAAGTTTTTAGAGACGGTCGAACAAAAAGCGAAAAAAGAACAGTTCTCCGTGATGGTGCTGTTTCCGCAATTCATTACGAAAAAACGCTGGCAGACCATCCTTCACAACCAATCAGCCTTCTTGCTCCGCGTCCGGCTGTTTTGGAAGAAGGACATAATCGTCGCCACACTGCCGTATCATTTTAAAAAGTAACGGTAAAGACCGCAGGCCTTAGTGCCGCGGTCTTTTTTGTAAAGGAGGACGACATGGCTCAAGGCGCTTTTGTCATCATTCAAAATGACGGGCGGGACATAATGCTCGTAAAACGAAAAGACGTTCCCTTATGGGATTTGCCCGGCGGCGGGATCGCAGAAGGTGAAACACCTGAAGCCGCAGCTATCAGAGAGGCCTTCGAAGAAACCGGTTATAATGTGACCATCCGGCAAAAAGCCGGTGAGTATGAAAGGCCTGCATTTGAAGATACACAGCACGTGTTCATCGGAGCCGTTACTGGCGGAACCCCGCTGATGGACGGGCCGGAAACCGCCGCATTACGCTGGTTTTCCCCAAACCAGCTGCCGCTGTTCATGGTGCCGAACAGGAAACGCCAAGTAAAAGACGGAATCAATGGTGCGGCAAATATGAAGGTAACGCTGAAAGACCGGCATCTATTATCCATCCTTGATCTGCTGAGAAAAAAGTCAGGCAGATAGCCCCGTGTTTCAACCCGTTTTAAAAAGGGGATGAATACAGGTAAAAGGAGGATGCAGTATGCCAAGTAAAACAGCAGGACACGTAATGACAGAGCTGCTTGAACAATGGGGAGTCGGACATATATACGGCATTCCCGGAGACAGCATTAATGAATTTATCGAAGAATTGAGACATGAACGAAACAACCTGACATTCATCCAAACCAGGCACGAGGAAGTCGCAGCCCTGGCCGCCGCGGCTGAGGCAAAACTGACCGGGCAGATCGGTGTCTGCCTTTCAATCGCAGGGCCGGGAGCCGTTCATCTGCTGAACGGTTTATACGATGCCAAAGCGGACGGTGTTCCGGTTTTGGCGATTGCTGGACAGGTTGCCTCAGATGAAATCGGCCGTGACAGCTTTCAGGAAATCAAATTAGAGCAAATGTTTGAGGACGTGGCGGTATTCAACCAGCAAGTACATACAGCAGAAGCGCTGCCCGATCTTCTGAACCAGGCGATCCGTACGGCTTACAGTAAAAAAGGCGTTGCCGTTTTAACCGTATCTGATGATTTATTTGCGCAAAA
The DNA here is from genome assembly GCF_038406745.1 of Bacillus sp. YBsi01. Classification (NCBI taxonomy): domain Bacteria; kingdom Bacillati; phylum Bacillota; class Bacilli; order Caryophanales; family Bacillaceae; genus Bacillus; species Bacillus sp. YBsi01. The sequence goes on from NZ_CP151679.1 coordinate 3,412,791, forward strand.
AATCAAACGGGAGCCGGTCTACACGTCGCCGATATACTTAAAAGCCGATATCGAGCCGAAAAAAGAACATCTCGTGACATGCGCGCAATATATTAACAACGCAAAAAAACCGGTCATTCTCGCCGGCCAAGGGTTAAAGTCAGCAAAAGAGGAGCTGCTCGCATTCGCCGATAAAGCGGCCGCTCCGATTGTCATTACCCTGCCGGCAAAAGGGGTCATACCTGACAGCCATCCCCATTTTCTCGGAAATCTCGGGCAAATCGGCACAAAGCCCGCCTACGAAGCGATGGAGGAATGCGATCTGCTGATCATGCTCGGCACATCGTTCCCATACAGGGATTATCTCCCGGAGGATACGCCTGCCATCCAGCTTGATTCGGATCCGGCCAAAATCGGCAAGCGCTATCCCGTCAATGCGGGAATCGTCAGTGATGCGGCTCTGGGCCTGAAAGAGCTGACGGATTACATTGAATATAAAGAAGACAGAAGATTTTTAGACGCCTGCACCGAGCACATGAAGCATTGGTGGAAGGAAATCGAAAAAGATGAAACCGAGGCGACTCATCCGCTCAAGCCGCAGCAGGTCATCGCCCGGCTCCAGGATGCGGCCGCAGAGGATGCCGTCCTGTCAGTGGATGTCGGAACAGTTACGGTATGGATGGCCCGCCATTTTAAAATGAAAAAGCAGGACTTTATCGTCTCAAGCTGGCTCGCCACGATGGGATGCGGGCTTCCGGGAGCGATTGCCGCAAGCCTTGCCGAACCTGAGCGGCAGTCCATCGCCATTTGCGGAGACGGCGGATTTTCAATGGTCATGCAGGATCTGCCGACGGCTGTTAAATATAAACTGCCGATTACGGTTGTCATTTTAAACAACGAAAATTTAGGCATGATTGAATATGAACAGCAAGTCAAAGGCAACATTGACTACGTCACCCATCTGCAAAATGTGGATTATGCCGCTTTTGCAAAAAGCTGCGGGGCAAAAGGGATCAAAGTGACGAAACACGAAGAATTGGCTCCCGCTTTTCATGAAGCGCTCAACTCAAATGAACCGGTCGTCATTGACGCCGTCATTGGCGACGAGCCGCCGCTTCCGGGAAAAATCACTTACGGCCAAGCGAAAGGCTTCAGCAAATACATGCTGAAAAACTTCTTTGAAAACCAAAAAATCGAAATGCCGTCGCTCAAGAAAAGCTTGAAACGGCTGTTTTAAAAAGCGGCGCTTATAAAAAAATAAACAGGCAGCATGCCTGTTTATTTTTTTGTCGTGCAGCTTGTTTGCATATAGGCTCTTCTATTTACTCAGGTGAGCCGTATGATCATTTTTCTTCAGTTAAATGGAATAGGTCAGCCAATTTCCAAGGGAGCCGCCCATCTTTTCATAGAATTTTTGTGCACGGTAATTATCGGATGCTGTTATCCATGACATATGCGCATACCCGTTTTCTTTTGTAAAAGCCTCACAACTTTTAAACAGTTCTTGGGCTGCTCCTGTGCCTCTTGCTTTTTCTGCCACGAATAAATCATACATTATTGTTATTTTATCTGCTTTCGTCGTGCTAAAACTAAAATATAATGTTGCAAAGCCAATAAGTTCCCCATCTTGTTCAGCAACGAATTGAATACCTCTGTCCTTTTCAAATAGCATTTCAATCAAACGATGTATATGTTCAATCGGTGGTTTAGGCCGTTGATAAAAATCCACGATATATAAATACATTAAGTCGGTCAATTGGTTTACGTCATAAGGTTCCGCGCTCCTGATGATCATATGTTTCCCCCCCTCACTCTTTGTTAATTTTTGTTATACAAAACTTACATGAATATTCCGAATGATGCAATATTTCAAAATGGTTTTGAACCGGTTTGTTGTTTAAGAAGGCGGAATCATTCTCATGAATCGCTTAACTCAAATGAGCCGCCGCTTCCCGGAAAAATCACTTACGGCCAAGCAAAAGGCTTCAGCCAGTATTCGCTGTCTGCCTTGATTGATTCAGGTGATTAGTTCAAAAACAGTTAATGAGTTGAAGGTCAAGCAGATGGATAGGGCGCTAGAGAACTGTCTTGATGAAGATGAGCGCAGTATTCTTGAAAAGAAATATTTGTCATCAAGAAAAATAAAGGATTTAGAAATTATGATTGAGCTCGGCCTGAAAAGAGATAAGTTTTATCAGGTGAAAAGGCAGGCCATTTGCAATATCGCGACAGCGCTCGGAATCATCTGAGGGCTGTTTTTAATCCGTTAAATTAAATTCACCTTTTAGAGTCTCAGCTGTGCGAGAAGGCTTTATGGTCAAGGCTTTTTTCACTGGTGTACTTATTTGTTGCGCGATAAAATGGCAGTAACTGAAAGGAGGGGTGCAAGTGATAAAAAGAAAAAAGGACTCAGAGGAGTTTAGATAATGGATGATAAAAAGAAAGAGGTTCAAAGAAAATATAGAGAAGAGATTAAGAGAAAGAAACAGCAAAAAGAAGATGATAAAAACTTCACAAGAGAAGCCTTTATTGTTGTGACGATCATCGTGCTGTTTATTTTTTTGAATTTCATGTTCAAAAGTTTTTAACAAAAAATCCCTGCCCCCACTTCAGTTCACTTTTGATGAAGCATCCCTCCTTAAAGATGGGAAGTACATCGTGAATGAGCAATTAGTCTTTGGGAAATTCGTTCCTGAGTTCCGAACACTGACAGTGATTTCCCAACAGCATCTTATATGGGTTGCTTAAAACAAAAAATTATTGACTTTATTTCCGGAGGTCTGCAAAAATTACTTGAAAAAATGTGGATAGAAGCGGCTATTCCATCTTAAAAATCGTCGGGGAAAATGCAGTTAGATGTGGAGTTGTTGGTTTAGCCGCGAAGCATATTAGGCCAAGTGTTTGTGAGCTTTACACAAGATAATTAATGAGCATTTTTGTCCCTCCGTAAATGCGGGGGATTTGCATTTACATTCGATAAAAGTATCGGCCGTATGATGAATGAAGCTCTTTTCATGACGAAGAGGGTTTTTTGTTTTTTAAGTCAATGTATGGTCTGGCTGCTGGCGGAATTTACAGACCGAAAATGAAAGCGAAGCTGAAGGAATGTTAAAATAAAAAAGCAGGCTCTATTTTGCCCGCTTTTCTTTAAAAATGTGATCCAAGATGAACATAAAGAGAGTGAATAAAAAGGACATCGTCATTATATCTATTAGAGATATATTAGAGGTTTCTTTTATTAGCAGCAGCCATACCACCTGCAAAACGAAAGAAATAGAAAAATAAGATATATATTTAATGCTCTTCATACCCAATTCCCCCTTTATTAGCCTAATTTCTCTTTTGCGATCTTATCCAAATGAGTAAAAAGGATATCCAGGCCCGAAAATAAGAAAGTTATAAAGAATGAAAGAAGAATTTCTCCACCTTGAAATATAGCTATGTTCTCAATGATATGATTGGAAACGTATTTAATTGAGAAGTAAACAGCAGCCCATGCAAAAATGAATTCAAGGATATAGGCTAACCAAGCAGGTAATTTAAAAACATGAGTCATTCCTTTTACAATTACCATAAGGATTAGCATATAAATGAAAGCTAAAATACTGACGACGACAGAAAATATGTATAAGTCTGAAAGTGAACCATAGAAGATATATTCTCCGAAAAAATGATTTACAGTTATAGTTGCAAAATAAATAACTAGGCTGGGTACAGTTACAGCGAAGCACAGGGAGAATCCAATAAGCCCTATGAATGCTGCATGAGCTAAGTGGTTGGGTGGTGTATCCAGTATTTCCTTTTTTAATAGAATCATAAAAATAAGAGATGAAATAACAAGGCAGCATAAGAGAGTGAGTAAAACAGTAAAAAAGATAGTCATGTGAAATCTCCAATGAAAAAGTGCTATTAGAGTGAATCTAACAGCACTTTGCATGATCATTTATGAATCAGTTTAAAATGTTTTCATTGCTAAAGTTGTCAAATGAGCGAGGTTTTTAGCCTGGCTGTCAGAAAGTCCGGACTTTTTAAGTGAAAGATAAAGATTCTTTTCCACGTCAGTCCAGCTTAAGGCGACATACTCGTTCAGCATTTTCTTTAAAACCGGTTCTATGTGTTCATTGAAAACAGATTCAAGTTCATTTCTTATTTTCTTTCCTGCTAATCTTTCAACAAGATTAAATAATTTTGTTTTATTTTTCAGCACTTCTCTGATTGCATCTTTGACTGGTTTTGACACAGATGCATCGCTTTGTGCTTTTAGTCCGTAGGAAAATTGTGTATCAGTCTGATAAAAAAATGATTTGGCCGTTCCAGCGGCATTGGCAGTATTATTATGATTTTCTTTAGCTAAGGATGCGGGGACAAAAGAAGTAGTTACAAGGGCTAAAGATGCGGCAAACAGAATGCCTTTAGCTGCGTGTCTAATGGGAAATCCTCCTTTAGAAATGTAGTGTAGAGAGAAATAAAAGACTATGTATTTAGGCGGGACCTATATGATCCGCTTTGAACATTTTTCCCTCTCAGATACCATTCTATCAATAGGTATTTTTGGGGTAAATAGGATTTTTATACAGTATTTCTCTTATCATCCAAAATCTTCTTTAGCGGAATTCATTTTAGCTGCAGTTTCGTGAAATAGAACATGGGCTAAAGCCTATATAACACATGTATAGGCTGATTGAGGCGGAACCACATGATCGGAGCGGTTTTATAATTTGGGTTAATAAAAAAATAAACAGGCAGCATGCCTGTTTATTTTTTTTTGCGTGAAAGAGCGAAGAAAAACGGGAAGGCGGAACCGGCCAATAACGTACCGAATAAAAACATGCCCCCGATGAACACATGATAGTTCACTCCGCCGATCCAAAGCCCCGTGATTAAGGAAACGATGCTCAATGCGACCATCACAAAACCGGGAATCAGGCGTTTCTTGCCCGTTGTCCGATAAGCAATAAGAGAACAGAAGATGCCGATGACAATCGGCACGATCCACAGATAAAAAAGGATAAATACTGACATAAGCAAAACTCCGATTTTTTCTTCTATCATACCAAAAACCCCCGGAAAAAGATACGAACGAGAGCCGGCGCCAAAAGAAAAAAACCGGCCAATAGCGGCCGGTTTTTTTAACGGAAAGAATCGTAAATCACAAACAGATTAAGCGCGATCACCAAAACCGCAATCAGCCAGGCGAGAGCCGTCACCCATTTACGGTTCGTCAGGGCGCCCATCAGGCGTCTGTTGCTCGTAAACATAATCAGCGGCACGAGCGCAAAGGAGATGCCGAATGAAAGAACGACCTGGCTCCATACAAGCGCTTCTGTGGCGTTGACCCCTGAGATAATGATGACCATCGGCGGAATAATGGTAATGAAACGCCGCAAATAAAGCGGGATACGGTAACGGATGAAGCCCTGCATGATAATGTCGCCTGACAATGTGCCGACAGAAGAGCTCGAAAGCCCCGCGGCCAGCAGCCCGATTCCAAAGAGAGCGGCTGATGCCGGCCCGATATAGTGGCCGAATTGCTGATAAGCCACGTCTAAATCTTCTACATACAGCCCGTTCTTGAAGAAAAGCGCCGCCGCTACAATCAGCATGCTTGCGTTAATCGCCCCTGCGATCACCATCGCGATGAGAATGTCAATCGTCTCGAATTTAAAAATCTTTTTCCGCTCGTTATCCGTTTTTCCGACGACACGGCGCTGTGTCAGTGCGGAATGTAAGTAAATGGCGTGCGGCATCACGGTTGCGCCGAGTATCCCGGTTGCCAGAAGCACACTGTCCATTCCGTCAATTTTCGGGATGAACAGCCCTTCGAGAACGGAAGCGGCGTCAGGCTTGGCGAAGAAGGTTTGCAGGGCGAAGGCGATCACCACCACAAACAGAAGTCCGGCAATGCCCGCTTCCAGCGCCCGGTAACCGCGGCGCTGCAGCTCTAAAATCGCGAATGAGCCGATCGCCGCGATAATGGCCGCTTCCATCATCGGTATGCCGAACAGCAGATTGAGTCCGAGGGCCGCTCCGATAAACTCGGCCAGATCAGTCGCCATAATCACCAATTCACCCTGTATCCACAACCCGGCGGATACCCATTTCGGATACCGGTCTCTGGCGATTTCCGGCAGGTTTTTACCCGTGGCGATGCCGAGCTTCGCGGAAAGAACCTGAATTAAAAAAGCCATCAAGTTTGAAAAGAGGATGACCCACAACAGCATATACCCGAATTTCGAACCAGCTGAGATATTCGTAGCGAAGTTTCCCGGATCAATGTAGGCAATCGCCGCGATAAATGCGGGACCTAAAAAAGGCAGAAGCCGCTTGAATCCCTTGCTTTTGCCGTCAAGTGCATCCTGAATGGCTTTTGCTTGCAATGATTGTGCTGAGATGTCTTTGCTCATTATGTCTCACCTAAATTCCGATAGATTTTTAGCTAAATAACAAAAAGTTTCCTAGATGCAAATTATTTTATCTACATCATAAATCCGCTAATATGAGATGTCAAGCTCTTTATGTTCAATAAACCAGTACATGTATGCCCTGTTTTATCTATGATATGTATCCCGCCCGAGAAAGGTCCGAAAATGAAAAAGACATCGTATTCGGAAAGAAACGATGCCGTTCTCAACGATGTTTCCGCACGGGTTCTCCATTTTAAAAAGGGTGAAAGAGTACACTGTCCCATAAATCGTCAGAACCTTCCGTCCGCCAGCACAGATTTGAAAAAAGACGGCACATTTCCTCCATTTTGCCGGGTAAATAGAATAATAATGAACCTTTCCATTGGAAGATAAAACCTTCCTGTACCATTCAAATGACCTCCGGAAAAACTCCGGACGCTCTGAATAAATGTTTGAATCAACGATATATCAGTGATTCAAGTCCAATAAACCGCTGTTATTTATCGAAACAAAGAAAGCGCTTTATCATTCGCGCAGAAAAGAAGTTGGAGCATTAGACTTATTTCAGTCTTCCGGGCGAAAACGTATAATAACCTCAGGAAAGCTTTCCAGACATATGATAAAAGAGGGGGAATTTTCTTGGTACGTCGTTTGTCGGTCTTTTCTCTAGCCATGATGTTTGTTGTTTCTTTATTCGCTTTTGGCGGCTCTGCATCAGCTGCAATTTTTACACCTAAAGCTGAACCGGACGTTTCCATTTTAGCCAGCGGGGGAACAGTCGGTATTTACGGAGCTAATATGCGCTCATGCTCTAAGGTCAGCTGTTCAACAATTACAACATTCTCAAGCGGTAAAAAAATTACAGGTTCTTGGGTAACCGGTGAATATGTTCAAGGCCACTACACCAATTCTAATAAATGGCTGAAAGTCACGTATGCCGGAGCGACAGGCTACGTGTCAGTCACCACTCTTTCTTATTATTACGGTTTATAATCAGAAAACCCCGTTCTCTTTAGAGCGGGGTTTTTCCATATATAACGGATCAATTTCCGCGCTTCGTTTCATCATCGTGCTTCATCAGCTGATCGATTTCTTCCTTAGAGGCATTTTCTTTCCACTCTTTCGCCTGACTTGTCGCAATGGGAATGGCCCGTCCTTCTTCATATCCCTCATCCACCATCGCATTCGCGATTTCGATCGCTTTTTTCTTCACAGGTTCCTCGAGATTCTTCAATGATTGCGGATAATCCTTCATTGACCAAGGCATGTCTATCACTCCTTTATAAAAAGTGTTTCCCGCCTGAAGAAAAAGAAAACCGCCTCATCAAAAAGAATGACAGCTATTTTTATGAGAGGCCAGCAATTTCCGAATAAAATATAAAGGATAAAGAAGCAAGTACAGGTTGAATGCCCACCACATAAGATCAAAATCACCGATAAATACCCAAAAGGCAATCGCCTGCAGGCCTGAACAAAAGGTCAGCACAAGTGATATTAATGCGAAAGGGCGCCATAATGCATGTTTCTGTCTATAAAGAAACATGCTGTACAGCCCGGTTATCGAAATGAAAATATCTAAGGGAAAGAATGACCAGTTCCAAGCCATGATCATGGCGTTATCATAATCTTTAAACACCATATTTTTTGGAATCCACTCAAAAAAAGTAACAATCCAATAAATGATAAATCCAATATCTGTAATGAGGAAGAGAACCTTTAAGCCTTTCATCATCTGTTTCTGTCCGTATGAACGCTGATGCCGTTTGATGACGTTTCACTTTCAGAAATAAAGTTTAAGGAAACGACACCGATGATGATCAGAAGAACAGAGACAGCTTTTATGACAGAGAACTGTTCATGGAAGAAAAAAATTCCGATCAAGGAAATCAGTACGATCCCCATTCCCGACCAGACCGCATACGCGATGGAGACACTTATATATTTCAAAGTCAAAGTAAGAAAACAAAGGCTGCCGATATAAAACAATAATAATAAAATACTGGGGACAAGTTTTGTAAAACCATTTGATAATTTCATGCTGACCGTACCCAATACTTCAAAAATGATCGCTAAACTCAAATAAATCCAATGCATTCAACCTTCTCCTTCATTCGTATTATTCAAAATTATACAATATATAGAATTTAAAGAAAATTAAATAATGGAATGCCCTTCCGAATAAAAAACCCGGTCGGGTAAGAAAACACCATAAAGGTATACTATGAAGAAAGAATTCAGAAAGGACGTGCAGGACGGGTGACAGAAGAGCGGACAGACCTGGAAAAACAATTGAGAGACATTCAAAAATGGGAAAAGGCGCAGCAGAGGGTGATGTTCTGGCAAACATTCACCCGCTTGCCGTTTCAGCTTTTGGACAAGCTGACACCGCAATTTATTCAGCGGAAAATCGGACGCATACTCGATGAAACGGGAACGTTTATTCAGTCAGGCGGACAGTATCTTACATCAGAAAAGCGCATCATGAAAAAGTTTCAAAAACGGCTTCCGCACGGAACATGTCAAACGCTTCACGACATTCGCAATGCGCCGCTTGCCGTCATGGACGAAATCGCAGAAGCCATGGCGCGCACAAGTGTAAAGGCCGCGACGGTGCAGGGAGCCGCAACGGGAGTCGGCGGCGTGTTTACGCTTGCGGCAGACATCCCGGCGATGCTCGGTCTGTCTTTAAAGACACTGCAGGATATCGCGATCGCCTACGGCTTTGACCCGAAAGACAAAAAAGAACGCGTGTTTATCGTCAAATTGCTTCAGCTGGTATCGAGTGACGTCATCGGAAAAAAAGCGATCCTGCAGGATTTACGGCAATATGATCAAAACGATCGCACCTATCAGCGCGTTGCCTCGCAGATACAGGGCTGGCGGGAAGTCGTTTACAGCTACCGCGATACGTTCGCTGCGAAAAAACTGCTGCAAATGGTTCCGGCCGCAGGCATCATCTTCGGCGCATCCGCCAACCGTTCAGCTTTAGAAAGCATCGCGGAAACAGGCATCATGCTTTATAAAAAGCGCCGGATTCTAAGCCGGCTGCAGGATGCAGAATGATAAAAAACCACCCGAAAACACATTCAATGTGTTTTCTTTGTTTAGCAGTTCTGAAATCGGGAAACCAACAACCAACACCAATTAAAGGAGGAATTCAAAAATGGCACAAGATAATAACAAAATGAGCAGAGAAGAAGCAGGTAAAAAAGGCGGAGAAGCTACAAGCAATAACCATGACAAAGAATTCTATCAGGAAATTGGTCAAAAAGGCGGAGAAGCCACAAGCAAAAATCACGACAAAGAATTCTATCAGGAAATCGGTGAAAAAGGCGGAGAAGCCACAAGCAAAAATCACGACAAAGAATTCTATCAGGAAATCGGTGAAAAAGGCGGAGAAGCCACAAGCAATAACCATGACAAGGAATTCTATCAGGAAATCGGCCAAAAAGGCGGAGAAGCTACAAGCAAAAATCATGACAAAGAGTTTTATAAAGAAATCGGCCAAAAAGGCGGAAACAGACGAAGCAGCTAATAAAAGCATAAAAGGCAGACAACTTGCAGATCAAAAGCGATCCGGCGCATCAGCTGGATCGCTTTTTGTTTTGGAAAAATCTTGATCTGGGCCGGCGTTGCAGTACAATAAATGAAAAAAGGAGTTTTTACTTGTGTCTGAAATGCAACATTTACTCGCCATCGCCAATAAAGTCAAAGAAAAACACGATAATTTTTCAATCGCGGAGATCAATGACCACTGTGTGCGCCTCGCAGTGTTTACGGGAGAATATGACTGGCACCATCACCCTGACTCAGATGAATGGTTCATTGTTCTTGAAGGTGAGCTGCTGATCGATTTTAAGGACAAAGAAACTGCAGTGCTCAAAGCAAATGACAGCCTGCTCATCCCGAAAGGCACGATTCACCGTACACGCTCATACGTCAGAACCGTGAATCTTTGTGTCGAGCATACGCATGCGAAAACAGTCATCACAGAGGAACTGCCGTGCTGATCAAAAAGATTGTATGTGAAACAGACGCTGCAAACGCTGAAGCATTTTCGCAAGCACAGTCACGGTGGGGAGCATTATCACGTGTAAATGGCTTCGTCAAACAGGCCGGCGGCTGGCGGAAAAACGCAGACGGTCTGTTCATCGCAGAGATCATCAGCGTTTGGGAGAACAGACAGGCCTATGATCATTTTATGGAGAACGAACATGACCGCATATACGAAGAAAACGAGCAGAAGGCTGCGATTCTTTCAATAAAAGTGATGCTGTACGAAGAGGATGCACCTTTCATTCACGAGCTGTTACATCACCCGGACATCCGATACGAACCGGATTGGACAGTTGTGCGCACATAAAAAAAGCCCCTTTAGAGGGCTTTTTTATTTTCGTCCGGGAAGCGTGTTGTGGACATAAGGCGGGACGGGATCCAGCTTCGCTATTTCGCCGTGCGCTTTCGGTTCCTTTTCGTATTCAAAAGGTTCGCCGTCCGGCGCTTTTTCTTTCAGCCAATTTTGTTCAGCGCTTTCTGCTCCATCTGAGAAATGGATAAGTTTATGCGAGAATGACTGCTTTTCCAGCGCCTTCGGGAAAGTGGAAGGAACGATCGGGCCTTCCTGTGCTTCTAATTCTTTAATTGCCGCAAGCCATTGGTTTTGATGCATGGTGTCGCGGGCCAATAAAAAGCTGAGCATATCTTTCACGCCTTTATCATCGGTCATTTCATACAGGCGTGCGACTTGAAGCCTTCCTTGTGATTCGGCGTTCAGATTAGCGCGGAAGTCTGCCAGGAGGTTTCCGCTTGCGACGATATAGCCTGCGCTCCAAGGAACGCCCGTGCTGCTCTCCGGCATGGCGCCCAGTCCTGAGACGATCGCATGATGCGGATTCATGCCGCCTAAAATGGACCCGATGACCGGATCATCAGCTGCTTTCTCCTGCTCCGCCAGCGGGGCATCTTCTAACAGTCTCGCAATCATTGTCGCGATCATTTCGACATGGCCGATTTCTTCCGTCGCGGTATCCATCAGGAGATCCTTATATTTTTCATTGCCCCGTGTATTCCAGCCTTGAAATAAATATTGCATGGCGACGGATATTTCCCCGTATTGTCCGCCCAAGATTTCCTGCATCTTTTTTGCGAACAGCGGGTCAGGACGATCCGGTTTAGCCGGATGCTGCAGTTTTTTCGTATGTGTAAACATGTTTCCATCTCCTTTTTTATTTGTCCCTATTTACTTCCCCATCAGGAAAAGGGATGAAACGGAGATGGGCGTATCGGTCCTGCTAAGGATCGCGCCGCAAAGATAACAAGTCTTGCACAAGCCCCCGGCCGATCACCTGTTCATATTGTCCGTAAACCGGATCGAGGCGTTTCATCCACTTTTTCTTTTCCGCTTTCGTCAGCACGTGAATATTGATGGATGAATTCTTCTTGATTTCTTGAAGCTGGTCTTTATTCATTTTCTCAGCGGAGGCTTCGTTCCATTCCGTTGTTTCTTTCATCGCCTCCGTTAAGATGGTTCTCGTTTTTTCCGTCTGTGAATTCCAGAAATGTTCGTCGGTCATCACGGCATAACCGAGATATCCGTGATTGCTGATTGTCAAATAATCTTGAACATTATAAAATTTTTTAGAATAGATATTTGAAATCGTATTTTCCTCTCCGTCTACGAGATTGCTTTCCAAGAGCTGAAACGTGGAATTAAAGGAATCCTGCCGCGGGTGCGCGCCGAGCAGGCGGTATTGGTCCTCGATCACGCTGCTCGGCATGATCCTGAGCGCCTGTCCTTTCAAGTCGTCCGGAGTGAAGATAGGCCCTTTGTTCGACGTGAGCTGCTTAAATCCGTTCGTCCAGTATGCCAGGCCTTTCAAATGATGCTTTTCTAAAGAAGCGAACAGGCGAGTCCCGATTTTGCCGTTTAGGCCTTCTTGTACGGCTTTATAGTTTGTAAACGCGTACGGCAGATCTAAAACACCCCATTCGGGCGACAGTAATCCGAGCTTTGAGGTGGAGGGAGCGATGAATTGCACGTCCCCGTTTTGGAGGGCGTTTATTTCTTCATTATCTGAATAGAGGCTCCCGTTTGGAAACACCTCTACTTTAATGGTCCCGCCTGACTTTTGATAGACCAGATCGGCGAATTTATTCGCCGCCCGCCCTTTAGGCGTGTTTTCAGCAACGACATGGCTGAATTTGAACACCATTTGATCTTTCAGGCCTTCCTGTTCGTCATCATAATACGGTTCATCCGTTGGGAAACGATCATGAAAGCCGATGAATAAAGCGGTTCCGATACCGAGTACCATCAGGCTGAGACACGTCAGCAAGCTTTTCATCGAAAACCCCCTCCGCCATTTTCTATAACAAGCATAATCGGGCGGGCCGTTTTCGTAAAGAGACGGAAAGGAAGAGGCCAATGACGAAAAAAAAGCTCACCATCCGCTGGAAAATCACCATACTTTCTTATATCGTCGTGCTTTTTACCTTTTTGATCGTCGGCATCGTGCTGATCGGAAATATTCAGCATACAGAGGAGCGCGAGCTGAAAAAACGGCTGATGAATACCGCACGGACGGTATCTGAGATGACCGATGTCAAACGCGCCCTGGAGCAGAAAAAGCAGAGGGAAGACGTGCGCCATGCGGTCGAAGAAATAAGGATCATCAATGAAGCGGACTACATCGTCGTCATGGATATGGACCATATCCGTTATTCACATCCCGTCAGCACGATGATCGGGAAGCGTTCAAGAGGTGAAGACGAAGCGGCAGCGTTTGCCGAGCACATTTATTTTTCCGAAGCAAAGGGAGAAATCGGCACTGCCGTCCGCGCTTTTTATCCGATAAAAGATCGGGATCTGAATCAGATCGGTGTCGTCCTTGCCGGTAAAACGCTGCCCGGCTTTGGTGAAATCCTTCTTCAGCTGAAACATGACATTCTCTTTATCGTTCTGCTGGCGCTCGGGTTCGGACTGGCCGGCTCCTTTTTGCTGGCCCGCCACATCAAAAAACAAATGTTTTGGCTGGAGCCCCATGAGATCGTGAGAATGTATGAGGAACGGACCGCTACGTTTCATTCGATGAATGAGGGCGTCATCGCGATCGATAATCAGCATCACATCACCATTTTTAATGAAAAAGCGAAGCAGATATTCAATGTCAGACAAGAGACCGATGGCAGGCTGATCTGGGACGTGTTAAAAGATTCGCGGCTCCCGGAGATCGTCGAGCGGAACCGGGCTGTATATAACGAAGAAATCCAAGTCAGCGGAAAGGTGATCATGAGCAGCAGAATTCCGATCGTCATGAAAAAGAAGGTCATCGGCGCCGTCGCCATATTCCAGGACAGGACGGAAGCGGCGAAAATGGCTGAAGAGCTGACGGGCGTGAAAAATTTTGTCGATGCGCTCAGAGTCCAAAATCACGAACACATGAACAAGCTTCACACCATCGCGGGACTGATTCAGCTCGGAAAATCAGAAAAAGCGCTCCAGCTTGCTTTCAAGGCATCATCAGAACAAGAAAGCGTCACAGAATTCCTTCATCAGGCCATTCAGAATGACGCCGCGGCGGGGCTTCTGTTGAGCAAAATCAAAAGAGGCAAAGAGCTCGGCATTTCTGTGAAAATTGATGAAAACAGCAGCTTTTCACAATTTCCGGTGCATGTGGACCAGCATGATATCGTCGTCCTGCTCGGCAATTTAATCGAAAACGCGTTCGGCGCATTCGAAACAGCCGACACGGAGGACAAACACATTGACATCAGTATCGAGCAAAATGAAGAAGTGCTTGCGATATTAATAGAAGACAATGGAAGCGGGATTTCAGATGAGCATATCCCGCACATTTATGAAAAAGGGTTTACCGTCAATAAAACGGGCGGCACGGGATACGGCTTGTACCTCGTCAAACAGATCGTCGACAAAGGGATGGGCATCATTGAAGTCGACACACGGCAGGGACAGGGAACGGCATTTTCTATTTTATTTCCGATGAAGGGGGAGGAATCGATAGATGGACATCAAGGTGCTGCTTATTGAAGATGATCCGATGGTGCAGGAGGTGAATAAAGAATTTATCACCGGCGTTTCAGGATTCAGCGTCATTGCCACGGCAGCTGACGGAGACGAGGGAATCAGGCTTATAAAAGATCTTCGGCCCGAACTCGTGGTATTAGACGTGTACATGCCGAAAAAAGACGGAATTAAAACGCTTCAGGAAATCAGAAAACAAAAGCTCGAAGTGGACGTCATCATCGTCTCGGCTGCAAAAGACAAAGAAACGATCCAGCTTATGCTGCAAAACGGCGCGGCCGACTATATTTTGAAGCCGTTTAAGCTGGAGCGGATGAGACAGGCGCTCGAAAACTTTAAACAATATAAACGGAAAATGGAACAGCATGACACCATGTCGCAAGACCAGCTTGACGCGCTGCTTAAAATTCCGCAAAATCCGTCCCGGGATCTGCCGAAGGGGTTAAATCATTTTACGATGAATGAAATTATAACCTATATGAAACGGCAGACGGAGCCGCTTTCAGCTGAAGAAGCCGCCAAAGCGCTCGGAATCGCCAGAGTGACGGCGCGGCGCTATCTTGATTTTCTTGAGAAAGACGGTCAGATTAAGCTCGACATTCAGTACGGGGGAGTGGGCCGGCCGATTAACCGCTACAAATTCGTCCGTTAGCCGAGACCAAAAAGACCAAAATGTCCGTTATGAACATAAGCTTCCCCTCTTCATTTGAAAACGCTATCATTTCAGCATAGACACAGCGAGAGGCAAGGGGGAGCAGGGATGAAAATATTCAAAAATCTCACGGTGCAAGTCATCACGGCGGTCATCATCGGCGTCATCGTCGGGCTTGTATGGCCTGAGGCCGGGAAACAGATGAAACCGCTCGGCGATACATTTATCAATGCGGTAAAAATGATTATCGCACCGATCATATTCCTGACGATCGTGCTTGGCATCGCCAAGATGGGAGATATGAAAAAAGTCGGCAAAGTCGGGGGAAAAGCATTTATTTATTTTGAAGTCGTGACCACCATTGCCCTTATTATCGGACTTCTGGTCGTCAATATCATGAAACCCGGTGAGGGGCTTGATTACAGCAAGCTTGAAAAAGGGGATGTCTCTCAGTACACGCAAAACGGGGGACAGGGAATTGATTGGATTGAATTTATCACTCACATCGTTCCGTCAAACATGGTTGACGCTTTTGCGAAAGGTGACATTCTTCAGGTCTTATTCTTTTCTGTTTTATTCGGAGTCGGCTTGGCAGCGCTCGGTGAAAGAGGCAAAAGCATTATTGATTTCTTCGATAAACTGTCGCACGTCTTTTTCAAGATCATCGGCTACATCATGCGCGCGGCGCCGATCGGCGCATTTGGGGCCATGGCCTATACGATCGGGCACTTCGGACTTGATTCCATCAAGCCGCTGGCGAGTCTGATGCTGTCTGTATACGTTACAATGTTCCTGTTTGTATTTGTCGCTTTGAATATCATTTGCAAGCTTTTCGGTTTCAGTTTGTGGAACTATCTCCGGTTTATTAAAGATGAACTGCTCATCGTTCTCGGCACAAGCTCTTCTGAGTCCGTCCTGCCGCGGATGATGGATAAAATGGAGCGCTACGGCTGTTCCAAATCGGTTGTCGGTCTTGTGATTCCGACGGGGTATTCCTTTAATCTGGACGGCACCTCGATTTACCTTTCCATGGCAACGGTTTTTCTGGCGCAGGTGTTCGGCGTTGACCTTACCATCGGTCAGCAGGTTACAATCATTCTCGTGTTAATGCTGACATCAAAAGGCGCGGCGGGCGTAACCGGAAGCGGATTTATCGTGCTCGCCTCCACTTTGTCGGCACTCCAGGTAATCCCGCTGGAGGGGCTTGCGCTGCTCCTCGGTGTTGACCGCTTTATGAGTGAAGGAAGGGCGATCGTCAATCTGATCGGAAACGGAATCGCCACGATCATCGTAGCCAAGAGCGAAAATGAGTTTGACGAAGCAAAAAGCACACAGGCCGTAAAAGAAATGAAAACGGCGGTATAAAATGGGAGGAACGGCATGCATCCGGCATGCCGTTCTTTTTTTTGTCTGCCATGAGTAAAAAAGATAAATTTGTTTAAATTTATTAGGAGGTGGACAAAGACCTTAGCGTCATTTTGTTATATAATTTACAATTAGAGAGTGAAAGATGAAATCTAAGGGCTTTTTGTCCTAGCAGGAGTGTATAAATGGCGGCTATTTTTAAATTTTTTCAGCATCCGGGTGTCAGACGTTTTTCCGTTTTTCTTGTTTTGACTGGGGTGTTAGTTGTATTCCGAAGTATGATTAATTTGATTTTGCTTACGTTTATTTTTACTTTTCTGATGGATCGGCTGGAGACTGTCATCCGGCACGTGTTGAACCATTTTTTCCGTATCAGTCAGAGGGTGGTCATCACCATTTTATATATTGCGCTGGCTGTCGGAGCGACTGTGGGAGGTTTTGTCTTCTACCCGATTGTTGCCAAGCAGATTGAACAGCTGATTAAGCAGATCAAGCATATCGCGTATCATCCCGATGTCATCCCGTTTTATGATGAAATATCGAGCGTGTTCGGTGACATTAATATCGGTTCTTATGTAAAAGAAGGATTTAATGTACTGTATACATACTTGGCCGATATCAGCACTTTCGGTTTGCAGGTCGTGATGTCACTGATTCTCAGCATGTTTTTCCTGTTCGAGAAAAAGCGGCTCACGGAATTCATGAAAAAATTTCAGCACAGCAAGCTGTCTGTCTTTTACTATGAACTTGCTTTTTTCGGCAGCAAGTTTGCGAGAACATTCGGCAAAGTGATTGAAGCACAATTTATTATCGCGCTGGTGAACTGTATCCTCACCTTCATCGCATTGGCCATTCTGCATTTTCCGCAGCTGTTCGGCCTGTCCATCATGGTCTTTTTCCTCGGGCTCATTCCCGTGGCAGGTGTGGTGATTTCGCTCATCCCGCTCAGTATCATCGCGTATACGACGGGCGGCGCTGCGTACGTCATCTACATCGTATTGGTCATTTTCGTCATTCACGCGATTGAGACGTATTTCCTCAATCCGAAACTGATGTCAGCGAAAACGGAACTTCCGATCTTTTTTACCTTTACGGTTTTGATTTTCTCGGAACATTTCTTCGGCATTTGGGGCTTGATTATCGGGATTCCGATTTTTGTGTTCCTTCTGGATATTCTGGATGTCGTCAATAATGAAGAGAAAGAAAAATCCGGACCGGGGCCGGAGAAGACGTAACAGCCCCGGCTCTTCACGAATAAATGACAAATGTTATAATGCAGACAGTGCCTTATGTACGGGCACTGTTTATTTTTTTTGAAAAAGGAGGAAGGCTGTATGACTGAGCCGATTTTACATATTGAAGGCCTTGACAAAACAATAGGCAAAAAGCACATTTTGAAAAACATCAGCATGGATGTCAGGCAGGGCGAGATCATCGGTTTGCTCGGTCCGAACGGGTCGGGAAAAACTACATTGATCCGCATCATCGTCGGTCTTTTAAAGAAAAACAGCGGCACGATTACAATTAACGGCTTTCAGCACGATACTGAGTTCGAAAAAGCGTTGGAATCCGTCGGCGCGATCGTGGAAAACCCTGAATTCTACCCGTATCTGACGGGATGGGAAAACCTGAAGCACTTTGCCAACATGCACAAAAACATCAAAGAGGACAGGCTTCAGGAAGTCATCGAGCGGGTCGGGCTCGCAAATGCCGTTCACGACAAAGTTAAAACGTATTCCCTCGGCATGCGTCAGCGTCTCGGGATTGCACAGGCCATTCTTCACCGTCCGAATCTGCTCATTTTAGATGAACCGACAAACGGGCTTGATCCCGGCGGAATGAAAGATTTTCGCGATCACTTAAAAGAGCTCGCGGAACTTGAAGGGACGAGCATCCTTTTTGCGACGCATTTATTGCGTGAAGTGGAGGACCTTTGCGACCGTGTCATCATCATTCAAAAAGGTGAAATCAAAACAGAGGTCGTTCTGCGAGGCGCAGCGGAAAAAGAAGAAAAAGCCGTCCTCGACATACAGCCTGCTGACGAAGCATTCGAATGGCTGTCCCAACAGCAGTTTGCTCTGGAGAAAAACGGCGGGGGCATTACCGTCACCGTAGCGAAGAAGGACATCCCGGAATTAAACCGGGCGCTCGTCGGACAAGACTTTCTCGTGTATTCCATCATGCCGTATGCGGAATCGCTTGAGGATGAATTCATGAAAGTGACGGCGGCACTTCAAGAGGAGGGGGAGACGAATGTTTAAATTGACAGCGAATGAGCATATGAAACTCTTTAATCGTAAAGTCTCATTAGTGGCGCTGATTTTAATGGCCGTTCTTCAGTTTATTATGGCGCTCGTCATTAAACGGCTTGTCATCAGCTCCGGAACGGACGAGAATTTCATCGGCTATATGGCGTACGCGCCCGGGCTCAATATTCTGCTTGAAGCATTAACGATCGTCATTGCGGCGACGATCATTTCAGCTGAATTTGATAAGAAAACGATTAAATTTTTGTTAATCCGTCCGGTAAAGCGGGAGCGGATTTTTATATCTAAACTCATTACCGTATTTTTGGTCAGCTTGTACCTGTATGCGGCGTACTATATTCTGTCTCTGCTGTTCGGCATGGCTTTCTTCGGAGTGTCGGTGACATCTGAATCAGGGACGCTTCTTGTAAACACACTGAAAGTAATCGGCACGAACTGGGTCGAGGCATTTGCGATGGCATGCTTCGGATTGCTGTGCTCTTCCTTATTCCGTAACAGCGCCACGGCCGTCATTCTGTCATTTATCGTCCTGTACGGCGCAAAATCACTTGTGACGATTATGTCAGTCTTCCAAAACAAATGGGGAAGCTTCCTGCTGTTCGCGAATACGGACCTGACGCAATACATGAGCGGGGCGAAACCGCTGTTTGCGGGAATGACGCCGTTATTTTCGACAGGCATTATCATTATCCATATCGTCTTCTTCTTAGCCGTCGCTTGGTGGAGCTTTTGCAAACGCGATGTTCGGGTATAAAGTAAAGGAATGACATTTTTGTGAAAAAGATCACGATAAATCAATAATTTATGCTATTTTGATTTATAATAAAGGTAATGACGGAGGTGCTCACTTGAGAAATTTTATTACCGCATTACCGATTGTGTTATTGCTTGGTTTTTCCTTTGTGTCATTCATGTTCCAATTCGAACATCTTGTTTATTTCAGGCTTGCGCTGGGATTGTTTTCTACAGTGGGTCTGTTTCTCTTATATAAAATGAAGACGGGATTCCGTTATTTCATCATCTACCTGTATGCAAGCTGGATCGTGCTTGCGGCGGTTACCGCGTTTGAAGAGCCGATATTCTCAAGCTTTTTCTTTGGCGGACTTGTGATGACGATGGGTTACCTCACATATATGCTGATTTATCTCGGGCTCAAGCAGGACCGCGGCCCGGAAGCAGTCTGAACACGCTATTCTATGGAATAGCGTGTTTTTTTGTACAGCCTTACAGTTGCGAAACGGGACTTGAATCTCTATAATACTTATTAACTTTATCGGAATTATAATGGGGGGATTCCAGTGTCTTTATGGATACAGAACGAACGGCAGAGAGAATGGATTGAAAAAATCGGCCTGCTTGCAGACGAATTTCAAAAAACAGCCGCGCTTGATGACGAAGAGGGCCGTTTTCCCGCGGAGAAAATTGAAAGACTGCGGGACGCGGGATATACGGCGTTAACGGTACCTGAGGCCTTCGGCGGTGCAGGCATTTCCGTTTATGATATGGTGCTGTTTCAGGAACGGCTGGCCCGGGGAGACGCGGCTGTTGCTCTCGGAATCGGCTGGCATTTATCTGTCATGGGAGAGCTCGGAGAAGAAAACAGCTGGAATGAAGATGTCTTTTCTTTTATCACAGAAGAGGTGAAAAAGGGAGCCGTCCTGAACAGGGCAGCGACTGAACGGCAGACCGGCAGTCCGACGAGGGGAGGAAGACCCGGCACTTCCGCTGTCAAAAAAGACGGAAAATGGGTGCTGAGCGGCCGGAAAACTTTTACAACCCTTTCACTGACTTTGGATTATATGCTTGTGACGGCATGGATTGAAGAAAAACAAACGACCGGTGTTTTTCTCATCCATAAAGACCAGGAGGGCGTCTCGGTCGAAGAAACGTGGGATATGATCGCCATGAAGGCGACCGGAAGCCACGACCTCATTTTAGATGATGTCACGGTCAGTGACGAGCGGCTCGTGGAGCTTATCAGCGGGCCGAGAGCGGCGAAAGTGAATGGCTGGCTGCTTCACATTCCCGCTGCTTATTTGGGTATCGCTCAAGCAGCAAGGGACTATGCCGTCCGGTTTGCATCCGAATATTCGCCAAACAGCCTGAACGGACCGATTAAAGACGTGCCGGCCGTTCAGCAGCGTGTCGGGGAAATGGAGCTTGAATTATTAAAAGCGAGACAGTTTCTTTTCACGGCGGCGCAAATGTATGATGACCCGAAACGCCGCCCTTTCATCAAAAGCGAACTCGGCGCGGCAAAACATATTGTGACAAATGCCGTCCTTTCCGTTGTTGATAAAGCCATGAGAATCACCGGCGCGAAAAGCCTGGAGCGAAACAACCCGCTTCAGCGGTATTACCGGGACGCCCGCGCCGGCCTTCACAACCCGCCGATGGACGATGCGGTGATCGGCAAATTAGCGGCGGAAGCCTTTGAGCAATAAAAAAAGAGCCTGAAATAGGCTCTTTTTATGTATGGCTGTTGTGCCGGAGCAATTTTTGATGCTTGCGGTCGATTCTGTCATAAATGACATTCATCAGCTTTTGACTGTTCATAATGGCCGCCTTGTTTTCTTTTATCAGCTGTTCGTATGTTTTTATTTTCCGTTTCGCCATGAGCCCGCACCTTCCTTACATATTTGATATTCGCTTTCTAACTCTCCAAGCGATAATTCATATAAGTGCCGTTCTGACTTCTTGTATATTCCGTTACTGATCAGCAAATGGATCAGATGTTTTTTACGTCCTTCGAATGATGGTCTGAGTTGAGGAGAAGATCTCATGATTACCCTCCTAATCAAATGATATTGAGAATCATTATCAGTTAATGAAAGTATACAATGAGCCTATTCATATGTAAAGAGAAAATACCGCCAATTTTTCGACAAAAAGTTTCCCGGGGAATAATGCTGTCGAATTGATTGCATTTCCGGCATATCAAAGCTGCTATTTTTCTGCTTTTCCATCCATACTATGAATGAGAATGGAGGAGTCCTTACATGAATGATCAAACGGCAAATTTAAAACGGGGCGAGAAAGGCGCGATTCTGAATATCGCCGCATACCTCATCCTTGCCGCCGTCAAATTGGCGATCGGTCTTATTTATCATTCCGAAGCGCTTAGAGCGGACGGGTTAAATAATGCCACGGATATTGTCGCATCTCTTGCTGTGCTGATCGGGCTCCGGATTTCCCAGCGCCCCGCGGACAGCGATCATGCCTACGGACATTATCGGGCTGAAACAATTTCTTCACTAATTGCGTCTTTTATTATGATGGCGGTCGGGATTGAAGTGCTGATCGGGGGAGCGAAGGCGGTTATCAGCGGAACGGAGGCCGAACCGAGCTACATTGCGGCATGGACGGCGCTCGGAGGCGCGATCGTCATGTACGGCATGTATGTATATAACAGCCGTCTTGCAAATCGGATCAAAAGTTCGGCGCTTCATGCGGCGGCGAAAGACAGCCGATCTGACGCATATGTCAGTATTGGGGCGTTTATAGGTGTCATAACGGCCCGCTTTCATCTGCCGTGGATTGATCCGGTCATTGCTTTTCTGATCGGGATTATCATCTGTAAGACGGCATGGGACATCTTCAAAGATGCTTCCCACTCATTGACGGACGGATTTGACTTGAAAGATTTGGAACCGTACAAACATACGGTGAAAGAAATAAAAGAAGTCAGCAGGCTGAAGGATGTGAAAGCAAGGTATTTGGGAAGCACGGTTCATGTGGAAATGGTCATTACGGTAGATCCGGGACTGTCTGTGAAAGAAGGTCATGAAGTAGCCGATGAGGTCGAATGTGCAATAAAACATGAACATGATGTGACTCATGTCCATGTTCATGTAGAGCCTGAAGTCATAAACAAAGATCACGAAACGAATTAAATATGCTGTGATAAAAACTCTGTGACTTCTTCCGGAGTTTTCGCGTTTGCGCTGTGCAGATGCGCTTTCTTTTCACCGTCTTTAAAGACCAGAAGGCTCGGGATGCCCATCACTTGATATTTGTCGGCAAGCTCAGGGAGTTCGTCTCTGTTCAGCTCATACCAATCATTTTGATTATATTCTTCCAAAATATCGCCGATGAACATATTCATGCGCGTGCAGTCAGGGCACCAGTCAGCGAAAAATTTCACGATGATTTCCTTGTCGGATTGAATAAGTTCATTAAATTGTTCTGTTGTACTGATTTTTTTCATATGACACATCTCCTTTTCCATGCCATTTTAATATAAAATAAAAAGGAATTACATACAAATGCTTTCATATTCAGAATGCCCAAAAATAATTAGATCATTTTCTGATGAAAATGATAAGATAGTAAAGATGAATTGCTGTGGGGGGAATATCCATTGAAAACAAGTCTAGGATTGGTGTACGGCGGAAAGTCAGCCGAACACAATGTATCGCTGCAGACAGCACTGGCTGTAACAAAAGCGCTTAATACTGATAAGTTTGATATACATCCGATTTACATCACTGAAAAAGGAGAGTGGCAAAGAGGCCCGCTTCTGACTGAACCGGTTTCCAACGTGAAAATGCTCCAGCTGGAACAAAATGGTGAAAGCTTTGCTCTTTCAGCATTGAACCGGGAAATGTTTCCTGAAGCGTCGGCTGACGAGAAGGCGCCGATTGACGTCGTATTTCCGCTTCTCCACGGACCGAACGGTGAAGACGGCACGATTCAAGGACTGCTGGAGCTGCTGAATGTTCCTTATGTCGGCAACGGAGTGCTTGCATCATCAGCTGGCATGGATAAAGTCATCATGAAGCATTTGTTTGCTCAAGCGGGGCTTCCGCAGGCGAAGTATGCCGCTTTCTTAAAAAAGGATTGGAAACAGACGCCGGACAGCTGCTTACAGCAGGTTGAAGAGGAGCTGGGGTATCCGTGCTTTGTCAAACCGGCGAACCTCGGATCAAGTGTCGGAATCAGTAAATGCCGAAACCGTGAAGAGCTTGAAAAAGCCTTCGAACTGGCTTTTGAGTATGACCGGAAAATTGTTGTGGAAGAAGGAATCGCCGGCAGAGAAATCGAAATCGGCGTGCTTGGAAATGACGAACCGAAATGTTCCGCCGTCGGTGAAATCGCTCCGAAGACCGACTTTTACGACTATAAAGCGAAATACGAAGATGGCGACACTGATTTAATGATTCCCGCGCAAGTGACGGATGAACAGTACGCGGAAATCAGCGAGATGGCGATTAAAGCCTTCAAAGCGATTGATGGCTCAGGCCTCGTCCGCGCCGATTTCTTCCTGACCAATGACGGTCAAGTGCTCATTAACGAAGTGAACACAATGCCGGGCTTTACGCCATTCAGCATGTTCCCGCTGCTGTGGAAAGAAGCCGGCGTAGATTACAGCGATCTGATCGAGCAGCTGGTTGAGCTGGCAAAAGAACGCCATGCCGAAAAACAGCTGATTAAACATACATTTTAATGAAGACGGACACTGCCTGAAGAGGGCAGTGTCTTTTCCCGTAACAGACAACATTTTCAGAAAGCGAGGTGCCACCTTTGATAAAGCGAACTGTAAAACGAATCGCCGATATGGTCAAAGGCACACTGACAAATCCTGTATTTGAACAAACGATGATTGAGGGCGCCGCAACCGATACGCGGACTTTGGAAAAAAATCAGCTGTTCATTCCTTTAAAAGGAGAGCATTTTAACGGCCATACCTTTGTGCCGCAAGCATTCGAAAAAGGCGTCTCCGCGGTATTGTGGGACCGCTCTGAGCCGAATCCGCCGCAAGAGCGTGCCGTGATCCTTGTCGATGACACGCTGGAGGCGCTGCAAACATTGGCAAAAGCTTACTTAAAAGAGCTCGGCACACGGGTTATCGGGGTGACCGGAAGCAACGGAAAAACGACAACAAAAGACATGCTTCACGCCGTCCTCGGCACTCAATACCGCGTTCACAAAACCGCAGGCAATTTCAACAACCATATCGGCCTGCCGCTGACCGTGCTTGCCATGCCCGAAGATACAGAAATCGCCGTTTTAGAAATGGGGATGAGCGCGAGAGGCGAAATTGATTTTCTGAGCCGTCTCGCGGAACCGGAAGCTGCCGTCATTACCAATATCGGCGAATCCCATATGCAGGATTTAGGCTCAAGAGAAGGAATTGCGGAGGCGAAACTAGAAATTATAAACGGACTTCGGGAAGACGGCGTTCTGTTTTATTTCGGGGATGAGCCGCTGCTTCGCGAAAGGGCGTACACTTGCCGGACAACGACATACGGCGCAGGCGCGGACAATGATCTCCGCCTGAAAGAATTGAAACAGGCGGAAGAAGGCACTTATTTCAATATCGACGGTATTAATCGTTCTTTCTTTGTTCCCGTGCTCGGCAGACATAATGTCATGAATGCCATGGCCGCATACGCCGCGGGCATCTATTTCGGCATTACGCCCGAAAATGCCGCTCTGGGACTGAGCCGCCTGAAAGTGACGGGAATGAGATTGGAATTGGTCAAAACGGATAACGGCATCTCAATCGTTAACGACGCGTATAATGCAAGTCCGACGTCAATGAAAGCGGCGGTCGAATTAATCGAAACGATGAAAGGCTACCGGAAGAAAATGCTCGTGCTCGGTGATATGCTTGAACTCGGTGATCATGAAAAAGCATTCCACGAAGAATGCGGGGCCGCGATCAATCCGGAGGAGATCGACCATGTATTTACGTACGGCACTCTCGGCGCGTTCATCGCTGACGGAGCACGCCGGCATTTTGAAGAAGGCCGCGTCAGCCATTATCTCGAAAAAAAAGAACTGCTTCACGCTATACAGGAAAAGGCCGCTTCCGGCGATCTCCTTCTGTTTAAAGCATCAAGAGGTATGAAGCTTGAAGAAATCGTTAAAGATTTATTAGAGGAGAACTGAAGAAATACTGATCAGCCTCATAAAAATTTATAAAAATGAAGAAACTAAATCCGGGTGAAATAATTCTGTCCGTATGAAAAAGAAAGACCGCCGGCTGGAAAATCCCGCCCGGCGCGGGGGCCGGCGTCATTTGCGGGAAGAATCCGGTCAGGCCGCTTCCGGCAGCTTGAACATCTCGCCTTATTGAAAAACACATAGTGTAATGGTAAGATTAAACGTAAAGTAATTCGGGCTTTGTATACGTATGATCCTGTCCTTTGATGAAAGGGCAGTTTTTAGTGGTAAATCACGACATTACTGAAACAGCAATCAGAAGGAGTTTGAATAATTTGACTATAACGTTTCAAGATTTCCAATTAAGTTCTGATCTCATGAAGTCAATCAACCGTATGGGATTTGAAGAAGCAACACCGATTCAGGCACAAACGATTCCGCTCGGACTTTTAAATAAAGATGTCATCGGACAAGCGCAAACAGGTACAGGTAAAACAGCTGCGTTCGGTATACCCCTTGTTGAAAAAATGAACCCCGAGTCTCCTAATATTCAAGCAATCGTAATCGCGCCAACCCGTGAATTAGCCATTCAAGTATCTGAAGAGTTATATAAAATCGGACAAGATAAGCGCGCGAAAGTGCTGCCTATTTACGGCGGCCAGGATATCGGGCGTCAGATCCGCGCATTGAAGAAAAACCCGCATATCATCGTAGGTACGCCGGGGCGTCTTCTTGACCATATCAACCGCCGCACGATCCGTCTTAACAACGTGAATACGGTTGTCATGGATGAGGCCGATGAAATGCTGAACATGGGATTCATTGATGATATCGAATCAATTCTCTCAAACGTGCCGAGCGAGCATCAGACGCTTCTATTCTCAGCAACAATGCCTGCTCCGATCAAACGGATCGCAGAGCGTTTCATGACTGAGCCTGAGCATGTAAAAGTAAAAGCGAAAGAAATGACTGTTTCTAACATTCAGCAGTTCTACTTGGAAGTGCAAGAGCGTAAAAAGTTCGATACGCTGACTCGTCTTCTTGACATTCAGTCTCCGGAACTTGCGATCGTATTCGGACGTACAAAACGCCGTGTTGATGAGCTGGCTGAAGCCTTGAACCTGCGCGGATATGCAGCTGAAGGAATTCACGGCGACTTAACGCAAGCGAAGCGTATGGTTGCGCTTCGCAAATTTAAAGAAGGTGCAATCGAAGTGCTTGTAGCGACTGATGTTGCCGCCCGCGGACTTGATATCTCAGGCGTAACACACGTGTACAACTTTGACGTGCCTCAAGATCCTGAAAGCTACGTTCACCGTATCGGAAGAACGGGCCGTGCAGGAAAAACGGGTATGGCGATGACGTTTATCACACCGCGTGAGAAAAGCATGCTTCGCGCGATTGAACAAACGACAAAACGCAAAATGGACCGCATGAAAGAGCCGACGCTTGACGAAGCATTAGAAGGACAGCAGCAGGTGACGGTTGACCGTCTGCGCACGGCGATCAGCGAAAACAACCTGAACTTCTACATGACGGCAGCTGCGGAATTGTTAGAAGATCATGATGCAGTGACAGTTGTGGCTGCAGCCATCAAAATGGCGACAAAAGAGCCGGACAGCACGCCTGTACGCCTCACTGATGAAGCGCCGATGGTCAGCAAACGCTATAAAAACCAGCGTACTTCTAAGCGCAGAGACGGCCAAGGCGGCGGCTACCGCGGCGGCGGCAAAGGGAAAAACACCAACCGTTCTTCCTACGATAAAAAACGTTCAACTGACCGCCGTTCTTCAGGTGACAGACGCCAGAAAAAATCATACTAAAACACAGGAAGCGGACCCTTTTACAGGGTCCGCTTTTTTTGATATGCCGGAAAGTGAATCTTTTTTGCAAATCAGCCGTATTTGTATGTATGATAAAAAATGGGAGGTAGGTATGTTGAGAGCACAGCCAAAAAATCGAATCAGTCCAAGCGGCTTAAAAGTCTGGCGTCTTCAGGAAATCATCCTGTCCGCCGTTTGTCTTCTGGCCGTTATAGCAGCAGCTGTTTTAAGCCATTTTTTCCATTGGCCGTATTGGATCACCGGAGTCCTCGGCATCATTTGGATCATCGGCTCAGTGATATCCATCTATGCCATACCGAAAATCAGGCACAGGATCTGGCGCTATGAAGTCCATGAAAATGAAATAGATATTCAATCCGGCATTTTTATTGTCAAACGGGTCATTGTGCCGATGGTGAGGGTGCAGCACGTAGATACTTCACAAGGCCCGCTTCTCAGAAGATACCGCCTGGCCTCAGTCAAAATCTCCACGGCGGCGACCGTTCATTCCATTCCGGCGCTTGATATGGAGGAAGCTGACCGGCTGAGGGATTCCATTTCCCGTCTGGCAAGGGTGACGGAAGATGATGTCTGAGCCGAAACGTCTGCACCCGGCGGCCGTGATTTTGAACTTATTCCATATTATTATCGAAACCATTAAAAACATTATTCTGCCATTTTTTCTTGTCTATATTGTTAATTCCAACCATTTCATCCGCTTTTACGGAGGCATTGCGCTCGCCGTTTTGCTTATCTGGCTGATTGCAGCAAGCGTGATCGAATGGAGAAAGTTTACATATCGCATTGAAGACGGGGAATTCAGAATAGAAGAAGGCTTATTTTTTACAAAAAAAAGATACATCTCCATTGACCGGATTCAATCAATGAATACGAGTGCAGGCGTCATTCAGCAGCTTTTTAAGCTGGTTAAGCTGCAAATCGAAACGGCCGGCGACGGAAAAAATGCCGAGGCCGTCTTATCCGCCATTACCGTGGAAGAGGCGGAACGGATCAGAGCGGCGGTTTTTCAGCAAAAAGCCGAGCTGGAAGAACACCGAGAGACAGCGGCGGAGCAGGAGCCGATGCCTAGGGGTGATGTACAATCCGTCTACCGGCTGTCTTTAGGCGAGCTGCTTATGGCGGCTTCAACATCCGGGGGAATCGGTGTCATCATCTCAGCGGTATTCGCCCTCTTTTCTCAGATTGATGAAGTATTTCCGATGGACTGGCTCTATGACAGGTTCTCTTTTCTCAAGCATGCGAGCATTGGCATTTACGCCGTGATCATTTTCATAGGATTGTTCATCGCCTGGCTGTTAAGCATCGCCGGTATGATGATCAAGCATGCCAACTTCAAAATAGAGAAAAAGGAACACGAATTGGTCATTACACGAGGAATTATTGAAAAGCATCAAGTGACGATCCCGCTCCGTAAAATTCAGGCCATTAAAATTAAAGAAAATGTCATCAGACAGCTATTCGGATACGCGACGGTTGCGATTGTCAGTGCAGGCAGGGCGGGGAATGAGAAAGAAGGCGCTCAAACGATTCTGTTTCCGATCATTCGCAGATCAAAGCTCGGTGTGATGCTGAACGGTTTCACACCGGATTACGTGCTGGAAGAAAACCGGAATCATTTGCCGAAAAGGGCGCTGCGGCGGTATTTATTCCGATCCGTTATCTTTTCGGTTTTCGTGATCATCCCGCTTTGTATTCTGTTTAAACCGTGGGGATATGCATCGCTGCTTGTGCTTCCTGCCGAACTGGTGCTTGGATATGCCTCGTTTAGGACAGCGTCATGGTGCATAAACGGCGGCAGGCTTCAGATCACCACGAGGCTGATCGGGAAGACGACCACGATTATGCTGAGAAGAAGAATGCAGATGCTGGAAGTCAGCCGGTCTATTCTGCAAAAAAGAAGACGGCTCGCATCCGTGGCTACCGCAGTGAAATCAGCTCACCACATGGAGCATGTCATGCTGAAGGATGTCAGTGAGGAAGATGCCGAACGCATCGGGCGTTGGTATTCATATAAAAAAGCGGACGGTTAATACCGCCGCTTTTTTTGCTGCACGCATAAAAAAGAAAGCAAAAATCCGCCTGCCAGTCCGAACAAATGCGCCATAATGTTAATATTAGAATTGATAAAGGTCGACAGCACCGCGATGACAAGCAGCGTCATAATCATTTTTGACTGGTCCCGGCCGATCAGCTCTTTCCGGAAGACAGTCAGAAACACATACACGCCGAAAAGTCCGAAGATCGCCCCTGATGCGCCGACATGCACATAATTAAGCGGCTCGACAAGATACGTGCCGATATTGCCGATGATGCCTGACGCGATGTACACAATCAGAAAACGGACTTTTCCGAGCATCTGCTCAAGCGGGGGCGCGAATAAAAACAGAGACATGGAGTTAAACAGGAGATGGGTGAAATTCGCGTGTAAAAACATTGGTGTCACCAGCCGCCACCATTCTCCCTCGAAAACACCGTAATTATAGCCGGTCACTGCATCTGACCACATCATGACGGAATGAAGCGGCAGGCTGAAAAACAGCCATAAAAACGCCTGAAGCGCCAAAATACAGCTGACGGCGGGATAACGTCTGATAAAAGTCTGGAAATTTTCCGTTCGTATAAACATCGCAAGCCCCTTTGCACTTGATTTGTTACATATATAGTAACACGTTTATGACACAAACCGTTTTTTAGTACGGACTTTTAGGAGGAATTCACATGATTTTCGGAATCGGAATCGACATCGTTGAACTGCACAGAATTGAAAACATGCTCAGCCGGCAGACGAGATTTCCGCAAAGAATATTGACGGACGGTGAATACGTCCGTTTTACACAGCTGTCGGACAAAAGGAAAATTGAATTTCTCGCGGGAAGATTCGCGGCAAAAGAAGCCTTTTCGAAAGCGTACGGCACGGGTATCGGCAAAGAGCTCAGCTTTCAGGATATTGAAACCGGAAAGGACACGGCCGGAAAGCCAGTGCTGACCTGCGCCAAGCTTGACGGCGCGGCAATTCACGTCTCTATTACCCATACAAAAGAATACGCCGCGGCGCAGGTCGTGATTGAAAGGTTGTCACGCTAGTCTGCATATTAGCCGAAACCCCTTCATATATTTGATAGTGCATTAAGGGAGACAAGTTGTTTGAGGCTTTTATGGTACGCGTCCGGCCGTTCAGGGCGTACCGTTAAAGTCAAACAAGCGATTTCTTCCCTTTACATCAATTGAGAAGAAGGGGTTGGAAAAAGGTGAGAAAAAGCTTTGTTTTGCTTTTAACGGGACTGCTTGCCGTCCTTATTCTTTCGGCCTGCGGCCAAAAATCACAGGAAGATATCGTGACCGGTTTAGATAAGAAGGCGAAAGAATATACCTCGTACAAAGCAAAAGCCAAAATGACCATTGAAACGGGGAGTGATCCGCAAGTATACAATGTGGAAATCTGGCATAAAAAACCTTCCCTGTACCGGGTCTATCTGGAAAATCCGAAAAAAGACCAAAATCAAGTCATTTTACGGAACGCCAACGGAGTCTTTGTCCTCACGCCGTCTTTAAATAAGAGCTTCCGCTTCCAAAGCGACTGGCCGAATAACAGCAGCCAAGTATATTTGTTTGAGTCACTTGTAAAAGACGTGCAAAATGACAAAGACGCCGTCTATTCCGCCAAAGATAAAAAGTACACGTTTGAAACAAAAACAAACTATCAGCATAACAAAATGCTGCCGACGCAAGAAATCACTTTCAACAAAAAGGACATGAGCCCGTCGCTCGTCAAAGTCATGGATACAGACCGGAAAGTGATGGTGAAAGTCGAATTCAAAAGCTTTGAATTCAACAAACCGTTTGACAAAGACTCTTTTGACGAGAAGAAAAACATGACGCTTTCCCAGATGGACGTCGCCACAAGCGCCAAGCCGTCTGATTCATTTGCCGTCAAAACACCGCTTCAAGTGCCGGCCGGCGTCAAAAAGCTTGAAGAGAAAGATATTTCAACCGCGGACGGCAAACGGGTCGTCATGACATACGGCGGGGAAAAATCATTCACCCTCATTCAAGAAAAAGCCCAAATCGCAAAAGCAGCCTCTGCCGTCACGCTGAAAGGCGAACCGGTTAATCTCGGCTTCACGGTCGCCGCACTATCCGATACGTCTTTAACGTGGACATATGACGGAGTGGATTACCTCCTGTCATCGAAGGATCTTACTAAAGACGAAATGGTGGCCGCCGCCAAAAGCATGCAGGGACAGTCTTCAAAATAACGTCAAAAAGAGGCCGCCGCTGCCGGCCTCTTTTTTTGATTCCATTTCACTTTGCAGAATAATTTTAGTATGATAATAACAATATGGTTTGAAAATAATGCTAGGAAGTGTATCGAGTGAACACAGCATCCTTTTACAGAGAAACGTGGGCGGAAATCAACCTGTCTGCGATTAAAGAAAATGTCACACATATGAAAAAACACATCGGCGAAAACGTCCATCTCATGGCGGTTGTAAAGGCGAACGCTTACGGCCACGGAGATTTGGAAGTCGGGAAAGCCGCGCTTGAAGCGGGTGCCTCGTGTCTTGCCGTAGCGATACTGGATGAGGCGATCTCCTTGAGAAAACGGGGCATTACAGCGCCGATTCTCGTCCTTGGCGCCGTGCCCCCTGAATATGTACAAGCCGCTGCCGAATATGACGTCACACTGACGGGATATTCTGTTGAATGGCTTCAGGAAGCTGCGCGCCACCTCGGAAGTGAAACAGTGCCGTTTCACCTGAAAGTCGATACCGGCATGAACAGACTCGGAGTCAAAACGGAGGAAGAAATCCAAAGCGTGTTAAAAATCCTCGGCCAAAATCCCGGTTTAGTCTGTAAAGGCGTATTCACCCATTTTGCAACCGCGGATGAAAAAAACAGAGATTATTTCCTCTTCCAATTTGAACGCTTTAAAAAATTGATCGCTCCGCTTCCTTTAAAAGAATTGATGGTTCACTGCGCGAACAGCGCTGCCGGACTTCGTCTTAAAAAAGGCTTCTTTAACGCGGTTCGTTTCGGCATCAGTATGTACGGGCTCCGTCCTTCCGCTGACATCCAAAACGAAATTCCGTTTCAATTAAAGCCGGCTTTTGCACTGCACTCTGTTTTATCCCATGTGAAAAAAATCCGCAAAGGGGAAAGCGTCAGCTACGGTGCAACATATACGGCAGAGAAGGATCAATGGATCGGAACCGTTCCCATCGGCTATGCAGACGGATGGCTCCGCAAGCTGAGCGGCACGGCTGTGCTGATCGGCGGCAGACGGATGAACATTGCCGGAAGGATCTGCATGGATCAATTGATGGTCGAATTAGACCAATCTTATCCGCCGGGCACCAAAGTCACCCTGATCGGCAGCCAGAAAGAAGAAACGATCACGATGGACGAAATCGCCGGGCGGCTTGAGACGATTAATTACGAGGTCCCTTGTACCATTAGTTCCCGCGTTCCCCGTATGTTTTTGGAAAATGAGAGTATAATGGAAGTAAGAAATCCTTTACTGCAAGAAAATACAAGCAAGTAGCCGTCATCCGGAAAAAGAGAATTTATAAAACAGCTTTGCTTGACGTTTGAATAATGGTATCATTATGTCTGGATGGATGAATTGGTCGTATCCGTAAGTTTGGTGGAGGTGTATGTTTTTTGTCTGAATCCAGCGCAAGAACCGAAATGAAAATCAGCTTGCCTGAAAACTTAGTAGCTGAATTGGATGGTGTAGCGATGCGGGAGAAACGAAGCAGAAACGAACTGATATCACAAGCAGTGAGAGCGTATGTCAGCGAACGGACAACTCGCCACAACCGTGATTTGATGAGACGCGGGTATATGGAAATGGCGAAAATCAACTTGAACATTTCTTCTGAGGCTCACTATGCTGAGTGCGAAGCAGAAACGACCGTTGAGCGCTTAGTCAGCGGAGGATAATCATTTTGATTGTAAAGCGCGGCGATGTTTATTTTGCTGATTTATCTCCTGTTGTTGGCTCAGAGCAAGGCGGCGTACGCCCGGTTTTAGTGATCCAGAATGATATCGGAAATCGCTTTAGCCCGACTGCTATTGTTGCAGCCATAACAGCCCAAATACAGAAAGCGAAATTACCAACCCACGTCGAAATTGATGCAAAACGCTACGGTTTTGAAAGAGATTCCGTTATTTTGCTGGAGCAAATTCGGACGATTGACAAGCAAAGATTAACGGATAAAATAACTCATCTGGATGATGAAATGATGGATAAGGTTGATGAAGCCCTGCAAATCAGTTTGGCACTCATTGATTTTTAGTCATATTTTTCTGGTTGCTCATAAAGAGCAACTTTTTTTGTTTTCGAAAAACATAAGCGCTATAATAAAGAGATAATCAAACAAAATTTGTTGTTTTGTGTCGGGAGGTCAGTGAAACCCATGTCGAATCAGAAAGTGTATCAGTTCATTATTGATCAGCATGATGAACTGCTTGATACTTGGACAGCCAAACTAAAAGAAGTAGGCAATCAGGAAGACTATCAGCTTACGAATCACATATGTGAAAATATTTGTAAAGATTATATAGACATTCTTTTATTATCGACTAAAAATGACGAGGCTACCGAAGAGCAGATCAGTGAACTCGCACTGCGCGCCGTTCAGCTCGGCCTGTCACTGAAACTTCTTTCAGCCACCCTGTCAGAGTTTTGGAAACTGCTTTACGAAACGATGGTCGACCTTAATATGGCCGATCAGGACAGAGCGGATTTGATTTTGGAAATAGACAGCTTTTTCAATCCGATCAACACGGAAATCTTAAATCAGTATTCTATCTCCTGGGAAAAAACAGTTACTTTGCAAAAAATCGCGCTTCAGGAACTGTCGGCTCCGCTGATCCCGGTATTTGAGCATGTAACGGTCATGCCGCTTGTCGGGACGATTGATACGGAGCGTGCAAAGCACATTATGGAAAATCTGTTAAACGGCGTCGTGAAGCACCGTTCACAGGTTGTATTGATTGATATTACGGGCGTGCCGGTCGTTGATACGATGGTGGCGCACCATATTATCCAGGCATCGGAAGCGGTGCGGCTTGTCGGCGCGAAATGCCTGCTCGTCGGAATCCGTCCGGAAATCGCGCAGACGATCGTTAATCTGGGAATTGATTTGTCACAGGTTATTACGAAGAATACCCTTCAAAAAGGAATTCAAACAGCGCTTGAAATGACAAATCGAAAAATCGTTTCATTGGGGGAATAACATTGTGAGACATCCAAAAATCCCGATCTTGAAACTGTATAACTGCTTATTGGTATCCATTCAATGGGAACTTGACGATCAGACTGCTTTGCATTTTCAAGAAGACCTGCTGAACAAAATCTATGAAACCGGCGCGAACGGGGTCGTCATCGACCTGACATCCGTTGATATGATCGATTCATTTATCGCGAAAGTGCTCGGCGATGTCATTACCATGTCAAAATTAATGGGCGCAAAAGTCGTGTTGACGGGAATTCAGCCGGCTGTGGCGGTCACATTGATTGAACTCGGAATCTCACTTGAGGAAATCGAAACAGCGCTCGACTTAGAGCAAGGGCTTGAGACATTGAAGCGGGAATTGGGGGAATAGCGATGAACGACCAATCCTGTGTGAAAATCATGACAGAATGGGATATCGTAGCCGCCAGACAGCTTGGCCGCAACGTTGCGAAGGAATTAGGCTTCGGCACGGTGGACCAGGCCAGAATCACGACGGCTATCTCAGAATTGGCCAGAAATATCTACTTATATGCCGGCAAGGGCCAGGTCAGCATAGAACAAGTAAACGACAGAGGTAAAAAAGGCCTTAAAATCATAGCAGAAGACAAAGGACCCGGAATCCCCGACATCCGTAAAGTGATGGAAGACGGCTTTTCAACGTCTGGCGGACTGGGAGCGGGGCTTCCGGGCGTCAAAAGGCTGATGGATGAATTCAGCCTGCAATCTGTTGCAGAGGAAGGAACAGAGATTCAAGCCGTGAAATGGCTTCGGTAGGAGGTTAGAACGTGGATTTCAGGGAGGTTATAGAGCAGCGGTACCATCAGCTGCTTAGCCGATATATAGCCGAATTAACAGAAACATCTTTATATCAAGCCCAAAAATTCAGCCGAAAAACGATTGAACATCAGGTTCCTCCGGAGGAAATTATCAGCATCCACCGAAAAGTAATAAAGGAACTGTATCCGGATCTGCCGGAAGATGTTTTTCATTCGCTGGATTTTTTAATAGAAGTCATGATTGGCTACGGGATGGCTTATCAGGAACATCAAAGTCTGAGAGATATCCAGCAGGAGCTTCGTTCAGAAATTGAAATTGCCGCAAATGTCCAGCAGACGCTGCTGGGCACAAAAATTCCTGAAGAAGAAGAGCTGGATATCGGGGCGATCAGCGTTCCCGCCAAGCAGATGAGCGGGGACTATTATCACTTTGTCAAAGACAAGGAATCGATTAACATCGCGATAGCCGATGTCATCGGAAAAGGAATCCCCGCCGCATTGTGCATGTCGATGATCAAGTATGCCATGGACTCTCTTCCAGAGATCGGCATTCACCCCTCCCAAGTGTTGAAAAACCTTAACCGCGTTGTAGAACAGAATGTGGACTCAAGCATGTTTATCACCATGTTTTACGCAAACTACAATACGAAAAATCACCAATTTACGTATGCTTCTGCGGGGCATGAACCGGGCTTCTACTACTCTGAAAAAGAAAAGAAGTTTTATGATCTGGAGGCAAAAGGATTGGTGCTGGGAATTTCTCAGGATTTTGATTACAGCCAATACGAACAGCACATGGACGAAGGAGACATGATCGTTCTTTTTTCTGACGGCGTCACCGAATGCCGTACGGAAAACGGTTTCTTGGAGCGCAGCGACATTCAGCGCATGCTGGAAGAACATATGGAATGCTCGGCGCAGGATATGGTCAAAAATATTTACGACAGCCTGCTGAGACTCCAGGACTTTCAGCTTCATGACGATTTTACGTTAATAGTTTTGAAAAGAAAGGTTTAACAAGACGGCAGCACGGGTAAAAAGCCATTAGCACGAGTAAGGATAACTTTCAGAGGTGATACGATGAATTTAACGGTAGATATGAAGGAGAATCTTTCAGATATACAAATCAATATCGCTGGAGAAATCGATGTATACTCAGCTCCGGTGGTTCGTGAAAAGCTGATGCCCTTGGCAAACGAGGGGAAAAACATGAGAATCTGCTTAAAAGATGTAAACTATATGGACAGTACGGGTTTAGGCGTTTTTGTAGGCGTGTTTAAAACGGTGAGCAAGGAAGGCGGTTCTTTGAAGCTTGAGAATCTTTCCGATCGGCTCGTCCGTCTGTTTGAAATTACGGGGCTTAAGGATATCATCGACATTTCGGCAAAGTCAGAAGGTGGCGTGCAATGAGTACATCAGTTGATTATATTGAGATGAAAATTCCGGCCGAACCGGAATACGTAGGGATCGTCAGGCTTACATTATCAGGTGTCGCCAGCAGAATGGGCTATACCTACGATGACATTGAAGATTTGAAAATTGCTGTCAGCGAAGCTTGTACAAACGCTGTCCAGCATGCATACAAAGATGAAAACAAGGGAGAAGTATCCGTGCGGTTCGGTGTGTTTGAGGATCGGCTGGAGGTCATTGTCGCCGATCAGGGAGACAGCTTTGATTTTGATCAGAAGCAGCAGGATCTCGGGCCGTACACGCCTTCGCACACAGTCGATCAATTGTCAGAAGGAGGACTCGGTCTATATTTAATGGAAACGCTCATGGATGAAGTCAAAGTTCAAAGCAACTCTGGCGTAACCGTGGCGATGACAAAGTATTTAAATGGGGAGCGAGTTGATCATGGCACAACCATCAAAAACTACGAAACTAACTAAAGATGAAGTTGATCGGCTCATACGCGACTTTCAAATACATGATAATAAAAAAGCCCAGGAGACACTCGTCGAGGTGTATACCAATCTCGTCGAAATGCTGGCAAAGAAATATTCAAAAGGAAAAAGCTTTCACGAGGATCTCCGCCAGGTCGGGATGATCGGGCTTCTCGGCGCCATTAAACGCTATGATCCGGAGGTCGGCAAATCCTTTGAGGCATTTGCGATTCCTACCATTATCGGCGAGATCAAACGCTTCCTCCGAGATAAAACATGGAGCGTACACGTCCCGAGACGGATTAAAGAACTCGGGCCGCGCATTAAAATGGCGGTGGATCAGCTGACGACAGAGACACAGCGGTCGCCGAAAGTCGAAGAAATCGCAGCCTTTCTCGATGTGTCAGAAGAGGAAGTGCTTGAAACGATGGAGATGGGAAAAAGCTATCAGGCGCTTTCTGTCGATCACAGCATCGAAGCGGATGCAGACGGAAGCACCGTCACGATCCTTGATATCGTCGGTTCGCACGAGGAAGGATACGAACGCGTCAACCAGCAGATGATGATCCAAAGCGTGCTTCATGTGCTGTCTGACCGCGAAAAACAGATTATCGATCTAACATTTGTGCAAAATAAAAGCCAAAAAGAAACAGGGGACATTCTCGGAATATCTCAAATGCACGTCTCGCGCCTTCAGCGGAAAGCGGTGAAAAAACTGAGAGAGGCCTTGATTGGAGATCCCTCCATGGAGCTAATGTAATGATTCAGGTTGAAGAAAACGAACATGTTCAAACTCTTGTATACCAATTAAATAAAGAAGGCAAGTCCATATGCGGGGACAGCTTTTTCATGAAGGCGGATGAAGAGGAATTGGTTTGCGCGGTAGCCGACGGTCTCGGCAGCGGATCCCTTGCCAACGAATCCTCCTCAGCTATTAAAGACATCGTGGAAACGTATGCGGATGAGGATGTGGAAAGCATCATTGAGCGCTGTAACCAAGCGATGAAAAACAAAAGAGGGGCGACTGCCTCCATCTTAAAAATCAATTTCACCAAAAGAGAACTGACATACTGTTCGATCGGGAATGTCCGTTTCTTTCTGCACTCCCCATCAGGCGAAGTCTTTCATCCGCTCCCGATTTCGGGTTACCTCTCAGGCAAACCGCAAAAATACAAAACGTATACGTCATCATACGAAAAAGGGGCGACATTCATCATCTACACGGATGGGCTGGAGGTTCCGCATATCCGCACCTGCTTAAAGCAGGGACACTCAATAGAAGATATATCAAAATCAATTCATCCGTACACAACATCCAGACGTGATGATTTGACCTATATTCTCGGGCAGCTTTTATCGTAAGGCTGCTTTTTTTATGTTCCGCCGTTTTTTGATACACTAGAGAAAGAATGAAGAGATGGAGGCTTTGGTGAGATGGAAACATTAGCCCTTTTGAAAAAACAAATTGCTGAAGAAACAGCGTTATCCCAAAAACATGTCGAAAGTGTCATCCGCCTGCTTGAAGACGGCAATACCGTTCCGTTTATTGCGCGGTACCGAAAAGAGCAGACCGGCTCAATGGACGAGGTGCAGATTCAGGCAATCTCCGAGCGGTGGCAGTACATACAAAACCTGACG
Organism: Bacillus sp. YBsi01; assembly: GCF_038406745.1. Classification (NCBI taxonomy): domain Bacteria; kingdom Bacillati; phylum Bacillota; class Bacilli; order Caryophanales; family Bacillaceae; genus Bacillus; species Bacillus sp. YBsi01. The sequence continues at coordinate 3,451,769 of NZ_CP151679.1, forward strand.
CAGCGGAAAGAAGAAGTCATCAGATTGATCGCCGAACAGGACAAGCTGACGGACGGACTGAAGCAAAAAATCGAACAAGCGGCCAAGCTTCAGGAAGTCGAGGATTTATACCGTCCCTTCAAACAAAAACGGAAAACAAAAGCGACCGTCGCCAAAAGCAAAGGGCTTGAACCGCTTGCGGACTATATTCTTTCACTCCCGAAAGACAACCGCCTTCAAGAAACCGCTGATCAATATATCAATGCAGAAAAGGAAGTCGCCACAAGGGAAGAAGCCATTGAAGGCGCGAAGCACATCATAGCCGAACAAATCTCGGATGATCCTCATTTCAGAAAGTGGATCCGCCAGGAAACGTATAAAAAAGGAATTCTCACATCCGCGGCAGGCAAGTCAGCCGCAGACGATGAGAAAAACGTCTATGAAATGTACTATGAGTACGAAGAGCCGATCCAAAAGGTCGTTCCTCACAGAGTGCTCGCGATGAACCGCGGTGAAAAAGAAGGCATTTTAAAGATTGCGATCGAACCGCCCGCCGATCAGATAAAAGCTTATTTAGAAAAGCAAATCATCAAACACCGTGAAACGCCTGTGAAAGAAACGCTGAAAGATGCCATTGAGGACAGTTACAAACGCCTGATTCAGCCGGCTATTGAGCGTGACATCCGCAAAGAGCTGTCAGAAAAAGCAGACGCGCAGGCGATCCATATTTTCGCTGAAAACCTGCGTAAGCTCCTGCTGCAGCCGCCGATGAAGGGAAAAGTCGTGCTCGGCGTCGATCCGGCCTTCCGTACGGGATGCAAACTGGCAGTCGTTGACGAGACGGGAAAAGTACTGAAAATCGACGTCATTTATCCGCACGCTCCCGTCAAAAAGACAGCGGAAGCCCGGAAAAAAATCAAAGAATTGCTGGACCGGTACGAAGTCGAGGTTGTGGCGATCGGAAACGGCACGGCATCAAGGGAGACAGAGCAATTCGTCGTTGATGTGTTAAAAGAAACAGAGCGGGACATTTATTACGTCATCGTCAATGAGGCCGGAGCAAGCGTGTATTCCGCGTCAGAAATCGCCCGTGAGGAATTTCCGGATTTTCAAGTCGAAGAGCGCAGCGCCGTCTCCATCGCGCGGAGATTGCAGGATCCGCTGGCCGAGCTTGTAAAAATTGATCCTAAATCCGTCGGTGTCGGGCAATACCAGCATGATGTCAGCCAAAAGCAATTAAACGAATCTCTCCGTTTTGTCGTAGAAACCGTCGTCAACCAAGTCGGGGTAAATGTCAACACAGCATCCGCCGCGCTGCTTCAATATGTAGCCGGATTATCCAAAACCGTCGCCGGCAATATCGTCAAAAAAAGGGAAGAACTCGGCAAATTTACAAATCGTAAAGAGCTGAAAGGAATCCCGCGCCTCGGCGCAAAAACATATGAACAATGCATCGGCTTCTTGAGAGTGCCCGGAGGCCAGGAGCCGCTTGACCGCACCGGGATACACCCGGAAAGCTATAAAGAGACAAAGGCGCTGCTCAAAAAACTGCAGCTCACTGCAGATCAGATCGGAAGCGCGGACGTAAAAGAGAAAATCAGCGCACTGCCGCTGTCTGAGACGGCTGAGGAGCTCGGTATAGGGGAAATTACGCTTGCAGATATTTGCGGACAGCTGACAAGGCCGGAACGCGATCCCCGTGACGAAGTGCCGAAGCCTTTGCTGAAAAAAGACGTTCTGCAGCTTGAGGATTTAAAGGAAGGAATGGAATTGCAGGGCACCGTCCGCAACGTTGTGGATTTCGGCGCTTTCGTCGATATCGGCGTCAAGCAAGACGGGCTTGTGCATATCTCAAAACTGAGCAATCAGTTCGTCAAACATCCTCTCGACATCGTATCGGTCGGAGACATTGTCACCGTATGGGTCGAAGGGGTGGACGTGCAAAAGGGCAGAGTGTCGCTGTCTATGGTAAAATAAAAGCACTGCTTACGAGCAGTGTTTTTTTCTGTAGAAATACCAGCACTGGTTCAGCAGTTTGATTTGATAATTGTCCTTTTCTAAAAACGCTTTTTGCATTTGTTTCATCAGCCAATTCGGCATGGCTCATTCCTCCTCAGCTTTTAGTTAGAGGGCGGTTTTAACATATTGTATGCGAACGGTAAATTGTCCCGTTCGATGTTTTTAAGCGGGGTGCACATATGGATAACGAACAACTTCAAAAGCTGACGGAAGACATCTCTGCACAGGATTTCGGGAAGCCGTTCCGTCACCGGGCCTTTTTCAATGACCGGCTGAAAACGACAGGCGGCCGGTACATGCTGTCTTCCCATAACATCGAATTAAACCGCAAATATCTGCTCGAACACGGCCGGAGCGAGCTTGTAGGCATCATCAAACACGAGCTTTGCCATTATCACCTTCACCTTGAAGGAAAAGGGTACAAGCACAGAGACAAAGACTTCAGAGACCTGCTTCAGAAAGTCGGAGCGCCGAGATTCTGCACGCCGCTCCAAACAAAAAAGACACAAAAGAAAACATATATGTATAGATGCACAGCCTGCGGCCAACAGTATATAAAGAAGCGGGCAATGAATCCGGAAAGATATGCCTGCGGAAAGTGCAGAGGAAAAATCAAAAGAATTTTTTAAAAAGGCTTGACTCATTTTAATGTTCTATGTTAAATTATAAAAGTCGTTGAGAGACAACGACACTTTCTCAAAAAATAAATGTTGCTTCTTGACACAATATGTCGCATCATTTATAATGAAGAAAGTCTGATTATTCCACAGTAGCTCAGTGGTAGAGCTATCGGCTGTTAACCGATCGGTCGCAGGTTCGAATCCTGCCTGTGGAGCCATATGGAGAAGTACTCAAGTGGCTGAAGAGGCGCCCCTGCTAAGGGTGTAGGTCGCGTAAGCGGCGCGAGGGTTCAAATCCCTCCTTCTCCGCCAGATAAGTTCTCAACCAGACGGCCCGTTGGTCAAGCGGTTAAGACACCGCCCTTTCACGGCGGTAACACGGGTTCGAATCCCGTACGGGTCACCATTTACCTTCGTTGGGCTATAGCCAAGCGGTAAGGCAACGGACTTTGACTCCGTCATGCGTTGGTTCGAATCCAGCTAGCCCAGCCATTTTATTTTAAAATTTTGAATCACTTTTAGAGCGAGCCATTAGCTCAGTTGGTAGAGCATCTGACTTTTAATCAGAGGGTCGAAGGTTCGAGTCCTTCATGGCTCACCACTTGTCACGCGGGTGTGGCGGAATTGGCAGACGCGCTAGACTTAGGATCTAGTGTCTTACGACGTGGGGGTTCGAGTCCCTTCACCCGCACTTTATTTTCAAAGTGCTGATCACTAGCTTACATGCTTAGTGGAAAAACAGCTTCATAACACGCGGTCGTGGCGGAATGGCAGACGCGCTAGGTTGAGGGCCTAGTGGGTGAATAACCCGTGGAGGTTCAAGTCCTCTCGGCCGCATCTCAATGATACCAAGGGTTTAACCACCTTTGGTATTATTTTTTTATGCTGAAAATACGGCCTTGAAAAAGGACTTGCTCACCAAAACTCACCAGTTACTTAAAGTAAGTCGTCCAAACGGTCGGCAGTTTCCTTCTGTTTATTAGGAAGAGGTGTCCGTAAGTATTCATAGTAAAAGAAACAGAACTATGTCCTAATCGTTCTTTTATTACTAAATAACCTTCCCCTTGATGGATAAGCAAAGCTACATGTGAATGCTTCAAGTCATGGAAACGGATAGCCTCCACATTTCCTCTTTGACATATCTGTTTTATTTTTCTGCTGAAAATATCCTTTGTAGGCGGTCTATCTTTGTACTGAAACATATAGGATTCCTCTGTTTGTTTAATTCCTAATCCATCAAAAAAATTTCTTTTTGGTTTGCTTCCACTGATCTAGCAGTGCTATAAGTTTTGAGTTGATACTTATTCTGCGAATGGAGTTTTTGGTCTTTGGCGGAGTAATAATGTATCTTGGTTGATGTACGTTATTGCTTTGTATACATTGATTTCTCTTCTAAAATTGTCTAAGTCTTTCCATTTAGAGCTAAAATCTCACCTAAACGCATTCCTGTTAAATAATCAGTAGTATAAAACACTTTGAATGAGTAGACTTTATGTCTGCGTTTTAACGGTGTGGCGACCAAATATCTGAACAATTACCTTGCGTGGGCGTGATTTCAAGTATTAGAAAGCATCCATCATCAGAGAAATGAAGTTACGGTGAACGATATGATAAAAAAGAGAATTTAATTCCAAATATAGAAACGTATAATACACTTAGATTATCTAAGTTTACTGTTTAAGGTTATTTCTTTTATCAACTAACGGGCAGTTTAGTGAAAGAATTATCTTCTATTTACTTCAATTCACAAAACGTAAGTTCTTATTGTATTATGAAATTAAGGGGGAATGACAAATGAATAAAACTGAGTTAGTATACTTTTCGGAAGAATATAGTGATATTTTGGATTCTTTTGAACTTCCTAAAGTGCAAGTTCAATTTACTTCGTTACCGGGCAATTATAAAGAAGTAACAGAAGGACAGTATCGGATTGTTATACTTAATGATAGAGAACCAGTTGGGTTTTTTTTATTACACGCAACTGACGAAGTGAAGGACTATTCGGATAACCCGCAGGCTATGTTGCTAACAGCATTATCAATTAATCAAGTCAAACAAGGAAAAGGCTACGCTAAGCAAGCTTTGTTATTACTAAGGAAATTCGTTGCTGAGGAATTCCCCGACTGTAATGAAATTGTTTTAGCTGTTAATCATAAAAATATAGCTGCTCAAAAACTGTATCTAAAAGTTGGGTTTCAAGATACAGGAATTAGAAAAATGGGCATAATCGGTGAGCAGTACATTATGAGTTTAAAGTTATAAAAATAACATAACAATACAGGTATCAAATATGCTGTTGTAGAAAGGGGATAATGGGAGATATGGTATGGGGAACCAAATATGTTAAGGGTCATTTTACGGGTGAGAATAAGAGGATTAAGTTATATGGGAATAGCATGACATTTAAAGGAGCAAACTTGCGTTTTCTTCCTAATTATCCTGGTGTCTATGCTGATATTGACGGATTGGATTGGTAAGGATTTGGAGCAGACATAGAAGTCTGCTCTTTTTTTATGTTTAAAATCTGTCAAGAAATGTTCGATCTGCCATAATACAATTAATCTAAATATTACAACAATTTAGTGGAGATGGGGGAGCTTTCTTGCAGCAGGGTTTTTTAAAGAGAAGCAAAATTCCATATGATTTGGTGACAAAAAAACTAAATGCTTGGTACATGGCGATAAAGAGTGATTTGGTTGAAGAAGCAGAAAGAATTAAAGTGGAAGCTGAAGCTGAACTAGCTAATATGGAAGAAAATCAAGATGCTCTATTATATTATCAGCTGCTAGAATTCAGACATGAAATCATGTTGAGCTATATGAAGTCAAAGAATATGGATAGCTTGGAAAATGCATATGAGACGCTAAGGGAAATTGAATCCCAAGGTCAATTAACCGGTATGTTGGAGTATTATTTTTATTTCTTTATGGGGATGTATGAATTTAGAAGGAAAGAACTGACTACAGCAATAAGTGCTTATCGAATCGCGGAGAAAAAGTTGTTTGAGGTGGAAGATGAAATTGAAAGGGCGGAGTTCTTCTTCAAAGTCGCCCATGTGTATTACTATATGAAACAAACTTATTTTTCTTTAAATTATGCCAATCGGGCGCTTAAAATTTTCAAACAGTACGATGCGTATGCAGTTCAAACCATAAGATGTCAAAATATAATTGCTGGTAATTTAATTGACTCTTTGGATTATGAAAGAGCACTAGATGTGTTTAGAGACACATTGCGTATAGCTGAATCAGTTGGAGTGGATTACTTGATTGGTATGTCTCGATGAATATTGGTATTTGTTATGATTATATAGGTGAATATGATAAAGCAGCTGAGTATTTACAAACGTCATTAGAATTTTTTGAAAAGACTGAACACGTCTTTTTGACAAAAACATTGTTCAATATTGTAAATGTTAAAACGAAACAGAAAGCTCTGGCTGAAGCCTTACTTTATTTAAAAAAGGGGCAATCTGTCGCAAAGAAATACGGAGATTCAGAATATGAAGCAAAGTTTAAGATTATAGAAGGACTTTATTTTCGTGATGATGAATATTCTTTAATTGAAGAGGCCTTTTCGTATCTGAATGAAAAAAGAATGTTCGGAGACATTGAAAATTTTGCAATTAGAGTAGCGGATTATTTTTATGAAGAAGGGGATTTATCACGTTCCAATGAGTATTATCGACTGAGTATTGAAGCAAGACGAAAAATAAAAAAAGGGGAGATTATTAATGAAAATCAGCCGGACTTTGTTTACAGTCATTTTATTCGGTAGCATTGCAGGAGTGATTTTAACAAATGATGTCCCTGTTATCAAAGCTCCTTTTCACGTTGCTGATGACAGAGTAGGTGCTTAGTGAGTTAGATCAAAAAAACAAATTTGTAGACAGAGCAGATTCCATAACAAAAGGGACAGTTCATTCTCACTACTTGTTATCCCTTTTGATTACTCTATTGGAACCTATCTAAGAAAACCATACCAATATGTTCTGGTATGGTTTTTTTTGATGTAATTATTCAATTCCGAAGATACCTTTATTTTGATAATTGCAAAGATTAATCTTCCCAATCCTGATCTTCGTCTAAGTCCTCTTTACCTTTTTCTAATCGCTGAAGAAAAAATTCAAGAAAGGTATTTGCAGCAGTAAAGCCACATCCTTCATGGTTATCCCAAAGAATAACTGGACACTCTCCATCTACCATCCTGTTTGTATCAAGACAATAAGAGAATTCATCAATATACTCAATAACAACAAGACCTGGTATAAGATCGTAAAATGTTCTGTATTCTTTTGTTTGCTCTACAACTTCAGCGCCATAACCAAGGATCATTGTTCAGTATGCACCACCAGAACCATACTCTTTCAAAAACCATTTATAACTTTCTGGGAGGGTTGCTTTGAGGTCTTCTTCTATCTCTTTAATTTGTTTATCAGTAACGCCTCCAGTAAGAATTGAATATTCTTTATTCTCATCAAAGAATTTTTTCACTCTAGAGTAATTCACATTTAACCTCACATACATTTAATTTTGGTTTGCAATTCATCGATCTTATTGAGTTCGTACTCATAATCACAGTTTTCTTCTAAAACAGAAATCATAGTTTCAAAGAAACTTCTCGCATTCTTTAAGAGTGATTCAAAAAAATCAAGTTTCGGCAGTAATACTTTTTGTTTTTGGTCAATTTCAAATAACAACATATCATTCGATATTGATTTCATTTTCAATAGAAGGGGTTGATCTGGAAAATAAGTTTCGCTTTTTCCTGTTTCAATAGCTTCTTCAATTAGATTTAAAAAATAAGCCCACAATTGGTCAATCAGGTCCCACATCGTGGCATCAAGCAAATCTTGTTCACCATATTTTAAAATAATCGCCCCAGATAAATAGTAAGAGTCTAACTGTGGTTTTATGTTCTTTAATCCCTCTATATTGCTAAGTGGAACAAAGTAATCGTCAATATTATTTTTTAAGATTGAAAGATCGTTTATCTTCTTATTTGGCCTAAGAATTAATGATTGAATATAAAACATTTTACCTCTCCTATTTTTCCGGATAGAATTGACCTACTCTTCCTTTTTGAAAGCCTACAACATATTGCTGACCCTTATACGTTCCTCTAATTTGATAACTGAATTTTGTTCCTTTTTGTACTAACTCTTCACGGTTTTGTTTCATGATTGATTCTATCGCATCTGCAACATCGCTAACAGTCATCTCTTTATTGAGAAAAGATTGACGAGACTTAACTGAACCATCCCATAAACTAGGATGATGGCGCTCTAAAATATGCTTCATTCCACGTTTATCAATGAGAAATGACTGTCCTCCAAAAATGTATTTTCTGCTTTGAAAAGTCTCTAATTCGTTTACAACTTCATGCGGCTTTGCTTTTTTTATACCATGTGTAGCAGACTGGTTCTTAAAAACTTCAAGTGCAGAGTTTTTATAACTCTGTCCATCAATTGTGTTGAAAGGAAAAGTTCCTGAACCGCCAGCCATTGCATATTGTTGTTCAAAAACATTTGGTATTTTAACGTATTCAATACCTTTTTTTATTCCTGCTTTTGAAACTTCGAGCGTCTTAATTGCAGCAACTTTTGAACCGGCTTTTGCAACTTTGGATACTTTATCAATACCCTTCGGACCAGCTATTGCAAGAACAACAGTGCTGCCGACATAGGACACCCATTTTGCCCTGCTGTAGCTATCTCCATTAATCATATCACGTTGGAAAGTGTCTTCTATGTCTTTTGCTATGATCTTATAAGTATCGATTGGATGTAAGAAGGCGTTCACCGTTCCAGAAAGCGTTTCAATAGGGTGCATTGCAAGTTGATAGAGACCCATCACGGTATCTTTACCGGCTTCATACATTCCAACTGCAATACCTTTTCCGATATCGGCTTTTTGTTGAAGTTCTTCGAGCTGGCGGAAATAAACTTTTTGGTCAGGCTCCAAATTCTCGTATCCAATTTTTTCAGCAATTTTTAAATACTCGTCAGGATCTGTTACATTTACAAGCTGTTTTTTCAAATCTTTAATTTCACGTTTTTTAGCTTCTTCTTTTTTGATCTTTAAATAAGCTTTAGATTGCTTTTCGATATCGCCTTTTTTCTTATGTATGTCACTCTCGCGATAAGCCTTGGCATTATAATGTATGGGTGAAGCGTTTTTGCCCTTACCTGTTGATTCCTGTAACTTTTGAAAGTCTGCTTTAATAAATTGTTCGTTAGGTTCAGTCATTGCATATTCAGTTTTTAAGTGTTCGTCCACATCGTCTATTTTATCAATAGTCTTTTTCCGTTTGTTTTCGGCGGAAGAGAGCTCATCCTTAAAAGTCTCTGTTGAAAATAAATCAAGTGGAAGAATGTCATCAATATCAATCAGGATATCTTTCATTGCTTTCTTCTGCTCGGACATCATTGCTTGTGATTTTCTATATGCGTTTGCCAATTCGTGTTCTAAGAAGGATTCTTCGATATATGCATCTGATAGGCTGGCATCTTCCAGAATACCGGAGATACTAGTAAGGAAAGCGATTTTCATATCAATGAAATCAATCCATTGATCAGCCACACCGGTGTGATCGTGAAAAAATGCTTTAATATTGTTTGCTCCCTTCCCAGAGAACTCACTATCATCAAGATCAGCAACAGCCTTAAATGCTTTTTTCAAATTAATCATTTGATTTTTCAATTCTTTATAATCTTTTGCTCGGTTTTCAGCTTCAGATAACAAAGACCTTGCTTCAAATACCTTCATTGTCCAATCCTTTCAGCAAGTTTATATCTAAATATTACCATGGATAGGATGTGAAGTTCGAAAAAAATGTTGAAGAAGAGGTAATGAATTGAACGTAATGAGATTTGGAGAAGTGGGGAATTAAGGGTGTTTTTTACTCGCCAATTATTAACCATAATTCATTCAAACCTATAGAAATGATGTAATGTGGTGTAGAAAGTGTAATGAAAACAAGCTTTCATAACCAGTGATACGGATTCACAATGTTGAGGACCTAGTGGGTGAATAACCCGTGGAGGTTCAAGTCCTCTCGGCCGCATCTCAATGATACCAAGGGTTTAGATACCCTTGGTATTTTTTGTTTATAGACATTCATCTGTTACTGTCCACTTATTTATAGTAGGTCAGTAATGGTGTTAAGTAGCTTTTTAGCATTTTCCCACTTTGTGTGTGGGTGATGAGGCTTTAAACGAAGGATTTAAAATAGCGGCCGACCGAGTTGGAGCATAAAAAAAACGGAGGATTCCCTTCGTTTTTTTTATGCTTATCTTCGTGAGGGGGTCAAGGTTTCTTTACTCCCATTTACTGTCCAGAAAATATGAAAAAACATCAAAAAAGGTGTAAATAATGATAATGAGCGCTGTATAACCCTTAAATATAGGACATGTTAATATTTCATAGGATTGAGGGAAAAGAACAGGAAAAGCAGGAGCAGGGAGAAAAGTAATTACTAATGGATTTGATTTGCATCATATAGGATTTAACACAAAAACCTTTTATTTCTAGAAAAAGAGAAGATGAAAAGCCTGGAGTGAATTTATCTCCAAAGTATAGAAAGTAAGGAATCTTTTAAAAAACTAAAAAAATGATGAAATTACGGAAAGGTAATGAGTGATTACCTTTCCGTAATTCGTTAATTATTTCTTTGAGCAATTTTATATTCCATCTTAACAGTACCACCTTGAGCCGTTGGTGAAGCTGTAAATGTGTAATTGTATGTCCAACCAAACCAACCATTTTTAACCTCGGCAGAAATGTTGCCTTGCTTGCCTGGTGCGATGGTTCTTGAAACTTTTCCATCAATTGATATTTTTATATCATTACTTCCGTTGTTTGAAATCCAGAAGTTTACTTGTGCTCCGTCATTCTCATCTAATTCGAACTCCCGACTCCAGCTTGATTGATCAACAGAGCCCTCTGAAACCTCCCTGTCTAGAGCTTTGAATACTCCACTTGTAACTGCATAATTTTTCGACGATACACTTGTAGTCGACTCCGCAAAAGCAGGCATAGTATAAGTCCCAACAATTACACCAGCTATCAGAGTCGATGATACTCCTTTGAAAATGGACTTAAGATTCACGATCAAGCACTCCTTTTAATTTCATTTATTATATATACATATTTCGTATTTGTAATACAAATAATACCATGTAAAATAATTACAGTAAACATTCTTTTGAATGATAATGTTTGTAACTCAACTTTTGTACCCCAAACATCCCAAATCAGACATGTAAGTCTTATAGCTAGGTAAGTAGAAATTGCGATCTTCTTATTGAGGTACTGCTACTAGCAAAGATTTTCCGATACCCGCAAAACGAAAAAACACTATCCTTTCTCTAAAGTAACGAAAAGGGTAGTGTTTTTTGTGCTATTCAAGATTAATACGTATTCTTTTTTACTCTGTCTATCTACACTGAATTACAAAATCGGACAAGTCAAGATACTACCAAAAGAAAAAACTATCACACCCATTGGGCGAGACCACATTACGCTTGTTTTCAAACCAATGATCAAAAGTATTCCTAAGATGGTTTCAAAAATAGTTGCTATCCATCCTGCTATCGGTACAAGAGCATCTGGTATAAAAGGAGTTAAGGCAGCAACATCATCCGTGTGATTTTCAATATTTCCCCATACGACATTAGGCTTGCCAGGTGTCCCCCATATTCCGAATCGATCGGCTGCAGAAGATAAAAAGCTAATTCCTCAAGCGAGCCTAAGATACAGTGTCATTCATGCTTTCATTTTACATTTCTCCTTCCTTTTTTGAAATTAGTCCGTTAAATAAGAAGATTGTTATTCTTGTTTATAAGAGACTATATAAACCGACGATTAATGCAGTCTTTAATATAAGTAAAACATTTGCGCTTTCTTATGCAAGAGAAACGAAAAAACATAATATGACTTGTAATTTAAAGGCATCTTTAAGCACAAAAAAGCTCTAACTAATTAATTTAGTCAGAGCTTTTTTTTATGAAGTATTCCCGAGTATCTATCCTGGTTTTTTTAGGCAATACTGCGTCCAATTCTTTATTTAACCATGCGAGCGTTTTATTACGAAGATACTTACGCATGTGTTCTTCTGCTTCAAGCATTACCAAGTTAATTGTACAAGAGGAATTGCTGGATTCACAGGAGTCGCATTTGTCTCGATAGAGCAGACCATTGCTTACAATATTTTTACATTGAAAAATGGGTTTTGGTCCTTCAACAGCCTCTATTACATCCCAAAAGGAAATATCTTCTGGGTTTTTTGCTAACCTATATCCTCCCTTTACACCAGGGACAGAATTTACAATACCAGCTTTAGATAATTTACCGAAAACTTTTGAAAGAAATGTTTCTGAAAGTCCTTGGAACTCTGCAAGGTCCCGAATCCCGACACTTTCCTTGGAGGGAACATCTATTAAATAAACCAGGCAATGTAAAGCATATTCAACCCCAACACTATACTGCATATCAACTCACCTGCTTTTGATTTTAAGGGTTATCACATTGTATCTTAGGAGTATTTTTGGTGATAGTCAATCATAAAACCCTCTTTAGGTATATTATTTGTTCCGTTTGACAAAAAAAAATACAGGGTTTATATTAGAGACCGAGTTAATCGTCGATTAAATTAGTCTTTAATATAAATTAAAAGGAGAGTTTCAAATGAGCAAAACACTTATCATTAACGCACATCCAAAAGTAGATGATACATCGTCATACAGTTTAGGGGTAATGAACCACTTTTTAGAGGCTTACAAAGAATTAATTCCAGAGAGTGAAGAGCTTGAGCAAATTAACTTATATAGTGATGAAGTGCCTATGATTGATAAAACAGTTTTAAGCGCATGGGAAAAGGCAGGCAAGGGCGAAGAACTGACAAGCGAGGAACAAAAAGTAACAGAACGCATGACAGAAGTATTGGAACAATTCAAAAGTGCAAAAACATATGTCATCGTTTTACCTTTGCATAATTTCAATATTCCATCAAAATTAAAAGACTATATGGACAATATCATGATCGCACGTGAAACATTTAAATATACGGACACTGGCTCAGTGGGTCTGCTTAAAGACGGACGAAGAATGCTTGTCATCCAAGCAAGCGGAGGAATCTATACAAATAATGATTGGTATACAGAAGTTGAATACTCTCATAAATACCTGAAATCAATGTTCAATTTCTTAGGTATTGAGGATTATCAAACTATCCGAGTGCAAGGAACAGATGTACTAAATCCGGAGGGTGTATTACAAAAAGCAAATAAAGAAGTTGAAGAAGCTGCTTCAAGATTAGCAGGTAAATAAGAAATAGTATGAAGATCATTGTTGCTGGGGGGACTGGAGTAATTGGCCGAGCCCTCCTTCCTGCATTAATACAAAAAGGAAATTTAATGCTCTCTAATGAATATTATCGTATGAGTATTGAAGCAAGACGAAAAATTAAACAAGGGGAGATTATTAATGAAAATCAGGCGGATTCTTTTGACAGCGGAGATTTTAAGTAGTGTATTTTCAATAACTTATTTGCAAGATGATCAAAGTACAGAAGTCAAAGTTGCTGCAGATAGGGTAGGGGCATGAGGGTCCTAAAAAGGCTTAATCTTTTTTAAAAGGTTAAGCCTTTTTTGGGCTATAAATGTAATCGGTGCCCAATTAGTTGCCCTGAATTTATGAAAAAGGATAAAATAGGTGTAATAAAGTTGCTATTTTAAAATTAGAATCAATTCATTATCGCAAAAGCAATAATAACTAATCGGCGAAGAAAGGATAATCAGTCAAATGAAAACATTAGTTATCGTTATACACCCTAATTTGGAAACTTCCGCTGTCAACAAAACCTGGATGAATCGTTTAAAGCAAGAGAATGACATTACGGTTCATGACCTGTACGGTGAATACCCTAATTTTATCATTGATGTAGAAAAAGAGCAGCAGCTCCTGTTAGATCATGAGCGTATCGTTTTTCAGTTCCCAATGTATTGGTACAGCAGTCCCGCGTTACTCAAACAATGGGAAGATGATGTGTTAACACATGGCTGGGCTTATGGAACTGGAGGAACTAAATTGCATGGAAAAGAACTACTCTTAGCTATCTCCTTAGGCGCACCGGAATCTGATTATCAAGCAGGCGGAGAATATAATATCACGATCAGCGAGCTTATCAGACCGTTTCAAGTCACTGCTAACTATATAGGAATGCGTTTTCTTCCTGCCTTTACACAATATGGGACACTTCACCTTTCAAAAGAAGATGTTAAGAACAGTGCGGAGAAATTGGTTGGCTATCTTAAAGCTGAGCATTGATCCGGTATTCGCGAGGGAAGCTGAAATAAATTATGTGTTGTGAAAATAAGGGTTTGTGATAGATTTTAATAAACTTAATTTCAAAGTTTTACATCGAATACTGAATTCAGGGGAGCATAGAGCGAGGGCTTAAAATTAATTACAGCAGGGCAATGAGTACATATTGCTTGATGAAATGTAGAGTTCCTTGGTCTCTAATAGGTGCCCAATTTATGCTCAGAATTCATGAAAAATGATGAAAATAGCTGTCAATAAAATAAACAGATGCTTTGAATAGAGGCTTTTGTAAATGACGACATGTTTTTACTAGGTTGAGGGCTCAGCGGGTGAATAACCCGTCGAGGTTCAAGCCCTCTCGGCCGCATCAATGATACCAAGGTTTAGACGCCCTTGGTATTTTTTAATGTGTTTTGTGACCAAAAGTGTCCACTAACTTATAGGAAGTCATCTAATTTGTCAGCCATCTCTTTTTGTTTATTAAGATGGTCATATACATGTCAAGAGGTCTATCCAGCAGCTCGGTTGCATACAGACATACATTCTTGGCGTTTCCGCCTTCTTTTTTTCTTATAATCAAATCGCGTTTTTCCAGTTTAGAGATAATCTGTGATACAGCACCCCTTGTTCGGTTCCGCTTCAACGCTGCCTCAGTAACTGTAATTCCTGGGTTCTCTTCAATAACAGTGAGAGTGTGTACTTCAACCATATGAAAGATCTCACCGGTACCAAAATCACGTGCTGTTTTTATATAATCATTGTATGAATAAATATACGATCCACTCAATTATTTGAGTGGATCTGTTTGTTTTTTATTTATTTGCAGCAGTCTCTATGTGACGAAACAATAGATGAATTAAAACCCTTTACGCAACCAGGCTGTGGCAAGATCAATTGCCCCGCGCGCAGCTTTAGTTTTAGCTAAGGCGTTGAGCATCACGAAATCGTGAATGATACCTTGGAAACGTACGGCAGTGACCGGAACACCGGCTTCACGAAGTTTATTGGCATATGCTTCTCCCTCGTCACGAAGTACATCAGCTTCAGCTGTGATAATCAATGCAGGCGGAAGCCCTTGAAGCTGCTCAGTAGTTGCACGTAGAGGTGATGCTGTAATTTCAGCACGCTCATTCGAATTGGTTGTGTACTGATCCCAAAACCACATCATCGCGTCCTTGCGTAAAAAGTATCCTGTAGCAAACTGGTGATAGGATTCCGTATCGAAAGAAGCGTCTGTTACCGGATAGAAAAGTAATTGTTGTCGGATGTTCAAGTCACCGCGTGCTTTGGCCATTAGCGTGACAGCAGCAGTCATATTGCCGCCAACACTATCACCTGCAATTGTTAGACTCTCGGGAATCATGCCGTTCTCACGGCCATTTTCAGCTGCCCACTTCACTACTGCATAGATTTCTTCAATGGCTGTCGGATATTTTGCTTCTGGAGATAAGGTGTAATTTGGAAAGACAATAGCAGCTTGTGCTCCAACTGCTAGCTCACGGATGAGCCGATCATGTGTATGCTCATTACCAAATACCCAGCCGGCCCCATGAATGTACACGATGACAGGAAGGTGCGCAGGCGCATTCTGTGGGCGCATTATTCTTACTGATACCTGTCCGCTCGGCCCTCCTGAAATCATAATGTCTTCAATATCAACTGGCAGTTTATCAATTGGGTCAGATTGAACCTCATCTACAGCTTCTCGTCCTTTCTCAGGTCCAAGGTCGAATAGATAAGGCGGGTTCGCGGTTGCTTCTGCAAATTCTTGAGCTGCTTTTTCTAATTGGACTTTCTTTAACATAGATATCTCTCCTTATATATGTTTTAATCATTATTTTTTTTATTCTATTATCTATTGATCTTGACATCTTTCGTCTTACATTGCTGTTGTAATGATTTGTACATCAATATTTCCGCGAGTAGCTTTAGAATATGGACATACTTGATGAGCTGCATGTGTTAATTCTTCCGCTTGCTCTTGAGATACCCCTTGAATTTCCACCTCCAAAACAACTCCAAGTTTATAACCATTATCACTTTCATCTTTTAATAAACTTACTTTACCAGTAACTGCTGATTCGATTTTTAATCGTTTTCTTTGGGCTGCTAAATGAAGAGCACTGTCATAACAAGCTGAATAGCCTGCTGCAAATAATTGTTCTGGATTTGTCGCCGTGGATACTTGATTTGGTTTTGGCATAGCTAAATCCAAATCAATAATAAGATCATTAGATTTTACATGACCTTCTCTTCCGCCTTTTGTTGTAGCTTCTGCTGTAAAATATACTGTCATCATCAAACACCCCTATAAATTAAATTTAACACAATTGAATTTTAACCAATCTAAATAGCATTGTCAATTAAATTTTTAAAAATTAAATTGTTCTCAATTGAAATTCGCGATTAAAATCCTCTAAATTATTGATTAGGCTAAAATAAAGACCAGTTTTCGGCAGTTTAAAGTTAGTGTACATAATAACCATATTGAGAAAATAGGAGATCATATTATTGGCGGCTCAATAAATCGAGTGGGTCTAAACAATATAGTAGAAGTATCTATATCGGTAATAATAAGAATGCACCTCAAACACATTATGGTTATAAATAAAGATGATTTTCCATGTATATAAGTTATGATTAATTAAATTGTTAGTCATTCAATTTTACTTAATGTAATTCTTGTGCTATTATGTGTAACAATGAATATAAATATTGTGAGGGATTTAACATGAAGAATGATGATAAATTACTGTTAAGTAATCATCTATGTTTTGCGATTTATGCAGCTTCCCGTGAAATGATAAAGTTATACCATCCTCTCTTAAAAGAATTAGGAATTACTTATCCGCAGTATTTGGTTCTTCTTGTTTTATGGGAGAAGGAAAAAATATCTGTTAAAGGTTTAGGCGAAGAATTATATCTAGACTCCGGAACATTAACTCCAGTTTTAAAACGACTTGAGGAGCGAGGTCTTATTATAAGAGAGCGTTCAAAAGAGGATGAACGAAGTGTAATTATTACGTTAACAACTGAAGGGAATGAGTTTAAAGAAAAAGTCACATTAATTCCTAATGCAGTATTTGATAAAACCGGTTGTAATGAAGAAGAAATTAAAAGTTATAACAAGGAAATTCGTAATTTACTTAACATGCTGACAACTGAGCAATAGTTTTATGAATATAGCTGGTGGGCCCAGCGGGTGAATAACCTGTGGAGATTCAAGTCTTCTCGGCCGCATCTCAATGATACCAAGGGTTTTGATACCCTTGGTATTTTTTGTTTATAAAAATTTATCTGTTACTGTCCACTTACTTATAGTAGGTCGTATGATTTATCAGTCACCTTCATCCTTCTGCTGACTGGTGCGGCGGTAGTAAATATGATAATGATTAATGAAGTGATGAAGCAGGAGAAGAAAGTCAGAAAAGTAATGTGAGGATTCAGATGAGTACAAGAGAGATAACGCTATAATTTGTGTATATATGACGGGAAGTATATTCAGCTTGCGTTTTATCAGCCAGAAGAAAGTTCTCGCAAGCTTACTACTTAAAAAGCTATTTTTTCAATCAAAAAATCAATATCAATACGGGGCTGGATTCAATATGATCCAGTCCCTTTTTGTTTTCAGTCTGATAAAAGATTTTCCAGGGAGTTATTTAACAATTATTGATCGATTTTTCTTTTTCAATAATATCCTTTACCACATCTTCAATTGTGATATGCCCAAGAGCCTTTTCCAAGGCAGATTGGGCGATTTCAAATATTGGACCAATTGTACTTTGAATGTTCCGGCCTACAGGACATTGAGGATTGGGATTTTCATGTATACTAAACAATTCTTTATCTTGAACAACATTAACTGCTCTATAAACATCAAGTAAGGTGATATCAGTTAAATCCTTCGCTAATTCGGCTCCTGCAATACCTGGCCGTACATTTACTAAACCTGCTTTTTTCAGCATCCCCATAATTTTTCTTATTAAGGCGGGATTTGTATTTACACTCCCAGCTAAAAATTCAGAAGTGCTAATTCCGTCTTCATTTATTTCAACAAGAGCCAATATATGAATTCCTACAGCAAAACGGCTGCTAATAGACATGATTTCTTCACCATCCTAATTACTTTACACTCTTTATAGTACACTTGTAACTGAATGTATTACAAGTTTATTTTACTCTAATATGCTCAATTAACAAGATGATAAACGTATTGACAAATAAACATGATGTAACTAAAATGATTACATGTAATCAATATGGTTACATTTAAAAATGTTGAATTATTAGGAGGACTGGAAATTGAAAATTGGAATCATTGGTGCAACCGGAAAAGCTGGAAGTCTCATCTTGAAAGAAGCGGTAAGCAGGGGACATGAAGTAACTGCAATTGTAAGAGATGCTGCAAAACTTAAAGAGGATAAGATTTCAATCATTGAAAAAAATATAATTGATCTTACATCGGATGATCTAAAAAAGTTAGATGTAGCAGTTAATGCCTTCGGTGCTCCATTAGGAGAAGAACAGGCACATGTAGATGCTGGCCGGGCATTAATTAGGGCATTAAAAGGAACGGGTACAAGAGCTGTAATTGTAGGTGGAGCAGGGAGTCTTTATGTAGACGAAAATAAAACTGTCAGTGTAATGGATACACCTGATTTCCCTGAGATTTTTATTCCAACAGCTAAAGGGCAAGGTCGTAACTTGCAAGAACTAAAGGAAACTTCTGATATTAACTGGACATTTATCAGTCCTTCAGCGGTATTTGACCCAGACGGGAAAAGAACTGGATTTTATCAGTCAGGAAAAGATCATCTTCTTGTGAATTCGAAAGGCGAAAGTTATATCAGCTATGCAGACTATGCAATTGCAGTATTGGATGAAATCGAAAATCCAAAACATATAAATGAACGCTTTACAGTTGTTGGAGAAGCTGAATAAGTTATTGAGCAGAAACAAAGGCTCTCAGCCGTCATCTCAATGATACCAGGGGTTTTGACACCCTTGGTATTTTTTGTTGTAAGTGCATTTGGCATTAAAAAAGTGCTGATCTCTGCACAAAATCTTTGCGCGAGTCTGCACTTTTATTCTGCAAGATACACTGCCCATTATCATCGATTAGTTTTTAATCCGTTCTTAGCCGAGCTGATACTTGGCTTTTAGAAGTTTTTTTTAAGTGTTTAAAACCAACAAATTTTTTGCCTTCTTCATCCCATAGGCGGAACTTTAACGACTTAAGACTTGTTGCCAGTGTGATGGTCGGAACGTTTTGCAATGGTTCAGTGTTGTTATGTGCGATTTCAAGCTTATAGTTTGGGACTCTTGGGCTTAAATGATGAACATGATGGAAACCGATATTGCCTGTTAACCATTGCATGACTTTTGGAAGCTTATAAAAAGAGCTTCCTTCAACGGCTGCTTTTACATATTCCCACTGCTCATCTTCTTCGAAATATGAATCCTCAAACGTATGCTGAATATAAAACATCCAAATTCCGAGGGATCCCGATATCATAAAAATTGGCGTCTGGACCAGCAGAAAGTTTTTCCAGCCGATAGCCCAACATAAAAGTGCTGCCAAAGCGACGATCCCCAGGTTGGTTACATATGTATTCATCCGTTCTTTGCGTTTTGCCTCTTTTCGATTAAAACGATTGGTTATCCCGAAGACGTAAATCGGTCCGATAATAAACATAACAAACGGATTTCTGTACAAACGGTACATTATTTTTGTCTTAGTTGAGGCTTCTTTATATTCCTCAACAGTCAGTACCCAAATATCGCCCGTACCGCGTTTGTCCAGGTTGCTGCTTGTCGCATGATGGACAGAATGATCGTGTGCCCAATGATCAAACGGATGCAGAGTCAGAATTCCTGTAATTGTTCCAAGGATTCGATTCGCCTTTCGGTTCTTAAAAAAGGAATAGTGGCAGCAATCATGAAAGATAATGAAGGTTCTCACTAAAAAACCTGCTGCAACGACAGAAATCGCTAATGTAAGGATATAAGAAATCGACAAGCTCTTATAGGCCAAACACCATAACAGGAAAAATGGCACCAATGTGTTAATGATTTGATAAATGCTTTTTTGTGAATCGGACTTTTCGTAAGGGGTAACCAGTTTTCTCAAAGTCCTTAGGTTTTGTTCATTCATTTTTAAAAGTTTCCCCTTCCCTGATGTTCTTAATCTAAGTATAGAAAACGTTTTAGGCCTTTGAAGTCCCAGCTGTCATCCTCCCTGTATAATAAGTATCTTTCCTCATCCTATGTAAAATGATTGAAGGTCAGAAAATGATCTCCATCTCGATTAAATCTTTATGAGCAATGGCCAGCCGGGATACAAAAAGCGTATGAAGATTATACCCAGCTCTTTATCGGGCCAAACTCTCTCCATGCTCCCCTATGGGGATCGGTTTATTTAGACCGTAAACATTCATTGTTTGAAGAACAAACATTACAGTATACCTGAGTGATCGTTTGGAAACATCTGCAGAAACAAAGCTATACCAGTGAACAGCCCTGCTTTTAAAAGAATATCTTGTACTTGAACAAGAAACAGCTGAGCTTTTTTGAAGACACTCGTGATCCATTTTCACGGTGTTTTCAAACCATCGTTATTAGTAGGCATCTTATTTTGCACTCGTATCGACACGTTTAACAAAATGAAACATGATATTAATTTGCAGTTATTTCCGTTTCGTGTTATGATAAAGGAGAATTATTTTTGTTCGTGTAAAGGATAGTATGAATATCGACTTTTCGTCTTGATGATACTTTGGGCAAGGATAGTAATACAATGTGTAACACACTAGGAGGCAACAAAAATGGAACAAGGTACAGTTAAATGGTTTAATGCAGAAAAAGGTTTTGGATTTATCGAACGTGAAAATGGAGACGATGTATTCGTACACTTTTCTGCAATCCAAAGTGACGGATTCAAATCTTTAGACGAAGGTCAAAAAGTAACGTTTGACGTTGAGCAAGGTGCTCGTGGAGCCCAAGCTGCTAACGTTCAAAAAACTGCTTAATCTTCAATCGTTTATACAAACAGGCTCTTTTATAGGGCCTGTTTTTTTATGTTCTCTGTATAATACTGAATAAAAAACCCTACTCAACGTTCGAGTAGGGACAGATGCTACAAGGTAAAAAAAAAGGTTTAAAACCTCAAAGGATTGTTTACAGTATAACATAACGGATTGACGATATGTGGAATATATATAAATGATTTGTAACGGTATGTTATTCTTTGTTACAATTCGCATATCTCTTTTATGAAAAGAAGATAAACAATTGCTATTCACTGTGGAAGCAGTTATAAGAAATTCTTAAAGATAAAGAGGAGAGGGGTTGTTTTTTCTTCTGGAAATAATCACTTAGACCTAAAACAATGAAAACCCTGCCTCTCTTCCATCTTTACGGCTCCTTGTCCGTGCCAGTGTGAATCAGGATTACAAAAATCAAGTGACTATTCCATCGAGTTTTTGATAAAAATTAAAATGTTCATTGAAGAAATTTAAAAATAAAACAGATTAGATTGCAGGAGTAATAAAAGAGGTTAATGTTCTAAAAGTAAGTTGAAGAAATTAAACGTCTAATCGTAATTTTCCGAAAACTTAAGGATGTTTTGGAAAGCAAACATTATCTAACCTTAACAGAAACTTTTTATTTGATTTTCAGTGATTCCTTTAATAACTTCCAGTTCACTAATCAAAAATTCATATGCACTATCCAACATTTTTTTTTCGCTTGCATTAAGTGCTTTTTCTTTCTTCATACGCATTAAATCACGTACAACTTCAGCACCTTCTTGGATTTTACCCGTTTTTATTTTGTCTGTGTTTACTTTATATCTTTGTTTCCACGGCAGCAACTTATCTGATTCTCCATGCTGAAAAATGTGGATAATGTGTTTTAATGCAAGTATATCAGTAACTGGTCGTATATTTAAACTCATTATTTTACGCGTTGGAATCATAACTGTCATATGACTGATTGACATTTTTATGACATAATAATGTTCTTTTTCCTCTAAGAATTCTTTTTCTTCTATGGCTTCAATTATACCTGCTCCGTGCATTGGATAAACAATGTTATCGCCAATTTGAAACATATCATCCACCTCCATATATGGTAACTCAACTTAAGGTTAACATATATGGAAAGCGATATCAAATTTATAATAATAACATGATAATTTTTTGGTGTCAATAACTTTTTTTAAAAAAACAACATCAAAACAAGAGGGAACCATTGGGATTTCGAAAAAAGGGAAGGACGATTGGTCCGTGTATATCTTAGAATCTTGACTAATGATCAGAGTTCAGTTTTTCATTGAAAATGAGTTATTAAATATCCATTAGGAGTTCATGACTTGACATTAATGACATGTTTGCAATCTATATGGGCACAATTTAATCACCGATTTTTAACCATTACAAGCTGTTTCTTCAAATCTTTTATTTCACGTTTTTTAGCTTCTTCTTTTTTGATCTTTAATGCTTTAAATATTGTTTGCTCCCGTCCCAGAGAACTCACAATCATCAAGATCAGCAACAGCCTTAAATGCTTTTTTAAATTAATCATTTGATTTTTCAATTCTTTATAATCTTTTTGGCGACTTAATAACCAAATATCACCATAGATAAGTTATGGGCTTCCCAAAAAATTGTTGAAGGATAGGTAATAAATTGAACGTAATGGGAATAGAAGTGGGAAAGTAAGGGTGGTTTTTGTTAACTAATTATGGTTAACCCAACTTATCCAAACATATAGAAATGATGAATGTGGAGTTAGAAAGTGCAATGCAACAAACCTTCATTACAAGTGAAATGGATTTACAATTTTGAGTGCCTTTTTGCAACACACTTGAATTTTTGGTGTGTTTTTGAACGTATCCATACGTGTCACCTAAAGGAAATGAATAAGATGTGGAATTTTTAAAAAATTTTTTATATACTGGAATTAAATCATTAAGGGATTGAAATGAAAAAGATTTATTAAACCGGACTTATGTATTCATGGTTCCTTAATGGAAGGATTAAATGATGAAGCCAGATGGGCATTAGAAGAGCTGAAAAAGCACTATCGGAAGTGTCTTCAGGAGTAGTTCTAAAACCTGGTGACCTTATTATATTAGACAACCATTTAGCGGCACATGCTCGAACGGCCTTTAAACCAAAATATGGGGAAAGACAGATGGTTACAAAGAATGTTTGCTGTAGCTGATAGTAATAAATCAAGTGCAAGTCGTTCTATTAAAAGTCATGTATGTATGCTTTTAAAAATCGAACTTGAATTGCAAAAATAATGGACAGAGTGATCAAACTATTTATTGAAAAATAGTTTGATCACTCTTATTATTTACCATTATGGGGGGATTTTATAAGTGGAGGATATTAATTTTTATACACTATTAATAGTAGTATGTTTCGGATTTCTTGCTTCTTTTATTGATTCAGTAGTGGGAGGAGGAGGACTGATCTCTATACCAGCTTTGTTATTTTCAGGTCTCCCGCCTTCAGTTGCTATCGCTACAAATAAGTTAGCCAGTACAATGGGTACATTAACGAGTACGATTTCCTTTATAAGATCAGGAAAAGTTAATTTTCAGTTAGTATCTAAATTGTTTCCGATTGTTTTTATAGGGTCCTTATTGGGTGCTTTAGTTGTCAATTTTATTTCATCTGAATTATTAAAACCATTAATATTAATTCTTTTAGTAGGTGTAGCTATTTACACTATTTTGAAGAAAAACTGGGGTAATGAATCTACTTATAAAAAACTGACTTGGAAAAAAGCCATTCTTTTTTCTTTAGTAATATTCGCTATTGGTTTTTATGATGGATTTTTAGGTGCAGGAACGGGTTCATTTATTTTATTTGCCTTTTTGATTATAGGCTTCGATTTTTTACAATCTGCAGGAAATGCAAAATTTCTTAATTTCGGCAGTAACATTGCAGCTCTAATTATGTTTCTTTTTCTTCATAAAATTAATTTTTTATATGGTGTACCAATGGGTATATCAATGATATTAGGAGCGCTTGTGGGATCTAACTTCGCAATTAAAAAAGGTGTAACCTATGTGAGAATGTTATTTATTTTAGTTACTGTTATCTTAATAGGAAAAAATATCTTTGATTTTATAATGCATTATTGATGATGGCGATATGAGTATTTCTGTTTGCAGTCTGCATACTAATTAATAGGTAAAGAAGTCGAAAAGGTTTACGAAATTCGTCATACAAATTAAAGTTTTGAATGAAAGAGCAGGATTACTCCTGCTCTTTTTCTTTCTGATTGGGCTAGATTAAACGCAGACGGTTATTCCTTGGGAAAAACAAAAAAAATTTCTTCTATCCATTGATTAGCTTGGCTTTAGCCGGGTTTCTATCACCCTGTTGGGCTTGTCAGATTTTAAAAAGGTATGCTACGTTTATAATGTTTTGTTTCACCTGATTGCGGGGTAATAAAGATAGGATCAGTAAATAATACTTAGGAATGACCTCAATCTTTCTGCAACACATAATAAACATATTGGAAGACGTAATGGAAGAACTAAAATAAAGGTTTAGGATACTTTGAAGAAATAAAAGTTTTTTTTCGATTGTGATAATATTCACAATGGAGCTTATGAAGGGGAATCATTTCTCCAAATAGTCTGCAGAAAATACCAACCACAGCCCAAGGATATATCACTAACCACTTTGGCTGGCATTATCTGTTGGTTGTTTCTCTTTTTGTTGCTGTTTGTATTATTTTTAGTCCAATCGGCAAAAATAAGTTAAGAAAACCATCGGAAAAGCTGAATTTCATCCTTCTTTCCTGGTTTACAATGTTATTTGGCGCTGAGATGGATATTGGTCCAGTCTTTTAAGGTCCAGTTGAACTAATCAGCCACTATGCCATTAGCTCTCCATCAGGTGAAACAGAAACCCCCAGACTTTTAGAGAAGCATTACGCTATACATTCTGGGACTGCACGCTTGGACCGTTTATCCGCTTGTATCATGTGGATTTGATCATTAAGGAGTTGATATTATTAAATGAAGTTCAACAAGAAAAAAATTAACGTTGTAGACATTCAAAAAGCGAAGAAAAGCGTGTTTGCTACAGGGATAGGAAACGCGATGGAATGGTTTGATTTTGCTTTATATTCTTATTTGGCAGTTATTATTAGTAAAAACTTTTTCAGTCCGGTTCAAAACGATGAATTAAAGTTAATATTTACTTTTGCTACATTTGCAATTGCCTTTTTACTTAGACCGGTAGGCGGAATTATTTTTGGTAAAATGGGTGATAAATTTGGCCGGAAAATGGTATTAACAATTACTATTTTAATGATGGCTTTATCTACTTTAATAATTGGTGTACTTCCTACCTATGATCAGATTGGTGTATGGGCCCCTATATTATTACTCTTAGCTCGTATTCTGCAAGGTTTTTCTGTGGGTGGAGAGTACGCTGGTGCAATGGTATATATCGCAGAATCTTCTCCAGATAATAAACGTATAAGGTTAGGCAGTGGTTTAGAAATCGGTACATTATCTGGCTATATAGTAGCTTCTGTTTTAGTTACAGTACTTTTCTGGGCTTTATCTGATGTTCAAATGAATAGTTGGGGATGGAGGATTCCTTTCTTCTTAAGTATTCCAATTGGATTATTTGGTTTGTATTTGAGAAGTCATTTAGATGAATCACCAATCTTTGAAAATGACATCTCTGAAAACCAAGAACAACAACCAGGTTTATTAGAAGTAATTAAAACATATAAAAAAGATATCTTTTTATGTATCGTATTTGTGGCGTTTTTCAATATAACCAATTACCTATTGTTAGGTTATATGCCTTCTTATTTAGATGAGAACCTTGGTATAAGTGATAATATAAGTACACCGGTTACAGCAATTGTATTGATTATTATGGTACCGTTCGCTTTAACTTTTGGTAAACTGGGAGATAAATTAGGAAATAAAAAAGTTATAACAATTGGATTAGTATTAGGAATTGTATTTTCGATTATCTCTTTCCAATTTCTTAATATGGGGAATATAATATTCTTATTTATAGGACTTTTATTGTTAGGTATTGTATTATCTGTATATGAAGGTACTATGCCAGGATCTTTACCTACGTTGTTCCATACTGACATTAGATATCGTACATTATCCTGGACATTCAACTTATCGGTTTCTATTTTTGGCGGAACAACACCTTTAGTTGCTTCTTGGTTAACCCATGTGACAAGAAACAATTTGGCGCCAGGTTTCTATTTATTAGCAGTCAGTTTAATTGGCTTAATAGTGGTGTTAACCTTATTTAAAGATACTTCAGGTAAATCTTTAAAAGGTTCTTACCCAACAGTTGCTTCTAAAGCTGAGTTTCAAGAAGCTGTTGAAAATCCAAAAGATTCACTGTGGTGGAAAATGGAGCAAACAGAAAAGGAATGAAAAAAGCATCCATATAAGCGGGATTATCCCAGCAGCAATGACTGCAGCTTCTCGATCGTCATTATTTAATTGGTTGTGTCCTAATAATAAAACATTGACGCAAGAACGAAGAGAAATTAAAAGGTCCGAGCAATACAGCAAAATAAGAAGCAAGAAGCTTTGGTATGCCAGTTCTTCTCCCGAAGGAGAGCTGGCTTTTTATTTTCTATATGGGGAACTTGTACGCTAACTAATAATCCTATTAAGGCATGTCCTTTCAAGGTATCTTAGAAGAACAAGAGGGGTTCATTGTCATCCTGACCAAATTGTCATCACTTCAGGTGCAACCCAAGGACTTTCCCTTATAGCAAAATTGTTATTGTCACCGGGTGATGAAGTCATTATTGAAGATCCTATTACACATGAAATTCAAACTATTTTTTCATCACCCGGCAGCTCGCTTTACCCTATACCAGTAGATCATAATGGGATGCGAACGGAGCTGCTGCCCCACGATAAAAAACCAAGTTTTGTATTTGTCACTCCGTCTCATCAATTCCCAATCGGCGGTACATTAACAATTCAACGCCGTATTCAATTAATACAGTTTGCGCGTCAATCAAATTGTTATATCGTAGAGGATGATTACGATAGTGAATTTCGATATAAGGGATCACCTATAAGTTCTCTTCAGGGGTTAGACCCGTCAAGAGTTATTTATATCGGTACATTCAGTAAGATCTTATCACCGGCACTGCGTCTTGGATATTTAGTTCTTCCGCCGTCCCTCGTTGAGAAGTGTAAGAATCTAAAATGGTTTACAGATCTTCATACCTCTTCCTTGGAGCAGCTTACACTTGCAAACTTTATTGAGGATCGTTATCTAGAACACCATATTAGTAAAATGAAAAAAGTGTATAAGAAACGTCGTGAGGCTTTAAAACAAAGCCTGAACCGTGAATTTGGAGATGAGGTCAAGATATTTGGAGATTCGACAGGTCTCCATTTAATAGCCAGTTTTGAAAATGTCATTTTTTCAGAACAGGTGCTGAAAAAGTTAGATCAGCATAAAATTAAAATTTACCCGGTTGAACTCCATACGATCCAGAAAGGGGTCCATAAAAACAAAATTATTTTAGGTTACGGAAATTTAGCTGAGAAAGAATTAGAAGAAGGGATACGAAGATTGAAAGCTGCTTTGTCTGCAAAAGCATTAACATTATAGGCGCTGTACTTCAACAGCTTAACTTTCTGAAAATTTCAATTGAAGATCAGTCTAACATGCAACATTCTATGATATATTTCCAAAAGCCTCGAATGAAAAAAATCCCCGCTAAACAGGGGAGGATCATTTCGGGATGAAACGAGTAGAAGAGCTGGTTTTAAGAATGTTTTGCTTCATCTGTTTTAAAAATGTCACGCCGTCTCGGCCGCACTCCAATGATACCAAGGGTTTTAACGCCCTTGGTATTTTTTGTTTTAAAATAAGCTGTCTGATCTGTCAGTGAATTTAGGGCTTAAAAGCGCCCAACTGTGGCAGGTACATGATCCTTCATTACTTTTTTGAATGTAACTTCCCCGCATTATTCTTCTTTTAACATTGAATACTTTCGATACGCTTTATAGAAACTGATGCCGAAGATAACAGCCATAAGGGCGGGAAGCGACCTCAAAATGGCAAATGGAGTTTCAAATAAAAATGCTTTCCAAAACATTGAGCCTTCCATACTCCACAGGCCTTCAGCTAAATATAAACCTGAATCCTTGTAAAACATATAAGAAATAAACAAACACAGGAAACCAAAACTTGATGAATAACTCATTAATCTTTTATAATAATTACTCTTTGATTGGCGATCCGAGAAGATTTCATTTTGACCATCATCTTCTTTTTGCCAATATCGAGTTCCAACCCCCCAAGGGCCATTTATATAACTCCAGCCGAAGTCTTCATAAATTCCTTTGTAATCTTTGAACTTTTTCTTTGATAAATAATCTTGATAATCCACTCGCATCACATATCTCTTATCGGTTTTTTCGAAGGTGTATATTCCTAATCCGCTAATATTTGTACAACGATAGCCGTTTTGTAATTGCTCGTTCAGCCATTGCTCCTCTTTTTCAATATCAAAAAACATCTTAAATTTCTTCATTCGATTCACTTCCTTCGTACAGGGATAAAATATGCAATAACCTGTTTTGTTCCATTTTCAAAATGGCGCTTCCTTCCGCAGTTATCATATAGACTTTTCTCCGGCCCGACTCTCCGACAGGCTCAATCCAGCCATGCTTATTCAAGTTTTCAATCGCGCCGTATAATGTGCCGGCCGCTAAAATAACAGTACCGTTACTCATCTTTTCTATCTTCTGCATGGCGGCATAGCCATGAAGCGGCTCACGCAGAGCTAATAAAATGTAATGCATGGTTTCAGACAGCGGTAATAATTTATGTTTCATATCCTCACCCTCTATTCAGTTCGACTATATAGTTCAACTTTATAATAATGTAATACAGTTCAACTGAATAGTCAATGAGTTTTTCAAAATTTGTAAAAGGAACTTGAAGTAAAAAAGAATTTATGGCGGTGCGCAACGGTTCTCCGATGAAACAGTGCCGTTTATTTTCAATGTGTTTTTTAGAAATAAAAGGTGCTCATTACAAAAAAGGTAGAAGGATTGAAAAATATAGTTGACTTAAGCAACTGTCTCGATTACGATGGAAAAAAGTTGCTTAAGTCAATCTTTTGGAGGAGGTACATCAATTTGGAAACAAAACGTGTTTTGGCATTCAGACAATTTAATAGATTTTATACAGATATTTTGGGTTTTCTGAATGAACATATTTATGACAGTCCATTCTCTTTAACAGAAACCAGGATTTTATACGAAATTTATAATACGCCCGATTGTACAGCAAAAATTATTCAAGAAAGGTTAGACCTGGACAGAGGATATGTAAGCAGAATTATCAGAAAATTCGAAGGGGAAGGCTTTATATATAAGCAAAAATGTATAGAAGACGGACGTAATCATTTCCTTTATGTCACCGAGTCAGGGAAAAGTATTTATAAAAGTCTGGAGAAAAAAGCCAATCATCAAGTTGAATATATCCTTGAATGCATAGACAAAGAGGAACAAGAAAAACTTGTAGATTCAATGGAAACCATTCAAAACATTTTGCAGCATTCTTTTTATGATAAAGAATCTCCGATTTCAATAAGAGACTATTATACTTCAGAGGATGTCAAAAACATAATTGAAAAACAGCGATTATTTTATGCCAAATCCCATGGGTGGGATAACACATTCTTATCTTATCTTCGCGATACGTTTAAAGCTGATATTGAAAAAATATGGGTGGCGGAAAGCGGGAATACCTTTGCAGGTTGTATCGGCTTAGTGAATGACGATGAAAAAACAGGACAGTTAAGATGGTTTTTAGTCGATCCGTCTTTTCAAAGAAAAGGTGTCGGCAGCCGTCTGATGAAGGCACTTGTGCAATATTGTAAAGAAAATGGATACGAGCGCATATTTCTTTGGACGGTAAAAGACATGTCAACAGCCCGGCCATTGTATAAAAAAACCGGATTCGAAATTACAGAAGTTCATGAAGAGAAACCTTTATGGGGATCAAATTTAATAGAAGAGCGCTGGGATTTGGAATTATAAATAAAAGTGAGGGGGGATAGGATGCGAATAAAATATCACTACGCATGGATCATTGTTTTTGTCAGTTTTTTAACCTTATTAGCGGTTCAAGGCGCACGTCTTTCATTTGGAGCTTTTGTTGAACCGTGGGAAAAATATTTTTCTATGAACAGAGGAACAATCTCACTTATTTCTACTCTGAGTTTTATCATATATGGCATATCTCAGCCCATAATAGGGAGGCTGGTTGATAAACTAGGCCCCAAAATGATTTTGTCAGTCAGCACTTTCTTGGTCGGGCTTAGCTTTATTTTAACTTCTTTTGTGAATCATCCATGGCAATTATTTATCCTTTACGGAGTTGTTATCTCCATCGGTGTTGGAGGGGCATCTAATGTAGCCGCAACAGTTGTGGTTACAAATTGGTTTAATGAAAAACGCGGGCTTGCTTTTGGCATTATGGAGGCGGGGTTTGGCGCTGGTCAGATGCTTCTTGTTCCCGGCTCTCTCATTTTGATTCAATGGTTTGACTGGAAGTTAACTGTAGTGATTTTGGGTTTGCTTTTAATGGTTATTGTGTTTCCTGTCATCCTGTTATTTTTACGGAATCATCCCGGCGAGATGGGGTTATCTCCTATGGGCGGCTTTATGAAAGAAGAAGCTGCAAGTGGGCAGTATACGACCCGCATTTCTGTTTGGGAAGTATTTTGCAAGAAACAATTCTGGTTTTTAATATTACCCTTTGCGATATGCGGTTTTACAACTACAGGCCTGATGGATACTCACCTTATTCCTTTTTCTCATGACCATGGGTTTTCAACAAGTGTAACCAGTGCTGCAGTTAGTGTGTTGGCGGGATTTAATATTTTGGGGATAATCATTTCAGGGATTGCGGCAGACCGCTGGAGCAGTAAAAAGATGCTTATTCTTTTATATGTCATCCGCGCATTATCAATTTGCATCCTGTTATACAGTCATCATCCGGTTATATTACTTATTTTTGCCATTCTGTTTGGGCTGGTTGATTTTGCAACTGTAGCTCCTGCCCAAATGTTAGCCACGCAATATTTTAAGCAATATTCAGTTGGATTTATTTTAGGCTGGTTATTCCTGAGCCATCAGATAGGATCAGCACTGGGAGCTTATGTACCGGGTTTTCTTTATAGTGAATTGGGTAACTATGATCTTTCTTTTTATTTCTCAATTATTATTTTGTTGGGAGCGGCAATATTTACTTGCTTACTGCCTGAAACGGTGAAAATAAAAAAAGAGCAAAAGCCGGAGACCGATTCAGTTTCATATTAATCAGTCCTCTCCGGCCGCATCTAAAAATACCAAGGGTTTTTCCACCCTTGGTATGTTGTCTGTTCTTATTTGTTGTTCCAGTTTTTCTCTATGAATTCAATCGCAGGCTGTAAGTTGGTTTTGTTCGCAATTTCAATGACAGCGGGAACGACGGCAGGGTCCGTTTTGGAGAAGTTCGGAATCCGCGGATCTAATCGGAAAAAACGATCTCCCAGAAGATTCGCACTGACCATGGATTCATAGTAACCATTTCCGCCAGCAATTATCTGAAGAAATGGCAGTAAAGGTTCATTAGGCGACCTGTCCAAAAGGACTCCCCAATTTGGAGGAAGGTTCTTCAGATTTTCGGGACGTATGTTATCTGCACTTACCATTCCCCATCCCCTCGTATCTCTTCTTAAACGGGTCGGGGCTTCACCTGTTCCGATGGACAATACCGCAATTTGATCCAATGGCACGTTGGCTTTACCAACTGCAAACGCGATACTGGCTGTACTGGGATTCGTTGCTACTACATATCCGTCCACGTAGTTTTGATAGGCGCGTTGCGTCGCAGGGGCACCGCTGCTCCGCAGTATGACATCACTCACTTTCTCATTTAAATAGGGAGAGCCGGGAAAGTTGTGAAATAATACAGGAGTCCAACGATCCAGTTTTGGAGAGTATAATTTGAATGAAGGGACAACAATTCGCTTTCTTAAATCTTTGAGACGAAGATCTGCCGGGAAAAAATTCCGTACCGCTTTAATAAAACCGGAATATGGTAATTGTTGATTGAAAACGGGTCCGCCCGGCCGGGAAACGCTGAATGCGGGCAGGATTTTTTCCTTGAAATAGCGGAATGTCTCATGCGGCGATCTTCCGCTGGCTAATGCAAGGGCAGTGAATGAACCGATTGAATTTCCTGAAAACACGTGGGTTCGGCTTATTAAAGTCGGATTTTGTTTAACCAGTCTGTTCAATAGCTGTAAACTTAAAGCACCTAACGTACCTCCCCCATCAAAGGTCATGATCCGATATTTTGCCAAAGTTGATGTCTCCTTTCTGATGAAAACTATCATTCAGTATATGCTCAACCAGAGTCTATTGTATGGATGAATGAAGATCTCTTTATCTTAAAAATTTATCAATCCAGCGGGTTGGGAAAAAATATCTTCTTTATTTGAAGAGGTTTTTCCGAGAAGAAGGAGAATGGTTTAAAAATAAGTGAGACGGCGAAGCATCAAGTTATGGACAGCTATCCCTAAGGAAAGATTGACTGGCGCCCGGATTCCGAAGCCATGTCGTGTAAGGAAATGATAAAACATGTTTTAGAAGCAGAATTTCTTTACCATCAAATTTTACTAAAACATATGAATGGGCCTTCAGAGGAATCTCCTAATCCTTATGTATCAAAAACGTTTACCACAGCACCCGGAGAATTAGAATTTGCAAAACCGTTTCTGACCGAGTTTTTGACATTCATCAAATCTTTAAACGAAACAGATTTAACAAATATAAAGATTGATAGGTCTGATGTTGGGTACGTCCGTGAACTGGGGGACATGTTATTAAGGATTGCTTATCATGAGTCAGTACATACCGGTCAGCTTTTAGACTATCTCAGAACTGCTGAAGTGGAGCGGCCTTTCATTTGGGACTAGTTAAAATCAGGAGAAGAACAAAGGCGGACATATATGTCTTTAGTTTTACACGGGAAGGAGAAAGAATGAAATATAAACCGATTATTTTTCAAGAGAAATTAGCTGCATTCCAAGATCAATGGTCTCCAAAAGTAATTGCTGAAATGAATGATTATCAATTTAAACTTGTTAAAGTACAAGGGGACTTTGTTTGGCATAAGCATGAGGAAACAGATGAGGTCTTTATTGTGATTGAGGGGAATTTAATCATTGAATTTCGTGATGGAGAAGTAAAATTAAATGAAGGTGAAATGTTTGTCATTCCGAAAAATGCTGAACATAAACCTTATGCAGAATCAGAGTGTAAAATTTTGCTTGTAGAGCCTAAAGGTGTTGTGAATACCGGGGAAGAAATAACTGATCAAACAGCTGAAAATGATGTCTGGATCTAGCCTGTAATAATAACTGGCGATTAGAGAAAATGGTCAGGAAAACCAATTAAGAAAGATTTAAGGTTGAATATTGAAAAATTTTGTTAATATTATAATACATTGTTTGGAAATGTCATCCTTTGATAAGGAGTTTTCTAATTGCGTTGGAGTAAATGGTTCAATATTTTTTGTATAGTTGCATTGGGATCAATATATGGTTATAAATTATTGACTAACCAAGAAGTGAACACTACTCGTTTAATAATAGCTTCAGTAGTTGTCTTGTGGAACATTGTTGGACTTTTTAGCAAAGAACCGGTAAAACAAACACAGCAAGCAAATTAAAAGTCAAAAAAGTCGGTACAGAAGGAGGCTGCAGCGTGCAGCACTCTCAGCCTCACAAAAAACCAAGGGTTCAGCCCCTTGGTTTTTTTTTGTGGTTTTCGCAGCTTATTATTTTTCAAGTTTATTGCAGGCATCCAGAGTCTGTTGTATGGATAAATGAAAAAAGCGGCTGAAATGTGCTGGTTAACCAAATGAATAGTCCAAGCTGGAGTCTTTTATCTACATAGTATGAAGAGATTAAAAAAATATGAGAAGGAGTGGTAGTTCATGTATTATAACCCAGGTGAAAATCACGTTCAGAAAAAACCATACGACGAAGCCTGTGACCTCGGCCATGATTTTGATATGGCGGAAGACGAAGCGAGAGCAGAAGCAGCAAGAGAAGCAGAAGCGAGAGCAAGAGCGGAAGAGGCAATAGCAAGAGCGGAAGAAGCAAGAGCCAGAACAGCAGAAGCAGCAAGAGCAGCAGCAGAAGCAAAGGTAAAAGCGGCAAAAGCAGCAAAAGCAGCAGCAAAAGCAGCAGCAAAAGCGAAATGTAAAAAACATCATAAGAAAGAGAAAAAACATGATTGCAAACGGAAACACAAGAAGAAAAAATAGGAGAAATTCCGTCCCAAGGCTGCAAAAACGATAAAGAAAAAGATTCTTGTTGGAAGATCAAACAGGAAGATTACTCAGCTGGTGCGGCAAAAAGGGCGCATAGCAGGGCAAACAAAAACTTTCCTATGAGCTTCCATAGCCGGGTCAGTATATCACGCCAATCATATTAAAAAGATAGGAGAGACAAGAGTTTCGGCAACTTGCCGCTCTTGTCTTTTTTGTGTTTTTATATCATCTTCGCGTATTTGTATTTATTTTTAAGTTAGCAGATCATCCGTCTAAGAATTTGTCCAAATCCTGCATATACTGGAATCGGAATCAAATGTTTATGGGGAGTGAAACAGATGGGATCAACACAGTTAACAGGGCGCGTCATCTTCAAAGGGGACCCCGGCTATGCACAGGCGGTTAAGAATTGGAACCCTTATGTTGATGTCTGTCCGCTTGTCTTTGTTTTTGCACAAAATTCATACGATGTAAGTAATGCGATTAAATGGGCGCGTGAGAATAATGTGCCTTTGCGTGTCAGAAGCGGCCGCCATGCTCTGGATAGAAACCTTTCAGTCGTAAGTGATGGAATAGTTATTGATGTGAGTGATATGAATAAAGTTTTATTAGACGAAAAAAACGCGATTGCAACCGTTCAAACCGGCATTCACGTCGGCCCGCTTGTGAAAGGATTGGCCCGGGATGGTTTTATGGCTCCGTTTGGAGACAGTCCGACAGTGGGAATCGGAGGAATTACGATGGGCGGCGGGTTTGGAGTGCTTTCACGATCAATCGGCCTGATAAGTGATAACCTTCTCGCACTGAAAATGGTAGATGCAAAAGGCAGGATCATTCAAGCAAATCAATCTCACAATGAAGATTTACTATGGGCTTCCAGAGGCGGCGGGGGAGGCAACTTCGGATATAATACCCAATACACGTTCAAAGTTCACCGTGCTCCTAAAACCGCAACCGTCTTTAATATTATTTGGCCATGGGAGCAGTTGGAGACGGTCTTTAAAGCTTGGCAAAAGTGGGCGCCGTTTACAGACGAACGATTGGGGTGCTACCTTGAGATTTACAGCAAAGTAAATGGCTTGTGTCATGTGGAAGGATTGTTCCTCGGTTCAAAACCTGAGCTGATTCAATTATTAAAACCTTTATTAAATGCCGGAACCCCGACACGGACAATTATCAAAACATTATACTATCCGGATTGCATAGATTTCCTGGACCCTGATGAACCGATCCCGGGAAGATCTGATCAGAGTGTTAAATTCTCCTCGGCGTGGGCGCTAAATCTTTGGCCTGAAAAACCTATTTCAGTGATGAGACAATTTTTAGAAAAAGCCACCGGGACAGAAACAAATTTCTTTTTTATCAATTGGGGCGGTGCGATAAGCAGAGTTCCCAGCAGCGAAACAGCCTTCTTTTGGCGCCGGCCATTGTTTTATACGGAATGGACGGCCAGTTGGAAAAATAAATCACAAGAAGCCTCGAACCTTGCATCAGTTGAAAGAGTGCGTCAGCTGTTGAAACCATATGTAACAGGTTCATACGTCAATGTTCCGGATCAGAATATTGAAAATTTCGGAAAAGCATATTATGGCTCAAACTTTGCAAGGCTTCAAAGAATAAAGGCGAAATACGATCCCGAAAATGTATTTCATTTTCCGCAAAGCATCCCGCCATCGTATAAATAGTTTGATCGTTTTGGGAAACAAAATAAAAAACACACCAGAACATTCAGGTGTGTTTTTATTATTGCTATAAAATTTGGTTATTCACTTGCATCCCAGTGCGGATTCCAAACGATTTCCCATAAGTGCCCATCGGGGTCTTGGAAGTGACCGGAGTATCCGCCCCAAAAAGTATCATGAGCGGGATCAGTTATCGTCGCTCCTGCCTGTTTTGCCTGTTCCATGACTTTATCGACTTCAGCTTTACTCGTAACATTATGTCCTAATGTAAATTCTGCCGGGCTTGGTGCAGTTAAAGCAGCGTTTGTCTCATGTGCGATGTCTTTACGATTCCAAATGGCCAGTTTCAGTCCTGTTTGTAAGTCAAAAAAGGCAACGGCGCCATGTTCAAACTCTTTTCCGACTATTCCCTCAGCAGGCAGTCCGAGGCCGTCCCGATAGAAGCGAAGTGATCGTTCCAGATGATCTACGCCTAAAGTGATGACTGTAACCCGCGGTTTCATAAAAATATAACCTCCCAAGCTGATAATAAGAAAATGATATCAAGTTTCATTATTGCACTGCAGCACCATATAGAAAAGATTTTGACATTTCAGTAAAGAACCTATATATTCATATATGAGCACATAATCATATATGATTATTTTTGTGTACATGTTAGAATGCTTCATAACAGAAAAGGAATAATAAATACAGGAGGAGATTTTTTATGGGTCACAATCACAATCACGCCGGCGGGTCCAATAAGAAGGTTTTATTGATCTCTTTTATCGTGATTACAGGTTATATGATAATAGAAGCTATAGGCGGATTTGTAACCAATAGTTTAGCGCTTTTGTCAGATGCCGGTCATATGCTGAGTGATTCAATCTCATTAATGGTTGCTCTGATTGCTTTTAAATTGGCCGAAAAAAAGGCAAGTCATAATAAGACATTCGGCTATAAACGATTTGAGATTCTCGCAGCTGTGATAAACGGTGTTGCCTTAATATTGATTTCCCTTTATATCATTTATGAAGCAATCAAACGTTTCTCTCATCCGCCAGAAGTGGCAACAACCGGCATGCTTATCATTAGTATCATCGGGTTAGCTGTGAATATATTGGTCGCTTGGATTATGCTGAACGGCGGAGATACAAAGAATAACCTGAACATAAGGGGAGCTTATTTACATGTAATAAGTGATATGCTCGGCTCTGTAGGTGCCATTCTGGCTGCGGTGCTTATCATCTTCTTCGGGTGGGGCTGGGCAGACCCATTGGCCAGTGTCATTGTAGCTGTTCTTGTTTTAAGAAGCGGTTACCATGTGACGAAAGATTCCATTCACGTATTAATGGAAGGAACCCCGGAAAATATTGACGTGACTGACATCATCCATACGATTGAAGAGACAGAGGGCATTCAGCATATTCATGATTTACATATATGGTCTATCACAAGCGGGTTGAATGCTCTTTCCTGCCACGCTGTTGTTGATGATCAGCTGACCATTTCAGAAAGCGAAAGTATTTTACGCAAAATTGAACATGAGATTGGAGATAAAGGTATTACGCATGTAACGATTCAAATGGAAACAGCAGCGCATAATCACGACAATGCAATCCTTTGTCAGGCAAAAATTGAGCAGACGGACGGCCACCATCATCATTAAAGGAGGAGATAGGGACTCACTTTGTCTCTCTGACAATTAAGATAAAACCGGAGGGGGATTCAGATGTACGACACGATAGTAATCGGAGCCGGTCAGGCAGGAATCTCAGCAGGATATTATCTAAAGAAGTCGAAACAAAAGTTTATCATTTTAGATAAAAGTCATGAAGTGGGAGAAAGCTGGAAAAACCGGTATGACTCATTGGTTTTATTTACTTCTCGAATGTACAGCTCTTTGCCTGGAATGCATCTTGAGGGAGACAAGCATGGACTCCCTTCAAAAAATGAAATTGCTGCTTATCTGAAAAAATATGTTGAAAGATTTGAAATCCCGATCCAATTACGGACAGAAGTAATAAGTGTCCAAAAATTAAACAACTATTTCTTAATAAAAACAAACCGGGAAGATTATCAAACGAAGAATCTTGTGATGGCCGCAGGTCCTTTTCATACCCCTAACATTCCATCAATATCAAAGGATGTAGCCGGTCATATTCATCAATTACATTCTTCACAATATAAACATTCAAAACAACTGGCGCCTGGGAATGTACTGGTAGTCGGCGGCGGGAATAGCGGAGCTCAGATAGCTGTTGAATTATCCAAAGAAAGAGTTACATATTTGTCTTGCAGTAATAAACCGGTTTATTTCCCTTTATGGATTGGAAAAAGAAGCATCTTTTGGTGGTTTGATAAATTAGGAGTTTTACATGCAAGT
Organism: Bacillus sp. YBsi01; assembly: GCF_038406745.1. Classification (NCBI taxonomy): domain Bacteria; kingdom Bacillati; phylum Bacillota; class Bacilli; order Caryophanales; family Bacillaceae; genus Bacillus; species Bacillus sp. YBsi01. Next base: position 3,490,142 of record NZ_CP151679.1, read on the forward strand.
CATACATCAATATTAGGCAAGTTCATTCAAAAGAAAGGCGACCCCATATTTGGGTATAAATTAAAACATGCAATAAGACAGAAGAAGATCATTTTAAAACAAAGAGTCATAGCCGGAAAGCAAAATGAAATCATTTTTAAAGATTCATCTTCATTAGAAGTTAACAATGTTATTTGGGCAACTGGTTTTAAGAATCCGCTTTGGTGGATGAAAATAGAAGGTGTTTTGGATAAGGAAGGCCGAATTATACATCACCGGGGTGTTTCAGCTGTGAAAGGATTGTACTTTATTGGTTTGCCTTGGCAGCATAGGCGAGGTTCAGCGCTGCTTCAAGGTGTAGGAAATGATGCTGAATACATTGTAAAACAAATGAACGGTGGATAGACTGAGGAGAGCAGTAACTTACGGGTTTACTGCTCTTTTTTGTATTGAATAAGTCCAGTTATGTGACTGTGTAAAGCCGAAAAAATCTTTTGACTTATTAAGTAAGAAGATCCCTGACTCACTGATTGTGCAACATTCTGACGTACTTCCCGAGCTAACTGCGCGGCACGTAAGGAAACCCGCCAAAAACGCTGTTTTAATCGGCTTGTTGAACAGAAAATACAATATCTCTTGGTTGTCGAAATGGTGAGTGCATACCCCGGGCAGATTCAAGTTTCCCGGCTGCAACAGTGTTACCAAGAGTTGCAGACCTTTGGTATTTTTTATGCAAACAGGTTTTTTGGCCGTTTCTGCTGTGGCACACTCTCATTACAAAAAGCATAGGATAACATCATAAAAATTTGAAATTGCGGGGATGAAAAATGTATTATATACCTTTTTCGCATCAATGTTATTATTATGTGAATGTACCGATGTATAACGACGGAAGATCTGTTTATTGGGCTTATCCAAGCGACATGGGGTATGCAGACCGAAATGATGATTTGCGATCTTCATACGAAGATAGAAACCTTCTCTTGAAAGATTACGGACCAAAACCATTTGTTGTGAATATCAATAAAGCCGCAAAACAAAATCACACGTTCCGTACTGCCTTATGGACAGGAAAACATTTTCAAATTACTTTGATGAGTATCGGCATTGGAGAAGATATCGGTTTGGAAATCCACCCCCACGTAGATCAATTCTTACGGATTGAGCAAGGCCGGGGAATCGTTAAAATGGGCAGGAGCAAGGAAAATTTAACTTTCCAAAGAAATGTCTATGATGACTTTGCCATTGTTGTACCTGCTGGCACTTGGCACAATGTGATTAATACGGGTAATACGCCGTTAAAACTATATTCAATTTATGCGCCTCCCAACCATCCATTTGGTACGGTTCATGCGACTAAGGCAGATGCAGAGGCTGCGGAAGGCTAGCATAAAGTATGCTGCAGAGGTTTGACAAACTGGGATTACGCCTTTCTGGCTGCCTAAGAGTACGGTAAATAAGGCCGATTTAATATGAATCGGCTTATTTTTTGTTGGACTTTTCCTTAAATCGGCCTTTGATCGCTGCGGGCAATGTATCGGTTTTAACGGTCTCAAGTTCTCCGGTATACCTCGGCACGAGTCCAATAGCCTTCTTGATTAGGCTTTTCAGCAAAGAAAGAGACCCTCTTTTTTTGCTTCTTCATTCATTTGGCAAACGTTATTGATTTATTTGTGAAGTAACATATAATGGAAATGGTGGAATGTAATCTCGTTGAGAAGGAGATTGAGATGATCATTAAAATGACTTCGTTTCATATGAAAGACTTCAATAAACCAAATGAACCTCTGGTTGTTTTCGGGAGAATTATACCCGCACTTGAAAACAATGTTTGGACATATACTGAGGAACGGTTTTCTAAGCCTTATGTTAAGAAATATGAAGATGACGAAATTGACGTCAGTTACGTTGAAGAAGAGGGGAAAGCAGTCTTTTTTTATTATGATGAAAATAACTGCATCGGCCGGATTAAAATACGTTCTAATTGGAATGGATATGCGCTGATAGAGGACATTGCGGTTGCAAAGGACTATCGAAACAGTGGTATTGGAACGGCATTATTAAATAAAGGGATTGAATGGGCAAAGGAGAATGATTTTTGCGGTCTCATGCTTGAAACACAAGATATTAATGTATCAGCTTGTCATTTTTATGCTAAACACGGCTTTGTAATAGGCGCAGTTGATACTATGCTTTATTCCAACTTTTCAACGGCAAATGAGATCGCGATTTTTTGGTATTATCAATTTTAACTGCCGCTTAAGGGTGATGAGAGGTTAATTGTTTGGCATTGATTCTAAATTGATCATCTAAAGGGAATTTGAGATAAATTCAGCTGCAGTTGGAGCAGGCCCTTGCTCAATCTCACTTAACTGCCAAGTTTCTGTTTTTCTTCTTCAAACCATTTGTGAAGTTGATTGATATGAGCTTGATGGTACCTATTATGATCTGCTATATGCCATATCCCCCACTGAATGGTTGCTTGTTTTCCAGCTTCATAATCTATTGTACGATTCAGTTGATCGTCAGTTAACTGATAACACACAGACTTAAACATGCTGAATATCTCATCATAATCAGAGAGAATTTGTTTTAATGACACACCGGAAATGAAAGGAATCTTATTGTTTTGATCTAACATTGGTCCATACTTTTCTTCCAGTTCCTTTGGTACAGGCTCACCCTTAATTCTAAATATCCAACAGAGATCAACATATGCTAAATGTTTTATTAGCTGAGCTGTACTGTTGTATTTTTGATTTGGTCCTTTAAAATCAATCTCCTCCTGTGACATGTCAGATACTATGGTTTTTAAGCGGCTGTAATTTTCATTAACGGCAGAATAGAGCATCCCCACAACATGATCCATGTGTGTTTCACCTTTTAAATCTAAAATCATTAACCCCACCTCATTAGTACAATTTTTATATTAAGTTTGCCTTATTACTCTTATTTGTCAAGTCATCCAGAGAATGACACGTTTTATTATGATTCATTCATCAATCGACTTCGTATTATTACATTTAATAACATAAAATGGTTATCGTAATTAAAAAAGGATACCCGTTTTTATAAAAAGGAGTTAAAACGTTGCTGAAAAGGTTTTTTCTTGTTTTTCTTACGCTGATAATGTCTGTATTTGCTGTATTCGCGGCTGCTGAAGAGTCTCCCGGTGATCATGTCATTTCATTTGACGAGCATATGATTTTATTGATCTCACTCGGAATCATTTTATGTTTATTCATTCCCCCATTAGTGATGTCCTTTTTTGGCAGCTTGATTGTGAGAATCATATCCGGAGTTTATCAATGTTTTATCGTTCTCACGTTTGCGGGGCTCATTCCAATTGGATTTCTTATCCCTAATGGCTTTTTGACAATTCTTGCTGCCGTTCTGGGGACTTTGGTCAGTTTAGCGAGTGTTGCCGTGACCTTATTCATTGGAAGGAATAAGGATGTTAAAACAAAACACGGCTAGAAGGTCTGATCATGCATAAGTAAAAAAACAAGCATATTGTTTCATGCTTGTTTTTTCTTCGGGAATTTTTAGTTATGCTGCCAGACATACAGCGCTGTAAAATGACAAAGCAGCCCCCAGTAATAAAACGATCCAACTTATAGGAACTGATAATTCAGCGGTCCGGCTGATATAAGCCAGAAATCCTGCAACTGATAACAGAACCAATAGAATAGGATTTTTAAGCAAGTTATCATATTCCCTATTTATTTTTATCTCGATAACCATTATTTTCAAAAAAGTCGAGGCAAAATATACTCATGCAGCCGGTAATAACAAGAGCATCAGAAAAGAAGGTATAATGGGCGGGAAGGGGTGCCGGTCAATGAAAATAACCAGAGAGACATTAGAAAATCAGCAAATTTGGATATATGGTGTGTTTCTTGTGATCGGAGGAATAGCGGGGATCGCCGGGAAGGATTCAGGACTCAGCTGGAGCTGGACGATATCACCGCTAATCGCTGTTCTCATGTATGCCATGTTTGCCCAAATCCCATTCTTGAAGCTGAGGGAAGCCATTTCAAACCTCAAGTTTATGGCGGCTTTACTGATCGGTAATTTCTTAGCTGTGCCTGTTGTTGTATGGGGGTTGACCGCCATTTTTCCTCAATCTCCTCCTATATTATTAGGAGTTTGTTTAGTATTGCTTACACCTTGCATTGATTACGTCATCGTCTTTACTCAGCTCGGGAAAGGTAATGAGAAATTAATACTGGCTTCCACACCGGTTTTGTTCGTTGTTCAGATGGTATTGCTTCCGTTATACTTGTGGCTGTTTATCGGGAAAGAAGTCATAGGGGCTGTTCATGCCGGGCCGTTTCTGGAAGCATTCTTATGTTTAATAGCGGGGCCGCTGCTGGCGGCAGTGATGACACAATTGTGGGCTGATAAGAAGCCGGCTGGAGAAAAGATGTTAGAGTGGACGGCCTGGCTGCCTGTTCCTTTTATGGCTCTCGTATTGCTGGCGGTCATTGCCACACAAATCGGCAAGGTATACAGTGATTTTGAGGTCATTATACGCGTAATTCCGATTTATCTGTTATTCCTGCTCATGATGCCGTTTGTTTCCCGGTTTATCGCATATGCGTTCCGTCTGGATACAGGCGAAGGAAGAGCATTGATCTTCAGCATGGGCACAAGAAATTCTCTCGCAGTCCTTCCGTTAGCGCTGGCTCTGCCGGATGCTTGGGCCTCATTAGCCGCAGCTGTTATCGTTACACAGACGATTGTTGAACTGATAGGCGAATTGATTTATATAAAAGCGGTGCCCAAATGGCTGCTGAAATAAAAAAATACCCGGCGGATTCCGTCTGAACTGAAAAAAACATACCAAGAGATATTGGTATGTTTTTTTTGATGATTATAAAGTTGAAATATCAATGACGAAACGGTAGCGGACATCGCTTCGAAGAACCCGTTCGTATGCTTCGTCGACTTGATTGGCCGGAATCACTTCAATTTTAGGAGCAATGCCGTGCTCGGCGGCGAAATCAAGCATTTCCTGAGTCTGCGGAATACCGCCGACAAGTGAACCCGCAATGCTGCGGCGGCCCGTGATTAAGGAGAACACACTGTATGAGTCCGGATCAGCAGGCGCTCCTACATTTACTAATGTACCGTCAATGCGTAGCAGGGATAAGTAGGCATCTACATCAAGGTTCGCGGATACCGTATTTAAAATGATATCAAAATGTCCGGCCAGCTCAGTGAATGTATCCGGATCGCTTGTCGCGAAGTAATGATCGGCTCCAAATTCAAGAGCTTCGTCTTTTTTGTTCATTGAGCGGCTGAGGACGGTGACCTCTGCGCCTAAAGCGTGCGCGAATTGAACGGCTAAGTGTCCGAGCCCTCCCATTCCGACGATCGCCACTTTTTTGCCGGGACCGGCATTCCAGTGTCTCAGCGGAGAATACGTGGTAATGCCCGCGCACAATAGCGGGCTGGCAGCATCCAAATCCAGCTGATCCGGAATCCGGACAACGAATCTGTCAGTGACAACTATTTTCTGGCTGTAGCCGCCGTACGTAGGATTTCCGTCGTAGTCCAGGTTATTGTAGGTCTGAACAACGCCTTTTGTGCAATATTGTTCGTCTCCGTTAAGGCAGTATTCACATTCCCCGCAGGAGTCTACAAAACAGCCGACACCCACACGGTCGCCGACGGCAAATGTGGTGACTTCTTCACCCACGGCTTCCACAACTCCGGCAATTTCATGCCCGGGAACCATCGGAAAGATTCCGCCGCCCCATTCATCGAATGCGCTGTGGATGTCTGAGTGACAAATCCCGCTGTACTTAATATCAATCAGGATATCGTGCGGCCGTAATGCTCTTCTCTCAATCGTCGTCCGCTCAAATTTAGCTTTTGCATGCGGAGCGCTTAATACACGAGTCGGATGATTATTGCACATGGTTATCTTCCTTTCCAAGATAAAGTGATGAATCCTCTGTTCGCTTTTACTTTAAATGTTAAAGCGGACTTTAAGTCAAGGGGTTTGGTTTATTTTTTTATGAAATGATATTCTATAATGGCACGCTTATGAAAGGGATGAAGGATGGGTGGTAAGAATATGAAGATTGCGCAGGCTGCAAAGCAGGTTGAGTTATCAGCCGCGACGCTTAGGTATTATGAAAGTATAGGACTGATTCCTCCGGTAAAACGCGATGAAAGCGGCATCCGCGATTATGACGAAGATGATGTGAATTGGATTCAATTTATAAAATGCATGAGAAGTGCCGGGCTGTCGATTGAGGCGCTGATTGAATATACCGCTTTATTTATTGAAGGAGCCGATCATACGATTGAACCCCGAAAAAACATCCTTATCAATGAAAGGAAAAGGCTGACGGAGAAACAGAGGGAAATTGATGAAACTATAAAACGATTAAACAGGAAGATTGAGGATTACGAAGACATCCTCGAAAATGAAGCGAAACTTAAAAACAGATTGAAAGCTGAATATATTTCTGAATGAAGAGTAGATGTCCCGGGCGCCGGGCCGCATGAAATGTACCAAGGGAAACGAACCTTGGTTTTTTTATTTTCTAAAGAGAGGAGACAAAACAGTTTTTCCTATCTTATCAATCTTTACTTATCCTTTTTTCAGCTTGACTTTTTTACTGCAGACTTTTAAAGTGTGAAATGTTGCTTAGACTGTGATTAGCGACTTTAATGCTGAAAAGAGGTGGTTTACCCAGATGAACAATAAAAAGAACCCTTGGGCGTTATTGCCTTTAGTCTTATTCGTAGGGCTTTTTGTCGGCTCTGGTCTGGTGACCGGAGATTTTTATAAATTGCCGATTCTGATTGCCGCGATCATTGCGTCAGCTTTTGCGCTGCTATTTAACCGGAAGAAATCGCTCAATCAAAAAATAGAATGGTTTGCTTCCGGCGCGGGACATCCTGATATTATCATTATGGTTATGATTTTTATATTGGCAGGTGCCTTTGCTTCAGCGGCAGAAGCGATGGGAGCGGTGCATTCAACTGTCAATCTTGCTTTGAGCATTATTCCGCAGCAGTTTTTGCTGCCGGGGCTGTTTATCATTGCTTGTTTCATTTCTATATCGATGGGAACATCAATGGGCACGATTGCGGCGGTTGCGCCGATCAGCGCCGGTTTGAGCGGCGAGCTTGGCATCTCCAGCGCGATACCGATTGCGGCTGTGGTCGGCGGAGCGATGTTCGGAGATAATCTTTCTTTTATTTCAGATACGACCATTGCGGCAGTCCGGACGCAAAAAACACAAATGAGGGATAAATTCAAAACGAACTTTCTGATTGTTTTGCCCGCTGCCATTGTGACTGTTATTATCTTATTTTTTATTCCGGCAGGCCACGCCCTCCATACGGGTGCTGCATCTTACAGCTGGATTAAGGTGCTTCCTTATGTCGCCGTGTTAGTTTTTGCGTTAATCGGTATTAATGTGATGGCTGTCATATTCGGCGGATTGGTTTTGACGGGAATCATAGGGTTAGCGAGCGGCAGCCTGACGTTTGATTCTTATTTTAAGGCGATTACGGATGGAGTTGCCGGAATGAGCGATCTGATCATCCTGTCCATGCTGATCGGCGGAATGGTCGGCGTGATGAAACAAAATGGCGGAATCGACTTTTTACTGGAGTTCATCACGAAACGAATCCGTTCGAAAAAAGGCGCCGAAGCCGGCATTGCCGGACTGGTCAGCGTGACGAATCTGGCTGCTGCCAATAATACGATCTCCATTATCGCAGCCGGTCCGATTGCGAAGAATATCGCTGATGAATTTAAGATCGACAACAGAAAATCGGCAAGTATTCTTGATATCTTTTCGTGCATGGTGCAAGGACTGATTCCGTACGGCGCGCAGCTGTTATCGGCCGGGAAATTCGGGAATATTTCCCCCGTCAGCATCCTGCCATACTCTTTTTACCCCGTTTTAATCGGAATTTGCGGCATCATCGCCATTATGTTTGGCCTGCCGAAATTCACAAGGAATACGAAATAAAAAAAGGCGCCGTTCGGCGCCTTTTTTCTTTCATCTCAGCCAAGCATGTTTCAAAAGCTGCACGCCCTGTGCGATCTGATCCGTATTGAGGTGGGCGAAACCTAACTTTATGATCGGCGGTTCAGGCTTTCCGGCAACGAAATAAACGGAGGTAGGGTATACTTTCACTCCGTACTGAAGAGCGCGCTCAATTAACGTTTCTTCTGTACAGTTCAAGTGAACTCTCACCAATATATACAATCCGGACTGCTCGCCGATGACCGTCACATGATCGCCGAACTGCTGCTTGATATGTGAAGTCAAGTGTTGCATCTTACGCTTGTAGACAGTGCGCATGCGCTTAATATGGCGGGTCCATTCCCCGGTCTTCATCAATTCAGCCATGGTCAGCTGGTTAAGCGAAGAAGCGGTGCTTTCGAAATGAATGAAATGTTTTTTATACCGATGCAAAATGCGCTGCGGCAAAACCATATAGCTTATGCGGATGCCCGGAAGAAAGGATTTTGAGAAATTCCCTAAATAAATCACCCGGTCTGACTGAATGGAAGCAAGGGCGGGAAACGGCTGCTGCGTATAACGAAATTCACTGTCATAATCATCTTCAAGAATATATCCCTCTCTTTTATTCACCCAATTGATCAGAGTTTGGCGCTGCTGAATGGACATGCTTACGCCGTAAGGGCTGTGGTGGGAAGGAGTCACGTAGATTAATTTTTCTTTCATTGCATGCAATTGAGAAAAATCAGCTCCGTTTTCATAGACGGGTATCGTTTCAAGAGAAAGCCCGTGAAATTGAAAAGCCTCTCTGGCACCGTCGAAGCCCGGGTTTTCTACTATAACTCCGGAAAAATCTTCTTTCAGAATCCGGCTGAGATAAATCAGCATCTGCTGTGTGCTGCTGCCGATGATAACCGAATCCGCATCTGTTTTCACCCCGCGTGATTCCAAGAGATAAGCGGCAATTTGTTCACGCAAGTTTCTCTCGCCGAACGGTTCACCGTACAGAAAGCTTTTCTCTGATGCCAAAACTTGATTGTATAATTTTCTCCATGTTTTCAGAGGGAAATGCTTTTGATCGACGGCTCCGGCGCGAAAATCAATCAGGGCCGGCTGAGTTGATTCGGTATTCTCTGCGTGAACAACATCGTTTTCTTGCTGAAATAAAGAGGGCTCTATTTCATTTACAAAATATCCTTTGCGCGTTTCGCCGCGAATGTATCCCTCCGCGAAAAGCAGATCATAGGCCATCAGTGTCGTATTGCGGCTTACACGCAGGGAATCTGCCAGCTCCCGAATGGATGGCAGCCGCTCATTTGCCTGAATCGTTCCCTGCTCAATCAATGTCTTAAATTGCTCGTAAATTTGTTTGTATTTCGGGGTGTCGCTTTTGAAAGCGAAAATCATATTTTTCATCAGATGTTCTCCTCTGACATGCGAAATTATTCGAAATTGTACCTTTTTAAATGTCAGTTGGTATTTTATTATAGCGGAAAGCGCTTTACCAATCCAGGTTCAGAGAGGAGAGTTTTTATGTATATTCCCGCTCCATTTCAGCTGAGTGAAGCTGAAGCGTGCAATGTTATTAAAGAGTATGGTTTCGCAGCACTGTTCTCAACGGCAGGAGGCATGCCGTATGCAACCCACCTGCCATTGATGATAAGCAAGGACAACGAATGCTTATACGGTCATTTTGCCTTGCCGAACCCCCAATGGAAAGAGATTGAAGGCCAAAGTGTATTAGCCGTTTTTCAAGGGCCTCATTGTTATATCTCGCCCAAATGGTATGAGACGAATCTGGCTGTTCCTACATGGAATTATGTGGCGGTTCATGTTTACGGAGAGGCAGAGCTCTTGGATGAGGAAGAAACCGTGCATTCGATGGGCGATCTCGTATTGAAATACGAAAGCCCCGACAGCCCGTACAAATTAGAGGATGTCGATGCAAAATTCCTGTCAGGCATGAACAAAGGGGTAAAAGGCTTTAAAATTAAAATCAGCAAAATAGAGGGGCAAGCGAAGCTGAGTCAAAATCATTCAGCTCAAAGACAGGAAATGGTCGTACAACAGCTCAAACAGATCCCGCACACAAACGAACAGCTCATTTCCAGCCTGATGGAAGAAAACATTAAGCGGATCACTGCAAAAAACTGATACGCATCTTAAAAACATACCGGCAGCATGCGGTATGTTTTTTTCTGATTATGAAGCTTTTCTCAGGATGAATAACGACTCAAACAGCAAATAAATCAACGGCGCCGATAAAACGAAGAAAGAACGGGAAATAGCATACGTTATGAGTAAATAAACGATAAGTTTCAATAGAATGGAAGACGTTTTATTCAATGTCCAGCGGTTCTTCAAGACATCAGTCATACATGCTGACAAAAGGCCGACCGTCAAATATCCGGCTGCTATGTACATATAAATAAAAAGGTAAAACGGATAAGAAGACAACGGCGGTGTGTCTTCTTGTGTCATTCTTAAACCAAAATAAAAGATCATTAAAAAGCAAACGGACGAAATCAGAGCCAGCAAAAGGTGTTTATATAAATACTTCTTCATGTGTTCACCTGCCTATAGCGCAATTATGTCTATCAATTATGACATGGTTTTACCGCTGCTGAAAGAATCGGCAGCTGAAAAAGACGGCAAATCCCGCCGTCTTTTTTATATCTTAAGATTTCTTAAGAACTTTCACCGCTTTTTCTTCAGGTTTTGAATGTAGAGTGTGTTTTATAAATTCAAAACAAATGGAGAGATTAAAGATGAAACGTCTGTTATTTTTATTTCAATATATTATGAATCCCAGATCTGTTGGCGCCGTTCTGCCCAGCTCGCGTTTTCTTGCTGAGAAGATGATGGGAAAAATTGATTTTCATAAAGCTGAATACATTGTTGAATACGGGCCCGGTACGGGAGTATTTACAAAAAAGCTGCTTGAAAAACGGCAACCCGGGACAATAATCTTATTGATAGAACAAAATGAAGAATTTTATGCTTTGCTGAAAGAACAATATAAAGATGAACAGAACCTATTCATTGTGCACGGATCAGCCGAACATATTGAGAGGCATATAAAAGAGCATGGAATCCCTTATGCCGACTATGTCGTTTCCGGACTTCCTTTTGCAAGCCTGCCAAAAAACGTTTCTGAAGATATTTTGACGGATACAGCTAAAATCTTAAGAAATCATGGAGAATTTATCACATTCCAATATACTCAATATAAGAAGGCATTGATTGAGCAATTCTTTCCCAAAACAGAAGTAAGGAGAGAATTCAGGAATATTCCGCCGGCTTATGTTTTCAGCTGTTCATTGCCGCCAAAAACGAGGGAGGATTCATATGGGGACAAGCATTCTTATCGTGGATGATGACAAAGATATCCGAAATCTTATTTCTGTATATTTGGAAAATGAAGGAATAAGCACGCGCAAGGCGGAAGATGCTGCTGAAGCCTTGAAATTATTGGAGCAAAAGGAGTTTGACCTGATTATTTTGGATATTATGATGCCCAATATGGATGGGATTGAGGCATGCATGAAGATCAGACAAGAACGAAATCTGCCCATCATCATGCTGTCCGCCAAATCAGAAGATATGGATAAAATTCAAGGGCTGGCTTCCGGTGCAGATGACTATTTAACGAAACCGTTTAATCCGTTGGAATTGATCGCCAGAGTGAAATCTCAGCTGAGAAGGTATAAAAAATACAATACAGATGCGGTCAGCACGGCAAACGTTATTGAAATCGGTGATTTGACCGTTAATACGGATACAAGGCAGGTGTGGGTGCGGGGAGAAGAAGTCAGGCTCACTCCGAAAGAGTTTGATATTCTGGAGCTTCTTTCGAGAAACAAAGGAATTGTCATGAGTGTTGAAAAAATATATGAGGCGGTATGGAAGGAAGACTTTTTTAAGTCGGACAATACTGTAATGGTCCATATCACAAAGATCAGAGACAAGATAGAAGAGGATTCTAAACATCCGATTTATATCAAAACGGTATGGGGAACGGGATATAAAATATGAGGAAGTTTGGAAATAAGCTGATTGTCAGGCTTCTGGTCGCGATCGCTATTAGTTATCTTGTTGCATTCGGTGTATTGATTCTTGTTATATTATCTATTTCATATTTGGATAAAATATACCATTTTACAAATATGAGCGTAGGCGGCGCCTATTTTAAGATATTGCTTCAGTTTACTGCAGCTATTTTGACCTTTATTGTGGTTTTTTGGTTATTGATACGAAAAAAAATAGGATATTTGAAGCTCATTACTGAGAGTGTTCACCATATTGCCAATGGAAATTTGGGCTTGACCATTAGGATGGAGAGTAGGGATGAATTGACTCAGCTTGCACAACATATCAATTATATGTCTGAAGAATTAGAGAGTAAATTTGAACATGAAAGACAATTGGAACGAGTGAAAAGTGAGCTGATCTCAAATGTATCGCACGATTTAAGAACCCCGTTAACATCGATTATCGGATATTTGGATCTGCTTAAAAAAGAACAATACAATAGTAAAGCACAATTTCAGGAATACCTTGAAACGATTTATTCAAAATCACAAAGACTGAAATATTTGATAGATGAACTGTTTGAATATACGCATTTATCGAGTCCGGATGTTATTTTGAACCGCAGCAAAACAGACTTGTCTGCTTTATTGGAACAAATCGTCGGAGAGTACTTTCCTATGTTTGAAAAGGAACAATTAACTGTCCGAAAATCAATTACGGAAGAACATGTACCTGTATGTATTGATATAGAAAAGATGGTTCGCGTTTATGATAATCTTTTTATGAATGCGTTAAAGTACAGTATCAAACCTTCTGAATTCTTTATAAACCTTGAGCTGAAAGATGAAAAAGCGATTTTGCAAGTATCAAACAAGGCCGAAAATGTTCCGGCTGACGATATAAATCAATTGTTTGAACGGTTTTTCAGAGGGGATAAGGCCAGGACGGGTCATCATGGCACCGGGCTCGGACTTGCCATTTCAAAAAGAATTGTTGAGCTTCACAGCGGCCGTATTCATGCGGATTACAGCGGCGGCTGGCTTCGTTTTACTGTAGAACACCAGATTGATTAGAGCTTGCGGCACAAACATTCCATAAGCTTTTTTTAGAATAACTTAAGAATCCTTAAGAATTTTACCGGCTGTTTCTTCATTTTCTTTGCTTATGATGTGATGGAAAGCGAGGAGAGCGGTGAAATTGAAAAATAAAATTGTTTTATTATGTATATGGTTTTTAGGCATTTATTGTTTGAAGGAACTGGACTTGCTGTCATTTGATATGAATGATGTAACGGATTTTATATCAGGGCATGCGGAATACGCGATGCTGCTGTTTTTGGCTTTGTGGGTCGTCAGGCTTCTCTTTTTTATTCCCGGCATGACGCTGATGTTTTTGGGCGGAATATGCTTTGATCCGATGGTCAGCATTTTATTATCATTGGCCGGTCTGTTTATAAGCGAAACATTGGTTTATCTTTTTTCGAGGAAATTCGCCAGCGAAAAAACGACTCAATTACTGGAAGATAAATATCCTGATTTGAAAGTGTTATTGGAGGCGTACAATTATAAGTTTTTGGCATTGGGGATGCTTTGCCCGGCAGCTCCTACGGATGTGATTTGTTTTTTATCCGCTGCAGCCGGGTTAAAGTATTCTGTCTACATGTTAACTGTATTGCTTTCAAATATTCCTGTCATCGTATTGTCCAGCTTTGTTGTTATCAATTTCAGTGAGTCTTTTGCAGGCATTGCACTTATTATTGTTTCATTTATATTGATTACGGTCTTAACGGTGAGAATATGGAACCGCATGAAGCAAAATTTTTCATGAATCCGTATTTTTTGTTCGGAAGGATTTAAAGAAGAATACACCAAAAAAGCTGTCAGCTTGGTCCTGACGGCTTATTTTTGGTGAAAGGCTTATTTCTCCGTGGTGAAATAAAGCAATGCTATGACCGGAAAAGCGATTCCAATCCATAATGTGATACTCCACCCGCCTGAAGCGTATGCCCATCCTCCGATTGATGAACCTACAGCACCGCCCAGAAAGAAGATTGCCATGAATAAACCGTTTAATCGACTGCGAAATTCAGGCGCCAACGAAAAAATGGCACGTTGACTGAGTACGAGATTGGCGGATACACCCACATCTAACAGGATAGCTGCGGCCACCAGAACTGCTATTCCGACGGGGGAGCTGCTCTGAATCATGAGCGGGAGTAATAAAGAAACGATGACAGCACCGAGAGCGATTCCGGTGGCAAGCCGGGTCAGGCCGCGATCAGCCAGACGGCCGCCTATCGGTGCAGCGGCTGCACCCGCAATGCCCGCCAGTGCGTATAGCGCGATTGCCTTCTGAGAAAAATGAAAAGCAGGACCGGACAATAATAAAGGTACAGTCGTCCAGAACAAGCTGAAAGCTCCAAATACAAACGCATGATAAATGGCGCGGCGGCGTAAGACCGGAGTCGTGCGCAACAGCTTCCACATTGAACCGAGTAAGACGGTATAGCGTGTGTTTGCTGTTGGTTTTCTGGCAGGAAGCACTTTTGCTAAGACGATGGCCAGGACAACACTTAACGCGGCGGAAAAAGCAAATATGGCATTCCACCCCCATATATCAGCGACCAGACTGGATATCGGGCGGGAAAGCATAATACCGAGCAATAGGCCGCTCATCACATTGCCGACAACCCGGCCGCGTGCGGCGTCCGGTGCAAGGTAGGATGTGAACGGAACAAGCACTTGGGCTGCGATCGATCCCAATCCGATGAAAAACGCAGCGGCTAAAAACAGTGTTCCATGCTTCACACATGCTGTCAGTGTCAAAGCGGCTGCGCTTAGAAGGAGCGATACAACGACTAGTTTTTTGTTTTCGATAATATCTCCCAAAGGGACGAGAAACAGTAAGCCGGCAACGTATCCGATCTGGGTCAGCGTGACAATCAACCCGGCACTGCTTGGCGAAAGCCCAATTGCCGCACTGATGAATCCTGCCAAGGGCTGTGCATAATAAAGATTAGCGACAATGATGCCGCATGCAGTTGCAAGAAGAAGGGTTAAACCAGTTGAGACCCCCTGATCTGCTTTTTGTTTGTTTAATGTAGCCATGTGAATGAACTCCTTTTTAATGATTTTATGATGCTTGATAAATATTTTGCTGATTCCTCTCCATAGATTTTTAATGCAAAGGTTAAGCGGAGTGTTGAACATTTTATAAACTGAACGTTCAGTTTTGTTTCTAAGTGAATGATATACTAAACGTTCAGTTTTGTAAATAGGTTTCTGTTTTATTTTTTTATCATGTTAAGTATACTGAACGTATCGTTTATATTTCGGGAAGGAATGATTTATGTGCAGAGTAAACGAGGGCGGCCGCGTGATGAAGGGACACATAAGGCGATTCTTTCTGCGGCCTATGACCTCTTGCTGGAAAAAGGCTTTGAGGCGGTGACAGTCGATAAAATTGCAGAGCGCGCAAAAGTGAGTAAAGCAACGATTTATAAATGGTGGGCAAACAAAGCTGCCGTTATCATGGACAGCTTTCTTTCGACCGCTACGGAAAGACTGCCTGTGCCTGATACGGGATCAACAGTACATGATGTATCGATCCACGCCGCGAATTTAGCAAGGTTTTTGACAAGCCGGGAAGGAACCGTGATTAAGGAATTAATAGGTGCGGGGCAGCTGGATGCCAAATTGGCAGAAGAATATCGCACACGATTTTTCCGGCCCCGCCGCCTCCAAGCGAAAGGCCTTCTGGAAAAGGGAATTCAGAAAGGTGAATTGAGAGAGGATCTTGATATTGAAGTAAGTATTGATCTCATTTACGGACCGATTTTCTATCGGCTGCTTGTAACAGGGGACGAGGTCAATGATGCCTATGTGCATGATTTGGTGATGAATGCGTTTAAGGGAGTTCAAGCTACCTGAATAATCGCCCGAGCGGAAAATAATGAAAAGGCAGAACAAGGTTATTGTTCTGCCTTTTCTGCTTTATTAGCGAACCGCCGGGCGGCTGCCGCGCACGCGATAACGCCGACATTCACCGCCGCAAGTCCCCACCCTGCTCTTTCGTGCAGAATCACGGCCGCCAATAACAGCCCGAAGAAAGGCTGGAGAAGCTGCAGAGCTGATTCGCGGGGGTATCGTTGCCTGGGCGCTGTAAAGGCAGTTCTCAGTTTGACATACTGAAGCTGCTGTCTCAGCAGCAAAACGATTTATAGGACGGGCAGGCGGAGCGCCGTATCAATATTTTGCAAATTAAACCGGACTTGTTCATCTGTGTTCCACGGATGATACCAGCCTTTTTCCATCATATAGCGTGAGATTTGCTCATGCATGTCGATGGCTTCTTCTAAGTGACGGGTGAGTATCGCTTTCACTTCAGGCGTTCCGGCTTCCGTCGCCGCCATCGCATAGTTTCTGACTCCGCTTTTTGCCGAATTCAATAAATCCATAGCGACAATTTGGTCTGTCAGTGCATCCATCCCCGTCAGGTATTCCATAATCGGATTCATTCGTTATTCATCTCCTATTCATGCTTTGCATCAGATAAAATCGAGGCAAACTCCTGCAATTGCCTTGTTGATGTATCCGCATCCTGCTGCATGATTTCTTTCAGCTGCGGATCGGATACGAGCGCTTTCATGGTTTTGGACTTCGTCAGACAAAGTGACTTAAAAGAAGCCATCTCCTGAATTTCGAGTAATTCATGTAAGGCGCTGGCCATTTCTGTAGCCTCCGTTCTCTAAGGTTTGAGTACAACTTTAATACAATCATCTGTTTTCGTGTCAAACATCTCATAGCCGTGCTTCGCTTCACTAAGCGGAATGACATGGCTTACAACATCGCCCGGATCAATTTTGCCGGTTGACACCAGTTCAAACATATACGGCATATAATGGATAACCGGAGCTTGTCCTGATCGGATATTGACGTTTCGCTGCATGATATCGCCAAGAGGAAAACCGTTATATCTGCCGCCGTACACACCCGTAATCTGGATCGTTCCGCCTTTGCGCACAGCTTGGGAGGCAATGACTAAAGCGCTCATCGCCCCGCCTTGAAGTTTTAATCCGCTGGCGAGGAACTCCAGATCCGTCATTTTTCCGTCCATGCCGACGGCGTCAATGACCACATCAGCGCCGCCTTTGGTGATTTCCTTCAGGTAGCTGCCCGTATTTTTGTGGTCTTCGAAGTTCACGATTTCCACTTTATTCGTCCGTTTCGCATGCTGGAGACGGTAGTTGACATAGTCTACAGCTATTACGCGTTTCGCTCCCTTTAACCAGCAGAATTTCTGAGCGAACAGACCCACAGGCCCGCAGCCGAGAACGATGACCGTATCGCCTGCTTTTACGCCGGCATTGTCAACGCTCCAAAAGCCGGTTGTCATCGCATCGGCAATAACACTCAATTTCTCATCCGGTTCTTCGCATGTTTCGGGGACTTTAAAATGAGTAAAGTTCGCAAAAGGGACGCGTAAATATTCGGCCTGGCCGCCCGGATAGCCGCCGTTACTCCCTGAATAGCCGAAATAAGCGCCCATATCGCCGTTATCATTTGATTGATCACATTGGCTTTCCAGGTGATTTTTACAATAAGTGCATTCTCCGCAGGCGATATTAAAAGGAATAATGACACGGTCCCCTTTTTTGACTTTCGTCACGCCGGGACCGACTTCTTCCACGATGCCCATCGGTTCATGCCCGATGATGTAGTCTTCCTGCAAGTTCGGGATGAGTCCGTGGATTAAATGTAAATCTGACCCGCAAATTGCCGTACTTGTGACTTTTATAATCATGTCATCATGTTTTTCAATCTTCGGATCAGGCACGTCTTTGACGACGACGTTTTTAACTCCTTGATACGTTACGGCCTTCATGCTGTAATACCTCCAGTGTTAGTGTTCATCAGGTGTGCGGTCAAACATCCCTTTTCTGTTCGTTTCAACGGGAAACAGATTCATGTTTCCGACCATGAGGGTATTTTTCGCAGAGAGCTGATCCAGTTTATACTGTTCGCTCAGATCATGCGGGTGAAACCACTTTTTGCTGACCATCAAGTCTGTAATTTCCTGATGCATCGCGATTCCTTGCATGAGCTGTTTGCGCAGCAAAGCTCTTACATCAGGTGAAGCGGTTTCTGTTAAAGCGACGGCGGTATTTCTGACGCCTTCTTTTGCCCGTAAAAGAAAATCCATTGCGAATGTCGTATCTGCGAGTTCAGGGACGTGTAATGAATTGATTGGATCTAAATAGTCATGATTCAATGATGCTTACCTTCCTTTCAATTGATGATCGAAGTCGGCCGGTTTTGAGGAACAGGAGCCTGAAAAGATGCACGTTCATAAACCGCCTGTAAATCAGCCAGGTCTTGAGAGGCTTGCTGAACATCTTTCTCCATTAACGTTTTCAGGTCCTGATCAAACACAAGCCCTTGCATGAGCTTGGACTTCGCTACACAAAGCGTCTTGAAGTTAATCATTTCATGTAAGTCAAGCGACTCGTGAGCCGCTAATTCACGCTTTTCCATAATTATCTTTAAACCTCCTCTTCTCAATTACGTAATTAATTTCCCCTGAGAAAAGGACTTTATTCTTGCACATTTTGTTTATAAAAAAAGCAGAGAAGAAGTCTGGGGGCCCATCAAAAAAGAGGAAGCATACCCCCTCCTATCACGATATACCTAATATGGTAAATACGTCCGAATGAGATGCTTTTTAAAGCGGCAGAAGCCTCTGTGCTGATAACAAACAGAACGCTGTCCAGGGCAACGAACCTGGTTCCGGCTGGCTGTTTTTTCTTTCACCCGTCATGCAGGACAGAAGGGGAAGGTGAGAGGCAGGCACTTATGGTATGATGACAAATAGAATAAAATCTCGTGAGGCCGGTCGGCTAAAAGGAAGTGGACAGAGATTGTTTGGTACAAAACATCAAGAAGACTATGTCTCCCGTGACAGACGCTCATTGCATATGCTCGCATTTCGGGTGCCCGGTCTGGCGTTTATTTTTATGGTATATGCCGCATCAGTCTCTTTGCAGTACATTTATGAAAGCTGGACGGTTTTTTTGCTGCTGTTATTCACGATATTGATCGTCACTTTTGCCGTGCTGCACTGGCATTCCTATCGCTGGGTCAAGAGAAAAACGTTTCTTTATTTCATCATACAGGGATTAATCATATATACATCGGCTAACTTGATGGCCGGCGGCTATATCGCGGTGGTCGTCGGTCTCTATGCCTTTTTAATCGGGCAGATTATCGGAATGACGGATAAGGGCAAAACGCTGCTCATACTCTATCTTTTCATTTTAATGTCCATAACAGCCTTGCACGAGGAGCATCCGCATCATCTGCTTCGTTTCATCGTTATCGCCGCTCCCATTATGATTGTGATTATCACGTATGCGGCAACATTTTTCGCGCAAGTTGATGAAAAAATAAAAACACAGATGACGCTTGAAAAATTAGAGCTCGCTCACCGGCAAGTGAAACAGCTGACGCTTCAAAACGAAAGGCAGCGGATGGCGAGAGACTTGCACGATACGCTTGCCCAAGGATTGGTCAGCTTGCATATGCAGCTTGAAGCGGTGCAAGTTCATCTTTCGAAAGATAACACTGACAGAGCGAAAGACATCATCAGCCAGTCAATGAAAAGAGTGAAGGGCACATTGGCTGATGCGCGCTCGGCCATTGATAACCTTCGCAGCAAATCAGAAGAGATCGGATTTTTAGAAGAAAGCATCACTGAACAAATCAATCATTTTACAGAAGCCTCCGGGCTGTCTTGTTTTTTAGAGTACAGCGTGCATCATGTGCTTGACGTTCATATGGCGGAGAACTGCCATTATATGATCGGAGAAGGCCTGACAAACGCCGCCAAGCATGCGGAAGCAGATAACGTCTGGGTATCCGTTCAGGAAGAAGAGGGACAGATCCGCATAACCGTCAAAGATGACGGGAAAGGCTTTGATGCCGGAACGGATATGAGAAAAAGCGGACATTACGGGCTGCTTGGGATACAAGAACGCGTCAATATGATGAACGGCACCTGCCGTATCACAAGCGCCAGATCAGCGGGAACTCAAATTGAGATCATCATACCAATTCAAGGAGAGGCGGAACATGTATAAAGTGTTAATAGCAGATGACCATCTTGTCGTCAGAGAAGGTCTGAAGCTTTTGATAGAAACAAATAACCATTACACCATAACGGGAGAAGCGGAAAACGGGAAAATCGCCGTCCGCCTCGCAGAGGAACTAAAGCCAGATGTCATTCTCATGGATCTGTACATGCCGGAAATGAGCGGGCTGGAAGCCATTAAACAGATAAAAGAGCATTCTGATGTGCCGATCATTATTTTGACGACCTATAATGAAGATCATCTGATGATAGAAGGCATCGAATCAGGCGCGAACGGTTATCTGCTGAAAGACACAAGCTCAGAAACCTTATTTCATACGATGGATGCGGCAGTCAGGGGAGAAGTGCTTCTGCAGCCGGACATCTTGCAGCGTTTCCGGAAAATGAAAATGGAACGGGCAAATGCCAATGAAACACAGCTGACGGAAAAGGAAATCACAGTTCTGGAAGCCGTGGCGAAAGGACATAAAAGCAAAGCAATCGCCTTCGATTTAGGAATCTCAGAGCGGACGGTAAAAGCGAGATTAACATCGATTTATAACAAATTAGGAGCGGATTCGCGGACTGAAGCCGTCACCATTGCCATGCAAAAAGGTATTTTGAAACTGAATATATAATAAAAAACTGCCCAAACGTACATGCCCCTATGTACGTTTTTTTTATGTGAATGTGAACTACAATTAGGCAGAAAGTAATGATTGGAGAGGAGTATTCGATGTCTGGATTTTTATATAAATTAGGGGGATGGTCTGCCCGCAACCGATTAAAAATGATCAGTGCGTGGCTTGTGATACTGATCGCTTCAATAGTGATCGCCATCTCGTTAAAACCTGCTTTTTCTGAGGATATGTCAATTCCCGACACACCTTCTGAAAAGGCGATGGATATCATTCAAAAAGAATTTTCAAAGGGGCCCGATAAAGGAAGCATACGGGTTATTTTCGGAGCTGAAGACGGGAAGAAATTGACGTCAAAACCGGAAAAACAAGCGATTGAAGAGACATTAAAGAAGATCAAAACAGATCATTCAGTCGCTTCGATTGCAAGTCCTTTTGAGACAGGAACCATTTCTAAAGACGGATCAGTGGCATATGCCGATATTACGTACAAAAAAGCGGCGGATGACATTACGGATGCGTCTGTTTCACATATTAAACACAGTCTGTCCGCCGCCGGAGACAAGGGCCTGCAGACGGAGCTCAGCGGTGATGTGCCGGGGGCCGGTGTTGAAGTCGGCGGTGTATCAGAAATTATCGGCATTGTGCTGGCATTCGTCGTACTGGCCATTACGTTTGGTTCATTAGTCATAGCGGGGCTGCCGATTGTCACGGCCCTGATTGGGTTAGGCGTAAGCGTCGCGCTGACGTTAATTGGGACACAGTTCTTTACGATCGCCTCAGTCAGTCTTTCATTATCCGGAATGATCGGACTGGCCGTCGGGATTGATTATGCGCTGTTTATCTTTACGAAGCATCGTCAGTTTTTGGGCGAAGGTGTACAAAAAAATGAATCGATCGCTAAAGCTGCGGGAACGGCTGGCAGCGCCGTCGTTTTTGCCGGACTGACTGTGATCGTGGCGCTTTGCGGATTAACTGTTGTCGGCATTCCGTTCATGTCTGCGATGGGGCTGACTGCGGCACTCAGTGTGCTGATGGCTGTATTGGCTTCTGTTACGCTGGTGCCTGCGGTGTTGTCAATTGCAGGAAAACGGATGATTCCGAAATCAAACAAGAAGAAAGAAAAGAAAAGCGCCGACACGAATGCCTGGGGGCGCTTCGTGACAAAGAGGCCTATTCTGTTAAGCATTTTCAGCATTATTCTTTTAGCCGTCATCAGTCTGCCGGCCATGCATTTAGAGCTGGGGCTGCCTGATGCAGGAATGAAAGCGAAAGACAGTCCGGATCGCCGTGCCTATGATCTTTTATCTAAAGGATTCGGCGAAGGCTTTAACGGCAAGCTGACAATTGTTGCCGATGCAAAAGATGTCAAGGGCAATAAAAATGAAGCATTCCAAGACGCCGTGAAAGAAATGAAGGACTTGCATAATGTGGCGAGCGTCACCCCTGCCATGCCGAACGAAAAAGGGGACTATGCCATTATTACGGCAGTGCCTGAAACCGGGCCGAATGATAAGGCAACGAAAGAGTTAGTGCAGGATATACGGAAACGATCAGACAAAAATGGCATCCGCCTGCTCGTCACCGGATCAACCGCGGTGAACATTGATATTTCAGACCGGTTAAACGATGCGATTCCGGAATTCGCCATTCTCATTGTCGGGTTTGCGTTTGTATTGCTGACCGTTGTTTTCCGTTCTCTTCTCGTGCCGCTGGCGGCCGTTCTTGGCTTTTTGCTGACGATGACCGCTACACTCGGATTATCGGTATTCGTCCTGCAGGATGGGAATTTTACCGGCTTGCTGAGCATTCCGGAAAAAGGCCCGATTCTCGCCTTCCTGCCTATTTTGGCGATCGGTATTCTTTTCGGACTGGCGATGGATTATCAAGTATTCCTTGTCAGCAGAATGAGAGAAGAATATGTCAAAACAAAAAACCCGGTACAAGCCGTCCATGCCGGATTGAAACATAGCGGGCCTGTCGTAACAGCGGCGGGGCTGATCATGATTTTCGTCTTTGCGGGATTCATCTTCGCAGGGGACTCTACGATCAAATCCATGGGATTGGCAATGACATTCGGTGTTCTTTTCGATGCGTTCATTGTAAGAATGACCATCATTCCGAGTGTCATGAAGCTGATGGGACATGCGGCCTGGTACCTGCCGAAGTGGCTGGATAAGATCATTCCGAACGTGGATATCGAAGGCCATAAGCTGACACAAAGCAAAACGCCGGAGAAACCGGAAGAATAAAATGAAAAAGCAGATCATAATGATCTGCTTTTTTTATGTGCTGACCGCATCCATAAAAAGAGAAAAAAGCTTTTTCATATCTTCATGTTTTTTTGTCAGCATTTCAGGATGCCATTGCACGCCGACGACAAATAATTCACCCGTCCGTTCAATCGCTTCAATGGCCCCGTCTTTCGCATAAGCCGCGGCCTTAAACGATGGCGCTGTCTCTTTTATGATTTGGTGATGGAACGAGTTCACAAGCGTTGAATCGCCAAACAAGGAATGAAGACGGGTTCCTTTTTCAAAAGAAACATGATGGGTTCTTAACGGGGGATCTTTTTCTTGATCGTGCTTAATTTCAGCAAACGAAGCGTGTGTCAGATCCTGGTATAAAGTCCCCCCGAAAGTGACGTTTAATATATGCATCCCCCGGCAGATTGCCAGTATCGGCTTCTCCAAAGCAACCGCCGTTTGGATCAGCTCCTTCTCGTAGGCGTCCCGGTCAGGAAAGGTCTTTCTTAAAGCCTGTAAAGGTTCTTCACCGTACATCAGCGGGTCTATATCCTGGCCGCCGGACAGAATAATGCCGTCAACATGAGAGACCTGTTCCTTTAAAAGCTCAGTTTCTTGAATTACCGGCAATATAAACGGCACACCGCCGGCCTCGGCAGCAGACTGAATATAATCATTGTTGACATACGCCCGATTATAACCCGGGAAAGGACCGGATTGATCAGCCATAATGTTTCCCGTAATACCAATGCGCTTGGCCATTCTTCGTTCACCTGAACCTTTCTTTCTGAGCCTGTTCATAACAAATCTGAACGTAGGTTGTACAAATCAGTTTGAAATTATTCTCTTTATACGTAAGCTTTCTAAAACAAAACCCGTGACAACAATCACGGGTCTTTACATTCATTTCAATTTCTTGATCTCTTCCGTCAGCTCTTTGAATTTTTGGTCAAGCTCACGATATTGTTTATCAGCCGGAGTCATGAAGCTGAGCTTTCCGAGGACTTCCTGCCGTTCGGTTTCAAGCTTTAACCGCAGCTCTTCAATATCATCTCTGGCGGCGGGGGATTCTTTCCATTGTTTTTGAACGCTGCCGTTCGTGATATCAAGCCGGATGTCTGTCGTCTTTTCGAGAAAGTAGCGATCGTGCGATACGATGATGAGCGTACCGTCGTATTGAGCCAATGTGTCTTCAAGCTGCTCGCGTGACGGCAGGTCAAGGTGGTTTGTCGGTTCATCCAGAATCAGCACATCTTTCTCCTCCAGAATAAACGCCATCAGCTTGCATTTGACCCGCTCTCCCATGCTCATCTTGCCGATGGGTTCCGTCCATTGCGCTGCGGTAAATCCTAAATGCTTCATGAGGGATTGAACATTTCCCCTTGCTTCGAACGTTTCTTTGTGAAAAAGCTGTTCGGGGGTTTTATCAAGCGGGAGGTCGAATACTTCCTGCGTTAAATATCCGACGTTTGCAGACGGAGATATCCATATGCTTCCCTGCGCTTTTTCCTGACCGAGAATGACCTTCAATAATGTTGTTTTCCCGCTCCCGTTCGGGCCTGTAATGGCAATCTTTTCGCCGTGCATAACAGTGAAATTCACGTTTTTGAACAGTGTTCGGCCGTCATACGATTTTGTGAGATCACGTACTTCTAAAAAACGCTTTCCCGCTTTTTTGCGGTGCTCAATGGAAAAACGGACTTCATACTCCGCCTCCACCGGTTCTGCTTTCGCTTTTTCAAGCTCTTTTTCAAGACGCTTCCGTTTTGATTTAATCTGGGCGTCCGTGCGTTTTGCTTTTACGCGATGGTATTCTTTAAAGCCTTCTATTTTCGTTGATTGGGCATGGGCTTTTGCTGACCAGGCGCTCAGCTCGTTCATTTGAGCTTCAATCCGTCTGATCATATGCTGCTGATTCTCATATTCCCGCTGCTGTGTCAGTCTTCTCTGTTTGCGGACCTCCATATAGCTTGAATAATTCCCTTTATGTTCAATGAGTTTCTTTCCTTCGATCGACCAGATTTTTGTCGCCGCCGCATCCAAAAATGCACGGTCATGTGATACGAAAATAATGGTGCCCTTATAGTTCTTGATCTGATTAAGCAATATGTCTAAACTTTGCTGATCGAGGTGGTTCGTCGGTTCATCTAATAACAAAAGACCGCTTGAGGAGGAGAATCCTTTGGCAAGCCGGGCTTTCAGTTTTTCTCCGCCGCTTAATTGTGAAAAGGTGCGGGCGGGCACGTTCCATTTTTCTAACAGGGCTGCTTCTGCAGGCTCCGGTTGGCCGGAATCATAAGCTTCCGTTTCTTGTTCCACCATATAGATGTTCACATCTTGCAGCATCTGAATCTGTCCTTGTGACGGCGCTGTTTTATTGCAGATCATTTGCAGCAATAAAGATTTGCCGGCGCCATTTTTGCCGATAACGCCGATGATGTCGCCCTGCTGAACGCTTGCGCTGATCTGTTGAAAAAGGGGCACACTGTTGATTTCATAACTGATGCCGCTTAATTTTAATATTTCTTTCATATGTCAATCCCTCGCTTTAAAGGGAGGACAAAAAAATCCTCCCAATTGATTTGGAAGGATTAGCCGTACCTGTGCATGATCAAATAAGCTATTTTCACATAGCTTTCGTATCGTATAGAAAATGGGCAGACTAATCCTATTTTTTCTGATTTGAAATATTTGATTTCAAACGGTCAAAATAAGATTAGTTAATCATTGTCCACCCATCGTCCCTTCGTATTTGTTACAAACAGTGTAGCACACACCTACCTGTAAGAGCAAAGGGTATTCGCCTTTTTATTCCAGATTCGAGGCTTCCCACTCTTCTTCTAACACGGCATAATAATATTCACCCCACCAGTCATTTTCATGGGGGATGCATTTTTTGAAGAAACCTTCCCGTCTCATTCCGATCTTTTCCATCACCCGGTGCGAAGCCGTATTTTCCGGCTGGCATGTCGCAATGATTCGGTGTAATTTCATCTCGTTAAACCCGAATGCCAGCACGGCGCGTGCAGCCTCTGAAGCATATCCTTTGCCCTGATATTCCGGGTGAAACACCCAGCCGATTTCATACGTATGGTCGCCAAAATACTTAAAAAAAGCAATGTGACCAATGACCGTTTTTTCATCCTTCAATAAAACGGGATACTTTTCAGCATGTTCACCGCTGTTTTCAATAACGAATTTCTTGGCGTCTTCTTCGGAAAAGACGCCCTCCGGTATATACTTCATGACCTCCGGATTTGACGTGTACTCATAAACGTCTTGCCAATCTTCACGTTCAAATGTCCGGATCACGAGTCTGTCGGTTTTGATCTTCATTTTACATTCTCCCATCCAAAAGGTTTCATCCTAATACTTCGATCGAAAAGATGCAAAAACCTTTGAGCGGGGAGGGCGATATAAAAAGCCTGCAGCTGTACACTGCAGGCGGTTATTTCTCATTGGCGGCGGCAGGCAGGTTAGTAAAGCCGAATTGCCCTCCGACAGCTTCTTTTACTTCATGAATAACGATAAATGATTTCGGATCAATTTTTTGAACGTGTTTTTTGATTTTCAGCAATTCGTTCTTCTTAATGACGACATAGATAATGCGCTTGTCTTTGCTTCCGTAATACCCGTATCCGTAAAAAATCGTCGCCGCGTTGCCGTATTCGGACGTGATGGCTTTGGCGATCTCTTCGTATTGGTCGGACATAATGGTGAGAGCTTTTTTATTATGGAAACCTTCAATGACAATATCGACGATTTTGGCGCACAGATAAACAAATATAAACGTATACAGCATATGATTGATGCCGATCGCTAGAACGGACGCGAAAATAATGACGCAATCCATATAAAACATGCTTTTGGAGATGTTAAAGCCCTTTGTATAATTCAATAAATAAGCCAAAAGCGTGGTTCCGCCGGTAGATCCGTCAGCGATAAAGATCAATGCCAGCCCCGCTCCCATCAGCAGAGCGCCGAATACAATCCCGAGCACCATGTCGTGCACGCCGAATGGAATAAAGCTGACGATGCTGAGAAAAACAGAAGTCATTCCCGTGCCGAGTATCGTATATAAAATTGTCTTTTTCGTTAAAAATTTATAAGCCAGCCCGATAAAAATCAAATTTACAACCAGAGTTGTAATGCTTGCAGGTATATGGAAAAGATAATATAAAACGAGAGCGATTCCCACGGTGCTGCCGTCCCCCAGATGATTCGGGATGACGAAAAATTCCACGGATGCCGCGATAAGAAAGGCTCCGGCCATAATCATCAGTATATCCTTGCAAATATTCTTCATGTGCAAACCTCCTCCGCAGTCAAAAATATATACAAAACAAAAACGCCTCAAAAATTATCCAGCAGAACTAAATAATTTTTAAGACGAATCATTCACAATCTCGTTTGTTCATTCAGTAAAGAATGATCAGCTTCAATATCGAAGATTATATAGACACCTTCACATCTTGTCAATGACGTAAAAATTGAATTTTCTATTGTATATATGAGGTTTGAATGAAATAAAAACAAGGAATTATATCAGAAGAGTTTTTATTCTCTAAACTATTGATTAGAGAAATGGAATAAAGCAGCAAAGAAGGGATGAGAACATTGGAACGAATTTTTATCAGTCC
Source organism: Bacillus sp. YBsi01 (assembly GCF_038406745.1). NCBI lineage: Bacteria > Bacillati > Bacillota > Bacilli > Caryophanales > Bacillaceae > Bacillus > Bacillus sp. YBsi01. Next base: position 3,517,801 of record NZ_CP151679.1, read on the forward strand.
GGCTAAATATGTGCAGGGAAAAAACGCAATTGAAAAGATCGGCGGACACCTTGAGGGCGTTGGTGAAAAAGCAATCGTCATTGCAGACAAAACCGTATGGGATATCGCGGGTCACAAAGTGACGGCTGAATTAAAGAAAAGCAGCATTTCGGCTGAAGAGGCGGTTTTCAACGGGGAAGCCTCCCAAGAAGAAATGAAAAGAATTGCGGGCATCGCAGAGAAAGCGGGCGCGTCCATTGTAATCGGAGTCGGCGGCGGTAAAACGCTTGATACGGCCAAAGCGGTATCAGATGAAATAAACGGCTACACTGTTATCGTGCCGACGGCCGCTTCGACGGATGCCCCGACAAGCGGGCTGTCTGTCGTGTATTCTGAACAAGGCGCGTTTGAAAATTATCGTTTCTATCATAAAAATCCTGATCTGGTTCTGGTCGATACGAAAATCGTCGCAGAAGCTCCGCCGCGCTTTTTAGCATCAGGGATTGCCGATGCGATGGCGACGTGGATAGAGGCGCGCAGTGTCATCGCCAGCGGCGGAAAAACGATGGCAGGCGGAATTCCCACAATCGCCGGAGAGGCTATCGCGGAAAAATGTGAGGAAGTTCTGTTCAAATACGGCCGTCTCGCTTATGAGTCTGTAAAAGCGAAAGCCGTTACGCCCGCATTGGAAGCGGTGGTTGAAGCCAATACACTTCTGAGCGGACTGGGATTTGAAAGCGGCGGCTTGGCTGCGGCGCATGCCATTCACAACGGCTTCACCGCGCTTGAAGGAGAAATTCATCACTTAACCCACGGTGAAAAAGTGGCATTCGGCACGCTCGTTCAGTTGGCGCTGGAGAAACGTTCGCTTGAAGAAATTGAGCGGTATATTGCGTTTTATATCAGCTTGGGGCTGCCTGTCACACTTGAAGACATCAAATTAAAAGACGCTTCGAAAGAGGATATTATGAAAGTGGCAGAAGCCGCGACGATTGAGGAAGAAACGATTCATGCCGCTTTTGATGTGACGGCTGATGACGTGGCGGATGCTATCATAGCGGCCGACCAATACGCAAAAGCGTTTAAAGAAAAGCATGCGTAAACATTTTCATCGCGCGATTTGAAACCAAGGGCTGTGACGGCTCTTGGTTTTTTTATGTCTTCTTGCCCTGCTTGAAAACTTTTAAAAATAAAGAAAAAATTATGATACAATATACAAATGTTTTGAGAGACTAACAAAGGAAAGGTGGGAACGATATGCTGCATAATCCGACCGGCAAGGAGCGGCTTGCGCTGGCTTTTCTTCTCGGCATGCTTGCGATACTGGGGCCGCTGAATATAGATATGTATCTGCCGAGTTTCCCTGAAATCGCTGAAGATTTAAGCGCCCGCGCATCACTTGTCCAGCTCAGTTTAACCGCATGTCTGATCGGACTGACAATCGGACAGGTTGTTGTCGGCCCGTTAAGTGACGCGAAGGGAAGAAGAAAACCGTTATTACTATGTATTTTTTTATTTGCTTTGTTTTCTCTGTTTTGCGCGCTTGCACCGAACATTACAACATTAGTGATTGCCCGTTTTCTTCAAGGATTCACCGCTTCGGCGGGGCTCGTTCTGTCCCGTGCGATCGTCAGAGATGTGTTTACGGGAAGAGAGCTTTCTAAGTTTTTCTCGCTACTGATGGTCATTACCGCCGTCGCGCCGATGGTGGCGCCGATGACGGGAGGCGCGATTTTACTGCTCCCGTTTGCATCATGGCATACGATTTTTCTCTTTTTAACCGTTATCGGGTTTTTGCTTGTTCTCATCATTGCGCTCAAGCTGACAGAAACCCTCCCGCCGGAAAAGCGGATTCCGAGTTCCATCGGAAATTCCGTGCGGACAATGGGAAGCCTGCTGAAAGACCGGTCATTTATCGGCTATGCGCTGACGGTCGGCTTTATTCACGGCGGGAGCTTTGCGTATGTTTCCGGGACGCCTTTTGTGTATCAGGATATTTACGGAGTCTCGCCGCAGGTATTCAGTATTTTATTCGGCATAAACGGTCTGGCGATCATTTCCGGAAGTTTTATCATCGGGCGTTTCGGCGGAATCATTCATGAAAAAAGCCTGCTGAGAATCGGCGTGATTACAGCGATGACGGCGACTGCCGTTCTGCTCGTCATGACGATCATTCACGGGCCGCTGGCGGCACTGGTGATTTCAATTTTTATTTATATGATTACGATCGGCATGACGCTGACAAGCACCTTTACATTGGCGATGGAAAAGCAGGGACACCGCGCGGGAAGCGCAAGCGCACTGCTCGGCATGCTTCCGCTTCTTCTCGGTTCCATCGTGTCGCCGCTTGTCGGAATGAATGAAGCGACGGCCGTCCCGATGGGGGCGATTATGTTTACGACATCCGTTATCGGTTCCATCGCGTTTTTCACCTTAACAACTAAACCGGAGAAAGCAAAAAAGGAGTGAAATGATTCACTCCTTTTTTTTGTTCCGTTATTCATATGTCTTGAGCACGATCGCTGAATTGTGCCCGCCAAAGCCGAATGAGTTGGAAAGGCCGATCGTTAACGATTGATGTCGCGGACCGTCTGATACATAGTCCAAATCACACGCCGAATCAGGGTTTTGCAGATTGATCGTCGGCGGGATGATGCCGTGTCTCAAGCTTTCTGTCAAAGCGATGGCTTCAACTCCGCCTGCCGCGCCAAGCATGTGGCCGAGCATTGATTTGTTTGCCGTGACCGGAATGTCATAGGCAAGCTCTCCGAATAATTTCTTGATGGCCAACGTTTCAGAGAGATCTCCGGCTTTTGTGCTTGTCGCATGGGCGCTTACGACATCAATGTCTTCCGCTGAAACGTTCGCCTTCTTCAAAGCATTTTTCATCGCCAGGTAAGCGCCCGTTCCTTCCGGATGAGAGGCCACCATATGATAGGCATCCGAGCTCGCGCCGTAGCCGAGCACCTCACAGAGGATCGGGGCGTTTCGGCTGATTGCGCTATCCAATGATTCTAATACTAAGATGCCTGCGCCTTCACTCATGACAAATCCATCACGATCCGCGTCAAACGGCCGGCTTGCCGCGGCGGGATCTTCGTTTCTTGCTGAAAGGGCGTGGGCATTGCCGAAGCTGGCCAGTGACAGATTGGTAATCGCCGCCTCCGCGCCCCCGGCAAACATGATATCCGCGTCATCATTCCGAATGGCGTTGAATGCTTCCCCGATCGACGTATTGCCGATGGAACACGCGGTCACCGGAGAAAGTGAGGGGCCGAGCGCGCCTAATCTGATGCTGATTTGAGCGGCTGCCGCATTTGAGATCATCATAGGGACAAGGCTCGGGCTCACTTTTCGCGCTCCCCGTTCATTTAAAGTATGAACATTCTCAATCAAAGTCGTGATGCCGCCGATTCCGGAGCCGACGTACACGCCGAGGCGTTCACGGTCAATCTGATCGAGCTGAATTTCGGAGCTTTCCAGCGCCTGTTCCGCTGCCGCTAAAGCAAACTGGCTGAAACGGTCAAGCCGTCTCGCTTCTTTTCTGCCCCATCTTTCTTCTGCGTCAAAATCGCGGACGGTGCCGGCTATTTTTGTCTTGGAGCCGGAGACATCAAAAGAATCTATGAAAGAAATTCCCGATTTTCCTTCCGTCAGGTGTTTCCAAAATGTATTTACATCATTGCCGAGAGGTGAAATCACTCCCATTCCGGTGATTACAACTCTTTTCATGGTCATTCCTCCTTCGGTATGTATTTATTGTAACTCGCAATTATCCTATTACAAGTTGTTGTTTATCCTAGTATAATAAATACTAGGGTAGGAGAGGAGAGATTCGGAATGATATCAGAAGGAAGACTGCAGGCTCTTTCAGAGTTTTTAAAAACGCAGCGGGCCAAAATTTCTCCGCAGATGGCCGGCCTGCCGACGGGCACGCGAAGAAGAACGCCGGGACTCAGAAGAGAAGAGGTCGCGCAATTAGCCGGCGTAAGCACCACGTGGTATACGTGGCTGGAGCAGGGCAGAGACATTAAAGTGTCGGCAGGTGTATTGGACGCCGTTTCCGATGCGCTGCAGCTGAATAAAGATGAAAGAAATTATTTGTACGCGCTTGCCATTGATGAGGGTGTGAAACAGCCGTTTACCGCGGAGGAAGAAGCGGTCATCAGCCCGTCCCTTTCGAAAATCCTGCAGGAGCTCCGTTATTGTCCCACCATTATCTCGGACAGGCGGTGTCATATCGTAGGGTGGAACCAGGCGGCGGCTCACGTGTTTTTAGATTTTGAACAAATTCCCCCCGAAAAACGGAATCTCATAGAGCTATTGTTTTCAAGAAAAGAATTAAGAAGTCTAGCCGTGAACTGGGAGCATTTTGTGAAAGGTTTCATTGCCATTTTCAGAACGTATTACGGCCAGTATGTAGCGGATACGTGGTATTCTCAGTTTATAGAGGAAATGGAGAAGACATATTCAGAGTTTCATACGCTGTGGAATGAGAGCGAAGTCAGCTCGGCTCCCGAAGTATTAATTGAGTTCCGCCACGCGAAGGCGGGAAAAATGGTCTTTAATCTGACTTCTTTTCAGGTTCAGGGAAACAGTGACCTGCGCTGCAGCGTGTATACGCCGGTAGATCATACCGAAACGGAAGCAAAGCTGAAAAAGCTCTTCGAAAACAGGTGAAAACAGAAAAAAACGGGAGGCCGCCGCCTTCCGTTCAGTTTAAAATAAAAGCATCAGACCGGCGATGGCCGGTGTTAAAAAGATAGCTGATTTCAGAATGACTTTCGGCACGAGATTGGTGAATTTCGCTCCGACATATGCGCCGCACATCGTTCCGATCAGCACTTTGACCAACAGCATATAGTCGACAAACCCTTCCGTCACATAACCGAGACCTCCGCCGACTGCAAGCGGGATAATGACTAGCATGGTTGTGCCGACCGACTGGCGGATGGATAAGCGCAAAAGAATCATTAAGCCGATTTGGATGATAGGGGCGGAGCCGATGCCGAATGTTCCGGACAAGATTCCTGCGATGATACCGAGAACAACGGCTTTCACCCATATGTTCAGATTGCTTTGCGGTCCGGTGTCCTCTTGTGTTTCTTTTAAAATAAATAACCGGACTAAAATCAATAGAGCAGATAAAAACAGCATGCCCGCCGTCAAGTAATGCAGCAAATCTGCGGGGATAAGAGAAGTAAGTCTGGCCCCGAAAAATGAACCGAATGCCGCAAAAACGCCGACGATGAGACCGATTTTCATCTGAATATTGCCTTCACGGTAGTGGCTGAAAGCCCCGGACAAACTTGTGAAAGCCATTCCGGCTAAGGAAGTGCCCAAAGCCGTGTGAATCGGTACGTGAAAAAGTATGGTTAAAAGTGCAATGACAAAGCCGGCTCCCCCCGCGCCGATAAACCCGAGAATAATCCCGAGCAGAAACATAACGAGTATAATAAGCACAATCTTCTCCTCCATTTAGATGGCTGATGACAATGTTTCGATCCGCTGTACCAGATGTTTTGCGATCGACCGTTGTCCGTCGACCGTCGTTCAATATCTTTATGTTACCTCAAATTTAAAGTATTGGCAAGAAGCCGGAATGCTTTTATACAGCGCTCTGCAGCTCTTTGACCATCACTTTTTCCCCGTTTGAGTCCAGCTCTCCATTGAATCTAAAGCCGAATTTTTGATAAAGGCGCAGTGCGTGCACGTTATCTTCAAACAGGCTTAAATAAATCCGTCTGCAACCATATAATTGAGCGAGATGATGGATAAGGGCATCAAGCATCAGTCTGCCTAATCCCCGTCCCTGGTATCGTTCATCAATGAAAAAACGGTCAAGCCACACTCTGCCGTTTTTATTTTCTTCATCATATTCCGGAAACCAGCCGTACATGGCAAAGCCGACCAACTCCCCGTCAACATAAAGGCCGGCCGGCTGATAATGCCGGCAATCCTCAGCATCTTGTAAACACTCTTCCGCGGTTTCAATAAATAAAGCCTGGCTTTCACTTACATGAAGCGCCAGTATATCGGCACGGTTTTCTTCCGTCACTGCTCTGATTTCAATCGTCATCCTTCATACTCCTCTTCCGCTTTTTCTGAAGATCATCCAATGATCATCATAAAGGATATGGTTGCCATATCGTCAAGGAGGTATTATGAGCGAAGACGTCAAAAAATACTTCCTAACGGTTGAATTCCAAAACTCTTTCATCCGGCAGGGGGGAGAACCGGCCCCAGTCTCATCGGCGGAAAAACTGGGGTTTAATGAACCGGCAGCATTTTCTGTATTCGTGAAAACATAAAGATCGGCAGGTGATTGAAAATGGAGCCAAAATGGCTTGAATGGGCAAAACAGCTTCAATCCGCGGCGCAAGCGGGGCTGGCTTATTCCAAAGACATATATGATATTGAGAGATTTGAAGAAATAAGAAAAATAAGCGTGGATATCATGGCGCATCATACCGGCATCGACAAAAGGATCATCAAAGACGTATTCGCCGATGACACGGGCTATCCCACTCCGAAAGTTGATATCAGAGCGGCAGTTTTTAAAGATCAGAGCATATTAATGGTAAGAGAGAAAAGCGACGGCAGATGGGCGCTGCCGGGCGGGTGGGCCGATATCGGGATCTCTCCGGGCGAAGCAGCTGTCAAGGAAGTAAAAGAGGAATCGGGCATTGACGTAAAGCCGGTCAAACTGTTAGCTGTAATGGATAAGAAATGCCATTCCCATCCGCCGTCCGCTGCCCACGTTTACAAAGTGTTTATCAAATGTGAGATCATCGGCGGACAGCTCAGGGAGGGAACGGAAACCAGCGCGGCCGCTTTTTTTGCAGAAACGGAGCTGCCGCCGCTGTCTGAAGCCCGCAATACGGAAAGTCAGATTGAAAGGATGTTTGCATATCTCAAACATCCGGACGAACCCGTTTATTTTGATTAAGGCAGCAAGCAGGAAAAAGAGAGGAACTGGTTCAGAACCATTTCACTTATGAATGATCCGGCCTGTGATAGAGATGGTAAATCATCAGGCCGGGTTTTAAGAGTCTGCCTGTTTCGGTGTGGTGCGCCCCTTAAAAAACCGTTTTTGAAAAATCGATAATCCTGCGGGCAATTTCTGTCGGTTTTTCCTCGGGGACGTAATGGCCGCAGCCTTTTACCTCATATCCGCTGACTTCACGAATTGATTCTCTCCATGTGTCAAGCACGGGAAGGCCGGCTAAGTTCCCTTTTTCTCCCCACAGCAAAAGCGTGGGAACATCCAGTTTTTTCTGTGCTTCCTTTTCTGAACGATATCTCGGCAAATCAATGTGATAAGCGGCTCTGTAGTCGTTAAGCGCAGCTTGGACAGCGCCGGGCTGCTTCCAGGCGGCTAAGTACCGGTCCCAGGCGCCGTCTGATGTCAGCAGGTCAAAAAGCCCGTCACCTCTGCTTAATAAAAATCTAAGATATTCCTCTTCTTTTCCTCTTATTAATTCTTCCGGCAGATGGGGAACGACTTGAAATGTCCAGTGCCAGTATTTTTTTGCCGCTTCAGCTGCCGTCAGAGAATCATAGACGTATTCAGTCGGCATAATGTCAATGAGCACAAGGCCTGCCGCCAGCTCCGGAGCATCTAAAGCGAGCCGCCTTGCTACCCTGGCGCCTCTGTCATGCCCGGCAATTAACGCTTTTTGTATATGCAGGCGGCGCATCAGACCTTGTATATCGCTTGCCATCGTTTTGTTATCATAGCCGTTTATGCCGCCCGGCTTTTCAGAATCGCCGTAGCCCCTCAGATCAACAGCGATGACTCTATGAGAAGCGGCAAGCGTCGGAATTACATAACGCCACGTCACCCAGCTTTGCGGAAAGCCGTGCAGGAGAATGACGGGGGGAGCCTCCTCCTTTCCCGCAAAGACGTAATGAAGGCGGATGCCATTTACCTCAATTGAATCATGGGTCACATGCTTTTCAAATTGTTCACGAAAAGAATCCATTTTCTCTCTCCTTATAAAATGTTATTTTTTTATTTGAGAAATAATAGCGGAAGTGACGTCTTCCGTTGAATGTTTTCCGCCGACGTCCGGGGTCAGGACGCCGCTGTTTGTGACCGTTTCAATTGATTGCAGGAGGAGATTGCCCAGCTCCTCTTCTCCGAATGAATCGAGCATTAATTTAGCCGTCCATATTTGGCCGATAGGGTTGGCAATCCCTTTTCCGACAATATCCGGAGCGGAGCCGTGAACAGGCTCAAACATGGAAGGGTATTTGCCGTTTACATTGATGTTGGCGGCGGGAGCGATCCCGATGCTTCCCATAATCGCCGCGCCGATATCTGTCAGCACATCTCCGAACAGGTTTGAAGCGACAATGACATCGAAGCGCTCTGGGTGAGTGACAAAAAAGGCCGCCAGTGCGTCAATATGCTGCGAGTCCGTTTCAATCCCGGCATACTCCTGGCTGACCTCTTTAAAGATGTCATCCCAAAACGGCATCGAGTGAACAATACCGTTGGATTTCGTCGCGCTTGTGACGTGTTTTTTCCGATTTGCCGCCAGTTCAAAGGCATACCGCATCACTCTTTCCGTTCCTCTGCGGGAAAAGACCGCGTTTTGAATGGCGATTTCGTCTTCGCCCTGATACATTCTGCCGCCGACAGAGCTGTACTCGCCCTCACTGTTTTCCCGGACGACCAGCAGATCAAAATCCTTAGGGTTAACGAGAGGGGACGTGATGCCCGGCAGCAGCTTCGCCGGCCGCACATTGATCACCTGTTCAAATTCCCGGCGTATCTTGATGAGCAGCCCCCACAGCGAAACATGGTCGGGGACGAGCTTTTGATTCCCTACCGCTCCTAAAAACAAAGCATCAAAGTGCTGTAACGTTTCTAATCCATCATCCGGCATCATGGTTCCGTGCTCCAAGTAATACTCGCAGCTCCACGGAAAAGAAGTAAAATCGAATGCCATGCCCCCATGTAATTCGGCGATTGCGTTCAACACCCGCTCCGCTTGCGGAACGACTTCTTTTCCCACACCGTCCCCCGGTATGCTGGCAATCTTGTATGTTTTCATATTCCATCCCCCCTGAATGAATTGTTTCGGTTTACGGCAGACCGTCGACCGTCGTTTGTTATAATTCCATATTACGCCACATTCGCTATGCTGACAAGCTCGGGAATGTTGCTTCCATAGATAAACTGTTATATGATCTTGGTAACAATAAGGCCTAAATTGTATGAAGAGGTAGGAAAGATGGATAACTTTAAATTAGATAAGCCAACCCCGTATTATCTGCAATTTTATTCCCAATTGAAAAAAATGATATTTGACGGGATTTTTAAACCGGGAGAACGGCTGAATGAAACACAGCTGGCCAAGGATTTCGGAGTCAGCCGGTCGCCGGTCAGAGAAGCGATGCGGCTCCTTGAAAAGGACGGACTTCTGACGGCAGACGATCGAAACGGCTTTGTCATCTATTCTTTATCCGTAAAGGATGTTGAAGAGATTTATCAAATCAGAATGTCACTTGAATCACTGGCGGTCGAACTCGTCATTGATGAAGCGGCTGAGAGTGAAATTGAACTCATCGAAAAACAGCTGCGGGAGACGGAAGAAGCCATCCATAAAGGCGTCAAAGAGACGGAGATTATTTCCTTGAATGAAACGTTTCATCAGCTCCTTGTGGAGTTCAGCCATAACAGTCAGCTGGCCAAGCTGCTTGAGCATGTCAATGTGCTGATTCATTTTTGCAGAGTCCTTAATTTTAAAGGGGATGACCGTGCGGAAGTGATCTTACATGAGCACCGGAAAGTCTTTGAAGAAATAAAAAAAGGCGACAAAACAAAAGCTGTGCACTATATGACGGAACATCTCAAGCACGATGCAGAACATCTGAAAGGCGTGCTGAAAGCACAAGAAACAGACGAATCATCACGATAGACAAGGCGAAAAGCCTTGTCCTTTTTTTTGCGGTGTCATCAAACTGCAATAAAGACCTGACTGATGTTTCTTGCATGATTTTTTCTGCTCATTTATGATGGATATGGAAAAAGCGCAAAAAAGGCAAAGGAGTTTGAAAATGGCAAAACATATTCTCATGGTCAATTTTCCCGCAGAAGGACACGTAAACCCGACCCTCGGTATGACAAAGGCCTTCAGTGAACGGGGCGATCACGTTCATTATATCTCAACGGAAAAATACAAAAGCAGGCTGGAAGGAGTAGGGGCGGAGGTTCACCTTCACCGCGATCTGCTCAGAATGACACCCATTGATCCAGACAGCCCGTCCGGCATACTGCCATTCTTAAAAATTCATATCAAAACGTCACTGGAGATTTTACATATTGTGCAGCGTCTGGCTGAGGACATTCAATTCGACGCCGTCTATTATGATAAATTCGGTGCGGGAGAGCTGGTGAGAGATTATCTCAACATTCCCGGCATCTCTTCTTCAGCATCCTTCCTGCTCAACGAAGACGGCCTGAAAACCCTCCCGCTCCATCCGGAATCGGGCGTGCCGTTTCAGCCGGATAGGGAATGTGAAGAGCTGTTGGCTGAGATGAAAGACAAATACGGCGTTGCTCCTGACAGCCTGCTCCAATTTATGAACAACACGGGTGAACTGAACGTCGTCTATACAAGCAGATATTTTCAGCCCGAAAGCGAGACGTTCGGAGATGAGTATTTATTTATCAGTCCAAGTTTTCCGAAGAGAAAGGGGCACGCCGACTTCCCGATTGATTCTTTAAAGGATGAAAAAGTCATTTATATTTCAATGGGGACGGTACTCTGGGACACGGAAGCGTTTTTCAATCTGTGCATAGACGCGTTCTCAGATTTTGAAGGCAAGGTTGTCATCGCCGCCGGAGAAATAGCCGATCTGTCGAAAATCAAACAGGCGCCGGAAAACTTTATCATCGCTCCATACGTGCCGCAGCTTGAGGTGCTGGAGCAGGCTGACCTATTTGTTACACATGGCGGAATGAACAGTGTAAATGAAGGCATTCATTATCAAGTGCCGCTGGTTGTCATCCCGCATGATAAAGATCAGCCGATGATTGCACGCCGCCTGACTGAACTGAATGCCGGCTATACAGTGCAAAAAGATGAATTAAGCGCTGAAAAGTTAAAGCTTGCTGCAGAAGAAGTGCTGCATAACCGGAAATATAAACAAGGCATTCAAGCCATTAACGAAAGCTTTAAAGAATGCATGGACATGAAAGATGTTCTGGCCCGGATCGACCGGTTTATTGAACAAAAAAAATAATACACGAAAAAAGCCTGTTTCCGCTGTAAAAAGGGAAACAGGCTTTTTATAAAGACTCTTAGATGATGTGATGCTCTTCATTTGCGAGTTTGATAAGAGTCAGAAGAGATTCTGCCTCACGTGCGCCGAGTGTTTTTTCCAGACGGTCTTTTTCAAAGATCTGCTGGCCGAAAACATTCACGGACGCCTGATCTACTGTCGCGTGCCAGTCCTTTTGTGAATGATTCTCAGAAAAAGAGAAGACAAACACAGCAAAGACCGCTATAAGCATCGCCTTGACCCAAAATTTTTGCCGGTTTCCTGCTGTTGACATAGGCCGCCTCCTAAACGATCATTTTACAGTATTAGATCATATATGAGCTGTTTTTAATAGAGTAAAGAAGTATTATTTTCAGGTAGTTCGAATGGTATGGAGCACCGCCGGATGCACGCGGGTCAGGCAGATGCGCCAATTCATAGTTTGTTCATATTTTATTAAAAGTTTATCCAACCCTGTCCTTTACAGTAGGTATAACCACAAACCTACTGCTGAAAGGGGCCTGAAAATGCATATTCATTTGATGAACAAAAACCAGTTTGTGAGTGATTTGGAGGCGGCAGGATTCAGCCGTCAGGCAGATGATATTATCGGCAAAATGAAAGAGTACGTAACGGAATGCGCGGCTTCATCCGAACGGTTCCTGATTGAAATTCAAACCGTCATGAACGAATACAAAGCTGTCGTCTGTGCGATGTTTTCAACTATGGAAATTGCCGGGGCAAAAAAAGATGAGAAGCATGTTGAATTCGAAGCCTGTACTGTATTGTGTGAATAAAAGATCGTCATAAAAACACCGCGGCTTCTGATTATCATCGTATATTTACCAACATGTGCCTTTTTAGGAATAATATTGAAACCCATATAAAAGCCATTCGTATAAAAGAGAAATACAGTTTTTATATGGGGGATAATAATGAAGGATAAGAAAAAACAAGCTTTTGAACAGCTTTTCAGCACTTTAGACGGAAGGCATGAAATAAACGGAGCTGTTTTAGCGGCAGAAAACGGCCGCATTTTATATCAGGGTTCATTCGGAACTGCAGAACTGGAAACAAACAGGATGCTGAATGACCGCTCTGTCTTTGAATTAGCCTCAGTATCGAAGCCGTTTACTGCTCTCGGGATTATGAAGTTAGAGCAGCAGGGGAAGCTGCGGTATGACGATATGATAGAGCGGTGGCTTCCTGATTTTCCTTATCCGGGCATTACCATTCGGCATTTACTTCATCATACGTCAGGATTGCCGGATTATATGGAGCTGTTCTTAACACATTGGGACCGGGACAGAATTGCCGTTAATCAAGATGTGATTGATATGCTTAAGCAGCATAAACCGGATGCTTATTTCCCGCCGGGTAAGGGGTGGCTTTACAGTAATACGGGGTATGTTGTGTTAGCGGTTATGATTGAAATTGTATCAGGCATGAGTTTTGCTGAATTTATGCAGCAAGCTGTATTTCATCCGCTCCGTATGAACGATACGCGGGTTTATAACAGAAGGCTGAGTAAAGAAAACATCCCGAACTATGCATATGGCTATGTCTATGATGTGCATTCCGGAGAGTATGTCCTGCCTGATGAACTTGAGGAAACCAATTATGTCGTCTTCCTTGACGGCATTCAAGGTGACGGAACCGTTAACTCCGCGATAAGAGATTTATATCTGTTTGATCAGGCTCTTTATACGGAAGAAATCATCAGCAAAGAGACGAAAGACCAAGCTTTTACACCTGGCTATTGGAATGAAGAAGAGCACTTCGGGTATGGATTTGGCTGGATGATTCAAAACAGCCCCCAAAAAGGGAAGGTTGTCAGTCACGACGGAGGCTGGCCGGGCTATTCAACTCTGATGATCCGTTATATTGACCACAATAAAACACTGATCTATCTCAGCAATATGGAACAACCGTATCAATTTGAACAAGCTGTGATTTCCGCGGCTGTAAAGATCTTATTTGATCAGCCATACGAGATTCCGAAACGTCCGGCGGATCAGAAAAAAGCAGATATCGATCCTGCGATTTACAGCAGATTTATCGGTGATTACTCATTTCAGGATGATACCCATGCATCGGTGGCGGTAAAAGAAAATCGATTGTATCTTACTATAGACGGGCAGACACCATTCGAATTATTCCCAATGACGGAAACCCGTTATTTTGTCCGGGCGCTGCCGCTTGAAATTGAATTTGCCGGCGATAAAGACCAAGCGGCCTCACATTTCGTTTTATATCAAGACGGCACAGAAGAAACCGCTCTGCGAATAGACTGAGTGACATACAAAAAAACCGCCGTCCTGAGAAGACGGCGGTAATAGAAAAGTCAAACCCCTTTGATGACGCGAAATTTCCTTTTCGGCTCTGACATGAATATAGAAGAGAAAATCATAGCTCCGAGCATGGTGATGTATTCCATATAAAGTGAAACCTCTGCCAAAATCAAACCTGCAACCATTAAAACAGCGCCCAATACCACCGCAAAAACCTTCGTTTTCATGATGAGTTCCCCCTATTATCTGATAATTGAATTATACTGCATTTCCATTAATGTGTACATTTTGTGAACAATTTCACCTGACGAAAGGCAATGAAGAGAGATTTGAAGAATTAGGAGAGGTGACCGGCTGCAATTCATCTTTTGTTTTACTGACGAACCGAAAGGGAAAAGTAAAAAATCAAAAAGGCAAAGGAGTTCTTGAAATGAAAGCAAGATTATTTTTATTCAGCATGTTTCTCCTCATTCCCGTCCTGGCGCTTGCCGGATGCAACAGCCAATCTTCAGGAGGAAGCGAAAAAGCGAAAGACAAAGAAACGCACGCTCACGAAGACATGAATCACTCAGGTTCATCCGAGGTGCCGAAAGGTTTAAAGAAGGCCGAAAATCCGACTTATAAAGTCGGCAGTGACGTCATGATTTTAGCTTCTCATATGAAGGGCATGAAAAATGCGCAAGGAACGGTAACAGGTGCTTATGATACAACGGTTTACAGTGTATCTTACACGCCGACAACTGGAGGAAAGCGCGTTAAAGATCATAAATGGGTCATTCAGGAAGAATTAAAGGGCGCCGGTGATAAGACGTTAAAGCCGGGTGACAAGGCCGTCATCGAGGCATCCCATATGAAAGGCATGAAGGGCGCCGAAGCCGTTATTGATTCAGCCAAAAAGACAACCGTTTATATGGTCGACTATACACCGACGGACGGCGGCCAAAAAGTAACGAACCATAAATGGGTGACAGAAGACGAGCTTTCCGCCGCAAAATAAAAAAAGACCGCAAAAGCCGAAGGAACTCCTTTGGCTTTTTTGCGGTCTCACACTTATGCGGATTTTCTTTTCAAAGCGGGTCTCGTTAAAGAAAACACAGCTAACGCGACAGCGATAATGACAATCAAACCGCCGCACCAGGCGGTTGCTGTGACAGAACCCGTTTGTCTGATCACGCCGCCGCCGATGGCTGACCCGAGCGCAATGCCGATTTGCAAAGCGGATGTATTGAAGCTTTGCTGAATATCGGAAGACTCAGGCGCAATTTTAATCAAATAACTTTGCTGCGCCGGCGCAAGGCTCCAGCTGAGCAATCCCCAGATCACCATCGCAGGCAGGAAAATGATTAAAGAAACCGTTGACAGCGGAAGGATAAACAGGATCAAAGCGAAAGAAACAGTCACAAGCATGATGCTTTTAAATGATCCCAAACGGTCATACAGCCAGCCGCCGAACGGTCCGCCGCATACCGCTGACAGGCCGAACAAAAAGTAGCATACACTGACCCAAACGGAACTCAAATGAAGCGTTGTTTCCAAAAAAGGCGCAAAGTAGGCATAGAGTGTGTAATGCCCAGCCAGTGTAAACAAGGTGACAAGATGTGCGCTGGCAATTTTGGCGTTCCAGACCGTCTTGATCTGCTCACGAAACGGAATCATTTTTTCAGCAGGTATTTTTTCAAAAAAGACGCTGATAATCAGCATGGAAACAAGAGATAATACGCCGATTCCCAAAAACAGAACGCGCCATCCGAAAGCATTGCTGATGATAATGCCGACAGGCACGCCTAAAGCGATTGCGGAGCTGAAGCCCATGAAAATGATGCCGATCGCCCGCGCTCTGTATTCCGGCGCTACGATTTTAGGGGCAATCGTTAAAGAAAGGACGACAATCAGTCCCGTACTCATGGAAGCGAGCACCCGTGACACCATCAGCACGGCGAAATTAGGACTGAAATAAGCGACCAGATTACTCAGGAAGAAAACAAAAAGTGCGATTAAATAAAGCCGCTTTCGTTCAGCTTTTGCCGTCACTGCCAAAAGCAGCGGGCCGGATACCGCGTAACCGAGCGCAAATACGCTGATCAGCTGCCCCGCGCTGACGATGGATATATCTAAGTCGGAAGCGATTTGCGGGAGAATACCGCCCACAATTAATTCAACCAATCCGACTGCAATAGTAGATGCTGCAAGCAGAAATACTTTGAAATTCATGTACAGATACTCCTTTTTTTATTTTTTAGAAAATAAAAAATCCTGATTACAAAAAGTGTGCGGGACAATTTTTTGTAATCAGGATTTTACGGTTCCTGGTAGACACCCTCAAACCATATCATTGAGGTTATACAATGTATACAATATTCGTTTGTGTCCGTTTCTGCAAAGAATTCTACCATAATAGTGAGAGAGATTCCATAGAAAATTCGAGGAAATCCTTTCAATTTCAACAGCGGGTCATTGATGAAGCAGAAAAAAATTTATGATAACCATAAGGAGTCTATACAGATCAAACATTACACAGCCGGAGGAAACCGATGAATAAATACGAAAAAATCGCCGCCGCCATGACAAGTTCGTCGTGACGTCAGTCAATTTAAAACGTTCATAAAGCGCCGAAGTGTGAGAGAAATCTCACTTTTTTTCGTTGCGGCTGATTTACATCTTCGCTTCATTTATGTTATATTACCCAATGATAGAATCATCCTACAAATTACAGAGGTGTTTTGATGGAGATATCCAAAACAAGCAGACTGTCGCTCGTAGAACAAGTGGTGGCGCAAATTGAATCGTTAATACAATCGGATAAATGGCCGGTCGGGACGCGCATTCCCCCTGAGCTGGATTTAATGAAGCAATTTGATGTGAGCCGAAACACATTACGTGAGGCCATTCGGGCGCTCGTACATGCCGGCCTTCTTCAGACTAGGCAGGGGAGCGGTACGTATGTCAGCTCATCCAGTGTCCTCGGCGCGGCATTTTACCGCCATATTAAAAAATCAAATTTGCTTGAAACATTAGAAGTCAGATACGCACTTGAGAGAGAAGCTGCACGATTGGCGGCCCAAAGGCGTAATGACGAAGACCTGAAAGCACTGAAGGCATGCTTAGATGAATGTGAAGCGGCCTTGCAAAATGAAGATCGAAAACGGTATGCCGAAGCTGACATTAAACTGCACAAAACAATTGTACAGGCGGCCCATAACAATATGCTTTCTGATCTATACGAGCATATGACGGATGCGCTTTGTGCGTCAGTCCATAATCTCTTGGAAATTACGCCTGCTATCCGGATCCACACCCAGCTTGCCGCTGCGATTGCCGGACAGAAACCGGATGAGGCCATGGAGGCCGTCAACCAATACATCACAGTATTTAAAGATACAATACACATGGAGGATGAACATGAAAATTGAAGACGAACATCAAATTCTGCAAGCAAGTCAGCGTAAAAAACTGATATTGCTGGTTATCGGAGTCATATTGATAGGGGCCAACCTCAGAGCGCCTCTGACATCGGTCGGACCGCTCGTTTCCTCAATTCGGGACAGCCTCGGAATGACCAATGCGGCTGCCGGCACCATTACGACAGTGCCGCTTTTGGCCTTTGCATGTCTGTCGCCGTTTGTTCCTTTATTGTCCCGGCGCTTCGGGACCGAGATTGTCTTACTGTCATCATTAATTGTCCTGACAGCCGGAACTCTGCTGCGCTCCATCGCAGGGATCGGCACTCTCTTTTTCGGAACGATCCTGTTAGGATTGTCGATCGCCGTATGCAACGTCCTGCTGCCGAGTCTCATTAAACATAAGTTTCCCGGAAATTTAGGCGTCATGACCGGCGTCTACTCGGTTTCTATGAATCTGTGCGGCGCGATTGCATCCGGCATCAGCGTTCCGATCGCCTCCTCAGCGGGGTTAGGCTGGAAAGGCGCGCTCGGCTGCTGGGCTATCCTTTCTTTCATTGCGCTTATCATGTGGATTCCGCAAATGAAAGGACGCGAACTGCCCGTCCGCACGACTGGGACAAATGGAGAGAAGAAAAGCAGTCTGCTGCGGTCTCCTCTGGCTTGGAAGGTGACGTTGTTCATGGGGCTGCAATCCCTTATTTTTTACACCATCATCGCTTGGCTGCCGGAAATTCTTCAGCAGAATGGACTCAGCTCAAGTAAGGCGGGATGGATGCTTTCATTAATGCAATTCTCAGTCCTGCCGATTACTTTTATCGTGCCGATCGCTGCCGCTAAAATGAAAAACCAGCGCGCACTCGCCGGACTGACGGCTTTATTTTTCCTTATCGGCATTGCCGGCGTTCTTTTCGGAAGCCCGGCTCTCACTCCGCTATGGGTCATTTTGATCGGAATTGCGGGAGGCTGTGCGTTCAGTCTGGCAATGATGTTCTTCAGCCTGCGGACCCGCCATGTCCATGAAGCCGCGGCGCTTTCGGGAATGGCCCAGTCATTCGGATATTTGCTTGCCGCGTTCGGACCGCTCGTATTCGGCCTGCTGCATGATATCACGCACGGCTGGACGGTTCCGTTATTCATGCTGATCGCGGTCTCCGTTCTGATTTTCATTTTCGGTGTCGGGGCCGGAAAAGCAGAACAGATTAAAACTGCATAAAAAAACAAAGGGTCTGCTTAGGGCCCTTTGTTTTTTATTTAAAAAGCTGTCTCCGGACATCACGTTGTCAGTTTCAAACCGATGACCCCGATGAGGATAAGCCCCAGAGACACCAATTGTGACAGATTGAATTTTTCTTTAAACCAAAGTATACCCACGGCTGATACGCCGATGCTTCCCATCCCGGTCCAAGCCGCATACGCGACACCTGTGGGAAGAACCTGCATCGCTCCGGAAAGGCAAAAGAATGAAAGCATAAAGCCTGTTACCATGACAATCAGCGGCCACTTTTTTTTAAAACCGTCAATATGTTTCATGGCAACGGCCGCTACAACTTCCTCCGCTCCGGCAATAAATAACAGCAGCCAAGCCATTAATGTTCACCCCTTGTTTCAGTTTCTTTCGTAAATACCTTCATTCCTAAAATACCGGACAACAGCAGAGCCAAAAAGAAGATTTGCCCGATTGAAAAAGGTTCTCCTAAAATGACGCCCGTTACATATGTGCCGACGGTGCCTATTCCGACAAAAACGGTGTATGCGGCAGCCATCGGTATTTTTTTATAAGAACGAATCAACATCAGGAAGCTGACGGCAATCAGCAGGAAAATACCGATCCAATCAATGAGCGAGTCCGCATGTTTCAGAGCGGACGCCCAAACCACTTCTAACAGTCCGGCTATCAGTACAAGCAGCCAATACATTTACAGTCACCTCAATTATGAATGAATGTCAGTCATTTTTATGGCGGTCAAAAATGATCGGTCTCTGCCAATCATTTCTGTAAGCTTCTTTTGAGAAAGCTGAATATTTCTTTTTTATATACTTCGAGATCGACATCCTGTTCACAGCCGATATAAAACCGTTCAGCCGCGTTCTCGACAACATTGATAATCGTTCTGGCCGTCCATCTGACATGAATGCCGCTGATGACCTCACCCTGCTCAATGGCCGTATTGATGACGCCTTCCAGCCAGGAATAATAAGGCTGATAAATGGCCTCCCATTTTTCCATTGAGTGATCGATGGCAAGACCGGAATAACAGAGGACGATAATATCTTTATGAAGCCGGGTGATGTGAAATGTCTCATCAACCAAAATGTCCAGCACCGTCCAAAAATCTTCAGTGCCGTCCGTTTTCCCTTTGATTCTGTCCAGCGTATGATCAAGCAGGTTTTCTGCAATCGCTGATATGAGGGCGTTTTTAGAAGAAAAATATAAGTAAAACGTCCCTTGGGCCGTTCCGGCTTTTTTGACGATTTCTGAAATGGATGCTTTGTCTAATCCTTTTTCAGAAATGACTTCAATCGCGGCTTGCAGGATCTTTTCATATTTTCCCGAGCTTTGTTTTGCCAATAGAGGGGTTCCTCCTTTTATGAATGACTGTCATTCATTTTATCGTATTTTCGCTTTTTTGTAAATAAAAAGGCCGGAAAGAAGATCATGCTTCTTTCCGGCGTTCATCATTTATCACTGTCGATCATAGCCTTCGGCAGTCCCGTATATTTTGCCCAGTAATAAATACCGAGCGAACCGATGGCGATCAGAATCAGGTCAAGCGGATTGCTGATAATGCCCAATCCGTGGCCGAACGAGCCGAGATAGGAGAAAATCAGCATCATCACATAAAAGCCGACGATCCACCATGCTGATTTCAGCTGCTGCCGTATGCTGACATCATCTTTGGGAGCATATTTACTGAAACAGAGGTAGATCAGAAACATGACAATTTGGGAACCGAGAAGCCAGGATACGGTGCGCCATCCGGACCAATATACAATATAAGAAGTGAAAATAAACGACAGCGGCCCGATGATGCTCATCCCTTTTAAATAAAACGGTCTGTTAATATCCTTCGCGTTCACCCTCAGCGCCGCTGAAGAAATCGGCGCAATCGCATAAGACAGAATCAATGCGACGGAGCACACGTTCACAAGAGCGTTCCAAGAAGGGAACGGCAGCGTCCAAAAAACAGCCAGACCGAACGAAAGCCAAAGGGAGGCACGCGGTGTCCCGGTTTCTTTATTGACTTTAGAAAAGATGCTGAATAAAGTTCCGTTTCTGGCCCAGGCGTAGACGAGACGTGAAGTCGTATTCATAAAGATATTACCGTTACCGCCCGGTGATAAAATCGCATCTAAAATAACCAATGTCGCCAGCCACCCTAATCCGAGCAAAACGGCGATATCTTTAAACGGAAGAGAGAATTCCTTCCCGATAGCCGGCCATCCGTGCTTCAGGGTATCCGCCGGAATCGCCCCGATAAAAGTGAGCTGCAGCACGGTGTAAATAATAGTAGAAACGATAATACAGACAATCAATGCGATCGGAATGTTCCGCTTCGGATTCTGCACTTCACTTGCGACAGCCACAATCGGGTGCAGCCCAAGATAGGCGAACATGACACCGCCGGTAGAAATCGCGGCCTGAATTCCGGTGAAACCAAAAGGCGCAAATCCGTGAACGGTCATATTGCCCGGGTGAAAATGAAAAATCAGTACTATAATAACCGTAATCGGAACGACATATTTAAAAATCGAAATAATAAAGTTTGCTTTTGCAAAGGTTTTGACACTCCAGTAATTGAGGAGGAAGAACATGCAGAGCAGCGCAAATTGCAATATCCACCCGGCAATTGTCGGCGAGTCAGAACCTTTCACGGTCAACCCTGGAAACCAATACGCCACGTATTGGCGGACTGCCGTGACTTCTATAGAAATAAGGCTCGTGTAGGCCACAATGGTGACAAAGGAAATTAAATATCCGACCAGGTGTCCGTGTGAATATACGGGATACCGGATAATTCCCCCGGTCCGCGGCAGCGCGGCGCCCAGTTCCGCATAAACTAAGCCGATCAATAAGATGATTCCCCCGCCGATCAGCCAGGAAAAAATGCCTGATGGGCCCGCTTTAGAGGCGACGTTACTGACGGCAAACAGCCATGCTGAACCGAATATGGCTCCCATGCCGATTAAAATAAGATCAAAAAGTGACATAGATTTCTGGAAGTTTCCTTGCTTAGACATTCGCTGCCTCCTTATAAGACATGTTCTATTTACATAATTCCCATTATCATTCGAACATACCCAGCCGGCCGGCTGGAAAATTAGGACAGCTTTATATGCTGAAGTATGTACAGCAGTATGCTCAAATCATAATGGAGTGACTTGATACGGCCGCATGTCAAGATCTCCCCGCTTATATTCCCCGTTTTGCTCACGTTCAAACCTTACATCTATAAAAATAAAAAAACGCCCGAAGCAGGCGTTTTTTTATTACAAGTTCATATCTTTCAGTCCGGGGCTGTGCTCATTCGGAAGCTCAGGAAGTTCCGGCACAGGGAACCCTTTAGGCGGCTCAGACACACTTAATTCGCCGCCGTTTCGGCTCGGCGTCTGTCCTTGCAGAATTTCTCCGATCCGTGTCGGATCCAGTCTGAAATTAAATTGGGTATTATGATATCCCATCTCAACGAATTTACGGCACTCCGGATATTTCTCAATGTCATAATTCGGCACGGGGAATAATTTGCCCCATTCAACACCCAGTGTTTCCAGCGCTTTTGTAAAAGCATTTTGATGGGCATTGTCACGGACAATCAGGAAACCAAGTGTTTCTCTGAACGTCTGATTAGAACTCATTTCATAAATGCGCGTTTTTTGCAGCACGCCGGTTGATTCCAGCACGACATTGTCCAATAAGTCGGCAATCAGATTCCCGTGATTGTAGACCCAAGAGCCACTCCATGGATTGCCGCTTGCATCTGCAGGCAGAGAACTTTGCGCCCCAATAATATAATGGTGCGGATTGGCATGCTTCACCGCTTCGTCAATCGGCGCCTGATCTGAAGCCTGATTTCCGGGGCCCTCAGCCCCGCTTTCATCGAGCAGCGCATTAATCGTATGCTGGACGAGCTCAACGTGTGCAATTTCTTCTAAAAATACGCCGCGAAGCAGGTCGCGGAACTGCTTTTCTTTTCCCCTGAAATTAGAGCTTTGGAAAAAGTATTGCATCATCGTCCGCATTTCTCCGTAGTGCCCGCCTAAAATTTCCTGAAGCACCTTGGCGGCGGCCGGATCCGGCTTAATGATATTGATCAGTTCTTCTTTGTAATAGTACATGAACAGCGCCCGCTGAAAACAGTTTTCGGTTCTTCTGTTAGTGTCTTAGCAAAGTCGGTTTTTATGTATCGGCAGCAAAAAAAGGACGGAAAGTGTGTCCCGTCCTTTTGCATTAAGCCTCGACCGCCCCGCGGAGCTTCGTGTTCACAAGCCCGTTCCATCCTTGGTCCATCGTACTGTGAATCTCCGAGCTTTTCCGATTGACTTTATTGATGACGGCATCCGGCTCTTTCCATCCGCCGTGAATGAGAGTGAATTCCGTATCTCCGCTTTCCGTTTCTTTCAAGATAAAAGAAACGATCCAGCCTTCCGTATCCCATGAAAAAGAAAGGCGGTACGGCGCTTCGATATCCAGCACCTTGCACGGAGACGGACCGAATGGAGATTCCAGCTGAAAATCACTGTCTTCTTGAGGCGTGAAATCATTCGGCATAAACCAGAGAGACAGTCCGTCCGCAGTGGAGACCGTATCCCAGACCACTTGCAGCGGCGCCTTGAAAACGGCGGTATGAATAATGTCCGGTAATGTTTGATTACTGCTGTTGTTATTTTTGTTATCATTGTTTTGTTTATCAGACATGCTGCTAACCACTCTTTCGCTGTTTTTTCTTTTGATCATACTACACGGGGCAGGACATTTGAAAACAAATCAAACTTAGTTTATGCTTTTTCAAAGCCATTCAATACATTTTAAGGAGACGTAGTGATGACAGATCAATTTAAAGCGTTAGTAGTCGATCAACGTGAAGACCGGTTTTCAGTCAGCGTACAGGAGCTCGCAGTTCAGGACCTTCCCGAGGGTGAAGTGCTGATTAAGGTTTGCTATTCAGGCGTGAATTACAAAGACAGCTTGGCTGCCATTCCTGACGGCAAGATCGTAACCTCGTATCCTTTCGTGCCGGGAATTGATTTAGCGGGAATCGTCGTTTCCTCAGATGACGCCCGTTTTAAAGAAGGGGACAAAGTCATTGCGACAAGCTACGGCATAGGTGTTTCCCACTTTGGCGGCTATAGCGGGATGGCCCGCATTCCGGCAGATTGGATCGTGCCGCTGCCTGATGGTCTGACTCTTAAAGAAGCCATGACGATCGGAACCGCCGGCTTTACGGCCGCATTGTCCGTTCAGCGTCTTGAGGAAAACCATGCCGCCCCTGAAAAAGGGAAAGTGCTGGTGACGGGAGCAACAGGAGGCGTCGGAAGCTTTGCGGTTTCCATTCTTTCTGCATTAGGCTATGACGTAGAGGCCAGTACGGGAAAAGAAGAAGAAAGCGGCTATCTGAAGAGTCTCGGTGCGAAATCGGTTATTCACCGTGACGAAGTTTACAACGGCACGTTAAAACCGATGCAAAAACAAAAATGGGCCGCAGCCGTCGATCCGGTCGGAGGTGAGCCGCTTGCTTCAGTTCTCAGCCAGATTCAGTACGGCGGAGCAGTTGCAGTGAGCGGACTGACAGCGGGAACGAAACTCCCGGCTACGGTCTTTCCGTTTATATTGCGCGGCGTCAGCCTCCTGGGAATTGATTCCGTATCCTGTCCGATGGAGACAAGAAAGAAAACATGGCAGCGTCTGGCTGAAGATTTCAAGCCAGCGGATCTCGAGACCTTTATTCAAAAGGAAATTACACTTGAGGAACTGCCGGACACGCTTCCTGCTCTCTTAAAAGGAAAAGCGAGAGGGAGAACGATCGTTAAACTGAACGAAGAATAAACAAAAACCCCCGATCAGCAGTTGGGGGTTTTTTCATTATATAATCATTTATTGATTAAAACTGAGATGATTATTGAGTATATTCTGAAAGTGAGCTGATTTTAAATAAATATTGATTATGTGTAGATCATATTTAGAAGATTTTTGAAATTATCTGAAATATTTATTGACTGAAAGCGCTTTTAAAATTAAGATAATAACATAAGTGCTAATAATATAATTACAACTTAACTAAAAAATAACTATAAAGTAACAATTCGACGAAAGGAGAGAGCAAATATAAATGATAAATGATGACACTTTCGAGTGATTTTTTATATAAAAGCTGTTTTGAATTGTCGAAACGTGGGTAAGTCATTATAGGCGTAAATATAGATAACTGAATATTCGGTTTATATCTCTGTATAAAAACTGGGAGGATTTGAAGATGAATAAAAATAGCAGCCAGTATTCATTTTTGAGAACCATCATTTTAGTATCGACGTTCGGGGGGCTTCTTTTCGGTTACGATACAGGTGTAATTAATGGAGCGCTTCCTTTTATGGCGAAAGCTGACCAGCTTAATCTTACGGCCCTGACTGAAGGCATGGTGGCAAGCTCCCTTCTCTTGGGGGCTGCGATCGGCGCAGTTTTCGGAGGGCGGCTGTCAGACTATAACGGCAGACGTAAAAATATCCTTTTCCTTGCCGTTTTGTTCTTTGCGGCGACGCTGGGATGTACACTGGCGCCTAACGTATCGGTTATGATTATCTCTCGTTTTCTGCTGGGGCTTGCTGTCGGGGGAGCTTCCGTAACCGTTCCGGCATACTTGGCTGAAATGTCGCCGGCGGAAAGCCGGGGGAGAATGGTTACCCAAAATGAACTGATGATTGTAACGGGCCAGCTGCTTGCCTTCACGTGTAATGCCATCATCGGCAATGTGCTCGGTGATACGTCTCACGCTTGGCGTTACATGCTCGTTATCGCGGCTCTTCCGGCGGTATTCTTGTTTTTCGGTATGCTGAAAGTTCCCGAAAGTCCGCGCTGGTTGGTTTCTAAAGGAAGAAAAGAAGATGCTTTGCGCGTTCTCCGGCGAATACGGAATGACGAGAAAGCAAAGTCAGAACTCGCCGAGATTGAATCTGCTTTTCATAAGGAAGCGGAGATGGAGCAGGCGACATTTAAGGACCTTGCCGTTCCGTGGGTGCGCCGCATTGTGTTTATCGGAATCGGAATTGCTGTAGTGCAGCAGCTCACCGGCGTAAATTCAATTATGTACTATGGAACTCAAATACTAAAAGATGCCGGCTTCGAAACAAAAGCTGCATTGATCGGCAATATCGCTAACGGTGTGATTTCCGTGCTTGCGACTTTTGTGGGCATATGGCTTCTCGGCAGAGTCGGCCGGCGCCCGATGCTGATGACGGGGCTGATCGGAACGACTGCCGTGCTGCTGCTGATCGGCATTTTATCTGTCGTGCTGAAAGGATCCCCTTCACTTCCTTATGTAGTTCTTGGGTTAACCGTCACTTTCCTTGCGTTTCAGCAGGGAGCGGTTTCTCCTGTGACCTGGCTGATGCTGTCGGAGATATTCCCGCTTCGATTGCGGGGGCTTGGTATGGGAGTCACTGTCTTCTGCCTTTGGATCGCGAACTTCCTTGTCGGTTTAACTTTCCCGGTTCTGCTCGCAAACATCGGATTGTCTGCAACCTTCTTTATTTTTGTTCTGTTAGGAATAGCGTCCGTCATATTCGTGAAAAGGTTCCTGCCGGAAACAAAAGGTCTGTCGCTTGAACAGCTTGAACAAAACTTCCGTACTTATGAAAAACCAGAGCGAAAAAGTGCAGAGGTCAAGGTGAGCGGGTAATCAAGAGAGATGCAGGGTTCTTAGGAATCCTGTTTTTTATTTTCTATATATATAGAAGGAAGTAATAAGCGAGAAAAAACTTTTGTAAAAGTGTTGACGCGATTTAAGGGGGCATGGTATATTATTAAACGTCGCTGATGAACAAAGCGATCACGCTAAAAGAGAAAATGAGCTTTTGAAAAAAGACTTTACAAATTCTCAGAAACGTGTATAATAAATGAGGTTGAGAAAACAACTTCAAAAAGAAATAAAAAAACACTTGACATCATCACTGATTGATAGTATGATAGTTAAGTCGCCTGATAAGCGCCCGTAGCTCAATTGGATAGAGCGTTTGACTACGGATCAAAAGGTTAGGGGTTCGACTCCTCTCGGGCGCGCCAATTTAAAATGCGGGTGTAGTTTAGTGGTAAAACCTCAGCCTTCCAAGCTGATGTCGTGAGTTCGATTCTCATCACCCGCTCCATTATAATGATCTTTGAAAACTAAACAAGACAAAACGTACCTGTTAATTCAAAGTTTTAAATAAATCGCACAGCGATGTGCGTAGTCAGTCAAACTAAGGTCTGCACGATGCAGATCACACAGACGTTACTGCAGGATGCAGTGAACTTAGTCTGTGATCCATTTATCGGAGAGTTTGATCCTGGCTCAGGACGAACGCTGGCGGCGTGCCTAATACATGCAAGTCGAGCGGACAGATGGGAGCTTGCTCCCTGATGTTAGCGGCGGACGGGTGAGTAACACGTGGGTAACCTGCCTGTAAGACTGGGATAACTCCGGGAAACCGGGGCTAATACCGGATGGTTGTTTGAACCGCATGGTTCAGACATAAAAGGTGGCTTCGGCTACCACTTACAGATGGACCCGCGGCGCATTAGCTAGTTGGTGAGGTAACGGCTCACCAAGGCGACGATGCGTAGCCGACCTGAGAGGGTGATCGGCCACACTGGGACTGAGACACGGCCCAGACTCCTACGGGAGGCAGCAGTAGGGAATCTTCCGCAATGGACGAAAGTCTGACGGAGCAACGCCGCGTGAGTGATGAAGGTTTTCGGATCGTAAAGCTCTGTTGTTAGGGAAGAACAAGTGCCGTTCAAATAGGGCGGCACCTTGACGGTACCTAACCAGAAAGCCACGGCTAACTACGTGCCAGCAGCCGCGGTAATACGTAGGTGGCAAGCGTTGTCCGGAATTATTGGGCGTAAAGGGCTCGCAGGCGGTTTCTTAAGTCTGATGTGAAAGCCCCCGGCTCAACCGGGGAGGGTCATTGGAAACTGGGGAACTTGAGTGCAGAAGAGGAGAGTGGAATTCCACGTGTAGCGGTGAAATGCGTAGAGATGTGGAGGAACACCAGTGGCGAAGGCGACTCTCTGGTCTGTAACTGACGCTGAGGAGCGAAAGCGTGGGGAGCGAACAGGATTAGATACCCTGGTAGTCCACGCCGTAAACGATGAGTGCTAAGTGTTAGGGGGTTTCCGCCCCTTAGTGCTGCAGCTAACGCATTAAGCACTCCGCCTGGGGAGTACGGTCGCAAGACTGAAACTCAAAGGAATTGACGGGGGCCCGCACAAGCGGTGGAGCATGTGGTTTAATTCGAAGCAACGCGAAGAACCTTACCAGGTCTTGACATCCTCTGACAATCCTAGAGATAGGACGTCCCCTTCGGGGGCAGAGTGACAGGTGGTGCATGGTTGTCGTCAGCTCGTGTCGTGAGATGTTGGGTTAAGTCCCGCAACGAGCGCAACCCTTGATCTTAGTTGCCAGCATTCAGTTGGGCACTCTAAGGTGACTGCCGGTGACAAACCGGAGGAAGGTGGGGATGACGTCAAATCATCATGCCCCTTATGACCTGGGCTACACACGTGCTACAATGGGCAGAACAAAGGGCAGCGAAACCGCGAGGTTAAGCCAATCCCACAAATCTGTTCTCAGTTCGGATCGCAGTCTGCAACTCGACTGCGTGAAGCTGGAATCGCTAGTAATCGCGGATCAGCATGCCGCGGTGAATACGTTCCCGGGCCTTGTACACACCGCCCGTCACACCACGAGAGTTTGTAACACCCGAAGTCGGTGAGGTAACCTTTATGGAGCCAGCCGCCGAAGGTGGGACAGATGATTGGGGTGAAGTCGTAACAAGGTAGCCGTATCGGAAGGTGCGGCTGGATCACCTCCTTTCTAAGGATTTTAACGGAATATAAGACCGTGGGTCTTATAAACAGAACGTTCCCTGTCTTGTTTAGTTTTGAAGGATCATTCGATTCTTCGAGATAATGTTCTTTGAAAACTAGATAACAGAAGTAATTCACATTCAATTGTAATGCAAGATATCACGTAGTGATTCTTTTTAACGGTTAAGTTAGAAAGGGCGCACGGTGGATGCCTTGGCACTAGGAGCCGATGAAGGACGGGACGAACACCGATATGCTTCGGGGAGCTGTAAGCAAGCTTTGATCCGGAGATTTCCGAATGGGGAAACCCACCACTCGTAATGGAGTGGTATCCATATCTGAATACATAGGATATGAGAAGGCAGACCCGGGGAACTGAAACATCTAAGTACCCGGAGGAAGAGAAAGCAAATGCGATTCCCTGAGTAGCGGCGAGCGAAACGGGATCAGCCCAAACCAAGAGGCTTGCCTCTTGGGGTTGTAGGACACTCTGTACGGAGTTACAAAGGAACGAGGTAGATGAAGAGGTCTGGAAAGGCCCGCCATAGGAGGTAACAGCCCTGTAGTCAAAACTTCGTTCTCTCCTGAGTGGATCCTGAGTACGGCGGAACACGTGAAATTCCGTCGGAATCCGGGAGGACCATCTCCCAAGGCTAAATACTCCCTAGTGACCGATAGTGAACCAGTACCGTGAGGGAAAGGTGAAAAGCACCCCGGAAGGGGAGTGAAAGAGATCCTGAAACCGTGTGCCTACAAGTAGTCAGAGCCCGTTAACGGGTGATGGCGTGCCTTTTGTAGAATGAACCGGCGAGTTACGATCCCGTGCAAGGTTAAGCAGAAGATGCGGAGCCGCAGCGAAAGCGAGTCTGAATAGGGCGCATGAGTACGTGGTCGTAGACCCGAAACCAGGTGATCTACCCATGTCCAGGGTGAAGTTCAGGTAACACTGAATGGAGGCCCGAACCCACGCACGTTGAAAAGTGCGGGGATGAGGTGTGGGTAGGGGTGAAATGCCAATCGAACCTGGAGATAGCTGGTTCTCTCCGAAATAGCTTTAGGGCTAGCCTCAAGGTAAGAGTCTCGGAGGTAGAGCACTGATTGGACTAGGGGCCCCTACCGGGTTACCGAATTCAGTCAAACTCCGAATGCCGATGACTTATCCTTGGGAGTCAGACTGCGAGTGATAAGATCCGTAGTCGAAAGGGAAACAGCCCAGACCGCCAGCTAAGGTCCCAAAGTATACGTTAAGTGGAAAAGGATGTGGAGTTGCTTAGACAACCAGGATGTTGGCTTAGAAGCAGCCACCATTTAAAGAGTGCGTAATAGCTCACTGGTCGAGTGACTCTGCGCCGAAAATGTACCGGGGCTAAACGTATCACCGAAGCTGCGGACTGTTCTTCGAACAGTGGTAGGAGAGCGTTCTAAGGGCTGTGAAGCAAGACCGGAAGGACTTGTGGAGCGCTTAGAAGTGAGAATGCCGGTATGAGTAGCGAAAGAGGGGTGAGAATCCCCTCCACCGAATGCCTAAGGTTTCCTGAGGAAGGCTCGTCCGCTCAGGGTTAGTCGGGACCTAAGCCGAGGCCGAAAGGCGTAGGCGATGGATAACAGGTTGATATTCCTGTACCACCTCCTCACCATTTGAGCAATGGGGGGACGCAGGAGGATAGGGTAAGCGCGGTATTGGATATCCGCGTCCAAGCAGTTAGGCTGGGAAATAGGCAAATCCGTTTCCCGTGAAGGCTGAGCTGTGATGGCGAGCGAATTATAGTAGCGAAGTTCCTGATTCCACACTGCCAAGAAAAGCCTCTAGCGAGGTGAGAGGTGCCCGTACCGCAAACCGACACAGGTAGGCGAGGAGAGAATCCTAAGGTGATCGAGAGAACTCTCGTTAAGGAACTCGGCAAAATGACCCCGTAACTTCGGGAGAAGGGGTGCTCTGTTAGGGTGCAAGCCCGAGAGAGCCGCAGTGAATAGGCCCAGGCGACTGTTTAGCAAAAACACAGGTCTCTGCGAAGCCGTAAGGCGAAGTATAGGGGCTGACGCCTGCCCGGTGCTGGAAGGTTAAGAGGAGCGCTTAGCGTAAGCGAAGGTGCGAATTGAAGCCCCAGTAAACGGCGGCCGTAACTATAACGGTCCTAAGGTAGCGAAATTCCTTGTCGGGTAAGTTCCGACCCGCACGAAAGGCGCAACGATCTGGGCACTGTCTCAACGAGAGACTCGGTGAAATTATAGTACCTGTGAAGATGCAGGTTACCCGCGACAGGACGGAAAGACCCCGTGGAGCTTTACTGCAGCCTGATATTGAATGTTGGTACAGCTTGTACAGGATAGGTAGGAGCCTTGGAAACCGGAGCGCCAGCTTCGGTGGAGGCATCGGTGGGATACTACCCTGGCTGTATTGACCTTCTAACCCGCCGCCCTTATCGGGCGGGGAGACAGTGTCAGGTGGGCAGTTTGACTGGGGCGGTCGCCTCCTAAAAGGTAACGGAGGCGCCCAAAGGTTCCCTCAGAATGGTTGGAAATCATTCGCAGAGTGTAAAGGCACAAGGGAGCTTGACTGCGAGACCTACAAGTCGAGCAGGGACGAAAGTCGGGCTTAGTGATCCGGTGGTTCCGCATGGAAGGGCCATCGCTCAACGGATAAAAGCTACCCCGGGGATAACAGGCTTATCTCCCCCAAGAGTCCACATCGACGGGGAGGTTTGGCACCTCGATGTCGGCTCATCGCATCCTGGGGCTGTAGTCGGTCCCAAGGGTTGGGCTGTTCGCCCATTAAAGCGGTACGCGAGCTGGGTTCAGAACGTCGTGAGACAGTTCGGTCCCTATCCGTCGCGGGCGCAGGAAATTTGAGAGGAGCTGTCCTTAGTACGAGAGGACCGGGATGGACGCACCGCTGGTGTACCAGTTGTTCTGCCAAGGGCATCGCTGGGTAGCTATGTGCGGACGGGATAAGTGCTGAAAGCATCTAAGCATGAAGCCCCCCTCAAGATGAGATTTCCCATTCCGCAAGGAAGTAAGATCCCTGAAAGATGATCAGGTTGATAGGTCTGAGGTGGAAGTGTGGCGACACATGGAGCTGACAGATACTAATCGATCGAGGACTTAACCATTTTTGAATGTATGCTTACTGTTATCTAGTTTTGAGAGAACACTCTCAATGGTTTGGTGGCGATAGCGAAGAGGTCACACCCGTTCCCATGCCGAACACGGAAGTTAAGCTCTTCAGCGCCGATGGTAGTCGGGGGTTTCCCCCTGTGAGAGTAGGACGCCGCCAAGCTTTTCTAAAATTTTATCATCGCGGGGTGGAGCAGTTCGGTAGCTCGTCGGGCTCATAACCCGAAGGTCGCAGGTTCAAATCCTGCCCCCGCAACCAAAAAATAAAAATGGTCCGGTAGTTCAGTTGGTTAGAATGCCTGCCTGTCACGCAGGAGGTCGCGGGTTCGAGTCCCGTCCGGACCGCCATTTTCATTGTAAACGAAACGATCATGTTTTCGTTTTTTTTGTGTTTTCTTTTAATACTTTCAGCTTGGTTTCTAACCAAGCTTTCTTTTATACCGTTAAAGTCTTGGATATTGAAACATAATCCGATACACTAGAAAGAGCTGTATTTCACAAGAGCGTCAGAAAGGGAGACGGGAGAAACATGGACGAGTTTGATTTGATTCACAGTATTACTCCGCATTCGCATTATCATCCTTCCGTCGATGTTGGGATCGGTGATGATGGTGCGGTATATACAGCGTCATCTCACATGCAGCAAATTGTCTGTTTAGACACGATGGTGGAGGGTGTCCATTTTAAATCAGAGTACTCCTCTCCTCAAGATATCGGTTATAAGGCGCTCGCTGTTAACATTAGTGATGTGGCGGCGATGGGAGGCATTCCGAAGTTTTATCTGGTGTCCCTTGCTGTTCCCTCCTGCTGGCAGAAAGCTGATGTCCAGGCAATGTATGAAGGGATGGCGGAACTGGCGAAACTATACCGGATGGACTTGATCGGGGGAGATACCGTTTCCGCTTCCGGTCAAGCCGTTATTACCGTTACGGTCATCGGAGAAGTCGAAAAGAA
Organism: Bacillus sp. YBsi01; assembly: GCF_038406745.1. Classification (NCBI taxonomy): domain Bacteria; kingdom Bacillati; phylum Bacillota; class Bacilli; order Caryophanales; family Bacillaceae; genus Bacillus; species Bacillus sp. YBsi01. The sequence continues at coordinate 3,549,873 of NZ_CP151679.1, forward strand.
TCGAGCTTGTCTGCGAAGTTCGGCAAGACCCGGGGATGTTGTGTTTGTTACGGGAGAAATCGGCTCGTCCGCAGCGGGGCTGTCTCTTTTATTAGGAGAAACGCCTCCTTCTGCTTTTCATACGGGTGATTATTTTATCGAAAAACATAAACGGCCCGTGCCGAGGGTTCAGGTCGGCCGATTCTGCTCTCAGCTTCAACGCGCCGCTCTGAATGATATCAGTGACGGATTGGCCAGTGAACTGTATGAAATAGCTGAGTCAAGCTCAGTTACGATAGAAATTGAAGAACAGCTTCTGCCGGTGCATCCGGATTTGCCTGAGGCAGATCCTCAGTGGAAGAGATGGGTGTTATTCGGCGGAGAAGATTATGAATTGGCTGGAACGGTCTCTCAGCAGGAGTGGATCTCTTTGCTTGATTACTGCACGCAGTCAGGCATTCCGATTGCGAAGATCGGAGCGGTGTCTGAACGGAAGGAAGCAAGTGTTCTTTTGACAGCCAATGATCAGAGACAAATCGTCCTTGAGAAAAAAGGATACAATCATTTTAAATAAGACGGGTGACTCACTTTGAAGACATTACAATGGAGAACGAAAAACCCTGAAGAAACGAAAGCCGTAGCCAAGCTTGCCGCTTCATTGGCAAAGCCGGGAGACATTCTGACACTGGAAGGCGACTTGGGAGCGGGAAAAACGACTTTCACAAAAGGGTTTGCCGAAGGACTGGGGATCACAAGAGTGGTAAACAGCCCGACCTTTACAATTATAAAAGAATACCATGATGGTTCGCTTCCTCTATATCATATGGATGTGTATCGCATGGAGGATGAAAGCGAAGACTTGGGCCTTGAAGAATATTTTGAAGGACAAGGCGTCTGTTTAATTGAATGGGCTCACTTAATTCAGGATCAGCTGCCCGCCGAACGGCTGCAGATCGTCATCAAGAGAGCCGGTGATGAGGAAAGGGACATTACCTTTACGGCTTGCGGAACACGGTATGAAACGCTTTGTGAGGAGATTAATAAACATGACAATACTGGCAATTGATACGTCAAATTACACGCTGGGTGCCGCGCTCGTTCGTGAGAAAACGGTGATGGCGGAGTATATTACATATTTAAAAAAGAATCATTCCGTGCGGGCGATGCCTGCTGTCAATTCATTGCTGGAGGATTGCGGCCTAAAACCGCAGGACCTCACGAAAATAGCGGTGGCGAAAGGACCGGGATCGTACACTGGTGTCAGAATCGGTGTGACGCTGGCGAAGACATTGGCCTGGTCGCTGAAGCTTCCGATTTCCGCTGTGTCGAGCCTTGAGGTGCTGGCGGCGAACGGACGGCATTTTCAAGGTCTGATCTGCCCGTTATTTGATGCCAGGCGCGGACAGGTGTATACGGGACTTTATGAATATCAGGACGGCCGATTACAATCCGTTCTTCCTGATCAGAATGTGCTTTTGACGGATTGGCTCGGCATGCTGAAAGAAAAAGCGTCTCCGGTTTTATTTTTAGGGCATGATACAGCCATTCATGAAGAAACCATTCTGCAAGAACTGACATCTCAAGCAGTGATGGGAACGGCTGCACAGCATAATCCGCGGCCGTCAGAGCTGGCGTTTTTAGGCTTGGAAAAAGAAGAAGCGGATGTCCACAGCCTTGTTCCGGATTATTTGCGTCTGGCAGAGGCTGAAGCGAAATGGATGGAATCTCAAAAATAGGGTGATGGGGATGAAAACGAAAACGGCGATTCGAAGCATGCGGCCGGAAGATATTGATCAAATTTATGAAATTGAAACAGCATCCTTCACTTCTCCGTGGACGAAGGATTCATTTTATCATGAGCTTTTGGAAAATCCGTATGCGCACTACCTTGTCATTGAAAAGGACGGCTGTCTGGCGGGGTACTGCGGAATCTGGATTATTATAGATGACGCGCAGATTACGAACATAGCCATTAAGCCGGAATACCGGAGCCAATCATTGGGAGAAGCGCTGTTTCGAGCTGCGGTAGAATTGTGCAGAGAAAAAAAGGCAAGGAGGCTCTCTCTCGAAGTCAGGGTCTCGAATCATCCCGCCCAATCCTTATATAAAAAATTCGGTCTTCAGGCCAGAGGAATCAGAAAACAATACTATACAGATAACGGGGAAGATGCGTTATTAATGTGGGTGACATTACATGAGTGAAAAACAAGATATTTATGTATTAGGAATTGAAACAAGCTGTGATGAAACAGCGGCTTCAGTCGTAAAAAACGGTAAAGAAATCGTTTCTAACGTAGTCGCTTCTCAAATTGAAAGCCATAAACGGTTCGGCGGGGTCGTGCCTGAAATTGCGTCCAGACATCATGTGGAGCAGATTACCCTAGTGATTGAGGAAGCTCTTTTAAAAGCGGAGATGGGCTTTGACGATCTTGATGCGATTGCCGTAACGGAAGGACCCGGACTTGTCGGAGCCCTGTTAATCGGAGTCAATGCGGCAAAGGCGTTAAGTTTTGCCCATCAAATACCGTTAGTCGGCGTCCATCACATTGCGGGCCATATTTATGCAAACAGACTGGTAGGGGAGCTTCAGTTCCCGGCGCTTGCTTTGGTTGTGTCGGGCGGACATACGGAATTGGTTTATATGGAAGAGCACGGTTCATTCGAGGTTATCGGAGAAACGCTGGACGATGCCGCAGGCGAAGCTTACGACAAAGTGGCGAGAACGATGGGGCTTCCTTATCCGGGAGGGCCGCAGATTGATAAGCTGGCTGCTGTGGGAACGGATTCCATTCCGCTTCCGCGTGCGTGGCTGGATGAGGGATCTTACAATTTCAGCTTCAGCGGGCTGAAATCAGCCGTGATTAACACGCTCCATAACGCCTCGCAAAAAAATGAGGTGATTCCTCCTGAGGATCTTGCCGCGAGCTTTCAGCAGAGTGTCATTGATGTACTGACGGCAAAAACCTCTAAGGCCGCGAAAGAATATGGGGTTAAACAAGTGCTGCTTGCGGGAGGCGTAGCCGCCAACAAAGGGCTGAGAGCCGCTCTGCAGCAGGAATTCAGCCATCCGGGAGATCCTGAGCTTGTTATCCCGCCGCTTTCTTTATGTACGGACAATGCAGCGATGATTGCGGCTGCCGGAACCGTTGCTTTTGAAAAGGGAATCCGGGGTTCATATGATATGAATGGACAGCCCGGCTTGGAATTAACATCTTTTGATCGTCTCACGTTGTAAAACGTGAGGCTTTTTTTAATTTATTAACAGATAATTCTAACATATCCACAGGATTGTGAATATATTCAGAAATCCAGGCTGGATAAGGGTCTATAAGTTGTTAGTAAAGTGGATAAAGTCAGAAAATTTTGTGGATAGTGTGTATAAAGCGCTTACTTAAATAGCAGGCAAGGAGAAAAGCTGTGGATAAAAAAGCACCCCTTAAAGAGGTGCTTGACTTTTTCTATTCTTCTGAGGAGAGTTCTTCCCACTCCGCTAATAATCGTTCCAGCTCTTGATTCAGAGCTTCGTTCTCTGTGTGAATGGTCTGTACCTTTTCATGATCCTGATACACGTCAGGGTCGCACAGCAGCTCCTCATTGGCGCTGATTTTCTCTTCGGCGGATGAGACGGCTGCTTCGATTTCTTCAATGCGTCTCAGGCGCTGACGTTCTTTCTTTTTCCATTCTTTTTCTTCCTCGTATGTTCTTTTCGTGTCCTGTTTGACCTTGCCGGCAGGCTGTGCTTGCTCTTTTTCCTGCCGTTTCATTTCTTCCAATTCCAGCTGCTGGGCTTTTTTCTCGGTGTAATAGTCATAGTCACCCAAATATTCTTCGGCATGATCCGGAGACAGCTCCAGCACCCTTGTGGCGATCCTGTTAATAAAGTAGCGGTCATGCGATACAAATAACAGCGTTCCCGGATAGTCGATCAGGGCGTTTTCCAGCACTTCTTTACTGTCCAGATCAAGGTGGTTTGTCGGTTCATCAAGGATGAGAAAGTTTGCTTTTTGCAGCATCAGCTTGGCAAGCGCGACTCTTGCTTTCTCACCGCCGCTTAGAGAACGGACAGGTTTCAGGACATCGTCTCCGCTGAACAGAAAGTTGCCGAGGCATGTCCTGATCTCTTTTTCCGGCATGTCCGGATATTCATCCCACAGCTCGTCCAAGACGCGTTTGGACGACGTCAGTTCGGCCTGTTCCTGATCATAATAGCCGATTGTGACATTGGAACCGTACGTGATCGACCCGGATTTCGGACTGAGCGTATTGATTATGGCTTTCAGCAGGGTTGACTTGCCGATCCCGTTCGGTCCGACGAGGGCGGCGCTTTCCCCTCTTGTAATGCCGAAGGTCAGGTTTTTCAAAAGCGGCGGCTGGCCGTCATAGCTGATGGAAACATCCTGTACGCGAAGGACGTCGTTCCCGCTCTGTTTTGTAATGTCAAAACGGAAGGCGGCTGATTTTTCATCACCGAGCGGCTTTGCCATGACGTCCATCCGTTCAAGCTGCTTTCGTCTGCTCTGGGCTCTTTTCGTTGTTGATGCTCTGGCCAGATTGCGGTCGACAAAATCTTGGAGCTTGGCGATTTCGTCCTGCTGTTTTTCATACAGCTTCAGGTCTTTCTCATACTGCTCAGCTTTTTGTTCTAAATAGGCGCTGTAGTTGCCGAGGTATTTTTTGCTTTCTGTCCGTGAGACCTCGTACACTTGACTGACGACTTTATCAAGGAAATATCTGTCGTGGGAAACGATCAGGATGGCGCCTGAATATCCCTGTAAATAATGCTCAAGCCATGTAAGCGTGTCGATGTCGAGATGGTTCGTCGGTTCATCCAAAATAAGCAGATCAGGCTGGGTCAGAAGCAGCTTGCCGAGTGCAAGCCTTGTTTTCTGGCCGCCGCTCAGGCTTTGCACTTTCACGGAATCGTCAAATTTCCCGAAACCGAGGCCGTGAAGGATGGATCGGACGTCCGCTTCATACTGATAGCCGCCTTTATCCTTGAAGTCCTGCTGAAGCCTGTCATAGGTTTTCATCAGCGTCTCAAGCTCCGCGGGGGCGGCTGTGGCCATCTTTTCTTCAATAGAGCGCATTTCTTTTTCCATTGCTTTCAGGAAATCAAAAACACTCAGCAGTTCTTCTTTTATGGTAAGCTGGGATTCCAAGCCTGTGTGTTGGGCAAGATATCCCATCGTTAATTCTTTCGGTTTGATTAATTCACCCTTTTCATATGAAAGGTGACCTGCGATAATTTTAAGGAGAGTTGATTTGCCGGCTCCGTTTCTGCCTACAATGGCGATGCGATCCCGAGATCTGACTTCAAGCTTTATATTGTTTAAAATAGGATCAGCGCCAAAAGATTTGGACAGCTGATTAATTTGTAAGATCATCATATTATTTCACCTCTGTTATAATAAGTTAAGTGTAGCTTATCAACCTGCTGTCAGCAAACAATACATCAGAATTGGAACATTATAGGATAAGACATCAGGGAGAAAATAGTGTATGATCAGAAGTAAGGAGAGTTTAAATATGAATGGATTTTCTCATTTTAATGAAGAAGGCCGTGCCCGCATGGTGGATATAAGCGATAAATCTTCAACAGTCCGTACTGCCGCTGCAATATCCAGCGTACACATGAAGCATGACGTGTACAGCAGAATCAAAAACCGAGAGATCGGAAAAGGAGACGTACTGGCTGTCGCACAGGTGGCCGGAATCATGGCTGCAAAGCAGACCTCAGCGATTATCCCGATGTGCCACCCGCTTTCTTTAAGCAGCGTCGACATTTCATTCGGCTGGGAGGAAAAGGATTCCGAAGCCGTTCTTCATATACAGGCAAGCGTAAAAACGAAAGGGAGTACAGGTGTGGAAATGGAAGCGCTAACTTCCGCTTCAGTCTGTGCTTTGACCGTTTACGACATGTGCAAGGCACTGGATAAAGGAATGGTCATCGGCCCGACCTGCCTCATGGAAAAAACGGGAGGCAAAAACGGTGATTTTAAAAGAGATGCATCTGAGTATAAAGTGGAGGACCAATCATGAACAAGGATCAATCAAAAATTCCGCAGGCGACAGCAAAACGGCTGCCGCTTTATTACCGCTTTTTAAAGAATTTACACGCGTCAGGAAAGCAGCGCGTTTCATCTGCTGAACTGAGCGATGCGGTAAAAGTCGATTCGGCCACGATCCGCCGGGATTTTTCCTATTTCGGGGCGCTCGGCAAAAAAGGATACGGCTATAATGTGGATTACCTGCTGTCATTTTTCAGAAAAACACTGGATCAGGATGAAACGACAAACGTCATTTTGATCGGTGTCGGGAATTTAGGGACGGCGTTTCTTCACTATAATTTCACAAAAAATAATAACACAAAAATATCTATGGCTTTTGATGTGAATCAGAGTAAAATAGGAACTGAGGTAGGCGGTGTGCCTGTCTATGATCTTAATGATTTAGAACTTCACATTAAGGATGAACCCGTGGCGATTCTTACCGTTCCGGCGGTTGCCGCGCAGTCAATCACCGATCGGCTCGTGTCGCTCGGAATCAAGGGAATCCTTAACTTTACGCCGGCCCGTTTGAATGTGCCGGATCACATTCGAATTCATCATATAGATTTAGCTGTAGAGCTTCAATCATTGGTTTATTTCTTAAAGCATTATTCTGTTTTGGAAGAAATTGAATAACGAAAGGAGGAGCTGCACATGATCGGTCCTGGAAGCCTGGCTGTTATCGGTGTGGTGGCGGTGATTATTTTCGGTCCGAAGAAGCTTCCCGAGTTAGGAAAAGCCGCGGGGGACACGCTTCGTGAATTTAAGAACGCCACTAAGGGATTAGCCGGTGAAGAAGAGGAAAAAAAGAAAGAAGAACAGTAAGATAGGATGACACGTATGAGAGTGAATCAAATGACGCTTGTGGAGCATATTGCCGAACTTCGGAAACGATTGCTGATTGTGGCGTTATCCTTTACGGTTTTCTTTATTGCCGGCTTTTTTCTGGCAAAACCTATCATTGTGTATCTTCAAAAAGCCGATGAAGTAAAAGAGCTCACCCTTAATGCTTTTAACCTGACGGATCCGCTGTTTATCTTTTTGCAGTTCGCGTTTATTATCGGCATCATTTTGACTTCGCCGATTATTCTCTATCAGATTTGGGCGTTTGTCAGCCCGGGGCTGTATGAGAAGGAGCGCAAAGTAACACTCAGCTATATTCCGATTTCGATCGTGCTGTTTGTCGGCGGTGTGTCATTTTCTTATTATATTTTATTTCCGCTGGTCGTTGATTTTATGAAGCGGGTCTCGAATGACTTGGATGTCAATCAGGTGATCGGAATCAGCGAGTACTTTCATTTTCTGCTGCAGCTGACGATTCCGTTCGGGCTGCTGTTTCAGATGCCGGTGCTGATCATGTTTTTAACGAGGCTCGGGGTTGTCACACCGATGTTTTTATCGAAGATCAGGAAGTACGCGTATTTTGTGCTGCTCGTGATCGCCGCGATGATTGCGCCGCCTGAGCTGCTGTCTCACTTGATGATTACGATTCCGCTTTGCATTTTATATGAGATCAGTATCCTTATCTCAAAAGCGGCGTACCGGAAAAGGCAGACCGGCAGCAGTGAATCCGATCAGGACGTATCAGCATAAAAAAAGCCATTTCTCCAAGATGAGAAATGGCTTTTCTTTTATTTTTGATTTTTCTTCACTTTAAATGAGAAAGCGAACATTTTAAACGAGATGCTGATATTATAAGCGGCGAAAACCATCAGCAGTATGGAATAAAAAGACCACATGCTTCCCGGCGAGCTTGCGGCCAAATACGTAAAGATACAGCCGACTGCGAAATAAATCAAGCCCCAAGTCATTGGGTTCCTCATACAAACAATCCTCCAATAATTAATTGCATTTGTTCACTATGCTGTTCAATATATTTTTGGGCGGGGCCGAGCTGCATGACCACGACAATGGTATTCATCATGACATGGGCGAATATCGGCACAATAATCCGTTTCGTCTGCACATACAAGAACGCAAAGGTAAAGCCCATGGCCGTATATAGCAGCAGGTGTGTGAGGTCCTGGTGCACAATGCCGAAAATGACGGAACTGATCAGTCCGGCGAAAAAGAAATTCGTTTTTTCATATAATACACCGAAGATGATCTTCCGGAAAATGATTTCTTCAAGAATCGGCCCGACGATAGAAGAAACGATAATCATGAGCGGCATGGCTTTAATAATGTTGAGAATGGCTTTCGTGTTTTCAGAACCGCTGTTCACGTGAAAGACATACTGCTCAATCATTCCGGCGATACCCTGAGAAAATAAAGCGAGCCATATTCCCGCGACCGCCCAGAGAACGGACATGCCGGCGGATGCTTTCTTCCCGTTTCTTAATGTCTGCTTCGGCGCGGTTCTCAAAATCAAGAGAACGATAATCAGGCAGATAAAAAAGCTTACGACGGAATAAATCCCTTGAGCCATGGTGAGATTCGCATTCGTAGGATGCCCGCCCGCATAGCCGAATTTGTACATTAAAGGAATGCCGATCAATGCGGAAAGCTGCATGATAACGTATGTCAAAATGATATACCAATACTGTTTTCTCAAATGATATGTACTCCTTTATCCTATAAAATCAACTTATTTGTTCTTATTGTAACACAAGTGAACCAGACGTGAAAAAAGGAGAAAATCGGTGTAAGAGAGAATGATGTAAGCGTGAAAATTTTTTATTCTTATGACTTGAAATTGGAAGTGAGATTCTTTATTATAATAATTGTGTTAGCACTCTTTAGAGCTGAGTGCTAAAATTACATATTCATACTATTGAGGAGGTTATTACATTGTTAAAGCCATTAGGTGATCGCGTTGTCATTGAACTCGTAGAATCTGAAGAAAAAACTGCCAGCGGAATCGTATTACCGGATTCTGCAAAAGAAAAGCCGCAAGAAGGCAAAATCGTGGCAGCCGGTTCAGGTCGCGTGTTGGAAAGCGGAGAGCGCGTTGCTTTAGAAGTAAAAGAGGGCGACCGCATTATCTTCTCAAAATACGCCGGTACTGAAGTGAAATACGAAGGTACTGAATACTTAATCTTACGTGAAAGCGACATTTTAGCTGTTATCGGCTAAGCAAATAAATACTTTTAAAAATTCGAGGAGGTTTCGTTAACATGGCAAAAGATATTAAGTTTAGTGAAGAAGCACGCCGCGCTATGCTTCGCGGTGTCGATGCGCTTGCTGACGCTGTAAAAGTAACTTTAGGGCCAAAAGGACGCAACGTGGTTCTGGAGAAAAAATTCGGTTCTCCGTTAATTACAAATGACGGTGTGACAATCGCAAAAGAAATTGAACTTGAAGACGCGTTTGAAAACATGGGTGCGAAGCTTGTAGCTGAAGTAGCCAGCAAAACAAACGACGTTGCCGGTGACGGTACAACAACTGCAACAGTTCTTGCGCAGGCTATGATCCGTGAAGGCCTGAAAAACGTAACTGCAGGAGCAAACCCTGTCGGCGTGCGTAAAGGTATGGAACAAGCCGTAACTGTTGCAATCGAAAACTTAAAAGAAATTTCTAAGCCGATCGAAGGCAAAGAGTCTATCGCTCAGGTTGCTGCGATCTCTGCTGCTGATGAGGAAGTCGGAAGCCTTATCGCTGAAGCAATGGAGCGCGTAGGAAACGACGGCGTCATCACAATCGAAGAGTCTAAAGGCTTCACAACTGAGCTTGAAGTTGTGGAAGGTATGCAATTCGACCGCGGATATGCATCTCCTTACATGGTGACTGACTCTGATAAGATGGAAGCGGTTCTTGATAATCCTTACATCTTAATCACAGACAAAAAAATCACAAACATCCAAGAAATCCTTCCTGTGCTTGAGCAAGTTGTACAGCAAGGCAAACCATTGCTTCTGATCGCTGAAGATGTTGAAGGTGAAGCTCTTGCTACACTCGTTGTCAACAAACTTCGCGGCACATTCAACGCTGTTGCCGTTAAAGCTCCTGGCTTCGGTGACCGCCGTAAAGCAATGCTTGAAGACATTTCCGTTCTTACAGGCGGAGAAGTAATCACAGAAGATTTAGGCCTTGACCTGAAATCTACTGAAATCGGACAATTGGGACGCGCTTCTAAAGTTGTGGTAACGAAAGAAAACACAACAATCGTAGAAGGCGCCGGCGACACTGAAAAAATCGCTGCACGCGTCAACCAAATCCGCGCTCAAGTGGAAGAAACTACTTCTGAATTCGACAGAGAAAAATTACAAGAGCGTCTGGCGAAACTTGCCGGCGGCGTAGCTGTCATCAAAGTCGGCGCTGCGACTGAAACTGAGCTGAAAGAGCGTAAACTTCGCATCGAAGACGCCCTGAACTCAACGCGCGCAGCTGTTGAAGAAGGCATCGTATCCGGCGGTGGTACAGCGCTTGTAAACGTATATAACAAAGTCGCTGCAGTTGAAGCTGAAGGCGATGCGCAAACAGGTATCAACATCGTGCTTCGCGCGCTTGAAGAGCCAATTCGCCAAATCGCACACAATGCAGGTCTTGAAGGATCTGTCATCGTTGAGCGCCTCAAAAACGAAAAAATCGGCGTAGGCTTCAACGCTGCAACCGGCGAATGGGTAAACATGATCGAAAAAGGTATCGTTGACCCGACAAAAGTTACGCGTTCTGCTCTGCAAAACGCAGCGTCTGTAGCAGCAATGCTCTTAACAACTGAAGCCGTTGTCGCTGACAAACCGGAAGAAAACGCCGGCGGCGGTGCTGGTATGCCTGATATGGGCGGCATGGGCGGTATGGGCGGCATGATGTAATCATCGCCTATAACCCTTGATCGTAGAGGGTTTATGAGGTTTTGAAACATGATTTGCTAACTTTTTGTTAACTTCGGTTATTTTTATAACTGAATATCACTCATTAGAGAAGGCCTTTTGTAAGTTCACTGAACTTATGAGAGGTCTTTTCTTCTATATTTTTGGTCATGTGAGCATAGATATTCATGGTTGTATTAATGTCTGAATGACCCAAGTCGTTCTTGAGTCTCTCTCAAGCCGGCTCCGGCTTCTAAAAGAAGAGAGGTGTGCATGTGTCGGAAGCTATGAGGAGTAATATGCTTATTAATCTCAAGCTTTCTAAGTAACCTTTGGAGTCGGATCGCTACTAGTTTCATCACTATCGGATAACCAATGTTGTCTGCAAAGATAAAACCTGAATCCTGATATTAACACTCGCTGTTTCATCTTTAAGAGAGAAAGTATGCTCATTAGAAATCTGGCGCGAATATCTATTAAACAAAAGCAATATGTCTAAAAAATTCTCCTGAAACCAATCATATTCTACGACAAATCCCAGGCTTAAGAGAAACAAGGACAACTTTTGGTATATGCATACGGAAGAGGGATTTCATTGCGAAAAAGTGATTGGAATAAAATATAACTTTTTCACATTAAATGATTATTCGTTAAATAAATGTATATTTTTAGATGAATCGATATGACGATCATGTCAAAGTTTTGTCATATATTAAAAAGTTAATTATGATCACGTTTTATAGGTTTTCATGACAAAATGACATTTAAACTTATATATTTATTTAAGTTTAGATAATATCCAAAAAGCCCCAATGAGTCTGCAAACTCAGTGGCTTTTTTGAGCAATTTCTGCAATTTGCCCAAGTTGAAAAGATCTAAGGACACCATATTTTTACCTTAAATTTTGAAATGATGTTTCAAATGTGTGACAATAGGGGAACTGATTCTGTTATGAAAAACTCAGGAATATGTAGACAAATTCAACTGAAACGCGTTGGGGTCATCCACATGAAGTTATGGTCTGAAGATATTTAAGATTAAAAAAAGCTCTCATCGTTTAAATTTTGGCGGTTATATTTAGAAGTAGATGAGTTATTGGACATCTAAATAGGAGGGAAACGTTTATATCCTTTAGCGACAAGGTGTTCAGAAACTCAAGATCTTCTAAACAAAATCTTAGAGTGAATTTTTCGCGTTTTGATACCTGGACCCTTGGATGAAAATGTCTTGAATTGGGATCGATAAGAATGTTGAGCAGATAAGGTAGATGTCGTTCTTCCAATATGTCGGTGGGATTAGGAAAACAATCCAAGCGTCAGGTACAAGATCTAGAAATATAAAAAGGATATTTAAAATAAGTGTACTTATTAAATTATTATTAATTTTAGGTAATTGGAAATTCTTTAATATCACCAGATGTCTTAATTCCACATGATATTGGTGTTATTGTAGTTGATTTTTCAAGCCAATCATAATGCGGAAATAACCAAAAACTAGAATCTGTTCGAATGCTAACAAATTCTAAATTCCAATAAGGATTGGTTCCTGTTTGATCATGCCAAATTTTAATCAAAGGAATTGAACCTAAATCATTAATAGTTTCAATTTCAAAACTTGTAAAACTTCCTGATTCAAAATAGTTACCTTTGGGATCAAAAAGTTTAAACCAATGTGGTTTATGTTGTTCATCATGTATGATAAGAGTTATGGGAGCATCAGTACCAGAATCTTTTACTGTACTAGTTCTAAAATCAACATAATATAGTCCCATTATTATGAAAGTCCTTCCTCTTTTGGTTTTGGTATTTCTTTAATTATAGTATTAGAGGATAAAGGTAATGGGAATTTTTCGAGTGAAATGGAAAGAGATGTATTTTGAGAAATCCAACCTGAATAAGGGAATGACCAATATTCACCATCTTTTCGAATGATAACAAATTCTAGATACCAGCCGGGATTCGTTCCAGTATTATCATGTGAAACGTTAATTGTATTAATGTTACCTAAATCATTGGCAGGGTGAAGTGAAAAACTAGTATAACTCCCTGATTCAAAACAGTTACCATTGGTATCAGAAATTTCAAAACGATGTGGTTTATTTTGTTCGTCCTGTATGACAAGAGTTACAGTAGCATCAGTACCAGAATCTTTTACTGTACCGGTTTTAAAATCAACATAATATCCCATTATTATCATTTCCTCCAATACATAAATGTTATAATTTTAGTATGTACTTTTTTTAAAGTATATATACAAATGTTCCCCTTGGTTTATGAGGGTTTGTCAGGTGTAACACTATATTAAGGCCTCCTCACAAGTTTAATGAACTTGTGAGAGGCCCCTTTTTTATTTTTATCATTTATTTTCAAGGCAAAAGCGTTATAAGGCATGCTATGGGGGCGCATATCATTGTGATACAGTTAAAGATTATATATAAGGGAGTATTAGTAATTTTAATAAGTGCCTGTTTTTTATTGTTTAATGGATGGTATTTTCATAAATGTATTATTGATCCGCATTACTACCAATTAACAGATTTTTCGGAAGAAGATATTCAAATTTTTGAGCATTTTTATAATATTGATCTACCTTCAAACACGAAGCTTATTAAAGCAGAGCAATTTGAAACTGGGGTAGGTAATTATTCTGCGATTTTGTACGTAGCATTACCTGCCAAAAAGGTAAAGCCTTTAGTTTCTGACTATTCTTATATGCCTATCTTTTATAACAATAGGTATACAGTATTTTATGGTGTTAATATTACAAACAGCAATAAGGAAACAGCACAAATTACATTTGGAGCAGACGATAGTTCGCTGAATGGTTCTTTATGGAGTAAGCAAGTAAGGAATCTCTTAGAATCGAAAGGGAAGTATATTGGCGTTTCAGATGAAACTTATGTTATTTCTGCGTTTATAATTAACATCATTTTTATTGCATTACTTGTTTGGATTTTGAAAAAGAGCAGAAGAACTAGAGTTTGAATTAAGAAATATTTGAACTCACCAGCATAATGTTGATTAGGAATACTTAAGGGTATATCGGACAGAAAGAGTTTTCATTGCACAGATCTTTATTAAATAATAACACTAAGCCAATTTTAAATGCAGTTCAAGGGTATTAGAATAGTCTTGTTTAATAGTATGGAAGGAAAGAGAAAGGGGGGAAACATGAGGAAATATTTAGGGATAGTGTCACTTATCATGCTGTTATTCACATTGTGTTTTCTACCCCATATTCATTGGGCGCTTGGAAGGGCACCTTGGCAAAGGTTTTATAGATCTGATACTTCAAATTTTAAGCTTCATTTCACAAGAACCTTAAATTTGCATTATTATTAATAAATTTCTATCATACTTATTCACTTCTTAGAAGAAAGATATGGAAAAGCCTCTGTTTTTTTTAGGAAAATATGTTATTATAATTGTGGATTTAAAATATTAAAAAGAAAAGAGGAATTCTAAAGATGAAAAAGTTAGTAATGACCCTGTTTACAGCAGTGCTTTTGGGTGTTGCCATTTTCGCAGGCGGGTCAGAAGCCTTAGCTATGGATTCGAAAGGTACAATCAAATTTAAAACAGATGCTAATACATATACGAAAAGTGCCACTTCCATTGTGGTTACGGGTACTTTGGCTAGGGACTTAGAGAATGGCTTTTCAGTAATTATATTAAATAATAAAGGTAAAGTATTTGCCAGAAAAGATATTTCGCATAGTATTGGTTCACGTAATTTTCGTGTGAGTTTTTCAACGAAAAATCTTCCTGCAGGTAAGTATGATGTGCAAGTTGGACAGGATTGGGGAGGAAGATATTGGTCAGGTGAACTAAAACATTATATTACAGTACAGCATTAATACGGCTGTATAAGTATTAACCTCTTGTTGTTAAAAAGTTTAACTTTAGAAATTTGTTTTCTGTGAAATATTAATTTTTCAATCAAGGTATCTTAATCAATTTACTGTATTGATTAAGATACCTTTTTATCTTTAAAAACAACAAGGTCATGAGTGTTTTTCAAAGCTCGTACCGCTAGCCGCAATGTAGTTGTCTTTTAAATGAGAATATCCATTTGCCCCACCTCACCCCGAATCCCAATCCCAGGCTCCCACGAATCAATCAGACGAATGGCTTTCTGATTCGATTCTATTGCTTTCGTTTTCTCTCCTTTTCGGTACAACAGCTGTGCCATTCCGTAATGATAGTAGATCAATTCAACTTGATTGGCGTTGTGTTTGTCATAGAGCATCTGTTTAAAGGCTTTTTCCGCTTTTTCGAGTTGATCACACTTGACGTAAGCCATGCCCAGGTTAAAATAGGCTTCTATCGTTTTTTCGCCGCCGTATGCGGCGCTGGTTGTGTTTGCCGCTTCGTATAATGTGATGGCTTCTTCATAGTGAGAGCGGGCGAAACTCAGGTCGCCGCGGACCAGAAGAACCCTGTGCCGGATAATGGGCGAGACGGGCTGATCTTTGATGCCGTCCAGCATTGCTGCCGCTTTGTCCGGTTCTCCGGTTTTTAACAGCAGCCTCGATTGCAGGGCAGTTCCCCATACTTTTAAGTCATCGTGATCCGGCGCGCCTGATTGTTCGAGTATCTTCAGGCCGGCTTCTATTTGCCTGAGAGCTCCGTCTGAATCGTTGACTTCCATCAGCGCCCAGCCTGCCGTGTCGATCCTGAAGTAGGCTTCCCGTGTGTGTTCGCCTGATTGATGGGCGGCATCGGCGGCTTTTAATCCGTATTCGATTCGCAGGGGCAGGCTGATTCTGCTTAGAAAATGGCTGATACGGATGATGAGCTCGATTAGAATTTCATGTTGTCCGGTTATGCTCGACCATTCGATGACCTTTAGGATATTCGGCCATTCTTTTTTCATTAGCTCTAAATTCCGTCCCAGCAGATAGCTCCAATAGATGGAATTCGGCTGTTCCCGTTTTATATGGGTTTCCGCATAATCCATATAATAATGCGCCCAGCGGCTTCGGGCTTCTTTTGCAAAATCATGATTTTCGGATAAGTGCTGTTCTCCGTAAGCGACAACGGTTTGATGGGCTGCGTATTGAATTCTTCCTTCGCTTCGTTCCGGCTGTATTAAAGCATATGATCGCATTTGCTCAATCGCGTAATGAAAACGGCGGGCGTCTAATCCGGCCGCTTGAGCCAAGCTTTTTTCGTCAGGGGGCTTAGCGAAAAAGCAAAGCGTCTGCCATAGTTTCCGTGTGTCTTCATGACATCTGTCCCATGTGCGGCCAAAGAGAACCTCAAACAATTCCAATAATGAGTAACCCGCTTGTTTAAGCTCTTGAATGAGCTGGGGAGCGGGGATGTCGTCGTCTGACATGTATGCAATGCTGAGTGCCATGGCCTTCGGGTTGCCGGCGGCTGCCGAGACAAATTCATTCTTAAGGTCAGGCGATAGCTGCAACAGCTGCTCCAGCTTTTCCCGTTTATGCGGGAGATTGCATGTTTGCAGACAGCGGTGCACTTCTTGATGGAAAAAATCAAGGGCATCCGTTTGTTCAAGACCGCTCAGCTGGATGGCCGCCAGTTCTCCGAGGCCGTCCCGGTATGTCTGTTTTACGTTTTCCCGTGCCGTAAGGAGGACTTTTACGCCTTGCGGAAGGCCGATGATAAATTCGTGAATGTCACGTTCCGCTGTATCAATGCCGTCAACGATCAGCAGCACGGGTTTTTCATTTGAATGAGCGGCTAATGCATTGCGGACGACGAACCTTTTTTCGTTGATGGATTTGTCGATTTGTTCGGTGCGTCCGAGCTGGTAGGCAATCGTGTTTAAAAAATCGCTGAAGCTTAATCCTTTCCAGTCAGCGCTGATCCAGATGATGCTGTTGAATGCCGGCCAATTTGGTGAACCGCCGGCACAAAGGCAGGCTGCTTCAAGAGCGATCGTTGTTTTTCCCATGCCGGCCCAGCCTGTGATTAAACAGACAGGTGACGGAGAAAGCATCCATTGCCGGATCGCTTCTATATCAAAGCCGCGGCCGATAAAGTTCCCGGTCCGGCGTGACGGTAAGTTATGCGTGACGGACTGTTCTGTAAGCGCATTCGTTTCATGGCTTGGTCTGTCATGAAACAGCCGCTTCACTGCTTTTTCAACATCTTCATCAGTCGGCGCTCCGAATGATCCGTCTTTCCGGCGTATTTTTGCTTTTTTTAGACAAGACGCCGTCCAAACGGGCAATGCGGGTTTGATGACGGGAATGGTGGTGGTTTCCAGGAGGCCGGTCAGCCATTCAGGATCCATGTCGGTCTTTTCTATAATAATCCAGATCATGCCGAACAGCTTACCGTCGTCAATTCGTCCGGGAATGTAGTTTGCGCCCATCTGTCCGATCCAGCTTTTGATCGTGTTAGAGGATACGCCTAATCGGAGTGCAATTTTGTCTATATAAGACTGTCCTGTTTTTACGTTCTTTGTCCTTTTGATTTTGTAATCAGGATGAAGTTTCAGTGATTTGACGGCAGGCGCCAGCAGTTCTGCAAATTGTGTCCGGTTTTCAAGTTCAGCCATTAGCCTGCACCTCCTATTAGTACTATTTTATCAATTCAGTGTTTTTTGTATATGAAAAAATAAAAAGTACAGTGCCGCTGTCCTTTTATACAGCAGGAAAGGCTTTTGCACGTCTTGAAAAGCAGATAAAATGGAGGCAGTAACAGAGAAAACAAAAATGTATGCACTTACATTTCAGAGCAGAGAAAGGATTTTGCCAAATGACTCACACAGTGCCTCAAAACATGAAAGCGGCGGTTATGCATAACACGAGAGAAATCAAAATCGAAACATTGCCCGTGCCTGAGATCAATCAGGATGAAGTATTGATAAAGGTGATGGCTGTCGGAATTTGCGGATCTGATCTGCATTACTATACAAATGGCAGAATCGGCAATTATGTAGTGGAAAAACCATTTATCCTCGGTCATGAATGCGCGGGAGAAATTGCCGCCGTCGGATCGTCTGTCGATCAATTTAACATAGGAGACCGGGTCGCTGTCGAACCGGGTGTCACATGCGGACGCTGTGAGGCGTGCAAGGAGGGGCGTTATAACCTTTGTCCGGATGTACAGTTTTTGGCGACGCCGCCGGTAGACGGCGCGTTTGTCCAATATATCAAAATGCGTCAGGACTTTGTTTTTTCGATTCCGGATTCACTTTCCTATGAAGATGCGGCTTTGATTGAACCGTTTTCTGTCGGCATTCATGCAGCCGCGAGAACGAAGCTTCAGCCCGGATCAACAATTGCGATTATGGGAATGGGGCCTGTTGGATTAATGGCTGTTGCGGCAGCGAAAGCATACGGGGCAGGCACAATTATCGTGACTGACTTAGAGCCGCTGCGCTTAGAAGCTGCGAAAAAAATGGGTGCGACTCATGTCATCAATATTCGTGCACAGGATGCCCTTGAAGAGATTAAAACGATCACAAATGGAAGAGGAGTTGATGCTGCCTGGGAAACAGCGGGGAATCCGGCGGCATTGCAATCCGCACTGGCTTCCGTGCGCCGGGGCGGAAAACTGGCGATTGTCGGTTTGCCTTCTCAGAACGAGATTCCGCTCAATGTGCCGTTTATTGCAGATAACGAGATTGATATATACGGAATCTTCCGTTATGCGAATACGTATCCGAAGGGAATTGAATTTCTTGCTTCCGGCATTGTGGACACGAAGCACCTTGTAACGGACCAATATCCGCTTGAGAAGACGCAGGAGGCGATGGAACGCGCCTTTCAATACAAAAATGAATGCTTAAAAGTGATGGTATATCCAAATCGCTGATTGAACAGGGAGGATCTTTGCATTCTCCCTCTTGCTTATCAAAAAATGAAAACGGATTCTTGGGGTGGGATATGATGATTGAAACAGAAAAAGCAGCGGCAATAAAGACAAAACATCGCGGCCTGTCCTGGATGGAACGGATCGGATACGGGTTCGGCGATATGTCGTACAATGTGATCTTTCAGTTTGTAAACGCATACTTATTATTCTACTATACAGACGTCGGCGGCATTAAGCCTGCGGTTATTGCAGCTTTGTTTCTGATCGTAAGGGTGCTCGACGCTATTTTTGATCCGATTATGGGCGTGATTTTAGACAAGACGAATACTAGATGGGGAAAGGCAAGGCCGTATCTGCTGTGGGTGGCGTTTCCTTTTGCGCTATTTACGTTCTTATGCTTCACGACCCCTCATTTCGGCGAGACGGGAAATATGGTATACGCGTATATCACCTATATTCTGCTTGGGATGTCCTTCAGCATGCAGACGATTCCGGTCAACAGCTTAACGGGGCGGATGACGAATTCCGTGGAGGAACGGACGGTTCTGACGACGACACGGATGATTTTGGTTTATATCGGAATTCTGTTATCGATTTCCTGTGCGGCACCGCTTGCGGACGCCATCGGCGGGGAAAACCAGGCGTTTGGTTTCCAGATGACGGCGCTTATTTATGCGGCGGTGAGCATCGCGTTGAATCTGTTCAGTTTCTTTACTGTTCGTGAGCGGGTTCAGCCTGAAAAAAGAAAAAAACAAGGAATGAAAAAAACGTTATCTGTTTTGTTCAGTAATAAGCCTTTGCTTATTTTGGTCTCTTCATTTTTAGCGTTTGCGATCGGGTTTAACATTAAGCTCAGCACGATGGTGTACTATTTTACGTATAACGTCAGCCATAAGGAATTTGTGTTTTTAGGAACCGTATTGTTTTTCGGAGCGGCGCTGATCAGCAATCTGTTTATTCCTTTCTTTGCTGAGAAGCGGGGCCGGAAGCAGGTCATGATCATTACGGCGGCGCTATCGCTGATTTCTTATGCGGGCCTTCAGTTTACATCGTATTCCTCGATTCCGCTTATTTTCTTTTGGCTTTTCGTTTCTGGATTTTTCACGACGCCTTTGAATACCCTTGCTTGGGGAATGGTTGCCGATTGTGTCGATTATGCGGAATGGAAAACCGGGGTCCGGGCTGATGGTGTGGTGATATCGAGCATGAGTTTTATCAATAAGCTCGGAGTTGCGTTAGCCGGGTCATTTTCGGCCATTTATCTCGGAATCGCCGGGTATGCCGCGAATACCGAACAGGCGGCATCGTCATTGAATGCGATTAAAAATATGAATGCGCTCATTCCGGGATTGTTCATTCTGCTGTCCATTATTCTTATTTCTTTTTATCCTTTAACTGAAAAAAAATATCAGCAGATGATGTCTGATCTGGAGCAAAGAGCTGCAAGATAAGTATATGTAAAATTTAAAATATTCAATGTAAACGGTTGTATTTATGACAGAAAGCACTATACTGAAACTATAATCGAGAATTGATAAATGAGTGTGATAATGTGGGAAGCCAATCTGTTATTTGTATTGGAGAATTATTAATTGATTTCTTTTGTACCGATGTGGATGTTGATTTGACGGAAGGGCGCAATTTCTTAAAAAGTGCCGGCGGGGCACCGGCGAATGTGTCGGCAGCGATTGCCAAACTGGGCGGAGACGCGGCTTTCAGCGGAAAAACAGGCAAGGATCCGTTCGGGTATTTTTTGAAGCAGACATTAGACGCCGTACACGTCGACACCTCTATGCTCGTCATGGATGAGAAAGCGCCTACAACGCTGGCGTTTGTTTCATTAAAACAAAATGGGGAGCGCGACTTTGTGTTTAACAGAGGAGCCGACGCTTTGTTGACGCTTGAGGATATTGATCAGGAAAAGGTAAACGATGCGAAAATCCTTCATTTCGGCTCAGCGACGGCACTGTTATCAGATCCGTTTTGCTCAGCCTATTTACGGCTGATGTCGATTGCGAAAGACAATGGACAGTTTGTTTCCTTCGATCCTAACTACCGGGAGGATTTATGGAAGGGAAGAGTTTCAGAGTTTATAAACACCGCAAAAAAAGCAATTGCCGTAAGTGATTTTGTGAAAGTCAGTGATGAGGAGCTTGAGATCATCAGCGGTGCGAAGGATCATAAAGAAGGTGTTGCGATCCTTCACGAGATCGGGGCCGGCATTGTGGCGGTGACACTCGGAAAAAGCGGAACCCTTCTTTCAAATGGAAAGGACCTTGACATCATTCCGAGTATTCAGGTGACATCAATAGATTCAACGGGAGCGGGAGATGCGTTTGTCGGAGCGGCGCTGTATCAGCTGGCGCGCATTGATGAGATTCAGACGGCAGCCGCTGATTTTGCGAAGCTGCGTGATATTGTCTCATTTGCCAATAAGGCAGGGGCGCTCGTGTGCACCAAAATCGGTGCGATCGATGCTTTGCCGAGCTTAAAAGAGGTTGAAGTATCACTTTAAAATATGGAGGGTGTTTCTTGAAAGTCATCGGACTTCCGGGAAGCATCCTTTTTTATTTAGGACTGAAACCCTTTTCGATATACGGTATACTCTATAGAGATATCCAGTAAATTGAACCATTGTGAAGTACATACAATAACGTTTTTATCAGATCCCGAGTAAAACCAAGTTTCTGCTGCTGCCGTCATGTACAGGGTGACGGTCTTTAAATATTGGACTGCGGAGGAATATTCATGAAACAAATTTTTCTTATTGTGCAATGCGCGTTTTCTGTTTTTTGTTTTTTCTGTCTCGCTGCTGTGAATTGGTATCAGGGGAGTGAGCTTGTTACTGATTCGTTTGATTGGAATTATACGGCTAAATTTTCAAAGCTGCTGAATGGGACGGATACAATTACAAGGCCCGAGCAGATATCACAGCTGGATTTCTTTGTGTATTCTGCTAAGCATTATCCGTTAGTGAGCGGATTGATGATCGGGCTGTTTATTTATTTTTTGTTTTCACTGTATTTGGTTATGAAGAATATCCGCCGGCAAAAATGGGTTTAATAAGACTATTTTCATATAAAAATACATAAATTCATGAGAAAATGAAACTTTTTTCGAAAAAAATCAGTATATATAACTGTGAACTTGTTACTATTTAACTTTAGGAGGAAAATGAAAAATGAGTATTTTAGGAAGATTTAAAGACATTATGTCAAGCAATATCAATGCGTTGCTGGATAAAGCTGAAAACCCTGAGAAAATGGTTGATCAATATTTGCGGAATCTGAACAGTGATTTAGGAAAAGTGAAGGCGGAGACGGCTTCTGTCATGGCTGAGGAACAGCGGGCAAAAAGAGCGTTGACGGAATGTCAGGCCGATGCCGAAAAGATGGAAAGCTACGCGATGAAAGCTTTACAGGCAGGAAATGAAACCGATGCGCGGACATTTTTGGAAAGGAAAGCGGCTGTTGAATCAAGACTGACTGAGCTGCAAACGGCTTATCAGCTCGCTTCTTCCAACGCGTCTCAAATGCGCAAGATGCATGACAAGCTTGTTGCTGATATCGGTGAGCTTGAGTCGCGGCGAAATGCCATCAAAGCGAAGTGGTCTGTGGCGAAAACACAGGAAAGAATGAATAAACTGGGGTCCTCTGTGTCAAATGCGGGCCAATCGCTGACCGCTTTCGGCAGAATGGAAGACAAGGTCAACCGGGCGCTTGATCATGCCAATGCGATGGCTGAGCTGAACGCGTCTCCGAAAGACGATATTGACGAGCTGACAGCTAAATATGACAGCAATCAAAGCAGTGTTGATGATGAACTGGCGGCGCTCAAGCAGAAAATGCTTTTCAGTAAAGACCAATAGAAAGCGGGCTCCAGCTTTGTCCGATATAAAGAGAAAGTGAGAGAAACAGAATGATCATTTCTTATAAATGCCCGAACTGCGGAGATGATATGGTCTTTGACAGTTCATCCGGCATGCTGACATGTCACAGCTGCGGGCGGCAGGATCAGATTGAAAGCCTGCCAAAGGAGTATATTACGACGAGATTTTCCGAAAATGAGGCGAACGAGTACCGCTGTGAGAACTGCGGCGCGGTTCTGATGACTGAGGCGGAAACGACGGCCACGACGTGCGGATTTTGCGGAGGAGCCGCCGTTCTCGCCGACCGGTTATCGGGAAATCTCGCGCCTTCCATGGTGATTCCTTTTACGATCAGTAAAGAAGAGGCCATGAGCGCTTTTAAAAAGTGGTGCCGAAACGGCCGGCTGACACCGAGGGGATTTATGACTGCCGATCGGGTGAAGAGCATAACCGGTATGTATGTGCCGTTTTGGATGTTTGACTTAAACAGCAAGGTTCAGGTCAATGCCGTTTGTACGAGAGTGCATCATTATGATGATGGAGAATACCGGGTGACGGAGACCGAATATTACAACGCGTATCGTGATATCAATCTCGATTATCTCAAAATTCCGGTCGACGCTTCAGAAAAAATGAATGATGAATTAATGGACAAATTGGAGCCTTACGCTTACAGTGAGCTGAAGGAGTTTAATACGGCTTATTTAGCTGGCTATATAGCGGAAAAGTACAATTATACCGATGACGATCTCTTTCCGCGGGCGAAGGATAAAATCAGCCATTATATTGATTCTTATATCAGATCCACCTTCTCCGGCTATACGACGGCTGACATAACGGATGAACAGATTCAGACGGATAAGATCAGCAGCTTTTACGTGCTGCTTCCGGTCTGGATGGTCAGCTACGATTATGAGCGGACTGAGCACATTTTTGCGATGAACGGGCAGACGGGCAAGGTTGTCGGCAAACCGCCGATCAGTGCCGGAAAAGTGGCTGCGTGGTTCGGCGGCATTACTGCCGGTGCGTTTTTAGCATTAAGACTCGTCTCACTTATGATAGGAGGCGGTTTTTGATGAGAGGATCAATAAAAAAAGCGTGTCTCTTGTGCTTCGTCCTTTTTCTGATGCTGTCTTTTTCTTTACATACAACAGCGTCTGCTGCGGAACAGAAGCAATATGTTTATGACAATGCTCATTTATTAACGAAGGATGAAACGAAGAAACTTGAGGAATTGGCGGGGAAGCTCGGGGCAAAGCGCCATACCGATTTTATCATTCTTACCGCAAACGGAACGGGCGGTAAGGACATCGAGCAGTATGCCGGTGATTTTTATGACAGTCATTTTAGCGGAAGCACGGCGATATTGACCATTGATATGAAGGATCGGGAAGTATTTATCTCCGGGTATAAAAAGGCTGAGACGTATTTGAACAGCAGCCGGCTGAATACGATCAGGAATACGATTTCGTCAGACATTTCCGCAGGTCATTATGAAAAGGCATTTAAGACCTACATTAAAATGTCTTATAAAGATATGGGGAAAAGCCCGGACAGCAAGTCTGACAATCTGCTGCTCACATGGTGGTTTCAGCTGATTATCGCCGCAGCCGCAGCCGGTATCGCCGTCACCGTGATGGTGTACAATTCCGGCGGCAGGGTCACCGTCACCGGAAGCACGTATATGGATCACGATACGTCTGAAGTGCTGGACCAGCACGACACATATATCCGAACGGACGTGACAAGGGAAAGAAAGCCTGACAAAGATAATGACAATGACGGCGGAGTCACGAGGGGCGGCACGTCTTACAGCGGAAGCAAGGGAAGCTTTTAAATTTAACGTAAAGGATTTGAACATACATGGGCTTTTTCAGAAATCAGTTAGCAAATGTGGTGGAATGGGAAGAATTCAGAGACGACATGGTTTTCTATAAATGGAACAACCGTGAAATTAAAAAAGGCAGCCGTCTGATCATCCGGCCGGGACAGGATGCCATCTTTTTATACAACGGGAAGATTGAAGGGATTTTCCGTGATGACGGCGATTATGATATCGAATCAGAAATCATTCCGTTTCTATCGACATTAAAAGGATTTAAGTTTGGCTTTAACAGCGGCATGCGGGCTGAAGTGCTGTTTGTGAATACGAAGGAGTTCACCGTGAAGTGGGGCACGAAAAACGCCATTAACATTCCGGCGGCGGGAATGCCTGGCGGTATGCCCATCCGCGCAAACGGCACATTTAACTTCAAGGTCATTGACTACATCGGATTGATTGATAAGATTGCGGGTGTCAAGGACAGCTATTTAGTGGATGACATTAAAATCCGGATTACGTCTATTCTCGACCAGCTTTTGATGAAATGGATCACAAAAGAAGGAAAAGACATGTTCAATCTGCAGTCGAATTCATTTGAAATCGGAAAAGGGATTCAAGAAGATCTTGATATGCAGCTGATCGGAGACGGGATGTCGATTACGGGCTTCAATATTATGAGCTTTAACTATCCGCAGGAAGTTCAGGATATGATTACGAAAAACGCTTCTTACGGTATGGTGGGCGATGTGAACCGCTATCAGCAGATTTCCATGACGGACGGAATGTCATCCGGCAAAATGAGCGGAAGCGGTGCTGCCTCTGACATGGCGGGCATGATGATGGGAATGAATATGGCCAATCAAATGATGAACCAAATGAATCAAAATCAGCAGAACCAGCCGCAGCAGAATCAAAGTCAGCAAAATCAGGGGACGGCGCAGGCAAACGGCTCAGAAGGGGCGGCTAAGCCGAAATTTTGTCCGAACTGCGGAACGAAAACGGAAGGCGCGAATTTTTGCCCGAATTGCGGACAGAAGCTTGCCTGACATATACGAAAAAGAGGCCTTTTTTGGCCTCTTTTTTTGTCATGATTTCATTGTTTGGACGATGAGGGATGTCAGCGCTTTTGATCCCTCAGGTATGAGATGGACGCCGTCCGGTGTGAAGTATTCAGGGTGCTGCAATGCTTTTGCGTGCCAATCGACAAGGGTCACATTTTTGCGTGACTCGGCCTGCTGGCGCAATGATTCGTTTACTTTGCTTTCCCACTGCCGCGGTACACGCGTGTTGACAAGATAGATATCGGCTTTTGAGAAGGAGCTGATCAGTGATTCAATTTGGCTGTTTGTGAAATAGCCGTTCGTCCCTAACTCGATGATGACCGCTTTATTCGGCTGATTAAATGACGCATATTCCGAAGTGAGCCGGAGTGCTTGAGAGACTTGTCTTCCTACCTTTCCGTCGATGGTGACATGAGGAA
This sequence comes from Bacillus sp. YBsi01, assembly GCF_038406745.1. Classification (NCBI taxonomy): domain Bacteria; kingdom Bacillati; phylum Bacillota; class Bacilli; order Caryophanales; family Bacillaceae; genus Bacillus; species Bacillus sp. YBsi01. Next base: position 3,575,613 of record NZ_CP151679.1, read on the forward strand.
GGGACTGCCGCAGGTATGACGCAATGTCCAGCATCACCGAGTCACCGATGGCCAGCACGTCTTGCTGAGGCTGTGCTTGTTTTGGGTCAGCCGTTTTTTGAGATGACTGTTCCTTTTTGTCTTTCGTCTTCTTCGTATCTGATTTGCCTGTTGGTTTTTTCTTGTTGTTGTCTGATGCGGTATCCGTTTTTTCGCCGCCGTGTTTTTTCTTGCTGTCCTCTTCTTTAGCAGGCTGATCGTGATCGGCCGTTTTGTGCGAAGAGGCGGCTGTTTCTTGCTGCTCGCTTTGCGCGTACGTCCATTGCGGCTGTTTTTTCTCTTCGGCTATCCCTGACAGCCCGCCCGCAAATACGAGAATGGCGGCAAGAATGAGGCCGAGCGACATTCTGCTGATGACAGAGGACGTCTTCCATTCCAAAAAGCGGTTCAGAAACACGCGGCGTAAAAATGGCCGGAAGCCTGCAGAGCGGATCGGCTTCTCAATGAAATGATAAGAAAGCTCGGCCAAAATGAAAGTGGCGCCGATTCTGACGGCGCAATGCCAATAAACCGGATTTCCGATTTCCTGCACCGGGGTGCTCAGCACGATAACCGGGTAATGCCAAAGATAGATTCCGTATGATCTCGTTCCGATCCAGCGAAGCGGCTTCCATGAAAGGACATATCCTATAAAGCTGCTCGGATGGCATATACATGCGACAAGAACCGCTGCGGTGATGCTGATCAAAAGCATGCCGCCTTTGTACAGGAAGGGTTCATATTCATCCGTGTAAAAGACGCAAAGCACCAGTGCGGCAAAGGCGGCAAGCTCTGCCCCGTGAAGCAGATGTTTCATGCTGCTCGGCAGCCGTTTGGAAGATAATCGTTTCATCGGCCATACTAAAGCTAAAGCGCAGCCGATCAGCAATTCAAATGAACGGGTGTCCGTCCCGTAATAAACGCGGCTCGGATCTCCGCCGGGCACATACATCATACTCATTACGACTGCTGAGCATAAGGCGAGGAACATGACCGCGGCTGCAAGCCGGGCCCGTGTTTTACATATGTACATTCCCGCAAGCAGCAAAAAGGGCCATAAGATATAAAACTGTTCTTCAATCGCCAGCGACCACAGGTTTTTTAATGGCGAAGGGGAGCCGAAGCTGTCGAAATAAGAAAGTTTATGAAAGATAAACCACCAATTGCTTATGTAAAAAAGTGAGGAGACCGCATCTCCTCGTACGGTATGCAGGAGCTCGCTGTTAAACAGTACGACCCAAATGACTGTCGTGATAATCATGAGATAAGCCGCCGGCAGAAGCCGTCTGATCCGGCGCACCCAAAAATCACGCAAATCAAGGGTGATGTTATTGCCTTGGGCAGGCAATATAATGGATGTAATTAAATATCCCGATAAAACAAAAAAGATATCAACACCAATGAAACCGCCGTCTGCCCAATTAAAATTCAGGTGATAGGCGATCACGGCGAGGACGGCAAAGGCGCGAAGTCCATCCAGTCCGGGAATATAGCGGTGGTGCAGTGACTTGTCTGACATGGTATTCCTCCAATAATGTGTGCGGAAATTCTCGCTGTTTTGCGGTTGGCTATGGCAGATTTCTGTACAGTCTTCCATTTGTTCCGTTAAATAGACGCATTCCGAAGGGGATTTTGTTTCAGAAAAAATGAATGAAATGTTCTGATTCTCTTAAACTTTTCTGCCCCTGTCCGGCGTCTGTTATATGAAAGGGTTCCCTTGCGCAATGGCTGTTGCGGGAAAAAGAAAAAATCCATGATCTGCGGATATCATGGATTTTTTTCTTTTACCGGATGTAGCGGTCTCCGACAAGCAGTTTTGAGATGACAGAGGTCGGTATTGTAAACTCTGTAACGCCCATATATCCGGGTGCCGCTTCATATTCATCAAATGAGATGACAAGTTTGTGCTGATCTGTAATATAAAAGTTTTGGTCAGCGCGGATGGATTTGAAAGGCTCCGCCATATCATCATCTTCGACCCAGTAGATTTTATTCGGGTCTTCTTTCATCTGCTTTTTCATTTGTTCTTTAATATTTTGGCTGATGACTTTGATATAACGGTCATCTTTGAATAAACTCTTTAACGTAAGCACGGCCTCATTTTTTTTATCAATCGTGATGTATCGGCTTTGCGTATAAGCGGAAGCTTGTGTTTTTTCGATATCACGGCGGACTGAGATCAGATCCGCTGTATCAGTCACGGTTTCATAATCGCTGTAGATGCTGAGGTGGCCTTTTTTGCTTTTTGAGGTCGCCTTCATAAATTCCTGATACAGCTCTTTGCTTTCTTTCATATAATGCCGGTTGATGCTGTCTTCAAGTTTATGATTGGAAAGGCCGGACAGTGCGGGTGTTTTCACATCAATGTTTGATTGGTTCTTTTCTTCTTTCATCTCCACGAACGTGATGGCTTGGACGACTTTGCCGATGACGGGGATTTTGGACATGGCCTGTGCGGCATCCGGATTGATATTGACAACGGCGGTAAATAAGACGGCCGCAGCGACTGCCGCAGATGTCGGCCACATCACGATTCGTTTTTTCTTCGGTTTTGGCTGAAGGGCTTTTTCGACAATGCTGTCCAATTCCTTAGGAATGGGCACACTTTTGTACTCTTCCCTTAATTGCTCTAATCTCTTTTCCATTAAGAAAGATCCTCCTTCGTCAGCTGAATGCGCATAAGCTTCAGCCCCCTGTAAAGGCGAGTTTTAACAGTGTTGATGTTTTCCCCCGTGATGTCTGCGATTTCTTCTAATTTCAGGTCTTCAAAGAAACGCAGAATGATAATGGTTTTATATGGATGCGGCAGGTCATCAAGCGCTTCGTGAAGGTCTGTGTCTTTGTAGTGATCTTCCTTTCCGCGGCTTAAAAACTCGATCGTTTCATCGTCCATCACTTTAAGTTTTTTCTGTTTGCGGAGAAAATCAATGGCCGTGCGCACTAAAATTTTATAAAACCAGCTTTTGATTACATCGGGGTTTTTGACGGATTCGACCGATGTCAACGCTTTTTGAATTGATTCCTGAACAATATCTAACGCGTCATCCTTGTTCTTTACATAACTGTATGCAAGCCGGAAAAAGTCTTCTTTGCGCTCAGTTATGCACGTCACAAGCGACGCTTTGGCTGTTTCGTTCTTCATTGCTTCAAAGGGCTCCTTTTTAAAAAATACGTATCATAGGCTGCTGCCTAAGGATAGACGGGACAGGGTGAAAAATAGTTTGCGCAGAGCGGATCATTTTTAAAAGGAAAAGGAAGGGAAGAGGAAGAGACGAAAAAAAGAGCCTGAGCGGCTCTTTTTCGGATGTGTCTGGTATTTTGCCGAACGGCTTAGTTCGGTTTGACTAAGATTTTCACTTGGTTTTTCTCTTTGATTAAAGCGCCGAAGCCTTCTTCAATCAAATCGTCGAGCACGATTTTTTTCGTGACGAGCTTATCTGCTGAGAAGTAGCCTTCTTTCATCAGTGCGAGAACGGAAGGGAAGATATCACGGTATCCGATAATTCCTTTTACGGTCCGTTCTTTGATGACGATGTCGTTCGGATGGATTTCCGCTCCTTTTTCCCAGATGCTGACGATAACCGTTTCACCGGCAATATTTGTTGACTGGATCGCCTGGCGGAGAACGACAGGAACGCCTGTCACTTCATAAGAAACGTCAACGCCGCCGTTTGTGCGTTTAGCGATTTCTTCAACGACATCATCCGTTTTTGACGGATCAATGATGATAGCGCCGAGTTCTTTCGCTTTTTCCTGGCGTTCCGGTGAAAGTTCGACCGCGTAAATATCCGTTGCGCCGGCAGCTTTCAGGGCTTCAATCACAAGCAGCCCGATCGGTCCGCAGCCAAAAACGGCTGCCTTGTCGCCCGCTTTTAATTTGCTTTGGCGGACGGCGTAAAGCGCTACCGCTGACGGCTCAACAAGCGCGCCCTGTTCGTAAGAAAGCTCTTCAGGAAGCTTAAACAGCAATTCTTCGTCAACGGACACATATTCAGAAAATCCGCCGCCGCCTCCGGCTAAGCCTAAGAATCCCATTTGTTCATCAAGGTTATAGGCTCCCTGATGTCCGTGTGTGGCAAAAATCGGTTCCACGACGACACGGTCGCCGACGCTGTAATTTTTGACGCCTTCTCCTACTTCCACGACTTCTCCTGAGAATTCGTGACCCATCGTGACGGGCGCCATTTCGTTTGTTAACGGATGAGGTTTGCCGACCGGAATAAAGATCGGGCCTCCCAGATATTCATGAAGGTCGCTTCCGCAAATCCCGCACCATTTGACTTTAATTTTGACTTTTCCCGGTTCTGCTTTAGGTTCATCAATGTTTTCGATTCGAATGTCTTTTTGATTGTGCCATCTTGCCGCTTTCATTGATTATCACTCCTAGTCTGATAGAAACGAGTATAGGTACATGATCAATATGAACCACGGTTAAAAGGAAGAAATGCTTCCTGAAGCCTGATTTCTCAAACTATATCATATGACGCAACTATCAATAGGCCTTATAAAAAGTCCATATTGAATGCAGAAATACTCTATGAATATTATAACGCTAATGTATTAAATTTTGTAGTATAATTTACCATGGAATTATATAGAACAGAAGTTTGTGTCATCAATTGAGTGCGTGTCTCCGTCACGTTGTAATGAACATGTAAAGTGATTGAAATATTATAAACGTCTTCTTGGTGTATAATTTTGCCTAGAATAAAGAATCAGGAGGATGAAAGCTTGAAGAAGTTATTCTTAGCCTTATTGATTTTAGCAGGAAGCACGCTGGGAGCGATCAGTTTCTCTTCTGATGCAAGTGCTAAAAAAGTGAACGGAAATATTACATGGTATAATGGAGTCGGTAAAAAAGGATCGTCCGGTAAAAAACTGGGACACTGGGATTGCGCGACAAAATTAGGATTTGACGTTCCGAGAAATGGAACGAAAATCAGAGCTTATGCGAAATCAAAACCGAAAAAGGTTATCACAGTATACAAAAATGATGTAGGCCGTCTGCCGAATGCCGTATTGGATGTCAGCCCGAAAGCGTTCAAAGCGCTCGGATATCCGTTAAGCAAAGGAAGAGTATCCGGACATTACAGCTATTAAAATAGACCATCTTAAAAAGCAAGGAGAATGATTCTTGCTTTTTCTGATTGACGGAGAGATTGATAATGAAGAAGAAACGATGGATTTGGATCCTCGCAGCTGCTGTTTTGGCGGCGGCGGTCATCGGAGCCGTTCTGCTGATCAAAGGAAAAAGCGGCAGCGGCGGAAAAGCCGTTGTTTCCGGCGGCCATGACAAGCTGCTTGTTTCGCTTACAGACAAAGATCTGATGACGAAATATTACGAAGACAGCCGCATGCTGTACGAGGAAAAGCTTTCGGCATATCCGGCGTTTGCGCTGGATGACGCCCACCAGGCGCTCTATTTTGTCGGTAATAATGATCAAAATGAAATGCGTCTGTATAAGCTTGATCTGAAGACGAAAAAGAAGACGGTGCTTTATAAAGGATCGGCGAGCGCTGACAGTCTGTTTTTATCAAAGGACCTGACGCACATTTATTTCCGTCTCGGTAAAGCGGATGAAGATATTTTCCGTCTCGCATCTTTTGATTTGAAAACGAAGCGTTATCAAAATCTGTATCCGGCGGCGGATGAGAAAGACGACAGTGTGAGCAGCTTCTTTTATAACCGCAGCCAAAACGATTTTGCGCTTCTGCATTATTCCATTAAAGAGGATTATAAAAAAACGGATGAGGCAAATGAGAAGGGGATTGACCCTGAACCGACGAATATCCGGTTTGCAGCAGGGGCGGGCAAAAACCTTCAGGATCTGACCAATCTTGAACAGTTTATCAGCGACGTCGCGATGTCACCGGACGGAAAGAACCTTGTCTTTACATCTTATACACAAAAAGGGACGGAACAAAAAGCGTCCATCCGTCTGATGAATGTCAAAACGAAAAAAGATGAAACGATTATTACAAACGGGAAGGATTTCTCTCCGCTGATAGATGCCCAGCCGCAGTTTTCTAAAGACGGCAGCATCATTTATTTCATGGCGGAAGCCAAAGGCGCTAAGCGCTTGAAGGATGAAACGGGGCGGAACGCGAAGGTCCGGACTATTTATGCTTATCATTTGGATACGAAAAAATGTGAAAAAGTCTGGGAAAATGACAGCGGCATTATCAACAGCTTTTCCGTTATCCAATAATGAAAAAAACACTCAGCGCCAGCTGGGTGTTTTTTAATAAACAAAGCTGGCTGCGGCTGAGGCGAGCCATTTGAAAAAACGGAGAATCGGAACGGCAAAATGGAGTGTTTCGATGAATGACTGTGCGGCAAGGTTCTTTTTCTTCCGTTTCGCCATTTCCTTCAGGTCTTTTTGCTGCTGATCGTTTTTCATGTTCATTGCTCCTTTGCATCATAAAAGGACATGATAACGCAAAGGCCTCTCATGGGACATGGAGGCCTTCTCTATGTTGAGACTCGTAAAAGGGAGGTCTAACTTGATGCCGTTTGATTGTTGTTTTGGAGATTCACCAACGAACGGACGCCGTCGATCATTTTACTGCCGCAAAGGGGGCAAGTCGGGGTATCACTGCCGGTGCCGGCAAAATTCTTTCTGCTCCAGCCGATACAGTCCTCTTTCGTGCATTCCCACGTACTGACATCTTCTTTAGGCAGCGGTTCCTGATTACGTTTGTTGTAGTAAGACATAAAGTCACTTCTTCCCTTATGAATTTTCGTGCACTCCTTCATTGTCTCATACTTTTCCCTAATCTCCTAATTCCTTTTTCTATCCATATTTCCAATGAGGGTGCATCGTCTTCCTGTTATTACAGTATATGCAAATAAACGGCTTCTTATTTTTTCTTTTTGATAAATAAAAAAAGCCCCTTCCGGAAAAAGGGGGTGATTCTTGTTTACTGCTTATCCGTGACGTCCATCGGTCTCATCATGTCGTAATCTTCATGCTCTAAAATATGACAGTGCCATACGTAGCGTCCGCTGTAAGGAGCGAATGTCGCCGCGATTCTGATGACTTCTCCCGAGTGCGCCTGCACGGTGTCTTTCCAGCCTTTTTCACTTGGAGGAGGAGGGACGGCGGGGCCCGTATACACAATGTCGCCGAATTTGTTATAACGTTCTAAGTCAAAAGGACGCCGGTCAAGAACCTGGAAGGAAACAAGGTGCAGGTGTATCGGATGGGTTCCCCCCATCGGATTGATAATCGACCAGATTTCCGTTGTGCCGAGCTTCGGCGCTTCTGTCACAGGGTCATGCCAGCGCTTGTTATTAAGCGTCAAAACCGGCCGGCCGTATTTGTCCTGCGTATTTGTGAGTTTAAGCGTCCTGATATTGTGTATTCGTTTTGAGGTCATATCAGGCATGGCTGAAAGATATTTAGGCTTCCGGCTTGTGTCTTCTCCCTTCAGCGGTTTTGTGACGCGGAACTGCATGACATTGGCGTCTGTATCCGGATCGACGTCGCCCCCGCAGCCGGTGCCGTTCGTCAGAATGATATGTTCTCCGTCAAAAGCGGAGAAATCAATCAGCACATCATACCGCTCTGCCGGGGCTAAGCTGATGGTCTGTGTTCTGACAGAGCGGGGGAGCAGTCCGCCGTCAGAACCGATTTGGATAAACCGGCCGCCGTTATTGAGCGAGAGAGTAAATGATCTCATATTTGAGGCGTTAAGGATGCGGAAACGGTATGTCCGGGGTTCGACTTCCATATACGGCCATGCTTTTCCGTTGACGAGAATGGTATTTCCGCAAAGAAACGGGACGATTGAAGGGGTGGGCAGCGTTTCGGAAGGGTTATCCGGCCCGCTCGGATAAGACAAGGAACCGTCGTCATTTAACGTGCGGTCCAAAATCATAAGCGGTACGTCATACTCTCCGGCGGGAAGCTTCAGCTGCTTTTCTTTTCGCTCACGGATGATATACATCCCGGCAAGTCCGGCGTACACATTGAGCCTCGTGGCCGCCATGGCATGGTCGTGATACCATAAGAGCGCCCCGCGCTGTTTGTTTGGATAATGGTATACCTCTTTTTCAAAATAAGGACCCGTTTCCTTAAAATCCCGTGTGAACCAGGCTTCCGGATAGCCGTCGCTGTCAGGCGGCGTTTCTCCTCCGTGTAAATGGACGACGGTTCTGACATCAGGTTCCTGATGGCCGCTTTCTGAATGGTGAATGGTATGGTCTACGGGCAGAAAGTGCTTATCCGGCAAGTCATTCATCCATTTAACATAAATGCTTTCACCTTGGTTGACGTCGATCGTCGGGCCCGGAAACAAACCGTTATACCCCCACAGCCGGGTCGGCGGGAGATCGCGGTGCAGCTTGTGAAAGCATTCCTTCATCGTGACTTCATAATACGTGCTGCCGTCTGATTTCTTCTGCGGCTTCAGTGTTTCGATAATCGGCAGTTCATCTGCAAATTTTTCAAGTGCCATTATTCATCCTGTCCTTATCATTTATTGAATTCCTGTACTATAGATAATGCTGCCTGGAACAAGTTGGTTAAAAAAACACCCGCCCTTTTTTGAGGACGGGTGTTTCTGTTATTGCGCAACCCGGTTTGCGGAAGCGCTCTCTTTCGGTTTTTGTTTTTTGCGGAATACATATGAGGCAAGCACCAGCAGAGTAATAAATCCTGTCAGCAGAAATTCAGACCGCATTGAACTGATAAACAGCATAGATAACAAGATGGCGCAAATGGCGATGATCGTCAGGTAGGTTAAGTACGGATAAAACCACATTTTGATTTTAAGAGATTCAGGGTTTGTCCGTTCGATTTTCTTTCTCATTCTCAGATGTGAGACGGCGATGACGAGATAGACGAGCAGTGCGATCGCCCCTGATGCATTGACCAGAAATAAGAATACGGAGTCGGGAGAAAAGTAGTTCATGACAACGGCAATATAGGAGAAAAAGGTGCCGGCGATAATGGCTTGGACCGGTACGCCTCTTTTACTCAGTTTCATAAAACGCCGCGGCGCTTCATTTCGCGCCGCCAGTGAATACAGCATCCGTGACGTCGTATAAAGCCCGGAGTTCAGGCAGGACAGAACGGCTGTCAGGACGATGAAATTCATGATCTGAGCGGCTGCGGGAACCCCGATATGTCCCAAAACGGCAACGAAGGGGCTTTCCAAAATATTGGCTGAATCCCACGGAAGCAGCGTGACCACAACCGTAATGGAACCGACGTAAAAAATAATGATCCTCCAGACGACTGAGCGGGTCGCCTTTGTGACGGATTCGACCGGGTTTGACGTTTCTCCCGCTGCGATTGCGACGATTTCAGATCCCATGAAAGAGAAAATGACGACGACGATTCCGAGCAGAACGGAACTTGGGCCATTAGGGAGAAATCCGCCGTTGCCCGTCAGATTTTCCAGCCCGACCGGTTTGCTGCCGGGGACGATTCCGAAAATGAAAGCAAATCCCGCGATTAAGAAGACAACGATTGTCGCTACCTTCACTAAGGAAAGCCAGTATTCAAATTCACCGAACGATTTAACTGAATAAATATTCGTCAGTGTTAATAGCACGGTCAGAAGCAGACTCGTCAGCCATAACGGAATCCCGGGGAACCAGTACTGTATGATTCCGGCGCCCGCAATGGCTTCAATGGCAATGACGATGACCCAGAAAAACCAATACAGCCATCCGATGGTATAACCGGCCCACGGTCCGATGGCGTCATGCGCGTACTGTGAAAACGAACCGCTTGTCGGGTTGACGGAGGACATTTCCCCCAGCATCCTCATAATAAAAATCACTAATAGTCCTGCTAATGCGTAGGAGACAATCGCTCCGGGTCCGGTGGAATGAATGACGGATCCGCTTCCGACAAATAATCCGGCGCCGATCACGCCGGCAATTGAAATCATGGTCATATGCCGGGTTTTTAATCCCTTCGATAAAGAATTAGGCTGATTCATTCTTTGCCTCCTTTTGGGTTGTTTTATGCTGAATATTCCGACAAATATTATTCTATCATAAATGCATGAGACATTTGTTAATGATGTTAGAAAATGTGACTTCTTTTCTCATCCGTACACAGAAAATGACGCAAGGTGTTTCTATAGACCCACTGTGGTTCAGTGATGTATCTCAATAATAGGAAAATGCGAGTAGAGGAGTTTTTTAATATGAAGAGAAATGATGAACTGAAAAAGGGAGAATCCGGGACAATGGTGTTCTATCTGTAATGAAGCTGATCATCGGTTATGTTTTTCACTCAGAAGCACTTACTGCAGAGGTTTAATAATAACTGACATTATTGTTTCGGTGGCTGTAATAATCGTCCTGCCATCTCTCAAAAACCTCCTGAAGTAGATCATCCATTCACGGCCGCTTTCGGGCGGAAACGATCGCATCGCTTATCGAATCTTTTATTATGAGAGTTGTCGGACTGCAAGTGCTGTTGGAATTTATTTTTTCTGCTAAACAAGAGATGCCAAAAGCTTGGACGACAGCAGGCCTGCCAGTACAATATTAGGCCGGTCAAAAAAGTGAAGAGCCAGGCGCTCCTTGCAGCTGGTAATAATAAATGTCGAGGCATTCGTCAGTATCAGCACGTTATCGGAATTACAGGAGAGAACAGATAATTTGTACTATTTCATATATTTTTAATTGACAGAATCATTTCGTTATAATAATCTGTTTTCTGTAAATGTATTTAATTACAAATATACAATTTATTCTTATTTTTGTAATTAAATTAAAAGATTATTTATATCTATTTACTAATATTCAGAATAGGAAGGTGTAACAAATGAAGGTTGAAATTGAAAATTTAGACACTAGACAACTTGCTTATAATGAAACTTATGCATGGACTTCAACTCTTTTAAAGTCGCTGAGAAATTCAATGGATTTATTTAAGTTTGACGAAATTGTTCCAACTCCCTTTTCTAGAAGATATGAGCCAGGTGCCAAGCATTCAGTAATCGTACTAGGGGATAAAACTTTACCTGACATTAGAGAAAATGGGGATCATGACTCCTCCTCTAACTCAAAAGTTGAGGTGGCAGGTGAACAGTATTACTATATGAGTGTTAGTCATGTTGTAGAAAAACAGATGGCAACGGAATATTTACCTAAGGTTTATTGCCTTGCCCCATGCCTTCGATTATTGATGGAAGGGGAAGAGCTGTCTGCAAAACATATTTATTCCTTCTTTCAATTTGAAATTGAATGGAGAACTGAGAGAATGGAAGATGTTTTCGATTTAGGGGAGAAGATTCTCTATGAAGCAGGCAATAAGATTTTATCTCTAATTGATAATAATGATAATTTGACGTTAACTCCTTTAGCAAAACGCAACACAGAGAGCTTGGTAAAAGGCTCATATCCTAGAATAACATTTGAAGAAGCCTTAGAAAGAGTAGGACGATCTAAAGATTCAGAAGGGGATCTTACTTCTGAAGAAGACGCACTTCTCTCTAACCAATTTGACACACCTTTTTGGATTTATAACTATCCAGCAGGAGTCAGAGATTCAATTTATCATGAAAGTCCAAAAGGTGTTTTTCAAACTTACGATTTAATGTTACCTTTTGGCTACGGTGAACTGACTACCGGGGGTATCCGTCCAACTAGCGGAGAGGAGATTATTAACCAATCAAAAACTCTCGGCAATTCTTATCATCCGGAATATGCTCAATGGAAAGATAAATCACAAGTACAAACAGCTGGATTTGGAATTGGACTGGAGAGATTGTTAAAGTTTATCTCTGGCGCAGAAAGTATTTTAGATTTCATTCAATATCATGATGCAGGTCCAAACACGACGATTACACGTCCTATTCAAAAATAATAACTTCTAATAGGGGAGAGGGTAAGGAATTAAATTCTGACCCTTTTCTTTCTTTTGAGTGTATAGAAGGGAGAATTAGAAAAACGTGAAAACCTTATTTGTTATTGATTCTTCTGTTATTGGGCCAGAGTATATTGTAAAAGCGGCAAAGGAAATGAATCTGAATGTTCTGTTCTTGACAAACTTAAATAGTCAGGAAGGAGATGCACTCTCTCAACTTACATCTTATAAGTTTATTAATTGTAATACTAATTCTTTTGAAGAACTGTATGAAATTATAAAAACTTTTCCAAAAGAGGACATTGCAGGAGTGATCTCTTTTTTAGATAGTAAATTAGAAATTTGCACTAAATTATGCAGCGCTTTAGATATAAAGGGAATTGATCCAAAAATTGAATTACTTAAGGATAAGGCTTATGTCAATGACATTATCCCAGAATTTACGCCGCTATCACTTTCTTTCACTACAGGGGCGATTCCTTATTCAGAGATAAAAAAAATGTTATCAGCTTCACAGAATGGATTGATACTAAAACCATCCTTTGCAGCTGGTGCTAAAGGTATAAGTGTATTAGAGGATGAAAATGATATCGAGAATATAGAAAAATTATTTGATAAAACCTTACCTAAGCATCTGCACCCTGACGAATATGTCGTTCAAGAAATAATAGACGGAGAACTTGTAAGCTTAGAGGGATACGTTTTAGAAAGTAAAGTAATTCCAATTGGAGTAACTGGCAGAAGGAAGACGGAAAATGCAGAATCGGTATTCATATTCCCTTATCATTCTATAGCTCAGAAAGAATTGTGCAAGATTGTTCAAACTCTAGTGGAGAGGAGCGGGTATAGCAGAGGATTTTTCCATACTGAATTTATTGTTTCAGAAAATCAAGTTAAACTAATAGATTGTAACTTTGGAAGGCCTGGCGGAGCAAATATTACTGAGATTATAGCTTGTTCATACGGAATTGAACCGCATAGTATTTACCGACAATCAATGGAGTTAGTTCTAAATGAAAAAGAGATCATTCCTGCGGCCTTTTGGGGAGAAGAATGTAAGGAGAGCTTAGGGATAGCATACGGAATTCCTAATCAAGATAGAGTACTTGAAATTAAGTATGCAGAAAATATGAAATCTAAGCATACACAGGCCCAAAATTTAGGGGACACCGTTTCCGCTATGGGAAGCAGTAATTGGAGTTGGCTTGGAATGCTCTCTGGACTAAGGGAAGACGTAATTAAAGATGTAGATTCTATAAGAGTAAAAACTCTACATAACGGATGGATAAAACCTGTGTACTATAATATGGAATTAAAGGAGCCTTTAGACTATCTTGAAAAAGTCTAATAGTATCTATACATCTAAATTGATTTGGTTCCTTGGGTGCAGATTTGTATCAACAGTATCCGAACAACTTCTGCTATTTGCTATCCCTTTATTAATTTTTCAATACACCGGAGAAGCGTCCAAATCAGGATTAGCATTTCTTATAGAGTGGTTGCCGGCAGTATTATTACTCCCCTTCATAGGAGTGCTTGTAGATACTTATAAAGAAAAGAAACTTTATATTATTGGCGATAGCCTGCGAGCATTGGTTTCCATATCAGGCTTCTTATTATTAATCTATATGCCAAGCCAAACATTTATTATACTTTCAGTTGCTGCATCTTTGTTCGCTATTTTAAACTCATTAAACTTTGTCACATTAGAAACAACTATCGGGAGGAACTTTGATAATAACGATATTCCCCGCATCCAATCGTTAATCCAAGGATTGGAGCTTAGTTCTCAAGTGATAGGACCGGCTTTGGCAAGTATATTGGTTCTATTTATAAAAGAGATGGATTTTCTTATTATTACTGGTATTGCATTTGCAGTGACAGGTTTCGGAGTACTGGGTCTTCCCAATAAGGCTAAAAATCTGGTTGTTAGGGAAACGAAGTCCATTAAACGAGTTCTAGGAACAATTGGGGATGGGTTTAAGTTTATAGCTAAAAATTTCTTTCTTCGGCTGTTGGTACTGGCAACAATGCTTATTAATCTTGTGATGGGGACTGTAATGGCTTTAAATCCAGCTGTAGCCCAAGGGGTTCTTGGTGCAACATCTAGAGAGTATTCATTTTTGGCGATGTTTGGCGGGATCACGGGATCTATAGTGGTTTTGTTAATTCCTGTATTTTTGAAAAAAAGTAAGAGTATTAATAATATAGGCATAGCATCTATTGTGTTATTAACATTATCCGGCATCATTTTGGGAATAGCCAATCAATTTTACATTTATGTTATCGGCTACGCCCTTTTGGTTTGTGGAATAGGGATTTTTAATGTATTTCTAAGAACAGAACGAGTTAAGTTAATACCGAAACATCAATTAGGTAAGAGTATGGGAACTATTGTTTTCTTTAATCGTCTAAGCCTGCCCCTTGCTGGATTAATAACTTCTACCTTTACTAAAATTACAGGACCTCAAGAAGTAATATTAGGAGTTTCGATTTTTTGGATTGTAGTCAACTCCACAATATTTACTTATTATTTTTATAATAAACGTCATGCTGCCCAAAAAGATGTTTTAGAATTATAATATGAAGGATAAAGGGGACTAGTATAATGACTAAACACATATGTATTATTAATCGCTGGTCAGTAGGATGGGATTCTGAAAAACCTGATTATGAAAAGATAATGAATCATAACGAATATAAAGTAAGTTATATTGTTGACGCTGAAGGCAATAAAGGTTTATCTCAAAATATTTTAGAAAATTCTATCATAGAGCTTGTTGAGGATATTAACTCTTTGGATAACATTCGTACAGCATTTGAAAAGATTGAAAAAAAAGGAGGAAGTATAGATCGGTTAATAGCTCTGAGTGAATGGGATATATTGAATTCAGGGAAATTAAGAGATGAAAAGGGATTAGAGGGTCTATCTTTTGAACAGGCTCTAAATGCCAGAGATAAGGTAAAGATGAAAGAGATTGTCAGCCAATCCGGCTTAAGAACTCCTAAATTTAGTAAATGTGACAGTGTAGAGGAGTTAGAACAATTTATTAACCAAGCAGGCTTTCCTATTGTCATAAAGCCTAGGAGAATGGCTGCTAGTAAAGGAGTTCATATTCTTCATAATCAAGAGGAGTATGAAGAAATATTGCCACACATAGAATTTAAGGACTTGGAATGCGAGGAATATTGTGAGGGAACAGTATTTCACGTTGATGGATTAGTAAAGGATAATCAATTAAAATTTTGTATTCCGTTTCGGTATATCAATCCACCAATAAAATTCTTTCAACAAAGTCCATTGGGAGCGGTTTCTGTAGATAAGAATGAGACTATGCTATATGAGGGGCTCATCGACTTTACCCAAAAGACCGTTAATGCCTTGGGAATAAACAATACTATGTTCCATCTTGAACTAATTGTAGATGAGAAAAGTGACAAGCCCGAACCTATTTTTATGGAAATTGGAGCCCGTATGGGAGGAGCAGATATACCAAGATGTGTAAGCCTATTGATTGGCAGAGATGCTGTAACTGATCAGTTAAAAGTTGAATTAGGGGAAGAAGTTTCAGATGTGCGGCTGGATGAAGGAGTATCTTCAGGCTATCTCTTAATTCCTTTTCCAGCAGAACTGCCTTGTTTAATGGAAAAAAACACTTCATTTAAAGGGAAATTGTCAACTTTAGTAGAAGAGTATTTACGGAGTAAAGGAGACGTACTGGATGGAAGCGGCGGATATTTGAAGATTCCGGCCAGATACATCTTTAAAGGGGAAACAAATCAAGTTTATAAAGATGTAATGAATGCTATCAAAGAACATCAGTATGAATATAAAAGCTTTGTAAAACAGTAATATTATAATAAAAAATAATTTTATAAGATTCATTAACTTGAGTTTTGGAAGGGGAAGATTAAATTGTCAACCTTGCTTACCGAAGGAAAAAGTTCGTCTCTAGGTATGAGTGAAGGTGTAGTTTTAGAAATATCACAGGCTGAAAAAGAATTAATTGAGAACTTAATAAAGGATATTAATTTCAATCCAAATGCTATTAATAATTCTGCCCTAAATAGATTACAATTTGTTTCGCATAATCTTCCAGACAGAGTAAAGAGTGCTCTAATTAATTTCAAGCGAAATTCTAACAGAGAAGGAACGATTTTATTTAAAAACTTGCCTACAGACGATATTTTACCTCAGACTCCTGATGATGGCAATCCTTCTTTGGATAAGATCTCCTTTGTCAGTGAATTATGTCTAGTGCTATTCATGCTGTATATGGGTGAGCCGATTGGGTATGCTGATGAAAAAAATGGACAGCTCATTCATGATATTTGTCCGATTAAGGGGAAAGAAAGCGGTTTGGAAAACTCTGGTTCCAAAGTCTTTTTTACTTATCATACTGAAGACGCTATACATCCTTACAGACCTGATCACCTTGCTTTATATTGCTTACGATCAGACCATAAAAACGAAGCACAAACAGAAACTGCTTCTATAGTTAATGCTTTAGAATTACTGCCAAGTTCAGTAGTATTAACATTAAGGGAGCCTCTGTATAAATTAAGCCCGCCTGCTTCATTTAATTCGGATGACTTATCAAAGATCATACCCGTGCTTTCAGGCAGCATTCAAGCACCAGAAATGGTTATACATTGTTCCTTAATGGAAGGAATAACTGAAGAAGCAAAATGGGCATTGGAATTATTAAAAGAAGCATTAAGTAAGGTTTCTATAAAAGTACCTCTCTGTCCTGGGGACCTTATTATTATCGACAACAGATTAGCAGCGCACGCTCGCTCATCCTTTACCCCACAATACGATGGGAATGATCGTTGGCTTCAAAGAATGTTTACGGTGAATGATCTAGGCCGATCTAGTTTTAGCAGAAGCCCTGGCAGTCATGTTTGCATACCTCTAAAATATGAACTTAAACTAAAGTAAATGATAGTCGTTTTATGCAGTTAGCTTAATATAAATTTCTTAAATCATACACTTAGAATAAATTTTATCGTTTAACTAAGTGTATGGTTTATTTTAATTGTTAACCTCTAAGATATTAACAAGGAGAGAACCAGAATGAATAATAGTGAGGTTTATAAAATTGGAATTCTTGCAGGGATGGGACCAAGATCAACAGGTCCATTTTTAGAATCTGTTCTGGACTGCTGTGAAAATTTATATGGAGCAAAGTTCGATGATGATTTTCCCCACATGATAATATATTCGCTGCCAACACCTTTTCATCCTAAAAAAGCGATTGATGACAGCGAGATGTTAAAGGCATTAAAAGTCGGAATTGACTCACTAAACAATTCTAATTGTTCGATTATAGCAATACCTTGTAACGTGGTTCATTCATATTATAAAGAATTGTGCCAAATGACACATATACCTATATTAAATATAATTGATGAAACAGTAAACGAATTAGAAAATGAAGGAAATGAAGTCGGCTTACTTGCTACAAGAGGGACTGTGGAAAGCAATTTATATCAAGAAAAACTAAAGTTAAAAGGTAAAAATGTATTTTGGAATGATGAGTATCAAAAAAGAGTTGATGAATTAATTTTAAAAACTAAAACATTAGGAGTTTGTTCAAAAGTAACGGATGAATGGAAAACGATAGAAGATATTCTTTTAACAGAAGGGATAAATGAAGTAGTTTGTGCTTGTACTGATTTATTTTTTTGTACGAATCATACTAAACTCAAGATATATGATTCTTCTCAGATACTAGCGAGAAGACTAGTAGAAAGATATATAAAAGAGGGCTTGGAGAGTGGGAAGAATGAATAGTACCTTGAAAGTGGGGGTTTCGGCTATTTCTAAAAATATCTCTCCTTTTAATATTTATTCATGTGATTATGAAATATGCAGAGCTCTTTTTCCTCCATTATTTAAGATGTCCAAAGAAGGGCATTTATTGCCTAACATTATTGAACAATGGGAAATTAATGATTGTGATAATGAATACCTCCTTGTACTTAGAAAAGATATTTACTTTCACAATGGCAGAAAGGCTTTAGCGCGAGATATTGAGTTTTCTTTATGCAGAGGAATGATGAAGGGGGCAAGATCCACCTTTTCAGAATTACTATCCGATATAGAAGGTTATGAAGAGGTTAGTCAGACAAATAGATATGTTCCGAATATGTGTTCCGGCATAGAGGTTTTTGATGATTACAGACTAAAAATAAAATTGAAACATCTAAATTTGCTTTTTTTAAAATACTTTACTCGAAGTGCCTTAAGTATTGTTCCGCGAGAAGAGTTTTTAGAAAATAATCTCTGGGTGTGGAAAGACAACCCTATAGGAGTAGGAGCTTACTGCTATGAAAGCCTAAGTGAAGACTCTAAGGTTTTGACTTTAAAAAAGAATGAGGATTACTTTGAGGAAAGAATCGATTCTTTTGAAAAATTACAGTTTGTGGTATATACAGACGTAAGTCAAGTTGATTTATTATCCGAAGCAGAAAACCAAACAGAAAACGAGTTCGAAATTTTGAAAAGCCCTATAAGCGTCACAATAGCTATAGAATATTTTGTGTTACATGATAAAGATAAAATGTGGAAGGAATTAAGAAGTTTAATTAACTTAGCATTAAACAAAGAAGATCTATTATCCAGCATACCGAAATCAGAGAGATCAATATATTCGCCTGCTCATAGTTTTTTACCTGAAACTATATTAGATATGCCTGATAATGAGGAAGAATTAACAAATTTTAATTTTCAAGCTGCTAAGGAAAATTATCTTTTGAAATGGGGGTATATTCCTCAATTAAGTATCATTGTTTACAATAACTATAGTGAACACTCTCATTTGCGAGAAATGCAGAACAAGCTATATCAATTATTGAGTGCCAAAGGCTTCGACGTAGTTAAAACAGAACTTTCTTCTTTAAATGAAAGCCTTTTAGATACTCAGCAGCATATATTAGTCAGTTCCTCAAGTTTTAACTATAATGATCCGGAAGATTTATCTTTATTTTTCAGCAGTGATAAAGAAATCTATCGTGCGAATACTGAAACTCTTATTCATATTAGAGGTCTCCTCAAAGATGCGAAAAAAGAAATTAATATTAATAAGAGAAATAACATGTATAGAAAAGTAGAAGAATTAGTTATAGAAAACAGCTTAGTGTTTCCTATAGCTTTAACCTATGAATCTTATCTATTTCGTAAATCCAAAATGGATGGAAAAAGTTTTTTTGATCAATTTTATCAGCCTGCATATGAATACATAAAACCATTAACATTGGAAACGATGTAATCCTAAGGTGAACTTAACCATTGAGTTGCAAATCTGCCTTGCTTGGATTGATACAGTCACGGCGTGTGATCGGTCTCCTTAGTTTTTGAAAAGAATCATCCCACTCTTTGACAGATGGCTTCGATGTAACGGACATTTCAGCTTATAAACAGACGATCGAAACATCTTGGCGTCAGCCGTTTAAAAGGTATTAAAGCGGGATATCTTGGCAGCTGCGTTTATATTGATGTCGTCATTGAAGTGCCGTCTGATCTGAATATTAAAGAGAGCCATGATATCGCCAATGAGGTAGAACGCAGGATGAAAGAGGA
This sequence comes from Bacillus sp. YBsi01, assembly GCF_038406745.1. Classification (NCBI taxonomy): domain Bacteria; kingdom Bacillati; phylum Bacillota; class Bacilli; order Caryophanales; family Bacillaceae; genus Bacillus; species Bacillus sp. YBsi01. The sequence goes on from NZ_CP151679.1 coordinate 3,595,050, forward strand.
ACACGCCATCGACCATTCACACGTTCATATGGAGCCTCTTCAGCTGAAATAAAGCTTCCTTTCTAAAGGGAGCTTTTTTGTCTTTTCGGACTGAACACAATTCGCTGAAACGTTTTTTTATACTAATTATATTTTGTGGTAAAGTTAGGTTACAATAATTGAAATTTGAGAGATGACTAGGAGGAGAAGAATGGCTTATAAAGAAGAGCTGCATCCGCTGCTGGAGAAAGCCGTTGAGCATATTGAAAACATCATCATAGGAAAACGGGACATCGCCATACTCAGCCTGGCCGCTATTCTCGCAAAAGGGCATGTACTGCTGGAAGACGTGCCGGGAGTCGGAAAAACGATGATGGTCCGCGCTTTGGCCAAGCTGATCGGAGCTGACTTTAAGAGGATTCAATTCACGCCGGATCTTCTGCCGTCAGATGTGACGGGTGTCTCTATTTATAATACGAAAACGATGGAATTTGAGTACCGCCCCGGACCGATTATGGGGAACATCGTGCTGGCCGATGAAATTAACAGAACCTCGCCGAAAACGCAGTCTTCTTTGCTTGAGGCGATGGAAGAGGGAAATGTCACGATTGACGGAAAGACAATGCGGCTGGCTGAGCCGTTTTTCGTCATGGCGACACAAAACCCGGTTGAATATGAAGGAACGTATCCGCTTCCTGAAGCGCAGCTTGACCGGTTTTTATTTAAACTGCGCATGGGCTATCCGACTGCCGAGGAGGAGCTTCGGGTTCTGTCTTTGCAGGAAGGGCGCAATCCGCTCGAAACAATCGAGCCCGTCATTTCTAAAGAACAGTTCATCACCCTCCAGCAACAACTTGAGCAGGTGCGGGTAGATGATGGAATTAAAGCGTATATCGTCGGCATCACTCAGCATACCCGCCGGCATTCGTCCGTACATTTGGGCGTAAGTCCGCGCGGTTCGATCTCATTAATGAAAGCCGCGCAGGCGTACGCGCTGCTTCATGACCGCGATTACGTCATTCCTGATGATGTCCAGTATTTGGCTCCGTATACGCTGCCGCACAGAATGATCTTGACTGCCGATGCGAAATTTAATGATGTCACGCCGGAAGCGGTTATTGAAGACATCATGCAAACGGAAAAAGTTCCCGTTCAAAGGATGTCGGTCCGCTAATGAGAAAGAAAGTGCATTGGCTGTTATACGGCTGGAAGCTGCTTATTCTGGCCGTGCTGACGGCGGCGGTCTTTTCTTATGCCATGTTCCAGGGCGGATTTGTGAGCTGGTTTTTATTTTATGCGTTTTTGCCGTTTATCGTTTACGCCGGGCTGGTCGCCGTGTATCCGCTGCGGGCGTTTCAGGCGGCGCGTGAGATTTCTTCCGCCCGGTTAACTTCTGGTGACAGACTGTCTGTCACCATCAGGCTGACGAGGCGCCTGCCGTTCCCGCTGACATATATGGTCATTGAAGACGTGATGCCGGAAACGCTCGGCGAGAGGCGCAGTGCAAAACAGCTCGTGTGTCCGTGGTTTCAGAAGAAGCTGACGTTACAATATGAGCTGCCGCAGGCGCCGCGCGGGGAGCATCATTTCCATACGATAAGAGTGCGGACGGGAGATGTTCTCGGACTCTTGGACAAGACGGCTTCATTTTCCGTAACGGATACGGTCTTAGTATTCCCGGCGTACGGGTCTGTTCATGATAAGCAGCAGGCTGCATCAGGCGAAGAAGGTGCGGGTGCCGGCACGCCGTTTCAGGTTCACCGCTCCGCAATAGCCGCGGGCGTCAGAAATTATCAGCCGGGCGACCGGTTTTCCGCTCTCGACTGGAAAACGTCCGCGCGCCGCAATGAACTGATGACGAAGGAATTTGACCCGCTGCAGAGCACGGACATGATTTTCCTTTTGGACTGCAGGCCGTCTCCTTCATTTGAAGCCGCTGTGTCAGCCTCAGCATCCCTGTTTTACACGGCGCTTGTGAAGGGCTCTCCCGCAGGATTTATTTCATTAGGGAGCGACCGGACTGTTTTTCCCGTCCGGGAGGGAGAAGAGCATTTCAGAAATGTGCTGCGTTACCTGGCGTCAGCTTCTGAATCGGAAGAAGCTGGTGCAGGCGGGCGTTTAGGAAAAGAGCTGGCGGATCCGCGTGGCCGCAAAGCTTTTATTGCCGTCGTGACGGGCAGTCTTACAGAAGATCTCCTCAAACAGGCTGAGTCCGTCCGCACTGACATGACGGTGTTTTTGGCGAAAGAAACGAATGCCGTGCTTTCGGAAAAAGAACGGAATCTCGCTCTCATCTTCGCTCAAAAGAATATCAAGGTGCAAATGATCAGGGACAAACGGGTGTCCCATGTTGTTTAGAAAGAGAGGTGGCGCGCCATGCCGCATGACGAGAACCAGGGAAGCAGGCTGAGTCTGCTGCTGTTTTATTTTCTCGCTTTTTTATTGTTGTGGGAATGGCTCAGGCCGCTGCACAATTTTACGGATACAAAGCATACCGGTTTTTTCATCGTCTTTATCGGTTTGGCATTTCTGCTGTCATTCTTCCGGATGAGGTGGTACGTCACCGTGCCGTCCTGCATTCTGTTTACGTTGATCAGTATTCACATGCTGTTTTATAAAGGGTCGGTTTTTCAGCCGGAATGGCTTGCTTCTTTTTTGCGGGACGTGATGCTGAATGTCCGGCACATCGGAACCGGAAGATGGAATGATATGAACCCGTCATTCCGCACACTGCTGTTTTTTGTGCTTTTATGGCTGCTTGTGTATTTGCTGCATTATTGGGTGATCTATCAGCGGAAAATCTTATTCTTTTTTATCATGACGGTGGCGTATATTACCGTACTTGATACATTTACTCCTTATGATGCCGCATACGCCGTCATCCGGATCGTCTTTATCGGCTTTTTGATGATGGGGCTTTTGTATATGGAGCGCATCCGCCTGACAGAACACATAGCATTTAAAAAAAGATTGATTTTCAAATGGTTTCTGCCGCTGGCGCTGTTTATCTGCGCTTCCGTCGTGTTCGGTCTGGCGGCTCCGAAATCAGATCCGAATTGGCCGGACCCCGTGCCGTTTCTGAAAAAAATAACACATCACAAAGAAGTGCCCGCCGCTGAAAGCAAAATCGGCTACGGCAATCATGATGAAACATTGGGCGGCCCTTTTCAGCAGGACGATACCCCGGTTTTTACATGGAAGGGAAAAGAGCGGTCGTACTTCCGGGTGGAAACGAAAGATACATATACGGGAAAAGGCTGGGTGGAGACCGACCAGGGCATGTCCTATAAGCTGAACGGCGGCAATGTGGAAGACATATGGTTTGACCGGAGTGTGCAGACGAGACGCTATACGGCACAGGTGTCCATTGATGAAAGTTATCTTTATAATCACGTCATGTATCCGATCGGCCTCTCCAATATTAAACCGAAGCACTCGATTCAGCTTGAAATGAACGGAAACACCGAGCAAATCACGCCGATCAGTGAACAAGTGGGCAACATCCGCAATATGGGACGGTACACGGTGACTTTTCACGCGCCCGTCTTTAAGCTGAATGATCTCAGAAAAGTGAAAGTGAAACGATACCGTGAGCAGAACCAATTCAATGATCGGTATTTACAGCTTCCGGACAGCGTTCCGGAAAGAGTGAGACAGCTTGCGGACAGGCTGACGCGGGATCATCATAATATGTTTGATAAAGCGAAGGCTGTCGAGGACTATCTGGGATCTTCCGCATTTTCGTATGATACGCAGGATGTCGCCATTCCGGAGCACAATCAGGATTATGTGGATCAATTTCTGTTTGAAACGAAAAGAGGTTATTGTGATAACTTTTCATCGGCTATGGCTGTGCTGCTCCGATCTTCGGGTATTCCCGCCCGCTGGGTGAAGGGTTATACATCCGGCGAGTATAAAGGCGCAGGCGACCATAACGGCCAGATTTATGAAGTCACAAACAACAACGCCCATTCATGGGTTGAAGTGTATTTTCCCGATCAGGGCTGGGTGACGTTTGAGCCGACGAAAGGCTTCACCAATCCGACGGAGTTTACGTCAGAGCAGAATCAAACAGCGGGAAAAGACAGCGGGGGCTCAGCGGGGAATTCGGATACACCGTCTGACAAGCAGCGTCAGGAAACAAAGCCCGGAAAAGAAGAAGCACCGAAAAAGCGGGAGCACAGTGCGGCACCGCATCCTGTGATCCGCAACAAAACCGCGGCACAGCTGTGGCCGTATGCAGCCGTCATCATCGTGATTTCAGTCGCGGCGGTGCTCGCCTGGCTGCTCCGCGCGCGCTGGATTCCGTACGCTGCAGCAGCCAGACTGAAGCGGCGCACGGATGAAGACGTCTTTTTCGACGCATATGCCGCGCTGCTCCGCCAGCTGAAACGAAAAGGATTCAGCAGAGGAGACGGAGAAACGCTGCGCGATTTTGCCGCGAGGATTGACGAGGCATACGGTACAAACGACATGTCCGAGCTGACGCTGCGCTATGAGCGGGCCTTATACCGCAGGGATAATGCCGCGGAGCTTTGGAATGAATCGGGACAGTTGTGGGAAAATATAATTAAAACAAGATAGTCTTGACCGCATATCGTCCTGTTGTTAGAATAAATGAATGTTAAATGGGAGCCCGGGAGCGTTAAAAAGCCGGGCTTCCGTACAAGTCTTGCGCGACAGAGGGCTGAACGTTTGTCCTCCGTTTTTTCTGTGTCAAAAACTTAGAGGAGATTAGGTGACAACCATGACGAAGTTAGTGAATGAAATGATTCTTGTTCTTGATTTCGGCAGTCAGTATAACCAGCTGATTACCCGCCGGATCCGTGAATTTGGCGTATATAGCGAGCTGCATCCCCATACGTTGACAGCTGAGGAAATCAAAGAAATGAATCCAAAAGGAATTATCCTTTCAGGCGGACCGAACAGTGTATATGATGAAGGATCTTTCCGCTGTGACGAAAAAATCTTTGAACTCGATATTCCTGTATTAGGCATCTGCTACGGCATGCAGCTGATGACTCATTATCTCGGAGGAAAAGTCGAGGCGGCAAGCCAGCGCGAATACGGAAAAGCGAACATTCAGATTCAAGGAACTCCTGACCTGTTCAAAGATCTTCCGGAAGAACAGGTTGTGTGGATGAGCCACGGCGATTTGGTTGTAGAAGTTCCTGAAGGCTTCACTGTTGACGCAACAAGCCATCACTGCCCGAATTCAGCGATGAGCAAAGCGGACAAGAATTGGTACGGTGTTCAGTTCCACCCGGAAGTGCGCCACTCTGAATACGGCAATGATCTTCTGAAAAACTTTGTCTTCGGCGTTTGCGATTGTGAAGGCAAATGGTCAATGGAAAACTTTATCGAAATCGAAATGCAAAAAATCCGCGAAACAGTCGGAGACAAGCAGGTTCTTTGCGCGCTAAGCGGCGGTGTTGATTCCTCTGTTGTGGCTGCTTTGATTCATAAAGCGATCGGCGACCAGCTGACTTGTATTTTCGTCGATCACGGCCTGCTTCGTAAAGGCGAAGCGGAAGGCGTCATGAAAACGTTCAGCGAAGGCTTTAATATGAATGTCATTAAAGTTGATGCGAAAGACAGATTCTTAAACAAGCTGAAAGGTGTTTCTGATCCTGAGCAAAAACGCAAAATCATCGGCAACGAATTCATTTACGTGTTTGATGATGAAGCGGACAAGCTTAAAGGCATCGATTACCTTGCGCAAGGAACGCTTTACACGGATATTATCGAGAGCGGTACTGCAACGGCGCAAACGATCAAATCTCACCACAATGTCGGCGGACTTCCTGAAGATATGCAGTTTGAACTGATCGAGCCGTTAAACACGCTCTTCAAAGATGAAGTGCGCGCGCTTGGCACAGAGCTCGGCCTTCCGGATGATATCGTATGGCGTCAGCCGTTCCCTGGCCCTGGCCTTGGCATCCGCGTACTTGGCGAAGTAACGGAAGAAAAACTTGAAATCGTTCGTGAATCAGATGCGATTCTGCGTGAAGAAGTGGCGAACCACGGCCTAGAGCGCGACATCTGGCAGTACTTCACGGTTCTTCCTGACATCCGCAGCGTCGGCGTCATGGGAGATGCGAGAACGTATGATTACACAATCGGTATCCGTGCCGTAACATCAATCGACGGCATGACATCTGACTGGGCGCGTATCCCTTGGGATGTGCTTGAAGTGATTTCAACACGGATCGTCAACGAAGTGAAACACATCAACCGCGTCGTGTATGACATTACGAGCAAGCCGCCTGCAACGATTGAGTGGGAATAGTCAAAAGAAGCTTAGAATCCTTGGTTTATAAGGGTTCTAAGCTCTTTTTTTCTTTTATAGCAACAATTGATCCAATATTATTAATTGAACCGTGAATTTTAAAAACTCTCTTGGAACAAGTATTCCTTAATGAGATAATAATTAATGTTGTTTTAGAATAAGGTTTGTTCAAATTAAGCAAATTAAAGGAACCTCCTTATTCAAATACAACCATTTCACCGACATCTGTAAATCCAAATCGCTTATAGATATTTTTTCCATCATCTGAAGCCTGTAATACCACTGGTTTTTGTTTATCCTTTGTTTGATTTAGAAGAAATTGAAACATTTCACTGCCAATTCCTTTACCTCTAAATGTTTCTTTTGTCATCACATCATAAATACCATAGCTATCTTTGGTTTCTATTAATAAACCAGTAGTTACAGGCATTTCATCTATGCATCCAATAAACATTTGAACTTCTGAACCTAATTTTACTTGTGAAAACCTATTAAAATAACTTTCTAATGCATCTTTTTCTGGTGTTCCCTCAAATAAGCTCATGAATACGTCTATATATTTTAAAAGTTCTTCATCATTTTTCATAGCAGTAATCATAAGCTGATGGGAAATTCTTTGCCCGGCATTAAGAGTATTTTCAAGTTTCATCATTACATTACGTTCCGCTTCTTTTAGATCATATTCTTGTATAAGTTTAGTCCAATCCTCAGTTAAATACTGAGCATCAATCCAAATACTAAAGGGATATTTTTTATATGAAAAATTATCGATTCCATGTCTGATCTTAACTGTATTTTTGATATTTGGAGATTTCGGCAATATTACATTGAATGTATCAGTAGGAATTTTTGTATTTGCTATGATGAAATCTTCTTCCTTTGTAAGCTCTCCGCTAACTGTATGAGTAAATGATTTTAATTTTTCTTCCAAATTGTTTATGACTAATTGTTGATTTGTAATCATGTTTTTGCACCTTTCAATTTGATTTAGTGCGCTTTTTTTATTATAAGGTCAACTAAAACACTAAAAATACAGTGTTCACAGTATTTCCCCCCTCCCATAATATTCAGAATACGGGGGGAGCAATATTTTTATGGTAACTTCTAAATGAAGGAACTGCAAACCCCCAAAAGGCTTGATATTCAATAAATTAATTCTTATAATGTTTAGATACCATTGAGTGGGAATAAATCAAGATAAAAAACGTCTCTTTTTAAAAAAGAGGCGTTTTTTTTCATCTTTTTGAAACCGTTTAGCACCGATTCATATCTAACAGCATAGGAGGTGGATAAGGTGAAGGAAGAACGATTGATCAAAAAGGCGAAAAAAGGTGATGCCTCAGCCTTTGAAAAACTGATCACAACCCACCAGGATACTTTATATAAAACAGCTTATCTCTATTTGCATCACAAAGAAGATACGCTGGACGCAGTACAGGAAACGGCTTACAAGGCTTTTCTTCATATCGCGCAGCTGAAGGAGCCGAAATATTTTAAAACGTGGCTGATCCGGATTTTGCTTCATACGATTTTTGCAATGAGGAAAAAGAACGGAGACGTTATCCCGTTTGAGCCGCAACATGATACACGCGCGGAGAATCAGAACATTGAAGAATACATAGATCTTCGGAATGCCCTGGAAACGCTTGACGAACATATACAGCTGACCATTCAGCTTTATTATTTTCAAGATTTCTCGATTGCCATGATCGCTGAACAGACCGGTATGGCGGAAGGCACTGTAAAAACGCATCTCCACAGGGCGAGAAAAGCATTGAAGCAGGAGCTGGAAAAGGAGGATAAACAAATATGGAAAAGCATCAAATGAAGCAATTGTATCAGGACATTGACGTGCCGAAAGCTGAATTGAAAAACGTGATACATAGCGCCGCTGTCCGTGCCGGAAAAGAAGGCGCCGTCAGACGGAGATGGGGACGAAAAGTGATAAACGGCCTCGCGGTTGCTGCTGCTTTGTTTATTCTGTATCTGTCCTCAGGCTTGTTCATGCCCTCCGTTAATACGGCTATGGGAAACATCCCTGTTGCCGGGCAGATTTACAGGGTATTTCAGGATAAGGCAGGTTCTGCGCTGTTTAAAAGCAATTTGGTGACAAAACTGAACGAGAAAGCGGAATCGCGCGGGATTACGGTGACAGTGAAAAGTGTGTATTACGACAGCGGACAGCTCGTTTACAATTTTACCGTTGACAATTTGAAATCTGATGAGGAGGATATTCCTTTTGAAGTCGATTATAAAGACAGCCGGAATATATTATCTGAGGATTATGACAGTCAGGGCATGAAAAAAATGAAAGACGGGCAGTACGGGGGGCAGTTTCGCTTGTTCACAGACGGTTCAAAGCTGAAAGACGGTGATAAGCTTCCGCTTGTCATTACAAAAATCAAGGACATCCCCGGAAACTGGCGCTTTACACTCCCGATTAAAAAACAAAAGTCCGTTTCTCTTGAAGGAACGAAAGCTGTGAATGTAAACGGGTTATACCGCTTTTTCGATATCCGGGCGGAAAACGGAACGATGGGATCGGCTCTCCTGTATTCAGTCGACTTTCAAGATGCAGCTAAAAATGATGCCATCTCGATTGACGAAGCAACGGATGATGCAGGAAACCATTATGAAATGACAATGGCGGCTATTGAACTTGGCAGCAGGAAGAACCTTCCCGGCGGCGGGAAAAGAGTACGCGGCCAAACTCAATTCAGCAAACCGATAGACCCGAAAGCGAAAACACTTTTCATAACGGGTGATGTAAAATCAGAATCAGAGCCGGGAGAAATCGTGCCTCTGAAAACAAAACTGCCCGTCAGTTATAAAACGAAACATCATCATGTCGGCATCACCATCAAAAAGATCAAACAGCAAGGCAGACGGGTAATTGTCGATTATCAATTCAGCGGAATTGATGTAAGCAAAACGGATAAAGATCAGCTGATGAATGTCGGTGAATCAATCGGTCTCGGCAATACGAAAAAAATGAAAACCTGGCCATCGCTTCATGAGTATGAAAAAGGCTATTATCTGAAAGGGAATAAGGCGAAAGTCACGAATCTTAAAACGGGTGAAATGGAATCTGTTTTTGAATTGGATGATTCATCCGATAAAGACCATTCATTGCGCGATTTTTCATTCGGTTCGTATGCTTTGTACGTCAATCAAACGGTTATGAACTCGCTGGCGGATGACAAGGGGATCACATTCGCGGTGCCGGTCCGGCCTGCTGACGGAAAATGATGTCAGGAAGGCGGCTTTTGCCGTCTTCCATTATTGGTCAATTAACGAATAAACTAATTTTTTTAAACAAGATTGTTCGTTTTTTTATTGAGTTTTCAAAATTGAATTGATACAATAGACTCAGAAATCAAATATGCAGATATCGTATAATGGCGGGGATATGGCCCGCAAGTTTCTACCAAGCTACCGTAAATGGCTTGACTACGGATCAATCTCAATCGTTTGATATAAATAATCCATTCTTATTTATTCAGACTGAACGTATGTAGTCAAGCGTCCCAAATGTATTTGGGGCGTTTTTTATTTGGCGGATAACGGGCAGAATAAATGGGAGAGAATGAAGGAGGCAATTGGCTTGAAGCAATTTTTTCAGTTTGATGAGCTGGGGACAAGCTATCGTAATGAAATCATCGGCGGTTTAACGACCTTTTTGTCAATGGCGTACATTCTGTTCGTCAATCCGCTCACATTGTCTTTAAACGGTGTGAAAGGATTTCCGGAAGCATTAAAAATTGATCAGGGCGCGGTGTTCACCGCTACAGCTCTTGCATCTGCGGCCGGGTGTATTTTAATGGGGCTCATTGCAAAGTATCCGATCGCGATTGCGCCGGGTATGGGATTAAACGCGTTTTTTGCTTTCTCTGTCGTACTCGGCATGGGGATTTCATGGCAGGCTGCGCTTTCCGGCGTCTTGATTTCCGGAATTATCTTCGTAGCGCTTTCGCTGACGGGATTGCGGGAAAAAATCATTAATGCGATTCCGCCTGAGCTGAAATTGGCGGTCGGCGCGGGTATCGGTTTATTCATTACATTTGTCGGTTTGCAGGGTTCGGGCATTATTGAAGCGAACTCATCGACTTTGGTATCTATCGGCAATATTCACAGCGGGCCTGTGCTGCTGACGGTTTTCGGTGTTATTGTGACGGTCATTCTGATGGTGCTTCGCGTAAACGGCGGCGTATTTATCGGAATGCTTCTGACGGCGGTTGCCGGTATGATCTGCGGGCTGATTCCGGTTCCGACACACATTGTCGGCAGCGTGCCGAGTCTTGCGCCGACTTTCGGACAGGCGTGGATGCACCTTCCGGATATCTTTTCCGTACAAATGCTGATTGTCATTTTAACTTTCCTGTTCGTCGGATTTTTCGATACGGCCGGTACACTGGTAGCTGTAGCGACACAGGCCGGACTGATGAAGGAAAACAAACTTCCGCGTGCGGGAAGAGCGCTTTTGGCAGATTCAACTTCAATCGTTATCGGAGCCGTGCTCGGTACGTCTACAACGACTTCTTATGTGGAATCCAGCTCAGGCGTAGCGGCGGGAGCGCGCTCCGGCTTCGCGGCTGTTGTGACGGGCATTCTCTTTTTGCTGGCGATGTTTTTCTCACCGCTTCTGTCAGTAGTCACCACGAATGTGACGGCTCCGGCTTTAATTATCGTCGGCGCGCTGATGGTGGCGCCGCTCGGTAAGATCGCCTGGGATAAATTTGAGGTGGCTGTGCCGGCATTTTTAACGATGATTATGATGCCGCTGACGTACAGCATTGCGACGGGGATTGCGATCGGTTTTATTTTCTACCCGATTACAATGATCTGCAAAGGAAAAGGAAAAAGCGTCCACCCGATTATGTACGGGCTGTTCGTCATCTTTATCCTGTATTTCATCTTCTTGAAATAACGGAAAAACCGGCTGAGGACAGCCGGTTTTTTGTTTTTGTCCTATTCCGTAAAACCAATACATAATATAAAACGTCATGTGGGTGTCCGGGTGAAGAAAACCGCTTGACTGATGAAGGACGCTTCGGTACCTTATATAAGTGTTTTATTTTCTTGCTTAACAAATTCCGCCGTATTTTTTTGATAGGAGTTGCTGACATGACGGAAGAAAGAAAAGAAACGTTGGAAGAAGAAAAACAGCATCAGGGAACTGATGAAGAACCGCTCTCGAGAATGTCCAGAAAAGCGGGACGTTATCAAAAACAAAAGAAGAAAGAAAAGGAACGGCGCCCGGCTCCGGCTTTTACGGAAAAACTCGCTTCTGTATGGGCCGCGGTCAAACGTTATTGCCGTTTCGCATTGCGCATTTTGACATCACCGGTGAAGGTCGTTGGAGAAGACGGCTTTTCCCGCTTTAAATATGCTCTTATTTCAATGCTTGTATTCAGTATTTTTTTCTCAATCGGAAATTGGTTTCAGCTGAGGGCGAGCCAGCAGAGACCGCTCGGATACGGGGAACGGCATCACACGTTTTTTGACGGCTTTACCGTCGTTCTCGTGTATTCGCTCGTCTTTTTTGCCGCTGCGGCCGGCGCGGTCTGGCTTGTATCACGCTATCTGCTGAAACAGAAAATTACGATGCGGGATGCGGCCGCGGGAGTCGGTTCACTTCTTGTTCCGGCTGTCGTCTGCTCTATCGTGTGGATGATTTTCGCGATATTGAATCTGCCGGTTATCACCGTGGTGTTTACGGCGCTGACCTTATTTCTGGCTGCATCGGCGATGGTGCAGTTTGTGCAGATTCTGTACAAATCGGCTGAGGATCCTGCCGTCGACGTGATGTACTGTATTTCTGCGGCGGTCATCATCATGCTCGTCTTTACGGCTGTGACATGGCCGCTTATTTCAGAGTACTTTACTGCCTCGCTGATCCCTTTATAAGTCGAAATTTGTCTTTCACAATGTTTACAAATATTTCTAATAAAGCGTGTTGTTTTGAAAAGCCGTCCGATATATGATGGGAGCAACAGAAATTGGAAAGCGGCATTAATCTTTATGATTCGGAAAGGATGATGAGGATGGCCCCGTTGTTGCGAGAAGCCATTAATCGGAAAAAACAGCATCTGAGGACCGAGCTGATCCGCTCAGGGTTATACCAAAACCATGTTCAGGAACTGTCCGGATACACGCTGAGCGAGCTTGAAAAGGAATATGAAGCGGTCAAACGATTGAAGAAAGCTGAGCTTCACTGAAAAGAGTTTGAAAGTCTGCCTTGGGGCGGGCTTTTTTTTCTTTTGAAAATGATCAAAAGAGGGTAAACTATCCTTAATTGAAAGATTGGCTTTTCAAAGTCAGAGGAGGGGGAATCAATGATGCAGACGATTTTATCCAACAGTATAGGTATGGTTCTCATTATTCTCATCATTAATATTATATATGTCTCTTTCTTTACGATCAGGATGATCCTTACATTAAAGGGGCAACGCTATTTCGCAGCAGGCATCAGTACGGTTGAAATCCTTGTGTATGTGACCGGCTTGAGTCTCGTACTCGGCAATCTGAATCAGATTCAAAACGTCATTGCCTACGCGCTCGGCTACGGCCTCGGCGTCATAGTGGGAATGAAAATTGAAGAAAAACTGGCGCTCGGCTACATAACAGTCAACGTCATTACGAAAGAGCTTGATCTGGACCTGCCGAAACAGCTTCGGGAAAAAGGATACGGAGTCACAAGCTGGGTCGCGGGCGGCCTTGAAGGGGACCGGACCGCCATGCAGATTCTGACGCCGCGCAAATATGAGCTTCAGCTGTATGATACGATTAAAACGCTCGATGAAAAAGCGTTTATCATCGCTTTTGAGCCGAAAGCGATCCACGGCGGATTCTGGGTGAAAGCAGTGAAGAAGAGGAGAATTAAGGAATGACAAAACCAAAGAAGAAACGGTTTGAAGTAACGGAACATGAAACGATCGACACCATTCTCACTTTAATGAAGGAAGAGGGCTATATGCCCGTCCGGCGGATGGAAGAGCCGATCTTTACAGAAAAGAAAGAAAATGGATCAATTCAAGTTGTTCCTTGCGGGAAAAAAATCGTATTTGAAGGGAAATTGATCTAAACACGAACATTAAAAGAAAGAATTTTTATATCGTTCGATAATGTCGTTGACATTATCCAAGTCCGTTGTTAAGATAAACATGAAATCAAAACACGACCTCATATAATCTTGGGAATATGGCCCATAAGTTTCTACCCGGCTGCCGTAAACGGCCGGACTATGCAGGAAAGTGATAAACAGCTGACATGGATATCGCAGAAGCGAACGACTGACGATACGCGCGCCATGCCCGGTTTGTATTGCTTCCTCATAGTTGCAATATAAGCCGGGCTTTTTTTTCTGAAAAACAAAGCATGAGAAGGTGGGAACAGAATGCAGCCGCTAGCAGGAATCATCATGGGAAGCACCTCCGATTGGGAGACAATGAAACATGCATGCGACATACTTGACGAACTTCACATTCCTTATGAAAAACAGGTAGTATCCGCGCATCGGACGCCTGATTTGATGTTTGAATATGCAGAAAGCGCAAGAGACAGGGGCTTAAAAGTTATTATTGCCGGAGCCGGGGGAGCGGCGCATCTGCCGGGAATGACGGCGGCCAAAACGACGCTGCCGGTGATCGGCGTACCGGTTCAGACGAAATCGCTTAACGGGCTTGATTCTCTTCTGTCTATCGTACAGATGCCCGGCGGCGTGCCGGTCGCGACGACGGCGATCGGGAAAGCGGGCGCAGTGAACGCGGGTCTGTTAGCCGCGCAAATTTTGTCGGCATTTGACGGTGATATTGCGGATAAACTAGAGGCGAGAAGAAATGCGACAAAACAAACGGTGCTGGAAAGCAGTGATCAGCTTGTCTGATAAAAAAACGATTTTTCCCGGCGCCGTCATCGGCATTATCGGAGGCGGACAGCTCGGAAAAATGATGGCTGTCGCCGCAAAACAGATGGGCTATAAAGTCGCAGTTGTCGATCCCGTGAAAGACTCGCCATGCGGACAGATCGCCGATATTGAGATTACCGCCCAGTATAATGACCGTGAAGCGATTCAAAAATTGGCCGGAGTCAGCGATATCATTACGTACGAATTTGAAAATATCGATTACGAGGCGCTCAACTGGCTCAAAGAACATGCATACCTTCCCCAAGGAAGCGAGCTGCTGCTTATCACCCAAAACAGGGAAACGGAAAAAAAGGCGATCCAGTCAGCCGGATGTCAGGTCGCTCCTTATCGGATCGTAAACAGCAGACGGGAGCTTGAGGAAGCCGTTCAGTCATTGGGGCTTCCGGCGGTGCTGAAAACATGCCGCGGCGGATATGACGGCAAAGGCCAATTTGTCATTAAGGAAGAAGGACAGACAGATGAAGCGGCCGCGCTGCTGGAAAACGGCACGTGCATACTGGAAAGCTGGGTGTCATTCCGGATGGAGCTTTCCGTTATCGTGACAAGATCGGTGCACGGAGAGATTTCAACCTTTCCGGCTGCTGAAAATATCCACAAAAATAATATTCTGTTCCAAAGCATCGTGCCCGCGAGAGCGGAGGAAACGGTTCAAAAGCGGGCAGAGGCGCTTGCCGTTCAGCTCGCGGAGAAATTGGAGCTTGTCGGGCCGCTTGCGGTAGAAATGTTCGTCACAGAAGACGGAGACCTTTTGATCAATGAACTGGCGCCGCGTCCTCACAATTCGGGGCATTATACACTCGACCTTTGTGAAACGAGCCAGTTCGAACAGCACATCAGAGCGGTCTGCGGACTTCCTCTCGGCCGAACTGATCTGCTCAAACCGGGAATGATGGTGAATCTTCTCGGTGATGAAGTGAAGCTGGCGGAGGAGCATACGGAGCTTTTAAGAGAAGCCAAACTGTATTTGTACGGAAAACATGAAATTAAAAAAGGCCGCAAAATGGGGCATATAACGTTTTTGCGGGAGCCTGATGAAAAATGGATTCAGGACATCACGAACATATGGATGAAAAGAGACGGAGGACGAGCATAATGATCGAACGTTATTCAAGACCTGAAATGTCCGCGATCTGGACGGACGAAAACAGATACCAGGCATGGCTGGAAGTCGAGATTTTAGCCTGTGAAGCCTGGGCTGAGCTTGGCGTCATTCCGAAAGAAGATGTTAAAGTCATGCGCGAAAACGCGTCTTTCGACATTAACCGCATTTTGGAAATCGAGCAGGATACCCGCCATGACGTCGTGGCATTCACCCGCGCGGTTTCAGAATCATTAGGCGAAGAAAGAAAATGGGTTCACTACGGCCTGACGTCAACAGATGTCGTGGATACCGCTCTTTCCTATCTATTAAAACAGGCGAATGAGATTTTGCTCAAGGACATTGAGAGATTTGTTGACATTATAAAAGAAAAAGCGAAAGAACATAAATACACGGTCATGATGGGCCGCACGCACGGCGTACACGCGGAACCGACGACATTCGGTCTGAAGCTCGCGCTTTGGCACGAAGAAATGAAACGCAACCTTGAACGTTTCAAGCAGGCAAAAGAAGGGATCGAAGTCGGGAAGCTTTCCGGCGCGGTCGGCACGTATGCAAATATTGATCCGTTCGTAGAGCAGTATGTCTGTGAAAAACTCGGCCTGAAAGCGGCGCCGATTTCCACTCAGACATTGCAGCGGGACCGTCATGCGGATTATATGGCGGCACTGGCTTTGATTGCGACGAGCATTGAAAAATTCGCAGTGGAAATCCGCGGTCTTCAAAAGAGTGAAACACGTGAAGTGGAAGAGTTTTTTGCAAAAGGACAAAAAGGTTCATCGGCTATGCCTCATAAACGGAATCCGATCGGCTCGGAAAATATGACGGGCATGGCGCGTGTGATCCGCGGGTACATGCTGACGGCATACGAAAATGTTCCGTTATGGCATGAGCGTGACATTTCTCATTCATCGGCTGAACGCATCATTCTTCCTGACGCGACAATTGCGCTGAATTACATGCTGAACCGTTTCAGCAATATCGTCAAAAACTTAACGGTATTCCCGGAAAATATGAAACGCAACATGGACCGCACACTCGGTTTAATCTATTCTCAGCGCGTGCTGCTCGCTTTAATCGACACGGGGCTGCCTCGTGAAGAAGCATATGACACGGTTCAGCCGAAAGCGATGGAAGCGTGGGAAAAACAAGTGCCGTTCCGCCAGCTTGTCGAGGCGGAGGAAAAAATCACCTCCCGTCTTACACCGGAACAGATTGCTGATTGCTTTGACTACAATTATCATTTGAAAAACGTCGACTTGATCTTTGAGCGTTTAGGTTTATAGAAGAAGCCAGCCGGAGGCGGCTTCTTCAGCCGCCATAGATTGAATATTCCCAAGATTCGGGTTAGGAGGCCTTCCGTGAATATTAAGAACAATAATCTTCTTTATGAAGGAAAAGCGAAACGAATTTATCAAACAGAAGACGAACAGATTCTCCGCGTGGTCTACAAGGATTCCGCAACAGCCTTTAACGGTGAGAAGAAAGCGGAGATCAGCGGAAAGGGCCGTCTGAACAATGAAATTTCAAGCCTGATTTTCAAACATCTGCATGCTAAAGGAATTGACAATCACTTTGTAGAGCGCCTTTCAGAATCAGAGCAGCTTATCAAAAAGGTAAGCATCATTCCAATTGAAGTCGTGGTCAGAAACTTTGCCGCCGGAAGCATGTCGAAACGCCTCGGCATCCCGGAAGGAACTGAGCTTCCGCAGCCGATTATCGAATTTTACTATAAAGACGACGCACTCGGTGATCCGCTCATTACCGAAGACCATATCTGGCTCTTGAAAGCGGCGGTTCCTGAGCAGGTCGAAACGATCAAATCAATTACAAATCAAGTGAATCCAGAACTTCAGCATATTTTTGAAGACTGCGGTGTCAGATTAATAGATTTTAAGCTGGAATTCGGCTTAGACGCAGAGGGGCGGGTGCTTTTAGCAGATGAAATTTCTCCTGACACGTGCCGTCTCTGGGATAAAGACACGAACGAAAAGCTTGATAAAGATTTGTTCAGACAGAACCTGGGAAGCTTAACCGACGGATATGAAGAGATTTTCAAAAGACTGGGAGGCATTTCATAATGTATAAAGTGAAAGTTTATGTCAGCTTAAAAGAAAGTGTGCTCGATCCTCAAGGAAGCGCGGTGCAGCATGCATTGCACAGCATGACCTACAATGAAGTGCAGGATGTGCGAATCGGAAAATACATGGAGCTGACGATCGAAAAATCTGACCGTGATCTTGACGCGCTCGTGAAAGAAATGTGTGAGAAGCTCCTAGCCAATACAGTCATTGAAGACTACCGATATGAAGTTGAGGAGGTTGTCGCACAGTGAAATTTGCGGTGATTGTGTTACCCGGCTCCAACTGTGATATTGATATGTTCCACGCCGTGAAGGACGAACTCGGCGAAGAAGTCGAGTATGTCTGGCACGAGGAAACAAGCCTTGACGGATTTGACGGCGTGCTCATCCCCGGCGGCTTCTCTTACGGCGATTACCTGAGATGCGGCGCCATCGCCAGATTCGCAAACATCATGCCGGCGGTGAAAAAAGCGGCTGCTGAAGGCAAACCGGTTCTCGGCGTCTGCAACGGATTCCAGATTTTGCAGGAGCTCGGACTTCTGCCCGGCGCAATGAGACGCAACAAAGATTTAAAATTCATCTGCCGCCCGGTTGAATTAATCGTGCAGAACGGCGAAACAATGTTCACATCTTCTTATAAAGAGGGACAATCGATTACGATTCCGGTTGCCCACGGCGAAGGCAATTTCTACTGTGATGACGAAACGCTTGAAAGATTAAAAGAAAACAATCAAATCGCCTTCACATACGGCAGCGATATTAACGGAAGCGTAAGCGGCATTGCCGGCGTCGTGAATGAGAAAGGCAACGTATTAGGCATGATGCCTCACCCGGAGCGTGCGGTCGATGAACTGCTCGGCAGCGCAGACGGTCTTGCATTGTTCCAGTCTATTGTGAAAAATTGGAGGGAAACTCATGTCGCTACTGCTTGAACCAAGTAAAGAACAAATAAAAGAAGAGAAACTCTATCAGCAAATGGGTGTCAGTGATGACGAGTTCGCACTCATTGAATCGATTATCGGAAGATTGCCGAACTATACGGAAATCGGGATTTTTTCCGTAATGTGGTCAGAGCACTGCAGCTATAAAAATTCAAAACCGGTTTTACGCAAATTCCCGACTAGCGGCGAACGCGTGCTGCAGGGTCCCGGAGAAGGCGCAGGAATCGTTGACATCGGTGACAATCAGGCGGTCGTGTTCAAAATTGAATCGCATAACCACCCGTCAGCGCTTGAGCCATACCAAGGTGCTGCGACGGGAGTGGGCGGCATCATCCGTGACGTTTTCTCAATGGGCGCCCGTCCGATAGCTGTATTAAACTCTCTTCGATTTGGTGAACTCACTTCACCTCGAGTGAAGTACTTGTTTGAAGAAGTAGTGGCGGGAATCGCGGGATACGGAAACTGTATCGGCATTCCGACCGTCGGCGGAGAAGTGCAGTTTGACGCAAGCTATGAGGGCAACCCGCTTGTCAATGCAATGTGCGTCGGCTTAATCGATCATAAGGATATTAAAAAAGGCCAGGCGAAAGGTGTCGGCAACACGGTCATGTACGTCGGCGCTAAGACGGGGCGCGACGGCATCCACGGCGCTACTTTCGCATCAGAAGAAATGTCTGATTCGTCTGAAGAAAAACGATCCGCGGTGCAGGTCGGCGATCCTTTCATGGAAAAACTTCTCTTGGAAGCCTGCCTTGAAGTCATCCAATGCGACGCCTTAGTCGGCATTCAGGATATGGGGGCGGCCGGCCTGACAAGTTCAAGTGCGGAAATGGCAAGCAAAGCCGGCTCCGGCATTGAAATGAACCTTGATCTCATTCCGCAGCGGGAAACGGGTATGACCGCTTACGAAATGATGCTTTCCGAGTCTCAGGAACGCATGCTTCTCGTCATTGAACGCGGACGTGAACAGGAAATTGTCGATATTTTTAATAAATATGATCTTGAAGCGGTTTCCGTGGGTCATGTCACGGATGATAAAATGCTCCGCCTCCGCCATAACGGAGAGGTTGTATGCGAACTTCCGGTCGACGCACTGGCGGAAGAAGCACCTGTATACCACAAGCCGTCAGCGGAACCCGCGTACTACCGCGAGTTTCAGGAAACTGAAGTCCCCGCGCCAGAAGTGAAAGATGCGACAGAGACGCTTTTTGCCCTGCTGCAGCAGCCGACAATCGCCAGCAAAGAGTGGGTGTACGATCAGTATGACTACATGGTGCGTACAAACACGGTGGTCGCTCCGGGATCTGATGCGGGAGTGCTCAGAATCCGCGGCACAAAAAAAGCGCTGGCGATGACGACGGATTGCAACGCCCGCTATTTATATCTTGATCCGGAAGAAGGCGGGAAAATCGCTGTTGCCGAAGCGGCGCGCAACATCATTTGCTCAGGTGCAGAACCGCTTGCGGTCACAGACAACCTTAACTTCGGAAATCCGGAGAAACCGGAAATCTTCTGGCAGATCGAAAAAGCGGCTGACGGGATCAGCGAGGCGTGCAATGTGCTCAGCACTCCGGTCATCGGCGGTAACGTATCACTTTATAATGAATCGAACGGAACGGCCATCTATCCGACGCCTGTTATCGGCATGGTCGGCTTAATTGAAGATACAGCACATATTACGACACAGGATGTCAAAGCGGCCGGAGACTTGATTTACGTCATCGGTGAAACGAAGCCTGAGTATGCAGGCAGTGAACTTCAGAAAATGACCGAAGGAAAAATCTATGGCCGAGCGCCTGAAATTGATCTGGACGTTGAAAAAGCCCGCCAAACATCACTTCTTAACGCCATTAAACAAGGTCTGATCGAATCCGCGCATGACGTGTCAGAAGGCGGCTTGGGCGTGGCGATAGCAGAAATCGTCATGACGACGGAACACCTTGGCGCGAACGTGACTGTAGAAGGGGAAGCGGCGTTATTATTCTCTGAGTCTCAATCCCGCTTTGTCGTTTCCGTGAAGAAAGAAAACAAGGCGGCGTTTGAAGCGGCTGCGGCAGATGCCGTTCATATCGGTGAAGTGACAGGAGACGGACAGCTGACGATCCGAAGTCAAGAAGGACAACAATTGGTTCACGCGCAAACGAAAGAACTTGAGCGCGCGTGGAAAGGAGCTATTCCATGCTTGCTGAAATCAAAGGCCTGAATGAAGAATGCGGTGTGTTTGGCATCTGGGGTCACGAAGAGGCTCCGCAGATTACGTATTACGGCCTGCACAGTCTGCAGCACAGAGGACAGGAAGGCGCCGGCATCGTGGCGACCGACGGCGAAAAACTGACGGCGCATAAAGGGCAGGGGCTTATTACCGAGGTTTTTCAAAACGGCGAACTGAGCAAAGTGAAGGGAAAAGGCGCGATCGGCCACGTCCGCTATGCGACGGCCGGCGGAGGCGGATATGAAAATGTCCAGCCGCTCCTGTTCCATTCGCAAAACAACGGCAGCCTCGCGCTCGCCCATAACGGCAACTTGGTCAACGCCACACAATTGAAGCAGCAGCTTGAAAACCAAGGGAGCATCTTTCAGACTTCCTCCGATACGGAAGTGCTGGCTCATCTGATTAAACGCAGCGGCCACTTTTCACTGAAGGATCAGATCAAAAATTCGCTGTCCATGCTGAAAGGCGCTTACGCCTTTTTAATCATGACAGAAACAGAGATGATTGCAGCGCTTGACCCGAACGGACTCAGACCGCTCTCGCTCGGCATGCTCGGCGACGCTTACGTCGTGGCATCAGAAACATGCGCATTCGATGTGGTCGGCGCGACATACCTCCGCGAGGTAGAGCCGGGCGAAATGCTGATCATCAATGATGAAGGCATGAAATCAGAGCGTTTCTCCATGAATATCAATCGTTCCATCTGCAGCATGGAGTACATTTATTTCTCAAGACCTGACAGCAATATCGACGGCATTAACGTGCACAGCGCCCGGAAAAACCTCGGGAAAATGCTTGCTCAGGAGTCCGCGGTTGAAGCGGATGTCGTCACAGGCGTGCCTGATTCCAGTATTTCTGCTGCCATCGGCTATGCCGAGGCAACGGGCATTCCGTATGAACTCGGTCTCATTAAAAACCGTTATGTCGGCAGAACGTTTATCCAGCCGTCACAGGCTCTCCGTGAGCAAGGCGTGAGAATGAAGCTGTCGGCCGTACGCGGTGTTGTTGAAGGAAAACGGGTCGTCATGGTTGATGATTCTATCGTGCGCGGAACGACAAGCCGCCGGATTGTTACAATGCTCAGAGAAGCGGGAGCGACAGAGGTGCACGTCAAGATCAGTTCACCGCCGATCGCCCATCCGTGCTTCTACGGCATTGACACATCAACCCATGAGGAGCTGATCGCTTCCTCCCATTCCGTGGAAGAAATCCGCCAGATCATCGGTGCCGACACGCTGTCTTTCTTAAGTGTAGACGGATTGTTAAAAGGAGTCGGCCGAAAATTTGAAGACACCAATTGCGGACAATGCCTCGCTTGTTTTACAGGCAAATATCCGACGGAAATTTATCAGGATACAGTGCTTCCTCACGTAAAAGAAGCGGTGCTGACAAAATAAAATTTGAAAATGATATAAAGGCAGCGCGAGTTCAGGCTGCCTTTCTCTTTCTGCCTTTAAGGAGAAACGAATTAACAAGGAGTGATAGGGATGTCTGATGCTTATAAAAATGCCGGAGTCGACATCGAAGCCGGATATGAAGCCGTCAAACGAATGAAAAAACACGTGGAGCGCACGAAAAGGCTCGGCGTTATGGGAAGCTTGGGCGGTTTTGGCGGAATGTTTGATCTGTCAGAGCTCCCGTATCAAAAGCCTGTTTTAATTTCAGGAACAGACGGTGTCGGCACCAAGCTGAAACTCGCATTTTCAATGGATAAGCATGACACGATCGGCGTCGATGCGGTCGCGATGTGTGTAAACGATGTGCTCGCCCAGGGAGCGGAGCCGCTGTTTTTCCTTGATTATTTGGCAGTCGGCAAGGCCGATCCGGTGAAAATTGAGCAGATCGTTCAAGGTGTGGCAGACGGCTGCGAGCAGTCAGGATCAGCGCTTATCGGCGGTGAGACGGCGGAAATGCCGGGGCTGTATACAGCTGATGAATACGATATTGCCGGATTTTCAGTCGGTGTCGCGGAAAAAGACGAAATTGTCACCGGTGAACATATCGAAGAAGGGCATCTCTTAATCGGACTTTCCTCAAGCGGCCTTCACAGCAACGGTTTTTCCCTTGTGAGAAAAGTGCTTCTTGATGATGGCGGGCTTGATTTGGATACTGTCTATGAACCGTTTGCGCGGCCTCTCGGAGAAGAATTGCTGGAACCGACAAGAATATATGTGAAACCGGTGCTTGAGGCGGTGAAAAGCGGTAAGGTGGACGGCATGGCGCATGTGACAGGCGGAGGATTCATCGAGAACATCCCGCGGATGCTGCCGGACGGATTGAGCGCGGAAATTGATCACGGATCATGGCCGATCCCGCCGATTTTTCCGTTTTTACAGGAGCACGGCAAGCTGAAAGAAGAAGACATGTTCAATGTCTTTAACATGGGCATCGGTTTTGTCCTTGCCGTTAAAGAAGAGGACCTGACAGACGTTATCGAAACGCTTGAAGCTCAAGGCGAAAAGGCTTATTTGATCGGACGGGTCAAACGCGGCGAAGGCATTTCTTTCGGCGGTGCAGCTCTTTCATGAAGAAATTTGCGGTATTTGCTTCAGGAAACGGATCGAACTTTGAGGCCATTGCCAAACGTATGAGAGAAGAGAAGTGGGACGCGGAGCTCTCCCTTCTCGTGACGGATAAGCCCCAGGCAAAGGCTGCGGAAAGGGCGGAGGCTTTACATATCCCGTCATTCGCCTTTGAGCCGTCAGCTTTTGCAAACAAGGCTGCCTTTGAACGGGCCATTATTGAACAGCTTCGTCTGCACGGAGCGGAACTAATCGTTCTCGCCGGCTATATGAGACTGATCGGAAATACGCTTCTTGAAGCTTACGGGGGCCGCATTGTTAATATACATCCTTCGCTTCTGCCGGCATTTCCGGGAATTGACGCTGTCGGACAGGCGTATCGGGCCGGTGTGAAAGTGGCCGGCATTACCGTTCATTACGTCGACGAAGGCATGGACACCGGACCGATTATCGCGCAAAAAGCATTCGAGATACAGGAAAACGATACGCTTGAAGATATAGAACATACGATACACGAGCTTGAGCACAAATGGTATCCAAGCGTTGTGAAACAGCTGCTGGGACTAAATAACAGAGGTGAAAAGGCATGACAATCAAACGCGCACTAATCAGTGTTTCTGATAAAACAAATCTCGTACCTTTCGTAAAGGAACTGACAGAGCTCGGCGTCGAAGTCATTTCGACCGGAGGAACAAAAAAACTTCTCCAGGAAAACGGTGTGGATGTCATCGGCATTTCGGAAGTGACCGGATTTCCTGAAATCATGGACGGACGGTTAAAAACGCTCCATCCTAATATTCACGGCGGACTGCTTGCCGTAAGAGACAATGAAGAGCATATGGCGCAGATCAATGAGCACGGCATTGCCCCCATTGATCTTGTGGTCGTCAACCTTTATCCGTTTAAAGAAACGATTTCAAAAGAAGACGTAACATATGATGAAGCGATAGAAAACATTGATATCGGAGGCCCCGGTATGCTGCGCGCCGCATCGAAAAACCATCAGGATGTGACGGTCATCACAGATCCGGCCGATTACAGCTCAGTGCTCAATGAGATCAAAGAACACGGCGGCGTTTCGCTTAAAAGAAAACGCGAGCTTGCGGCCAAAGTATTCCGCCACACCGCGGCATACGACGCATTAATCGCTGATTACTTAACACGCGAGGCCGGTGAGAAAGACCCTGAGCAATTCACCGTTACATTTGAAAAAAAACAATCGCTCCGCTACGGCGAAAACCCTCACCAAGAGGCTGTTTTCTATCAAAGCGCACTGCCTGTCTCCGGTTCCATCGCGGCGGCAAAACAGCTTCACGGCAAAGAGCTTTCTTACAATAATATTAAGGACGCGGATGCGGCCGTTCAAATCGTCCGGGAGTTTGCAGAACCCGCGGCTGTTGCCGTTAAACATATGAACCCGTGCGGAGTCGGTACGGGAGCTTCAATTGAGGAAGCATTCAATAAAGCGTATGAAGCTGATAAAACGTCCATTTTCGGCGGCATCATCGCGCTGAACCGTGAAGTTGATCAGGCAACGGCTGAAGCTCTTCACGGCATCTTTTTAGAAATCATTATCGCCCCTTCTTTCAGTGAAGAAGCGCTGAACGTACTGACGGCGAAGAAAAATCTTCGTCTGCTCACGCTTGATGTGAACGCATCAGGAAAGAAAGAAAAACAGCTGACTTCCGTACAGGGCGGCCTTTTGATTCAAGATTTAGACGTGCACGGATTTGATGACGCCGACATCAGCATTCCGACAAAAAGAGAGCCGAACGAGCAGGAGTGGGAAGATCTGAAGCTCGCCTGGAAAGTCGTCAAACACGTGAAATCCAACGCAATCGTTCTTGCAAAAGACCATATGACGGTCGGTGTGGGCGCAGGACAGATGAATCGCGTCGGTTCAGCCAAAATCGCCATTGAGCAGGCCGGAGAAAAAGCAAAAGGCAGCGCGCTCGGTTCAGACGCGTTTTTCCCGATGCCGGATACAGTCGAAGAAGCCGCAAAAGCGGGCGTCACGGCAATTATCCAGCCCGGCGGATCGGTCCGCGACGAAGATTCAATTAAAAAAGCGGATGAATACGGCATCGCCATGGTATTCACCGGCATCAGACATTTCAAACATTAAGGGGAGGAACGAAGCGTGAATGTATTGATTATCGGTAAAGGCGGCAGAGAGCACACACTGGCTTGGAAAGCGGCGCAAAGCCCGCTTGTTGACACGGTGTACGCCGCGCCCGGAAATGACGGTATGGCGGATTGCGCGACGCTGGTCAGCATCGAAGAAAGCGATCATGCCGCACTCATCGCCTTTGCGAAAGAACATCATGTCGGCCTGACGATTATCGGCCCCGAAGTTCCTCTGATCGAAGGGATAGCGGATGAGTTTGAAAAAGCCGGACTGCTTGTTTTCGGACCGTCCGAAAAAGCGGCAATCATTGAGGGAAGCAAACAGTTTGCCAAGGATTTAATGAAAAAATACAGCATTCCGACGGCGGAGTATGAGACATTTACTTCATTTGAAGAGGCGAAAGCTTATGTGCGGCAAAAAGGTGCGCCGATTGTCATTAAAGCTGACGGGCTTGCGGCCGGAAAAGGTGTAACGGTCGCGATGACGGAAGAAGAAGCGATTGAATGCCTGCACGATTTTCTTGAGGATGAGAAATTCGGCGAGGCGAGCGCATCTGTTGTCATTGAAGAGTTCCTCGCCGGCGAAGAATTTTCCTTAATGGCGTTTGTGAAGGGGGAGACCGTCTATCCGATGGTGATCGCCCAAGACCATAAGCGCGCCTTCGACGGAGACAAAGGGCCGAACACGGGCGGAATGGGCGCCTATTCACCGGTGCCGCACATTTCCGATGATATCGTCAAAAGCGCCGTCGAAACGATTGTGAAGCCGGCGGCAAAAGCAATGGTGAAGGAGGGACGCTCCTTCACGGGCGTGCTGTACGCGGGGCTGATTCTGACGGAAAACGGATCAAAAGTCATTGAATTCAACGCGCGCTTCGGAGATCCGGAAACACAGGTCGTCGTGCCGAGAATGGAATCAGACCTTATTCAGGTGCTTTTGGATCTGCTGCATGAGAAAGATGTTGACCTAAGATGGAAGGATACGGCCGCCGTCAGCGTTGTGCTGGCTTCTGAGGGCTATCCTGAAAGCTATGCGAAAGGCACACCGATCGGCGGTTTGACGGCCGCTGAAGACGGGATCGCCGTTTTTCATGCCGGAACGAAAAAAGCCGGCGGCCAATTTGTCACAAACGGCGGCCGGGTCGCCAATGTCACAGCATTTGCTGAAACATTTGAAGCGGCGAGGGATAAAGTGTACAGCGCCGTTTCAGGGCTGACAAAACCCGGACTGTTTTACAGAAGCGACATCGGCGCCCGTGCGCTGAAAGCTTCGCAGCGATAAAGAGGGAAACCCGCGTCATGTAACACGCGGGTTTTCTTCTGAAAGGACGACTAATTTTGTCGATTTACTGTGAGAGATGATTCTTCTCGGAATAACAAGCCGTTGCGGCTTGTTATTTTTCTTGCTGATGGCTGTCATCCTGATTCATTCCGGCCTGGAACATATATGTCACCGGACAGAAGCGGAGGATGCCGGACGCCGCTTTCATCGCGCCCATCATCATACAGAAGAGATGCATCTTGCACCAAGGTTTCCTCGTATATTTCGCTGACGCAGCAGACAAAATGGTGAGGCCGCAAGTGATGCGCATAACGGCGTTCAATAAACTGATATTCGGTTTCATCATTTCAGCTCCCTTAGAAAAAGTTTTTTCATTCATCTTCAATAATTTGTAACGTTTCAGCCGTGCGATAATTGTGCGGATGTGATACGATGGGTCTAATATAAGCGAAGGAGAGTATGTGAATGTCCGAACGTACCTTTAACTGGAAAAATAAAGACATCAGATCACAGGCGGATGTTGTAGACTCAAAGCTGCTTCCAACGCTGCTTTTACGGGATGCTCTCGTATTAAATCCTTTTTTAAAACAATGGCTGAAAAAGAACGTCTGGATTTACGGAGACCGAATTGTATATGTTGGTGATGAGATTCCTGATGCAGCAGAGCACATTCATACCATAAATTGTGAAGGAAAATACATTGTGCCAGGTTACATTGAACCGCATACACATCCTTTTCAAATATATAATCCCCAAACGCTCGCCGAATATGTGTCTCAATTCGGAACAACGACGTTTGTTAATGATAACTTGTTTTTTCTTTTGAACAGCGGCAAAAAGAAAGCGCTTACTATATTAGAGGAACTGAAAAAACAGCCGGTGCAATATTTCTGGTGGTCCAGATACGACCTGCAGACAGAAGTGCTGAATGAGGATCAGCTGCTTTCTTATGATGTCCGTAAACAATGGATTGAGCACCCGGATGTCATTCAAGGCGGAGAATTGACCGGGTGGCCGCGCCTGATGGATGGCGATGACTTAATGCTTCATTGCATGCAGGCGACGAAAAAACTGCGCAAGCGGATTGAAGGGCATTTTCCCGGCGCTTCTGAGAAAACATTGACGAAGATGAAATTATTCGGAGCTGATTCCGACCACGAGGCCATGAATGGTGACGAGGTGATGAGACGGCTTGAATTGGGCTACTATGTTTCACTCAGACATTCATCCATCCGCCCTGATTTGAGAACGATATTGCAGGATCTCCATCAAAAAGGCTTCCGGCATTATGATCATTTCTTTTACACGACGGATGGGGCGGCGCCGCATTTTTATAAAGGCGGCATGACGAATGAATTGATCAAAATCGCTTTGGAGGAAGGGGTTCCGGCGATTGACGCCTACAATATGGCGTCTTTTAATATCGCGAAGTATTATCAGATGGATGACTTTCTCGGTGTGGTCGGTCCGGGACGGCTTGCCTCATTGAACATTCTCGACGACCCGATGAATCCGGACCCGGTCACGGTGATCTCCAAAGGCATCCTGCTGAAAGAAGACGGCCGAAATATGAAGGCGTTTACAAAAATGGATTGGAAAAGAGGCGGTCTTGTCCCTCTTGAGCTTTCATATGATATGACGATGGATGATTTACAGTTTTCAATGCCGATGGGTGTGAAAATGCGCAACGCGGTCATTATGGAGCCGTATATGATTGCGATTGATAATTCTGTTGACCAGCTTTCTTTTGATCATGATGAAAGTTACCTCACGCTTCTCGATAAGCATGGAAAATGGCGGGTCAATACAATGCTGAAAGGTTTTGCCGAGCGGGTGCAGGGCTTTGTCAGTTCTTACACGACAACCGGAGATATTATCGCTGCGGGAAAAAATAAGGAAGATATCCTGCTTGCTTTCTCACGGATGAAAGAAATCGGCGGCGGAATCGTGCTTGCCGAAAACGGGAAGATTCTTCATGAAATTCCCCTTGCCTTGAACGGTTCTGCATCTGCGGAGAGTTTTGAAGACGTGCTTGAAAAAGAGCAAAAGCTGAGGACTTTGCTTGAGGAGCGGGGCTACCGATTCTGCGATCCGATCTATACGCTGCTCTTTTTGCAGAGCACACATCTGCCTTATATTCGCATTACGCCGAGAGGAATATTCGACGTGATGAAAAAAACTGTACTCTTTCCATCGATAATGCGTTAAAATATAAAAGCAGGGAGCCGACATATGAAAAGATGGAAAACCGTTTGTATGCTTTGTTTTGCGTTTTTGCTGCTTGCCGCCTGCCGGCAGAATGATGCCGATCAGGTGAAGCCGAAAGAGGCGGAAGCTCCTTTAACGGGGTTAAAAACTGAGCGGAAGCTTGCAGAACGCCGTCCGATTGCAGTTATAGTGAACAATCATCCGAAGGCGAGGCCCCAATCCGGGCTGTCAAAGGCGGATGTTGTCATCGAAGCGCTCGCGGAAGGCAGGATTACGCGGTTTCTCGCGATTTTTCAGAGTGAGATGCCAGAAACGGTCGGGCCTGTGCGGAGCGCGAGGGAATACTTTGTCACCCTCAGCAGCGGGTTTAACAGCATATTTATCCATCATGGCTGGAGTCCCGGCGCTAAAAAGCAGCTGGAGTCCGGTGCTTACGATTATATAAACGGTTTGGATTTTGACGGAAGCCTGTTTTGGCGGGCCGATTTCAGCAAGCCGCCCCACAATTCCTATACGTCTTATGACAATATCAGAAAGGCGGCGGAACAAAAAGGATACAAGCTGAACGGAAAAACAAAACCGCTTCCATTTCAGACATCAGAAGCAAAACCAGGAAACGAAACCTACAATATTCGGATAGATTATGGAACACAAAACGTTACAAATCTTGTCGAATACGATTATGATAAAAAAGCTGATACTTATACAAGAAGCTCTGATGGTGTGAAAGCGACAGACCGGGAGACCGGAAAGCCTTTAGCCATGCGCAACATTTTTATTGTTGAAGCCGGCCATCGCATGACAGACAAAGATGGAAGGCGGGCCATCGATATTCAATCAGGCGGGAAAGGCCTCCTGATTCAGCACGGCGATGTTATTGAGTCAGACTGGGAATACAAAGACGGCCGTATTCTGCCCGTTAAAGGCGGTGAGATTCTTCCGTTTGTGCCGGGAAAGACATGGATTAATATCGTTCCTGATCTCGATGCAGCTTCCATTAGTAAAGGAGAAGTGTTTGACGATGCAAATCGATAAATTACGCGGAAAAGAACTGGACCAGTTATTTTTATCTATTTTATCGCTTAAAGATCTGGAGGAATGCTATCGTTTCTTTGACGATCTTTGTACGATTAATGAAATTCAATCGCTGGCGCAGCGTTTGGAAGTGGCAAGAATGCTCCGCGAAGGAAATACGTATCACAAAATTGAAAGCGAAACGGGTGCTTCCACAGCGACGATTTCCCGAGTGAAGCGCTGCTTAAATTACGGAAATGACGCCTATGAAATGGCGCTTGACCGTGTAAACAAAGGGGAATCTTCCTCAGCAACGTAAAAAACCGACCTGCCGGTGACGGCAGGCGGTTTTTTTATGCGTGCTGATCCATAAGGCCGGGAAGTTCCCTCAGGCTTCCGTCTTTCTCCCGGTATACGATGTGTTCAGCTGAGAAATGAATCGGCGAGCTGAGGCCCGCCGCCGCGGCAAGGTGAAACAGCCCTTCACGCAGGGAAAGCACGTAGTTGCAGACGCGGTGCTGTTTGTCTTCGATACTGAGCGCGCGCTGAAGTTTTGGATCGGTTGTCGCCACTCCGACAGGACAATGATTGGTGTGGCATACTTGAGCACGGATACAGCCGACTGAAAACATCATTCCCCGGGCAATATTGACAAAATCCGCGCCTAGCGCGAGGGCGACGGCAATCTTATCCGGAGTGAGCAGCTTTCCGGATGCGAAAATTTTCAGCTTATCCCTTATACCGTATGTCTTCAAAAGGCTGTCAACAAGGGGGAGGCCGGTCAGAATCGGCAGGCCGACGGAATCCGCCAGCTCATGGAAAGAAGCCCCGGTTCCCCCTTCACTGCCGTCAATCGTAATAAAGTCGGGATGTTTGCCTGATGAACTCATGCAGGAAATAAGATCTTCAAGGTCTTTGCGGCTGCCGGGGACAATTTTAATGCCGACCGGTTTTTCACCTACAGTCCTTAATTTCTCAATGAAATCAAGCATGTCCGGTACATTTGAAAATTCGTTGAAGCGGTTGGGACTGTCAATGGATTGTCCGGGCTGCACATTCCTGATGGCGGCAATTTCTTCGGTCACCTTTGAGCCGTCAATATGCCCGCCTCTTGCTTTCGCCCCTTGCGCAAGCTTTAATTCAAAGGCTTTAATCTGCTCGAGACGGCTTTTTTTCTTAAATTCTTCCCAGGAAAATTCTCCTTCTTCGGTGCGGACGCCGAACAGCCCCGGGCCGATTTGGCAGATAATATCCGCGCCGCCTTTCAGGTGATACTCTGACAGGCCGCCTTCGCCTGTATTCATCCATGTGCCTCCGGCTTGGTGCAGCCCTTTTGACAGGGCGGTAATTGCCCGGTCGCCAAGTGAGCCGTAGCTCATCGCTGATTGTCCGATTAATCCTTTTACATAAAACGGCTTCTTACATGTGTCACGGCCGATTACTTGCACATCGTCCGGATGCAGGTAATAAGGGTCTGCTTTCGCTTTTTCACGGTGCTCGCTGCGTTTCAGCAGATTGTCTTTGTCAATCTTGTATACCATCGTCTCGATCTTCGGCGTCTGATCTGTGCGCAGTTCCTCCCTTTGTTTCGGGAAGAGGGCGTTACGGATATAATAGCCCGGCTGATCGAAATCCCGTTCCGATCCGAAGCCCATCATTCTGCTTTTATACTTTCCCGACATGACTGTCTGTTCATATTCTCTCCGGGAAAACGGCTGTTCTTCGTTATCATTGCTGAACAAATACTGCCGCAGCTCAGGCCCGATTTTTTCAAATATATAACGCAGCTTTCCCGTTACGGGATAATTGCGCAGCACTGAATGCTCTTCCTGCTTTTCGTCTCTTATGTATATCCAAAGAAACAATGCGGCGGGAACTAAAATAATCAAAATTAATATACAAATCAGTACGATAATGGCTTGTTCCATTGAAATCAGACTCCTTGCCTTTTTTCTCTTTGACATTCCACATTTTGTCTTTTTTGAAACATAGGCGTATCCCAGCAGGCGGAGCGCAATCTTTTTTTGTGAATCAGGTGAATGACGTCTTTTTCCGTTTTTCCGGGCCAAATGAATTTGTTATAATGTTTAAATGGCAAGAAACGAATGGAGGAACGAAAACGCATGTACGATGTTAACGAGTGGAAGCACGTTTTTAAACTCGATCCGAATAAAGATTTACCGGATGAACAGCTGGAACGGCTTTGTGAATCAGGGACTGACGCCATTGTGATCGGAGGAAGCGACAATGTCACCGAGGACAATGTGCTGAGGCTGATGTCAAAGGTGCGGCGGTTTTTAGTGCCGTGCGTACTTGAGGTGTCAACGATTGATTCCATTGTGCCCGGGTTTGATCTTTATTTCATTCCGAGTGTGCTTAACAGCAAAAATGCGGACTGGATTGTCGGCATGCACCACCAGGCGATGAAAGAATACGGCGAGCTCATGTCAATGGAGGAAATCGTGACGGAGGGCTATTGCATCGTCAACCCTGATTGTAAGGCGGCCGCTTTGACGGAGGCGGATACACATATAGAAACAGAAGATATTCTCGCCTATGCGCGGGTCGCGGAGAATTTGCTTCATCTCCCGATTTTTTATCTGGAATACAGCGGGATGCTGGCGGACATAGAAACAGTGGAGAAAACGAAGGCTGTGCTGGACAAGTCCGTCCTGTTTTACGGCGGCGGCATTAAAGACGCGGAAACAGCGGAACGGTTCAGCCGTCATGCCGATGTCATCGTTGTGGGAAATGCCGTATATGAAGATTTTGATCAGGCGCTCAAAACGGTGGCGGCTGTAAAGACAAAGTAGCCAAGCGGACGAATTTGATTTATGATAGAACATATGTTTGATAGGCGGTGAACGGATATGAATTACATTAGCAATCAATTATTAAGCGGATTAAATCCCGTTCAGCAGGAAGCGGTCAAGACGACGGACGGTCCGCTGCTTCTGATGGCAGGTGCGGGAAGCGGAAAAACACGGGTGCTGACGCACAGAATCGCATACTTAATGGCGGAAAAACACGTGGCGCCGTGGAATATTCTGGCGATTACATTTACAAATAAAGCCGCCAGAGAAATGAAGGAGCGGGTGGAGAGCATTCTCGGCCCCGGCGCGGATGAAATCTGGATATCCACCTTCCACAGCATGTGCGTGCGGATTCTGCGCAGGGACATTGACAGAATCGGCATCAACCGAAACTTCTCCATTCTTGATACGGCTGATCAGCTTTCCGTTATTAAAGGGATTCTGAAAGAGCGGAATATCGACCCGAAAAAGTTTGATCCGAGAAGTATTTTAGGCTCGATCAGCAGCGCCAAAAACGAGCTGATCGAACCTGAGGAATTCGCAAAAACGGCCGGCGGCTACTACGATCAGGTCACGAGTGACGTGTATACCGATTATCAGAAAAAACTGCTGAAAAACCAATCGCTCGATTTTGATGATTTAATCATGACGACGATCAAGCTTTTCGAGCGTGTGCCGGAAGTGCTTGAGTTTTATCAGCGCAAATTCCAGTACATTCACGTAGACGAGTATCAGGATACGAACAGAGCGCAATACCTGCTCGTTAAGCAGCTTGCGGCCCGTCTTGAAAATATCTGCGTCGTCGGTGATTCCGACCAGTCCATTTACAGATGGCGCGGGGCGGATATCGCGAATATCCTTTCCTTTGAAAAAGATTATCCGAGCGCAAACGTGATTCTGCTCGAACAAAACTACCGCTCAACAAAGCGGATTCTGCAGGCGGCCAACGAAGTGATCAAAAACAACTCAAACCGCAAGCCGAAAAACCTGTGGACGGAGAATGACGAAGGCGTCAAGCTTTCTTATTACAGCGGCGACAATGAATTCGGCGAAGGCCAATTCGTCGCGGGCAAAATTTATGAGCTGAACAGCTCAGGCCGGCGGAAGCTTTCCGATATCGCGATTTTATACCGGACAAACGCCCAGTCGCGCGTTATCGAGGAAACCCTTTTAAAAGCCGGTCTGAACTACAATATCGTCGGCGGAACCAAGTTCTACGACAGAAAAGAAATTAAAGACATTCTCGCGTATCTGCGCCTTGTGTCAAACCCGGACGATGACATCAGTTTTACACGGATCGTCAATGTGCCGAAACGGGGCGTCGGCGCCACTTCGCTTGAAAAAATCGCTTCATACGCGGCGATGAACGGCATGTCAATGTTCCAGGCGATCAAACAGATTGATTTCATCGGCGTCAGCGCGAAAGCGGCAAACGCGCTTGACGGCTTTGGCGCGATGATTGAAAATCTGACCAATATGCAGGATTACCTGTCCATTACGGAACTCACGGAAGAAATTCTCGATAAAACGGAATACAGAGAAATGCTGAAGGCTGAAAAGTCTATTGAGGCCCAGAGCCGTCTTGAAAATATCGACGAGTTTCTTTCTGTCACGAAAAACTTCGAACAAAAAAGCGAAGATAAGTCTCTCGTCGCGTTTCTGACCGATCTGGCGCTGATTGCGGATATTGACCAGCTCGACCAGAAGGAAGAGGAAACGGGCGGAAAGGATGCCGTCACGTTAATGACGCTGCACGCCGCTAAGGGGCTTGAATTTCCTGTCGTGTTCTTAATGGGCATGGAGGAAGGCGTATTCCCGCACAGCCGCTCCCTGATGGAAGAAGCCGAGATGGAAGAAGAGCGCAGGCTCGCATATGTAGGCATTACGAGGGCGGAAGAAGAACTGTACTTAACGAATGCCAAAATGCGCACCTTGTTCGGGCGCACCAATATGAATCCGGAATCCCGCTTTATCAGGGAAATACCTGACGATTTATTGGAGAACCTAAATGAGAAGAAAACCCCGCGCATGCAGCCGGGAAGAAAAATGCAGCCGAAACGCGGACCCGTATCCCGTCCTGTTTCCTACGCGAACAAAACAGGCGGCGACTCGCTCAGCTGGGCGGTCGGCGATAAAGCGGGCCATAAAAAATGGGGCACCGGAACGGTTGTCAGCGTAAAAGGAGAAGGCGAAAGCACGGAGCTTGATATCGCATTCCCGAGCCCAGTCGGCGTGAAACGTCTGCTGGCCGCCTTTGCCCCGATTGAAAAGCAGTAACCTGAAGAGAAAGGAAGAACATGATGGACAAAGAAACAGCGAAACACCGGGCAGAAGAATTGCGCCGCACCATCGATCAGTACAGTTACGAATACTACACCCTAGATGAACCGAGCGTGCCGGATTCCGAGTACGACAGACTGATGCAGGAGCTGATGGCCATAGAAGAAGAGCACCCGGAGCTCAGAACGCCTGATTCGCCCACACAGCGGGTCGGAGGAGCGGTGCTTGAGTCGTTTCAAAAGGTGCAGCACGGCACGCCGATGCTCAGTCTCGGCAACGCATTTAACGATGACGATCTTCGCGATTTTGACCGCCGCGTCCGTCAGGCTGTCGGCGACGGCGTCGCTTACAATGTGGAGCTGAAAATAGACGGTCTTGCTGTTTCTCTCCGTTATGAAGACGGCTATTTCGTCAGAGGCGCGACAAGAGGAGACGGAACGACGGGCGAAGATATTACGGAAAACTTAAAAACGATCCGAAACATTCCACTGAAAATGAAACGGAACCTCTCCATAGAAGTGCGCGGAGAGGCGTACATGCCGAAACAGTCATTCGAAGCACTCAACGAAGAACGGCTGAAACATGAAGAAGAGCCGTTTGCCAATCCCCGGAATGCGGCTGCGGGCTCACTCCGGCAGCTCGATCCGAAAATTGCAGCGAAACGAAATCTTGACATTTTCGTCTACAGTATAGCGGAGCTTGACGAAATGGGTGTGGAAACACAGAGTCAAGGCCTGGATTTTCTGGATGAGCTCGGTTTTAAAACAAACCAGGAACGGAAAAAATGCGCCACGATAGATGAAGTGATTGAAATGATCGAAGAGCTGCAGGCGAAGCGGGCCGATCTTCCGTATGAAATTGACGGAATCGTCATCAAGGTGGATTCGCTCGATCAGCAGGAAGAGCTCGGGTATACGGCAAAAAGCCCGCGCTGGGCGATTGCTTATAAATTCCCAGCAGAAGAAGTCGTGACAAAACTGCTCGATATCGAGCTGAATGTCGGAAGAACGGGCGTCATTACGCCGACTGCCGTCCTGGAACCGGTAAAAGTCGCGGGGACGACGGTCTCAAGAGCATCCCTTCATAACGAAGATTTAATTAAAGAGAAGGATATCCGCATTCTCGATAAAGTGGTCGTCAAAAAAGCGGGCGATATCATCCCTGAGGTCGTCAATGTCTTAGTTGAACAGCGGACCGGAGAAGAAAAAGAATTCAATATGCCGACCAGCTGCCCTGAGTGCGGAAGCGAACTTGTCCGCATTGAAGGAGAGGTCGCGCTGCGCTGTATCAACCCGGAATGCCCGGCGCAGATCAGAGAAGGCCTGATTCACTTTGTCTCACGCAACGCGATGAATATTGACGGACTCGGAGAACGTGTCATCACACAGCTTTTCCGTGAACATCTCGTCCGTAATGTCGCTGATTTGTATAAGCTGACGAAAGAACAGGTCATCCGGCTTGAGCGGATGGGGGAAAAATCAACTGACAATCTGATCAGCTCCATCCAAAAGTCGAAAGAGAATTCGCTGGAACGGCTGCTGTTCGGTCTCGGCATCCGTTTTATCGGCTCAAAAGCGGCCAAAACACTGGCCATGCATTTTGAAAGCCTGGAAAATCTGAAACAAGCCACAGAGGAAGAGCTGCTTGCAGTAGACGAAATCGGTGAAAAGATGGCTGATGCCGTCATCACCTACTTCCGAAAAGAAGAAATGCTTGAGCTTTTGAATGAACTGGAAGAGCTCGGTGTGAACACACTCTATAAAGGCCCGAAAAAAGTAAAAGCGGAGGACAGCGACTCTTATTTTGCCGGAAAAACCATCGTGTTAACCGGAAAGCTTGAAGAGCTGTCCAGAAATGAAGCCAAAGCGCAGATCGAAGCGCTCGGCGGAAAGCTGACGGGATCTGTCAGCAAAAAAACAGACTTGGTGATCGCCGGAGAAGCAGCCGGAAGCAAGCTGGAAAAAGCGCAGGAATTAAACATTGAAGTATGGAATGAAGCACAGCTATTGGGAGAGCTAAAGAAATAAGAGGAGTGTTTTCTATTGAAAAAGATGTTGGCATTGGCGGCGACGGCGACCGCGGCAGTATTGATGCTGTCAGCCTGTTCGCCGAGTTTCGGAGGAAAAAAAGAGGAAGAGATCACGCAGAAAACCGCAAAGTCTTCTGAAAAAGCGATCATACCGAAATATAATATCTCTGATTCCTACTATAAGATGGTGCTTCCGTTTAAGGCCGGAAAAGCGCGCGGCCTCACCGCGGACCGGCTGAATACGAGGCTGGACATCGATGAATTCGAGACGGGGCTGATGCGGCTCGCCCAAGACACGTTCCCGACGGATGATTATTTGTATCAGGAAGGCCAGTATTTAGATGAGGATACGGTACTCAGCTGGCTTGACCGCAAAAAAGAAGGCAGTGATCTGAAAAAGGCGAAAAAAGCAGACGCCAATTTCCAGAATCTCGGCTTAAACCCGGTGCTGCCAAGTTCGGGATCGGCAAAAGAGAAAAACGAAAACAGCCCGATTTACTTAGCGTCTATGCTTGAACAGGATTACTTAGTAAGAAAAGATAAAAATTCCATCCAGCTTGGCGGTGTCATGATCGGTCTCGCTCTCAACTCTGTTTACTATTACCGCGAAAAAACCGGTGATCCGCAGCAGGAAGTAGAGCTCAGCGACAAAACGATCCGCAGCCACGGGGAAGAAATCGCCCAGGAAGTCGTTAACCGTCTCCGGAAAATGGATAACCTGAAAAATGTGCCGATTACCGTCGCCCTTTATAAACAAGCGCCGAAAACATCAATCGTACCGGGAAATTACATTGCAAAAACAGAAGTCAAAGCCGGCTCATCCACCATTTCAAACTGGGATGATGTCAAAGAAAAATACGTGTTCTATCCGGCGGATACAGACACGGCAAAGAAATACCCTGACGATTCCGAAGTGTTTAAACGCTTCAAAAACGCGATCGACAGCTACTTCCCGAACTACACCGGAGTAGTCGGAACGGCGATGTACGAAAATGATGAAATGAGAAAAATGAAAATAGAAATCCCGATGCAATTTTACGGAAAAAGCGAAGTCATCGCCTTTACCCAATACTTAACGGGTGAGCTCATGGATTATTATTCAAAAGGCTCAGTCGATGTTGAAATCAATATCACCTCGTCAGACGGCCAGGAAGCGCTGATCGTCCGAAATGCGGGTGACAAAGAACCGACCGTCCATATTTACGATTAATTAAGCGCCCTTGTTCATTTGTTTATGAGCAAGGGTTTTTCTTGTATATATCGTTGGTGAGAGCAGTGACGTATGTTAAGATATTTGTATAAATAAGGATTAACAGGAAAAACTTTTTTGTTTATAGGCGGATGTTACTAATCTGTTAGGAACAAAAAGAAGGGCGGGATGTTGATGAATGACTTATGCTGAGTACACATATCACTGCCAAAAGATATGAAGAGGGTGAATCAGCATGCATAAAGATATTAAAGCGGTTTTTGAGGAAGATAAGGTGCTCGCTAAAGCCGGTGAAATATACGGCTTTACCAAATTTCAATTTATCGCAGACGCAGAGAACTACGTATATGAAATTGTGAAAGATAACGAACCTTATATTTTAAAAATTACGCATACGATCCGCAGAACACCGGAATATATTCTGGGAGAAATGGAATGGCTTCATCATCTCACAAAGGGAGGGCTTTCAGCAGCAAAACCGATTCCTTCATTAAATGGCAGAGATGTCGAAAAAGTGCCGGATGGAAAAGGCGGAGCGTTTTTATTAAGAGTCTATGAAAAAGCGCCGGGCCATAAAGTAGAAGAATCAGACTGGAACGGAACTCTGTTTTATGAGCTTGGCAAGTATACGGGGAACATGCATCGGCTGACGAAAAGCTACCGTCTGAGCGACCCGAAATATAAAAGGCAGGAATGGGACGAAGAGGAGCAGCTGAAGCTGAGAAAATACGTGCCCGCAGATCAGCATCTCGTATTCGAGCGGGCGGATGCTTTAATGGAGGAACTGCGGAAATTGCCGAAGAACCCGGAAAGCTACGGTTTGGTGCACGCCGATTTGCACCATGGCAATTTCAACTGGGACAACGGAAAAATTACTGCCTTTGATTTTGATGATATCGGCTACAATTGGTTTGTGAATGATATCAGTATTTTGCTGTACAACATGTTGTGGTATCCGGTCATCCCGTATGAAGACAAGGCCGCGTTCACGGGTGAATTCATGACACACTTTATGAAAGGCTACAGGGAAGAAAATGACCTTGATCCCGCCTGGCTTGAAAAAATCCCGGATTTCCTCCGGCTGCGCCATATGCTGATCTACGGATTATTGCATCAGGCGTTTGACCTAGACTCACTCGGAGATGAAGAGCTTGAGATGCTGAAAGGCTTCAGACGCGATATTGAAAACGAAACACCGATTACTGAATATCATTTTTCTGCATTAGCATAAATAGAAAAACGCCGGCTGACATCAGTCCGGCGTTTTTTTATAACGTATCGCATTTCACTCCGACGACACCCTGAATTTCTTTAATATCATAATACACGTCCGTTGTGTAGCGGTTTTTATGAACGCTGATTTTCACTTCCATAATCGGAAATTCTTTTTCATGCAGATCATCTATCCGGACGGAGTGAATGCGGAGCTGTTTGCTTTTCATTTCCTTTAAAATCTCGGTCATTTTGTCTTTGTCGGAAAGAGACATCCTCACGCGGATATCTTTCTCTTTCAAGCGGTTGGGGCCGACTTTTCTGATCAGCCACGGAAGAAACTCGACGCTGATCAGGATAAACAAGAGGCTTGCGAACGCCTCCTTATAAAAGCCGGCGCCTGTGGCCAGACCCAGTCCGGCTGCACCCCAGATGATAGCCGATGTCGTCAGGCCGGAAATGACGTCATTGCTTTTACGCAGAATCACGCCCGCACCGATAAAGCCGACGCCGGAAATGATTTGGGCGGGGAGACGGAGCGGATCCATCATGATACGGTAATATTTCGGAAAATAATAGGCCGCATTAATGCTGACGATCGTCAGCATACAGGAGCTGACGGCGATGACGATACAGGTTTTCAGTCCGAGCGGTTTATTTTTCAGCTCGCGCTCAAGACCGATGATCATCCCGATCAGCGTGGCAATGCCCAGTTTTAATAAAATGTCCGGATCGATAGGCCAGCTCAATTTGCACAGCACCTCCGCAGTTTTTCTTATAGTAAATTGATATGATTTTCTCACAGTATTTATAGCAGGACAAGTGCGGAAGAAAAAAGCCGTCAGGGATAAAATCTGACGGCTTTTTGTCTATTTCTTCTTTTTCAAAAGAGTTTCCATCCGGCTGAAAAGCTGATAAGAAGCATCGGCCGGTTTTTTGGTCAGCAGGCTGACGGCAATACCGGCAATCAGACTGAGGAAGAACCCCGGAATGATTTCGTATATGCCTGTTGAAGCGGCAAGCCCCGTCGTAATCCAGATTAGAACGGCCGCAGCTCCGGTAATCATCGCCGCAAGCGCTCCCCATTCATTCATCCGTTTCCAGTACAGACTGAGAAGGAGCGCCGGACCGATGGCCGAACCGAAGCCTGCCCACGCATATCCGACCAGATCAAGAATGGTGCTGTTCGGATTCATGGAAAGCAGGATGGCAATTACGGCCACGATTAATACCGACAGGCGTCCGGTCATGACCAATTCTTTATCGCTCGCTTCCCGTCTGAAAAAGGCGCGGTATAAATCTTCCGTAATGGCGCTTGCCGTTACGAGAAGCTGTGAGGAGATGGAACTCATAATCGCCGCTAAAATTGCAGACAGCAGGAAGCCCGTAATCAGCGGATGGAACAAGATTTTAGAAAAAATAATGAAAATCGTTTCCGGATCTTTTACGGAGACCCCGAAGTGATGAGAATACGCAACCCCGATAATCCCGGTAAGCAGTGAACCGACAACTGAAATAACCATCCAGCTCATCCCGATTCTGCGGGCGGGTTTTAAATCCTTCACTTCTTTAATCGCCATAAATCGTACGATGATATGAGGCTGGCCGTAATAGCCGAGTCCCCATGCCAAGTAAGAAATAATGCTAATGACGCTCGCGCCTTTAAAGATATCCAATAGTTTCGGGTTAACGGCGTTGATCGAATCAATCGTCGTTGAAACGCTCCCGAGCTGGGTAAAAGCAACGATCGGCACAAGCACTAATGCCGCAAACATGATCGCTCCCTGTACGAAGTCAGTCAGACTGACAGCAAGGAAACCGCCAAACAGCGTGTAAAGCACAACAACACCGGCCGTTAAAAACAAACCGAATTTGTAGTCGGCGCCGAATGCCGATTCAAATAACCTGCCTCCGGATACCATTCCGGACGATGTGTACAGTGTGAAAAAGATCATAATAATCACGGCGGAAACAATTTTCAGCAATGATGACGAATGGCGGAACCGTTTATCGAAGAAATCGGGAATCGTAATCGCATCATCCGCAACTTCCGTATAGGCGCGCAGCCTCGGAGCAAGCAGCAGATAATTTGAATATGCGCCGATCGTCAAACCGAGCGCCAGCCATAAGGTCGATAATCCCGTTGCGAACATTGCGCCGGGAACCCCCATCAGCATCCATGCGCTCATGTCCGCCGCACCTGCGGACAGCGCCGTTACGAACGGGCCGAGTCCTCTTCCGCCCAGCATGTAATCATTAATATTCGTTGTCTTTCTGAATGCGTACCAGCCGATCAACAGCATGGCAGCAAAGTAAATGCCAAGAGATATAATTAATTCAATACTCACGTTTCTGGACCCTCTCTTCTTTTAAGTAAATGTTGCATCACCTCTGCAGATTAGTAGTGCCGGACTTTTGCGCCGGCGGCCAGCCTTTAGTCATCATGACATGCCGAATGCATGATTTTGTGCAGGCTATGGTTACTAAACCTAACAAAGTATCCCCGATCAATCAACTCTCGAAACCTGGCCCATTCAAGGAAAAAATCCCCGGCAACATAGAACAGCTTAAAGATGAAAACGCTACCAATAAATTATAAAAGTAAAAATTTTCTGACATATAATTCGTTTCTCTTTCTCCCCGATTTAGGATAAAATAGAGAGGGTTTCATCATGCCTCAGGAGGCGGCGTTTTGTTGCTTTAGAGGGCTCGTTTTTGATATGATCTGTATTATATGACGAAACGGAGAATTATGCGGAGGTGGATCTTATGTCACGAATTTCTATAGAAGAAGTAAAACATGTCGCTCATTTGGCGAGACTCGCCATTACGGATGAAGAAGCTGAAATGTTCACAGAACAGCTTGACAGCATCATCTCGTTTGCCGAGGAGCTTAATGAAGTGGACACGGATAACGTGGAACCGACAACACACGTACTGAAAATGAAAAACGTAATGAGAGAAGATGAAGCGGGTAAAGGCCTTCCGGTCGAGGATGTCATGAAGAATGCTCCCGATCATAAAGACGGCTATGTCCGTGTGCCATCTATTCTGGATTAAAGGAGGGAGACAGTATGTCATTATTTGATCACAAAATCACAGAACTGAAACAAATGATACATAATAAAGACATCAAGATTTCCGATCTTGTTGACGAATCTTACAAACGGATCGCATCCGTGGATGATAAGGTGCAGGCGTTTTTGCAGCTTGACGAAGAAAGAGCCCGCGCTTACGCGAAAGAGCTTGACGAAGCGGTTGACGGCCGGTCTGAACACGGTCTTCTTTTCGGAATGCCGATCGGCGTCAAAGACAACATCGTGACAAAAGGGCTTCGCACAACATGCTCAAGCAAAATCCTCGAAAACTTCGATCCGATTTACGATGCGACGGTAGTAGAGCGCCTTCAGGCCGCTGAAGCCGTCACGATCGGAAAGCTGAATATGGACGAGTTCGCGATGGGTTCTTCTACTGAAAACTCCGCGTACAAAGCGACGAAAAACCCTTGGAATCTTGATACGGTTCCCGGCGGATCAAGCGGCGGTTCCGCAGCTGCGGTTGCAGCCGGCGAAGTGCCGTTTTCACTCGGATCTGATACGGGCGGTTCCATCCGTCAGCCAGCTTCTTTCTGCGGCGTCGTCGGATTAAAGCCTACATACGGACGCGTGTCACGTTACGGTTTGGTCGCTTTTGCGTCTTCATTAGACCAGATCGGACCGATCACAAGAAACGTAGAAGATAACGCATTCCTGCTTCAGGCGATTTCAGGCGCGGACAAAATGGACTCTACGAGCGCCAATGTCGAAGTGCCGGACTTTCTTTCTTCATTAACGGGCGACATTAAAGGCTTAAAAATCGCCGTACCGAAAGAATATCTCGGAGAAGGCGTCGGCAAAGAAGCGAAAGAATCGGTTTTAGCCGCTTTAAAAGTGCTTGAAGACCTTGGAGCGACATGGGAAGAAGTATCTCTGCCGCACAGCAAATACGCGCTTGCGACGTATTATCTGCTGTCATCTTCCGAAGCGTCTGCGAACCTTGCGCGCTTTGACGGCATCCGCTACGGATACCGCTCAGACAATGCGGACAACCTGATCGACCTTTATAAACAGACACGCTCAGAAGGCTTCGGCAACGAAGTGAAGCGCCGCATCATGCTCGGCACCTTCGCGCTCAGCTCCGGCTACTATGACGCGTATTACAAAAAAGCGCAAAAAGTGCGCACGCTCATTAAAAAAGATTTTGAAGACGTCTTTGAGAAATACGATGTCATCGTCGGACCGACAACGCCGACACCGGCTTTCAAAATCGGCGAAAAAACCAGCGATCCGCTCACAATGTACGCCAACGATATTTTAACGATCCCTGTCAATCTCGCGGGTGTGCCGGGAATCAGCGTGCCGTGCGGATTTGCGGACGGACTGCCGCTCGGACTGCAAATCATCGGAAAACACTTCGATGAAGGCACTGTATACCGCGTCGCTCATGCTTTTGAGCAGGCAACAGATCATCATAAAGCGAAACCTGAACTGTAAGGGGTGAAATGAAGTGAACTTTGAAACGGTAATCGGACTTGAAGTCCATGTGGAATTAAAAACAAAATCTAAAATTTTCTCAAGCTCACCGACGCCATTCGGAGCGGAAGCCAATACCCAAACGAGCGTCATTGACCTTGGGTATCCCGGCGTGCTGCCCGTTTTAAACAAAGAAGCGGTCGAATTCGCGATGAAAGCCGCAATGGCTTTGAACTGCGAAATCGCAACGGATACGAAGTTTGACCGGAAAAACTATTTCTACCCGGACAACCCGAAGGCATATCAAATTTCTCAATTTGACAAGCCGATCGGCGAAAATGGCTGGATTGAAATCGAAGTCGGCGGAAAAACGAAAAAAATCGGCATTACCCGTCTTCACCTTGAAGAAGATGCGGGAAAACTGACGCATACGGGCGACGGCTATTCCCTCGTTGACTTCAACCGCCAGGGCACGCCGCTTGTCGAGATTGTATCTGAGCCGGATATCCGCACACCGGAGGAAGCTTACGCATATCTCGAAAAGCTGAAATCAATTATCCAATACACAGGCGTGTCTGACTGTAAAATGGAAGAAGGTTCACTGCGCTGTGACGCCAACATTTCTCTCCGTCCGATCGGCCAGGAGAAATTCGGTACAAAAACGGAGCTGAAAAACCTAAACTCCTTCGCATTCGTGCAAAAAGGCCTTGAGCATGAAGAAAAACGCCAGGAGCAGGTGCTTCTGTCAGGCGGCGTCATTCAGCAGGAGACGCGCCGCTACGATGAAGCGACGAAAAAAACCATTTTGATGCGTATCAAAGAAGGTTCGGATGACTATCGTTATTTCCCAGAGCCTGACCTTGTCGAGCTCTACATTGATGACGAATGGAAAGAACGCGTAAGAGCAACCATTCCTGAGCTTCCGGATGAGCGCCGCAAACGTTATATCGAAGAGCTCGGCCTGCCGGCTTATGACGCAATGGTTCTGACGCTGACGAAAGAAATGGCTGATTTCTTCGAAGAAACGGTCAATAAAGGCGCAGAAGCCAAGCAGGCATCAAACTGGCTGATGGGTGAAGTGTCAGCTTACCTGAACGCCGAACAAAAAGAGCTTGAGGATGTCGCACTGACTCCTGAAGGCCTTGCCGGCATGATTAAGCTGATTGAAAAAGGGACCATTT
This sequence comes from Bacillus sp. YBsi01, assembly GCF_038406745.1. Lineage (NCBI taxonomy): Bacteria > Bacillati > Bacillota > Bacilli > Caryophanales > Bacillaceae > Bacillus > Bacillus sp. YBsi01. Next base: position 3,639,969 of record NZ_CP151679.1, read on the forward strand.
CGTCTAAAATCGCGAAGAAAGTCTTCAAAGAATTAATTGAAAAAGGCGGAGACGCTGAAAAAATCGTCAAAGAAAAAGGCCTCGTGCAGATTTCTGACGAAAGCGTGCTTCTGAAGCTGGTGACAGATGCGCTTGACAGCAACCCGCAGTCAATTGAAGACTTCAAAAACGGAAAAGACCGCGCGATCGGCTTCCTTGTCGGGCAGATCATGAAAGCCTCAAAAGGACAGGCCAACCCGCCGATGGTCAACAAAATCTTACTTGAAGAAATCAAAAAACGATAAAAAAAGCAGCCGCCTGTAAGGGCGCTGCTGACACGGAGACCGGTATGCGCCGGTCTCTTTTTTTATAAGCTGAAATAGGTTTCAATGGAAGCACGCAGCGTTTCAATCTGTTTATTTCCGCTGCCTGCCAAATTGGACAGCATTCCTTTAATAATCGGTTTGCGCGGCTCTTCCTTTGCGCTTTCCTCTTCAATGACTTCCAGCGAAACGAGAACGTCCTCAGGCAGCCCCTGCTGAGCTTTTGCCATTTGAATATCCGCGATCAGTCTCTTTCTGTCCGCCGCGGGCTGAGTGAAAATATCCTCAGGCAAAAGCGGATCGGGATTGTCTTTTATCAGTCCGGTAATCAGATCATCGATCCTGGCGATCAGAAAGGGGGCCACGTTTTCCGTCCGGAATGCGGTATTTTCATTGAAAATCAAGAAATGGATATAAGAACTCACAATCCCTTGGGCCATAACGGATGCGTCCGCTAAAAACGGTATGACGGCATCTCCGTAAACGGACAGCAAAGCATCCCGGTACAGCATGTTAAATTGAATATTCGCCTCATGAAAGTATTGTTTTACCTTTTGATTTTCTGGGATGACCTTTTCGCTCAGCAAGAGAATGATAAAGTCCTTATGCTCCATAAATTCCTGGAATTGATATGCGATTTGTTTTTGGAATACGTCCTTAGGCGGTTTATGCAGATGTTCTGTTTTGATCTTCTTTATTTCTTCCATAGACATGCCGATGTAATACTCACATGCGGACAGCAAAAGGTCTTCTTTTGATTTGAAATGGAGATAGAAGGCGCCTTTTGAAATTCCGCACTCGCCGGCGATTTCCTGAATCGTTGTTGAAGAAAATCCTTTTTTAGCAAATAAATGGATGCCTGTTTTTATGATTTTCTCTTTTTTTTCGTTCATGACGTGCTTCCCCTTAATCCTTGAAAAATTTAGAAAAATTTACTGCCTTATTGGTTGACGATGTTGAGTTATACCGTTTAGTATTATATAGAATGACCAGTCAGTCAATAAAAAATAACGGAGGACATGATGAACCACATTATTAACTTTGTACTGAAGAACAAATTCGCAGTTTGGCTGATGACGATTATCGTTACTGTAGCAGGGCTGTATGCCGGTCTGAATATGAAACAGGAATCCATACCGGACGTCAACATGCCTTATCTCTCAGTAAATACGACTTATCCCGGAGCTGCTCCGAGTCAAGTTGCGGATGACGTAACGAAACCAATTGAGCAGGCGGTGCAGAATTTAGAAGGAGTGAGCGTCGTATCGTCCACATCCTCTGAAAACGTCTCATCGGTTACGATTGAATATGATTACAGCAAGGATATGGACAAGGCGAAAACTGAAGTCGCTGAAGCGCTGGACAGTGTCAGCCTTCCTGACGACGCGAAAAAACCTGACATTTCCCGTTACAGTCTCAACTCTTTCCCGATTTTGACGCTCAGTGTGACAAGCGGCAAAAGCTCGCTTGAAGATCTGACCAAAAATGTGGAAAACACTCTCGTTCCTAAGCTCAAAGGCATCCAGGGCGTTGCGTCCGTGCAAGTTTCCGGACAGCAGGAAGAGCAGGTGGAATTCTCTTTCAAAGACAAAAAAATGAAAGAGTACGGACTTGATGAAGATACCGTCAAGAAAGTGATCCAAGGCTCTGACGTCAATACGCCGCTTGGATTGTACACGTTCGGCAACAAAGAAAAATCAGTTGTCGTTAACGGAAATATTACGTCAATTAAAGATCTGAAAGATATGAGAATCCCGGTCACATCTTCTTCTGCCGCTCAAGGTCAAGCGGGCGGAGCTGGTGCGGCATCTGCGGCGGACGCTCAGGCTGCGCAGCAGGCACAGCAAAGCGCATCAGCAGGGGTGCCGACAGTCAAGCTTTCTGACATTGCCGACATTAAAGATGTGAAAAAAGCAGAATCCATTTCCCGCACGAACGGAAAGGACAGCATCGGAATTAATATCGTAAAGGCCAATGACGCCAACACGGTGGAAGTGGCCGATGCGATTAAAGATGAACTGAATCAATACAAAAAAGACCACAAAGGGTTCAAGTACAGCTCGACTCTTGATATGGCAAAGCCGATTACAGAGTCAGTGGAGACGATGTTAAGCAAAGCGATTTTCGGCGCGATTTTTGCGGTCGTGATTATTCTCTTATTCTTAAGAGATATTAAATCAACGATGATTTCTATCGTTTCCATCCCGCTGTCACTGCTGATTGCGCTTCTGGTGCTGAATCAGCTCGATGTCACATTGAACATTATGACACTCGGCGCGATGACGGTCGCCATCGGACGGGTAGTCGATGATTCCATTGTCGTTATCGAAAACATTTACCGCCGCATGAGGCTGAAAGATGAGCCTTTACGCGGGAAGCAATTGGTGCGTGAAGCGACAAAAGAAATGTTTAAACCGATCATGTCATCAACGATCGTAACCATTGCCGTATTCCTGCCGCTTGCCATGGTCGGCGGACAGATCGGCGAACTGTTTATGCCGTTTGCCTTAACAATCGTTTTCGCGCTTGCCGCATCATTGTTGATTTCCATCACACTGGTGCCGATGCTTGCGCACAGTTTATTCAAAAAATCGCTCACAGGCGCGCCTGTTAAAGCGAAAGAGCATAAGCCGGGCAGATTGGCCAATTTCTATAAAAAAGTGCTGAATTGGTCATTAAGCCATAAATGGATTACATCTATTATCGCGGTTCTGATGCTTGCCGGCAGTTTGTTCCTCGTACCTCTGATCGGCGCGAGCTACCTGCCTGCGCAAGCGGACAAAACGATGCAGCTCACATACACGCCTGAACCGGGCGAAACGAAAAGCGAAGCTGAAAAAGCTGCGCAAAAAGCGGAAGACATGCTGCTTAAACGCAAACATGTCGATACCGTCCAGTATTCATTAGGCTCGCAAAGCCCGCTCGGCGGAAGCTCAAACGGGGCATTGTTCTACGTGAAATACGAGGATGACACGCCTGATTTTGACAAAGAAAAAGACAATGTCTTAAAAGAAGTCAAAAAAACATCCAGCCGCGGCGAATGGAAATCACAAAATTTCAGCTCGTCAGGCAATAACAACGAATTAACGTACTATGTGTACGGAGATTCAGAGTCTGATATTAAAGGCACGGTCAAAGACATCGAAGGCATCATGAAAAAGCAGAAGGATCTGAAAGACGTCAACTCAGGCCTTTCCAGCACATATGATGAGTACACGTTCACCGCTGACCAGGAGAAGCTCAGCAAGCTGGGCCTGACGGCTTCGCAAATCTCCCAAGCCTTGATGCCGCAAACGTCACAGTCTCCTTTGACAACGGTGAAAAAAGACGGCAAAGAGCTTGACGTAAACATCAAAACAGAAAAAGACCAGTATAAGAGTGTAAAAGAATTAGAGGATAAAACCATCACATCGCCTGCAGGCCAAGAAGTAAAAATCGGCGATGTGGCGAAAGTGAAAAACGGCACGACATCTGATACCATTTCCAGACGCGACGGCAAAGTGTACGCTGACGTAACGGCAACCGTCACTTCTGACAACATCACGAAGGTGTCATCAGCCGTTCAAAAGAAAGTAGACAAACTGGATAAGCCGGACAATGTATCCATTGATACCGGCGGTGTATCAGCCGATATTGCTGATTCCTTTACGAAACTCGGTTTAGCGATGCTTGCCGCAATCGCCATCGTATACCTCGTGCTTGTGATTACGTTCGGCGGAGCATTAGCGCCGTTTGCGATTCTGTTCTCGCTTCCGTTTACAATCATCGGCGCATTAGCCGGACTGTATGTATCCGGAGAGACGATCAGTCTGAACGCCATGATAGGTATGCTGATGCTGATCGGAATCGTCGTTACAAACGCGATTGTCTTAATTGACCGCGTCATTCATAAAGAAGCGGAAGGCTTATCGACGAGAGAAGCGCTCCTTGAAGCCGGCTCTACGAGATTGCGTCCGATTCTGATGACGGCGATCGCGACAATCGGCGCCCTGCTTCCATTGGCATTGGGCTTCGAAGGCGGAAGCCAGGTCATTTCTAAAGGACTCGGTGTCACCGTTATCGGCGGTTTAATCAGTTCGACTCTGCTTACCCTTCTGATTGTGCCGATCGTATATGAAGTATTGGCGAAATTCCGTAAGAAAAAACCAGGAACAGAAGAAGAGTAAGACAGCGGGCCTTGGCTCCTTAAAAGGAGCCGGGGCCTTTTTTCTTCTGGCAATTCCTGTACATATTGTTGCGATTTTCTCAAGTCATAGTATAATTAAAGGTTGTTAGTGTTAATAATGGATCGGATACTCTTAAGTAGGATGATGAGATAATGAAACGTGCACGCATAATATACAATCCGACTTCAGGACGGGAGCTTTTTAAGAAAAATCTTGCCCAGGTCCTGCAAAAATTTGAACAAGCCGGTTATGAAACCTCCACCCATGCCACCACATGCGCGGGGGATGCCACTCACGCCGCAACAGAAGCCGCTTTGCGGGAGTTTGACCTGATTATCGCAGCCGGCGGAGACGGAACGATTAATGAAGTCGTCAACGGCCTTGCGCCGTTAGACAAACGCCCGACACTCGGCATCATTCCGGTCGGCACGACAAATGACTTCGCCAGAGCGCTGGGCATTCCGAGAGAGAGTATACTGAATGCCGCTGATACCGTCATTAACGGCGCAGCCCGCCCGATCGACATCGGTCAGGTGAACGGTCAGTACTTCATCAACATCGCCGGCGGAGGCCGTCTGACGGAGCTGACGTATGATGTGCCGAGCAAACTGAAAACGATGCTCGGCCAGCTTGCTTATTATTTAAAGGGAATGGAAATGCTGCCTTCACTTCGACCGACAGAAGTCGAGATTGAATATGACGGCAAGCTGTTTCAAGGCGAAATTATGCTGTTTTTAGTGACGTTGACCAACTCGGTCGGCGGATTCGAGAAGCTGGCCCCTGATTCCAGCCTGAATGACGGCATGTTTGATTTAATTATTTTGAAAAAAGCCAACCTCGCGGAGTTTATCAGAGTCGCGAGCATGGCGCTCAGAGGCGATCATATTAACGATCAGCACATTATTTACACAAAAGCGAACCGTGTAAAAGTCAATGTATCAGAAAAGATGCAGCTGAACCTGGATGGCGAATACGGCGGCATGCTGCCCGGCGAATTCGTGAATCTGTATCGGCATATTCACGTCATCATGCCGAAGGAGAAAGCGGAACAGCTGGATGATTAATACGCGGACAAAATCCTAAAACAGTATTCGTTTTAGGATTTTGTCATCTTTTCAGCGTGATCGGAAACCTTTGAAGGCCTGAATTTGAAGGTTTGCCAGCACGCTGAAACAAGGCTTTTGGCCGAGTTTTCTTTCGCTTAAAACTAGAGGTGATTATAGATGAAAATGAAACCCCCGATAGAAAAAAATGAATACTATGACGTGACATTTGAGGATTTGACGCACGAAGGAGCGGGCGTCGCAAAGGTTGAGGGCTTCCCGATCTTCGTGCCGAACGCCCTGCCTGAGGAAAAAGCGCAAATCAAAGTGACACGCGTCAAAAAAGGCTTCGCTTTCGGCCGCTTAATCGAGCTGAAGGAAGAAAGCCCGCACAGAACGGATGCCCCGTGCCCAATCTACAAGCAATGCGGCGGCTGCCAGCTCCAGCACATGACCTATGAAGGCCAGCTCTTGTTTAAACAGAAACAAGTCAAAGACGTCTTAGAACGGATCGGCAAGCTGGATCTCTCTAAAGTCACCGTGCACCCGACGCTCGGCATGGAAGACCCGTGGAACTACAGAAACAAAGCACAGGTGCCTGTCGGTGAAAGAGAAGGCGGACTCGTCGCCGGATTTTATCAGCAAAGAAGCCATGACATCATCGACATGAGCGCCTGCCTGATCCAGCAATCCAAAAACGACGAAGCCGTCAAAGCCGTCAAAGATATCTGCGCAAACTACGGTGTCAAAGCCTACAACGAAGAACGCCACAAAGGCTGGCTCCGCCATATCATGGTCAGATACGGCGTCGTCACGGGCGAAATGATGATCGTCTTCATCACAAGAACAAACGACTTCCCGCACAAAGCGAAGATCATCGAAGACATTACGGCGCAATTCCCGCACGTTAAATCAATCGTGCAAAACATCAACCCAAATAAAACAAACGTGATTTTTGGGGACGAAACAAACGTCATCTGGGGCGAAGAATACATCTACGACCTCATCGGAGACGTCAAATTCGCCATCTCCGCCAGATCGTTCTATCAGGTTAACCCGGAACAGACAAAAGTGCTCTACGACAAAGCGCTTGAGTACGCGGAGCTGCAAGGGGAAGAAACCGTCATCGACGCCTACTGCGGCATCGGGACGATTTCTCTATTTCTGGCGAAGCAGGCGAAAAAAGTGTACGGCGTCGAAATCGTGCCGGAAGCCATCGAGGATGCGAAACGCAATGCTGAGCTGAATGGCATCAAAAACGCAGAATTCGCAGTCGGAGAAGCAGAAACCGTCATTCCAAAGTGGTACGAAGAAGGCATCACGGCAGATACACTAGTCGTCGATCCGCCAAGAAAGGGCTGTGACGAAGCGCTGTTGCGCACAATCATCGACATGAAACCGAAGCGGGTGGTGTACGTGTCCTGCAATCCAGGAACGCTTGCAAGAGACCTGCGGGTGCTTAAGGATGGCGGGTATCAGACGCTCGAAGTGCAGCCTGTGGATATGTTTCCCCATACGAATCATGTGGAGTGTGTGGCTGTGCTGGAATTAATTAAATAAGGAAGCAGGTGGGTTCGAGAATCGAATAAAAAAATTCTCGAACTTCATCTGCTTTTATTTCAAGAATTAACTCAAGAAAGCGATGAAGTATTTCTTGAGTTAATTCTTGAAATTCCATAAAAGCATCTAACTGTTGTTTAATTTCATTGATATTGGTTTCAAGAGAAGACTTCAATTGCTCGGTTTTAGAATTGATAATGTACGTGTGGTTATTGATATCGATGACACTCCATCATAATCTGCTTTGGATATTTTTTCGTCAATAAACAAATTGAGTGACTTCTTTTTCTGTTGAGTAGATTGTTTTCAAGGATATGCAAAATTTCCTGATTGTCCAAATTGATGCTAGATGTTTTAAGTCATTTAGAATGACTTGTAGTGATCACAACTGATTTCTAATATTAATATTTAAGAGTAGAAATAGGCACTATTTCGCTCAGGATTGATGATGTGTGTAGTAACACAATTTGAATACATAAATTTTTCTCTATTATTCTTTAATAATCTAAATAGTTAGTATAATAAGCGGATTTTTTCAAGAAGTCAGAATGTTTGTATCGTTTGACCTCTCATCAGATAAAGGGGTTTTGTGCCCCACCCCTTTACTTTATAGGGAGATTCCATAAAATTTGGATGCTTACTAAGAAAAAGAAACATATAGTAGCAAATGAGAGGGAGATTTCTATATGGTATTACTTTTTTTGTGCAAACTCCTATAATAGTAGGTAATGATATCTATTTTGATGAATCAGTGAATAGTAGGTCGTCAATAGGTGATATGAGAGAAAAAATGCTCAGTTATTACAATGAGATAAGCATCCTAAAAACTTCTCAAATTATCTCAATCTAGCTATACATGAAAAGTAGATTCGAAAAAAATTATTAAATGAGGTATATAACATGATTAACTTCCAAGATAAAGTAAGCTTCATTTGGTCAATTGCTGAGATTTTACGTGGACCATATAAGCCGGAAGACTACGGTGAAATTATATTGCCATTAGCTGTATTACGTCGTTTTGACTGCGTATTAGAAAGTACAAAAGAAGAAGTGTTAGCGAAAGCAGAGCAGTATCCAAATATGACATATGAAGCACGTGAGCAGATTTTAAATCGTGTTTCTAAGCAAAACTTCCACAACACAAGTAAATATGACTTTAACAAGCTATTAACAGACGCTGATAATATCGCTGATAACTTACGTGACTATATAAATGGTTTCTCAAAAGTGGCTCGTGATATCATGGAGCACTTCGACTTCGATCGCCAAATCGATAAACTTGATCAAAATGACTTATTATACTTAACGATTAAACGCTTTAGTAAAATTGATTTACATCCAGAAACAGTTTCAAACATTGAGATGGGTTATGTATTTGAGGAACTAATTCGTCGGTTCAATGAGTATGCAGAAGCAGGGGACCATTACACGCCGCGTGAAGTTATTCGTTTAATGACACATTTATTATTCTTACATGATGATGCAAGCATATTAACGAAGCCAGGTTTAACACAAACATTGTATGACTGTGCAGCTGGTACAGGTGGTATGGGTTCAGTTGCGCAAGAATATTTACTTAATCAAAATCCAACAGCCCATTTAGAATTTTTTGGTCAGGAAATTAACCCTGAATCCTATGCCATTTGTAAGGCAGACTTACTTATTAAAGGTGAAGATGCACGTAATATCCGTTTAGGGAATACGTTATCAAACGATCAATTCCCACACGATACATTCGATTACTTAATTTCAAATCCACCGTACGGAGTGGACTGGAAATCATATGAAAAGGCGATTAAAAACGAACATGAGAAACAAGGTTTTGATGGCCGTTTCGGACCTGGTACGCCTCGTACAAGTGACGGGCAGCTATTATTCCTCATGCACTTAATATCAAAAATGAAGCCAGTCACAGCAGAAAATCCACAAGGCTCTCGTTTAGCCATTATTATGAATGGTTCGCCGTTATTTACAGGTGATGCAGGTTCTGGTGAAAGCGAAATTCGTAAGTATGTGCTTGAAAACGATTTAGTAGAAGGTATTGTGGCATTGCCGAACGATCTTTTCTACAACACAGGCATTGCAACGTACATTTGGATTTTAACGAACAATAAAGCACCTCTTTATAAAGGGAAAGTACGGTTAGTCAATGCTGTAGACTTTTCGAAAAAAATGAAAAAGTCGATGGGGAGCAAGCGTAACGAAATTACGGAAGAGCAAATTAATGAGATTGTTCGTTTATACGGTGATGCACAGTCAAATGAGTACGTGAAGGTTTTTGAGAATGAAGCCTTTGGCTATGCGAAAATTACAGTAGAACGTCCGTTACGTTTAAACTTCCAAGTAAATGAAGAGCGCTTGGCACGTGTAGTAGAGCAAAAAGGCTTTATGAACTTAGCAACATCTAAGAAAAAAGGTGATGCAGGTCACTTTGAAATTGAAGAGGGTAAGAAGCTGCAAACGCAAATTTTATATGTTCTACGCACGTTAGAAAGCGATACAGAATATAAAAATCGTGACGAGTTCACGAAAATAGTAAAAGACGCATTGAAGCAAGCGGGCATTACTATCGGAGCACCTGTATTAAAAGCAATTTTAGCTGGTCTATCTGAAAAAGATGAAACAGCCGATGTATGTATGAAAAATAAAACAGACATCGAACCGGATACGGATTTACGTGATACTGAAAATGTACCTTTAAAAGAGAACATTCATGACTACTTTGCACGTGAAGTGTTACCACATGTACCAGATGCATGGATTGATGAATCAAAAACAAAAATCGGCTATGAAATTCCATTTACCCGTCAGTTCTACAAATACACGGCATTACGCAGCTCAGCAGAAATTATGGACGAGATTCGTACATTAGAAGCGGAGATTGCTGAGCAGTTGAAGAGGGTGATGGAATGAAACCTTTATTTGAATTAGAGAAAACGCCAATTAATATTGATTGGAAGGTATTAAAAATAAAGCGAGTATTAGATACGCCTATTACTGATGGACCCCATGAAACACCAGAACTCTTGGATGAAGGTATCCCTTTCTTATCAGCAGAGTCTGTAAAAAATGGAAAGTTAGATTTTAATTTTAAGCGAGGATATATTTCTCAAGAAGACCATGAAAAATATATAAAGAAGTGTAAGCCACAACGAGATGATATTTTTATGATTAAGTCGGGTGCTACTACTGGTAACGTAGCTATGGTTGAAACTGAGGAAGAGTTTAGTATTTGGTCTCCACTTGCATTAATTAGAGCGGATAAAAAGAAAATACTCCCGAAATATTTATATTATTTCATTGGTTCAGTTGCATTTAGAGAACAAGTAGAAATTAGTTGGAGCTTTGGTACACAGCAAAATATAGGAATGAAGGTAATTGAGAATTTATTTATTTCAGTACCACCTATACATTTTCAAGAAAAGCTAGTTCAGTATATGGAAAGCAAAGTAGTGCAGATTGATAAACTAATTGAGATGAAGGAAAAAAAAATTAGTTTACTTGAACAACAACGCCAATCAATCATCACAGAAGCTGTTACAAAAGGTTTGAATCCGAATGTGAAAATGAAAGATTCAGGGGTTGAATGGGTTGGTGAGATTCCTGAGCATTGGGAAGTTACAAAAATTAAGTACACTACTTATGTAAAAGGACGAATAGGGTGGCAAGGTTTAAAGTCGGATGAATTTATTGATGAAGGTCCTTTTTTAGTAACAGGGACAGACTTTACACAGGGATTTGTAAATTGGGATACATGTTATCATATTAGTGAAGAACGATATAATGAAGCGCCTCCTATTCAATTACAGGAAAATGATTTATTGATAACCAAAGACGGTACTATTGGTAAATTGGCTATTGTGAAAGAAATGCCATATAAAGCAATCTTGAACAGCGGTGTGTTCGTTACAAGACCTTTCCATAATAAATATTTATCTAAATATATGTATTGGCTATTAAGTTCAACTATTTTTGATAAATATATTAAATTTATGGAAACTGGTTCAACAATTAAACATTTATACCAAGAAACATTTGTTAATTTTTCTTACCCAATACCATCAATAGTTGAACAAACCGAAATATTAAATTACTTAGATATTAAAATTGGTGAAATAGATAGTATTAAATCAAATCTAGTGAAGCAAATTGAAAAATTAAAAGAATACCGCCAATCCCTTATCTACGAAGCAGTAACAGGCAAAATCGACGTACGTGATATGGAACTTGATGAAGTGAGGTGAATGGTAATGGCGATCGATACTACAGAAACAGGTTTTGAGACAAATATTGAATTAGCGTTAATCACTAGTGGCTATAAAAAGCGTGTGCTAGAAGGAGAGGGAAGTGCATCTTTTAAGCAGCATGCGATTGATGTTGAGGAGCTATTTGCATTTTTAGAAGATACGCAGGAAAAGCGGATGCGTACGTTAGAGAAATCGTATGGTCCTTCTTATAAGGAAGAAGTTTTAAAACGTATTAAAGCCCAGTTGTATAAACAAGGTTTGGTCGAATGTTTGCGTAAAGGCATCAAAGACCGTGGTATAACATTGCAGCTTGCGTATAATAAGCCACCTACGGATATGAATAAAACATTAAATGAGCAGTATAGGAAAAACCGCTTTAATGTTGCTCGCCAAGTGTATTACAGTGATAAGCATAATAATAGCTTAGATATGGTCCTGTTTTTAAACGGTTTGCCGCTTGTTGTGATGGAGCTGAAAAATCCATTAACAAATCAAACAGTTGAAGATGCGATGAAGCAATTAAAGATGGACCGTGATCCACGTGAGCAGCTGTTCAAATTTAATGAGCGTGTAGCTGTCTACTTTGCAGTTGACTCAGATGAAGTATTTATGACAACAAAGCTTGATAAAGGCAAAACATACTTCCTACCCTTTAACAAAGGCAATAATGGTGGGAAAGGTAATCCGTTGACTTACGGAGATAATTATCGTACGCATTATTTATGGGAAGAAATTTTAGCCCCAGATAGCTTGCTTGACATTTTATACCGCTTCATCTTTATTAAGAAAGACGACATTAAAGATTCAAACGGTGAAACAATAGGCGAGCGTCAAATGCTCATTTTCCCCCGTTTCCATCAGCTTGATGTTGTACGTAAGTTAGAAGCAGATGCTGCACAAAAGCTTGTCGGTCATAATTATTTAATCCAGCACTCTGCGGGATCGGGTAAGACGAACTCGATTTCGTGGCTTGCACACCGTTTAGCGAAGCTACATAACGAGGACAATGAATCAATTTTTAGTAGTGTAATCGTAATTACCGATCGCCGAGTATTAGATAAGCAATTGCAAGATGCAGTATATCAGCTGGAGCATAAAGCAGGGATGGTAGAGCCGATTGATAAAGATTCAGAGCAATTAGCACGTGCCATAAATAATGAGACACGTATTATTATTACGACGCTTCAAAAGTTCCCATTCATTTTAGAGAAAGTAGCGGGCTTAGAGCGTAAAAAGTATGCGGTCATTATTGATGAGGCGCACTCATCCCAGGGTGGTAAAGCTTCAACTGCATTAACCAATGTGTTATCAGATAAAACGTTAGAAGCAGCTTATGAGGAAGATCGTATTGCGGAAGAAAACTTAGGTGATGTGGACGAAAAGATCGTTGAAGCCATCATGAAAAGTGGTAAACAAGATAACGTATCTTTCTTTGCGTTTACGGCGACACCAAAGCCAAAGACATTAGAGAAGTTCGGTACAATTGGCATAGATGGCAAGCCGGCTGCATTCCATCAATACACAATGCGCCAAGCGATTGAAGAAGGCTTTATTTTAGACGTACTTGAAAATTATACGACCTATAAAACGTTCTGGAAAATTGCAAAGACAGTTGAAGATGATCCAGAGGTATCAAAAAAACAAGCTACTAAAAAGCTAGCACAATACGTGTCACTACATCCACATAGCATCGCACAAAAAACAGAAATTATTATCGATCATTATCGCAATTTCGTACAGCGCAAAATTGGCGGCCGTGCAAAGGCAATGGTTGTTACAGCAAGCCGTTTACACGCAGTACGTTACAAAATGGCTTTCGATAAGTATATTAATGAAATGGGCTACGATGATTTAAAAACAGTAGTTGCTTTCTCCGGTACTGTGAAAGATGGTGAGATTCATTATACTGAGTCAGAAATGAATAAGTTCTCTGAAAAAGAGCTACCTGAAAAATTTAATTCTGATGAATACAAAGTGCTACTTGTTGCAGAGAAATATCAAACTGGATTTGATGAACCACTGTTGCACACAATGTATGTAGATAAGCCATTAAGCGGTATTAAGGCAGTGCAAACACTATCTCGTTTAAATCGCACATGCCCTGGTAAGGACGATACATTTGTTTTGGATTTTGTAAATGATCCAGAAGATATAAAAGCGTCTTTCCAGCCTTATTATGAATCGACAAGTCTAACAAAAATTTCTGATCCGAATATCCTTTATGATATGCAGGCCGAGCTAGAGCCATATCAAGTATTTACTGAGGAAGAGGTGCAAAAGGTAAATGAGCTTGAAGTAACGGGTGGTGTGAAGAAGTCTACGAAGGCGCAAGCCGAGTTAAATGCGCTTCTCGATAAAGGTGTGGAGCGTTTTAAAAAACTTTCGGGAGAAGAACAATTCGCATTTAAACAAGTGGCTACGAAATTTACACGTACTTATGGCTTTGTGCTACAAGTTGTAACATTTATTGATTTAGATCTACACAAGCAATATATTTACCTGACGTACTTGTTACGTAAATTGCCACGGGGTCGAGGAGATAAGGACGTTTACTTGGCGGATGATGTAGCACTTGAATACTACCGCAATCAAAAAGTATTTGAAGGCAGCATTGAGCTTGAGAAAACGGGCGGCTACGACCTAGATCCTCAGGAACATGGTGCTGGGGGGGCGGCTGAAGATGAGAAGGTTCGTTTATCGAGCGTGTTAGAAAAGTTAAATGACCGCTTTGGCACGCAATTCACAGAAACAGATTTCCTTTCTCGTGAGCAAGTTAAAGAGGATATGTTAAATGACGAAGACATTCGCCAAAAAGCAAAAAATAACACAAAAGAAAATTTTAAATTCGCCTTTGAAAAATCCTTTATGGATTTCGTTATTGACCGCATGAGCAGCAATCAAGAGTTCTTTATAAAGATTTTAGAGAACGACGAGTTTAAGGCTTATATTATGGAAGATATGATGAATGAAGTTTATGGAAAAGTGAATGGTTAGCTTTTTAGTTTGGACGGAGTTATGATTTTAATCTTTTAAGGTTAGTCTTGGCTCCGTTACTTATATTATTTACAAAAAGGAAGTTTTTTAATAACGCATTATTACGATCCTAATAAGGTAGATATTTCGTCTATTACTATTGATGATAGGCAAAATATTATACCAGGTGTAAATTTAAGATATAGCTTATCAATTCCTTTTAAAAATCGAATGGAAGGTATTACTGTAACAGTAATATTAATGAATCCATCGGAAGCTGATTCAAATATTCCAGATAGAACTGTAAATAAATTAATTGATTTTTTCTATTGTTATGCCCATGAGAAAATTCAAGTGAAAAAACTTTACGTAGGAAATGTTATACCTATCTATGCTCCAAATCCAGCAGACACCTCAACAAAATTGAAAAGTATTCACGGTGCAAATCTATTAAATCATGTTCAAAAGAATAATATTAATACAGTTAGATCAATGATAAATGTTTCAAATATAGTTGTCCTTGCATGGGGGAAACCAAATGTGGGAACTGTACACAACCTTTATTACTATTCTCAAGTATATAAAATCATAGAGGTAATTTCAAATACTGATAAAGATACTTTTGTATTTAATATGGGAAATACAAACACAATCTTAACAGAACATGGCGACCCGAGACATGCTGGACGGTCAGCAACTTTAATTGATTTAATCAAAATAGATATTAATGAATTATTGGGGTTAGTGTGAAGGAGGGGAATTCGTGGATACAATCGAAAAGACTTTGATATCAAAAAAAGCCCAGCAGAGTAGGGCTGATCTATTTTTTAATTATAGACCGAGGTAACTAATTACAAATTCTTTATCATCCTCATCTTCAGGCAAAATACCAAGGTTTTTATATTCCCATATTGCGCTTCTTTCATATCCATCTAATTCTGATGCTAAAATATCATCATAATTATAATCTAATTGGAATTCTCCGCTACGATCCAATGTTAGTGTAAGGTTAGTCCAAACATCATTGTTATTATTTCTGTGTTCAGTTTTTAATTCTTCAAAAAGTTCTCTTAATTCTCTTAACAACGTCTTGAAAATATCCTTGCTTACGTTGTAATGGCTAGGTATATCTTGTGAATAAATAATTTGATTATTTTCTGGTGTTCTGAAGTAAAAAAGAACCATGGTAGAGTCATTTAATACTTCTGCATAAAGGTAAACTTTTGCCCATTCACAAGGTATGATGTCATTTAATTTCTCACAAATAAACTGGTACAAATCTTGCATTTTTTTAGTTTCCAACCTTTTAAACTCCTATTGTCGAGAGATCTTAGTTATAAAAAATAGCCCAGCAGTAAAGCGCTGATCCATTATTGATTTATAGACCGAAGTAGTTTATTACAAATTCTTTTTCGTCCTCATCTTTAGGCAATATCCATATTTCCAAACATCTCGTCTTTGAAGGTCATCAAGTTCAGACGATAAAACATCATCATAATTATAATCAATTGAAAACTTTCCGGTGTTTTGTAATTTTAAAGTGAGATTTGTTCAAATATCTTGATTGCCTAGCTTAAATTCTTCTTTTAGTTTATCAAATAGCTAATAAAAGTATATATCTGCTGAGTCATCAAGTATTTCAGCATATAAAACGATCTTTTCCCATTGAGATGGAATCATTTCATTTAGATGTTCAGCAATCTTTTGATATAATTCACCCATTTTTTCATTGTTCATTTAGATATTGTTCAAGGAACTTTCTGCTGCTCTCGCTTATTGGCGTAATTCCCAAGTGCTTATATTCCCAAATTACTTGTCGCTCAGTATCAGTATATTTTGAAGCGAGTACATCTTCATAATCATAATCAATTGAGAATTCACCGTTTCTATCTAAATTTAGTGTGAGGTTAGTCCAAATATCTGAGGATTGCTTTTTAAATTCATCCCTTAATTCATCAAATAAATCTTGAAGGTCTAGCAGCATATTTTTGTAAATTCGATTACTTACTTGAAAATGTTCTGGAATATCGTGTGAATAAATATATTCTTCGTCTTCATGTGTGTTAAAGAAAAAATAAACTTCTCTGGAGTCATCTGAAATTTCGGCGTATAGAGTAACCCTCATCCATTCGGAGGGAATCATATCATTTATTTTTTCAGCAATCTTTTGATAGAGTTGTTCCATTTTTTCAGTTTCCATTGATGATCCTCTACCTTTGAATTGTTGAACCCATTATTTAATATTTAGATAATCCTTAACAAATTCTTTGTCCTCTTCATCTTCAGGGAAAATACCCAAGTTATTGTACTCCCAAATCATTTGTCTTTCGTATTCGTCCAAATCAGACTCAATAACATCTTCATAATCATAATAAATTGAGAACGTTCCAGTGCTTTCAAGATTCAGTGTCAAATTTGTCCATGCTTCAGGATTATTTTCTTTAAATTCATCGTGTAACTGTTTAAATAACTCTTGAAGATCTAATAATAGTTCTGTATAAATTTTTTTACTAACTTGAAATTGTTCTGGAATGTCATGAGAGTATATATATTCATCGTTTTCTGGTGTTTGAAAGAAAAAATACACTTCTCGTGAGTCGTCTAGTATTTCCGCATAAAGAACAACTTTGCACCATTCAGAAGGGATCATTCTTCTTATGACATCAGCTATTTGCAGATAAATGTTTTCTAACATTGTTTTCCCAACTTTATTAGATTGGATTTTCAGGATAGTCTTCTAAGTATTTTTTTATTAATTTTTGTAATGATGGATCCTTAGGTTCTTCCCCTAAATATTTGAATTTCCAGATGATAAGCTGATCACTGAAACTATAATCTGTCTTAAACCAATCTGTATAATCAAAGTTGACAGTTAATTTTCCTGATCTTTCTAGGCTAAGAGTGAAAGAATAAAATAATTCTTGGTCATGATCTTTGAAAACATCTCTCATTTTTTCGCTTAGTTTAAATAATTCCATCTCATACTGATCGAATTCATTTTCGTCAATATCAAATTCAAACGGAATTTCAAGACTGTACTTAAAATGATTAGGTTCATTTTGAGAATTGTAAAAAAAGTAAGTGCCTCCGCCTGTCTCTGAAATCTGAGCATAGAACAAAAATTTCTCCCATGGTTCTGGTATCATTTCGTTAACGGTTTCAGCTATGTTTCTATATAATGCATTTAATTCATTTTCCAACAAGGATCAGCCTCCAGCTTTATAATTGGTAATTTGTAAGGATCATTTGTATCAAAAAACCCCCAAATAAAGGAGGGGGTTTTTTAATTTTGAGAATTTAGGTACTGCTCTAAAAAGGATTTTAAAGGTTTACTCTTAGGATAAATTCCTACATTTTTATAAGTCCAGATTGTTTGTCTTTGAGAGAGGGTATATGGAGATTGAATAACGTCTTCATAATTATAATCTATCGAAAATTCTCCGCTTATCCCCAGATTAAGTGTTAGATTAGTCCATATATCTTGATTGTTTTCTTTAAATTCATCTCGTAATTCCTCGAATAAGTCATGCAAGTCAAATAGTAGCTCCTCATAAATCAACTCACTGACATGATAGTGTTCAGGGGTATTATGAGAATATATAAAATCTTCACTATGTGGAGTATTGAAATAAAAGAAAACTTCAGATGAATCGTCGAGAATTTCAGCATAAAGAATAACTTTTTTCCATTCTTCTGGAATCATTTCATTAATTTGTTCTGCTATTTTTTGATATAATAAATCCATTTTTTGAGTCTCCATAAAATCATCTCCAGAAACAAAAATAGCCCAGTAGAGAAGAGCTATTTTTGTTTTGTAGATTCCAATACCAATAGACGGTGGGGGTACTATTTAAGTCCATCGGTGTAAATTATATGAGAACTTTAAAATTTCACCCCTAGAGTCCTAATTGGACAAAACATCTTGATTGTTATTGAAGGTTACGGGCTATAGTGTGATTACTCTTCTTTATAGTTTAGAGCAATCTCCACAATTTGCTCAGCTGTGTATTCTTCATCGCTCCAAAAAATTAAATCACTTGGTGCAGGATGAGGGACATTTTCTTCTAATAAATCGATGTATTTGCCAATTACCTCATCTTCTAATTCAGGATTCATAATTTTTTTCACCAATGAGACTAATTCTTCTTTTGACATTTTATTCAAGGCTAATTCTTCCTTTCTACATTTAATTTTTACTTCCTTTTTTTCCGAAATGATAAGCCGGATCTAGAATCTCTTGATGCATTTTGGGAGAAGTAATAATTAGGTTATCTAAATTATACACATCCCCACCTTTATCAATAGGTTGTTTATGGTGTAAAATATATGACTTATGTTTACCGTAATGCTCTTTTTTTGGCGCGATAGGGGAATTCCCGTTTTTCATTCTTGCTATGTTATTTTTATTAAATTCATTTGCATATTCAGTGTTTGCTATTGATTTCCAGAATTCTTTTCTGAACTCATCAAATGATTTGAACTCCTTCCCAAGGAGCTGTTTACGTACTTCTTGAGGTATAACCCCTAATTTACCATTATTGTACATTAGTCTTTCTTGAAGCTGAAGCCCTCTGCTTGGAATTGCTTTACCAGTTGCAACACCTGGAATGTTTCTTTTGGTGAACAGAATGCTAGATTCTTTAGTTTCTTCTATAATTTTCTTTAACAAAGGCGTATTCTTCACATTGTGAGTATTTTCAATATCCTGTGCTATTCCGGCAAGCGCGGGTTCGTACTTGTTTTTCGAAACGGAATTGATATAGCCTTTTCCTTTTTCAATCCCGGTTTTTACATGTTTTGCAGCCGCTTTTTCTCCGGCTTCCAAGACGTTATCAACTTTGGCGGCGCCTGTTTTCGCGAGCTTGCTTGTTACTTTTACAGCTGATCCGGAACCTTTTAGTCCGACGATGCTCCCGATGGCGTAGGTGATGTAATGTGATCTTGAATACGCATCCCCGTTAACCATTTTATCATTCCATGAATCCGCCAGGTTTGTCCATATGATTTTTGCGTAAGAGGGCGTGTTCAGTACAGCCGATATGGTTTTAGCGACTTTTTGTTCATCAGAGAGATGGTAAAAATCCCATGCGCCGACAGCCAGATCTTTGACGCCGGTTACGGTGTCTTTTCCGACATCATAAAGGCCGACGCCTATTCCTTTGACGATATCCCAAGCCGTTTCGCCGACTTCTTCGAGCTGTTTTGCTTGTTCAAGCTGCATCACATATTGCACCTGAGCGGGTTCAAGGTTTTCATAGCCGATCTTCTTCGCGATTTCCAAATACTCATCCGGATCGGTGACACCATCAGCCAGCTTTTTCTTCAGATCCTTGATTTCCCGCTCTTTCGCTTCTTCCTTTTTAATCGTCAAATAAGCATCCGAATGTCTTGCGATATCACCTTTTTTCTTATGGGTGTCGCTTTCTCGGTACGCTTGGGCATTGTAGTGAAGCGGCGTGGCGCTTTTTCCTTTGCCTGTGGCGTTTTGGAGCTGCTGAAAGTCGGCTTGAATGAACTGTTCGTTCGCTTCAGTTTCTGCGTATTCTTTCGTTAGATCGTGATCAAGTTTGCCGAGCTTATGTATGGTTTCGTTTCTTTTTTTGTCAGCTGAAGAAAGCTTCTGATCTGTGCTTTCCGTTGAAAACAGATCAAGCGAGATGATGTCTTCGATCTCACCGAGGATGGAGCGCATGTCCTTTTTCTGCGCTTCCATAATCGCCTTTGATTTACTGAGAGCGTGGGTGAGCTCATGCTCCAGAAATGATTCCTCCACATGCGAATTGGAAAGTCCGGCATCTTCGACCTTGCCGGGAAGGCTTGTGAGAAATGCGATTTTCATGTCGATCAGATCAAGCCAGCTGTCTGTGACGCCGGCGTGATCCTGGAAAAAGGCTTTGATGTTGTCGGCGCCCCGGCCTGAGAAATCATTGTCACCAAGATCAGCCATGCCTTGAAACGCTTTTTTCAGGTTGACCATCTGACCGCGCAGTTTTTTATATTCACCCGCGCGCTGTTTGGCAGCGGCCAGCAGGCTGTTTGCTTCGAAAACTTTCATGACCATATCCTTTCTTTTGTTCGATATCAAAATTTTACCACGTGAATCGGGGTATACAGTGTAGGAAATAGGTAATAAGAATAAAATGAATCTTTTGACTTGCGACTTCCTTCCTTTATGAAGGGAGGCTTTTTATGTTTTGTACAATAACCCTCAAATACGGCTTAGTGCGCCGCGGTGATTTTAAGCGTGCCTGTTTTTTCTAATGTCTTACACTCGAAACAACCTAATCGCTGAGGTATAATAGAAACAGAGTATTAAATCATACAGATTCAATTCGTGAAAGAGAGTGGAACAAAATGGGCCGTAAGTGGAACAATATTAAAGAAAAGAAAGCATCAAAGGACGCAAATACGAGCCGGATTTACGCGAAGTTCGGCCGTGAGATTTATGTGGCGGCAAAACAAGGCGAGCCAGATCCGGAATCGAACCAGGCGTTAAAAGTGGTGCTTGAGCGCGCAAAGACGTACAGTGTGCCGAAAAATATTATTGAGCGTGCGATTGAAAAGGCGAAAGGCGGCGCGGAGGAGAACTTTGACGAGCTGCGTTACGAAGGTTTCGGGCCGAACGGTTCAATGATCATCGTTGATGCGTTAACGAATAATGTAAACCGCACGGCGCCTGAAGTTCGTGCCGCATTCGGGAAAAACGGAGGAAATATGGGTGTGAGCGGGTCTGTCGCTTACATGTTCGATGCGACTGCCGTTATCGGCGTTGAAGGCAAGACGGCGGATGAAGCGCTGGAATTGCTGATGGAAGCTGACGTGGACGTGCGCGATATCTTAGAAGAGGATGACAGTGTTATCGTGTATGCTGAGCCTGATCAATTCCATGCCGTACAAGAGGCATTCAAAAATGCCGGTGTTGAAGAGTTCACAGTTGCGGAGCTGACGATGCTTGCGCAAAATGAAATCGAGCTTCCCGAAGATGCGAAAGCTCAATTTGAAAAGCTGATCGATGTGCTGGAAGACCTGGAAGACGTACAGCAGGTTTATCACAATGTAGATTTAGGCGAATAAAGACAAAAAGGCCGGGGCGGCATAAGTTCCGGCCTTTTTATTTTGCTTATGCGGCCGGCCTGTATCGTATTTCTCCGTAAGCAATTATTGATTATTTCACCAAAACTGGGCGGATGCCCATACGTTTCCTTCCGCATGTCATAAACTGGACTGTAACCTATGTGAAGGAGCGATAAATCATGGATGAAAGAAGACCGATTTACGGCGGCGGCTTTGGCGGCGGCTATGGAGGGTTTGGAGGCTACGGCGGCTACCCGGGATACGGTTTTGGCGGTTACGGAGGCTACGGCGGCTTCGGAGGATATCCGGGATACGGTTTCGGCGGAGGCTACGGCTACCCGGGATACGGTTTTGGCGGTTACGGCGGCTATGGCGGAGGCTACCCGGGATACGGTTTTGGCGGCTATGGCGGAGGCTACGGCGGCTACCCGTTCCATCATCATCATCATCGGGACAGTCAATATATCTGACCATTCGGGAAAAAGCACTCTTGGACAGCAAGAGTGTTTTTTTGTGACCGTTTCTAAGCGCCGGGCTTTTTTCATTTCTTGCGGGGCATAAATGCCGTTACGGGTTCATACCTATTAAGGTCATGTGTTTAGGAAAGGAGGATCGTAATGAAAGAAAATCAGCCGTTTACACCGGTTAAATCTTATAAGCCCTTCCACAGCCGGTTTGATCCCTGCCCGCCGATCGGGAGAAAATACTACAGAACGCCGCCGCATCTTTATATGCGGTTTCAGCCGTATCACTTGGAGCAGTTTTCTCCGATGGAGGCATTGAGAAAAGGGACCCTTTGGAAGGATCTTTACGATTTCTATGATAATCCTTATCGGGGGGGAATCGAATATGGCGAAAAAGATTGATGATGAATACTATCGGCTGCTGGAACAAATCCAGGCGGCGGACTTTGTCTTGGTGGAGCTGACGCTTTATCTGGATACGCATCCCCATGACCGTCTCGCGCTTCAGCAGTTTCATGAATATTCCCGGTACTCAAGGCAGCTGAGAAAACGGTTTGAACCTGAGTACGGACCGCTTCTGCAATTTGGCGTGAGTCAGGTTGGCGCGCAGTGGGATTGGGGCCGCGGTCCTTGGCCGTGGCAAGTATAAGGAGGGATCTGTAAATGTGGGTATATGAAAAAAAGCTGCAGTATCCGGTTAAAGTGAGCACATGCAACCCGATGCTGGCTAAGTTTTTGATTGAACAATACGGCGGGGCTGACGGCGAATTAGCCGCCGCGCTCCGGTATTTAAACCAGCGCTACACGATTCCTGATAAGGTGATCGGCCTGCTGACGGATATCGGCACGGAGGAGTTTGCCCATTTGGAAATGATTGCGACGATGATTTATAAGCTGACAAAAGATGCGACCCCGCAGCAGCTGCGTGATGCAGGGCTCAGCGACCATTACGTCAATCATGACAGCGCGCTGTTTTATCATAATGCGGCCGGAGTTCCGTTCACGGCGTCTTACATACAGGCGAAGGGAGACCCGATCGCTGATTTATATGAAGATATCGCGGCTGAAGAGAAGGCGAGAGCGACGTATCAATGGATTATTGATATTTCCGATGACCCTGACCTGAATGATTCACTCCGTTTTCTGCGTGAGCGTGAAATCGTTCACTCCATGCGTTTCAGGGAAGCGGTTGAGATTTTAAAAGAAGAACGTGATAAGAAGAAAATTTTTTAAACGGCCCTCAAACATGACGGCTGTTTTTTTCCTTTCTGCGTTTGGTCTATAATGAAGGTGTCGAATATTCTGATTACGGGAGGATTTTATGACACCATTTACGATTACGGAAGAGATGGCGGGAGCCTTCCGGGTCACCCCCGCCCGGAAGGATGATACAAAAGAGGTGATGGAGCTGCTCGTGTCAGCGGCGGAATGGCTTCGGGATAAAGGGTCAAACCAGTGGAGCGGGCTTTTGCAAGGGGAAGATACCCACAATATGCGGGAGGCAATCGCCAAAGGACATGTTTTTCTATTCAGGCAGAAAGCTGAGCTGGCCGGTGTCGTCATGCTGCTCCCCGAAGCAAGCGAGTGGGACAGACATCTATGGGGCAATCAGGGACATGGAGAATCCGTATATCTGCATCGGCTGGCGATTAACAGGCGGTATGCAGGCGCGGGACTCGGCCGGACGATCATGACTTGGGCGGAGACGGGGGTGTCTTGTCCGGAAAAAACGAAAATCCGGCTCGATTGCGTGTCTGATAACAAGGCGCTTCAGTCGTTTTACAGCGGGATGGGATACGAATCAAAAGGATTTGCATCAGATTATCATTTGTTTGAAAAAGAGATGAGCAAATAAAAAGCTCCTCATGACGGAGGTGCAAGAGACATGGGATATTTTTATCTGATCTGTCTGGCCGCGTTTTGTCTTAATTTTGCCGTATCGGCTGTTCTCCGTAAAAAATGGCCGAAAAAGATGTGGCCTGAATGCCTTTTGGCGGTACTGGGCCTTGCTGCATTCGGTACGGTTGTTTACAGCATTTTCGGTGTCGGCGGCTGGGAAGGGATGGGCCTGGGCCTTGCTGCGATGTTTGCCGGTTTCGGAGCGGCCGTCGGTTATGTCGCTGAGACGTGCGTTCGGGTCGTGAAATCGAATCAAAAACATTAAACTGAGAAACGCGGCTGCGGCTGCGTTTTTTGTGTTTTCGGCCGCTGTATAGAAAACAGGCGGATGTCCATAATGGTAATGACTTTTAAGAAGAAGGTGCAGATATGGGACATTTATTTACAGTGGCTTGGGAATTAGTATGCGGTTTGGGTATTTTATTTGTGATTTTAAAATTGCTCGGAAAAACTCAATTCTCACAGATTACGCCATTTGATTTTATTTCGGCGCTTATCCTCGGCGAATTGGTCGGAAATGCGGTGTATGATAAAGGCGTCAGGATCGTTGAAATCATTTTTGCTTCTCTGTTATGGGGGATTTTAATCTATTTCATCGAACTGATTACGCAGAAAGTGAAAAGCTCCAGAAAGCTGTTGGAAGGCGAGCCGAACATTGTCATTCATAAAGGAAAACTGAAATATGATGTGCTGAAAAAAAATAAATTGGACATTAATCAGCTGCAGAGCCTTCTCAGACAGGCGAACTGCTTTTCCATACAGGAAGCGGAATATGCGATTTTAGAAACAAACGGGATGGTCAGCGTCCTGCCGAAATTTCCGTACGACACGACGAAAAACGGCGACATGCAAATAAAACCGAAGCAGGTCTCTTTACCGGTCACACTGATTATTGACGGTGAAGTGCTGCACGAAAATCTGAAAGAAGCCGGGGTGGAAGAAGAACAGCTGATGCAAGACCTGAAAAAGCAAAACATCAAAAAAACGGAGGACGTGTTGTATGCGGAATGGAAGCCCGATAAACCGCTGTTTGTCCTGCCGTATGAGGAGAAAAAATAAAAAGAGCTTTGCCCCGGGGCAAACGCTCTTTATTATTTTCCGTGTACGCCTGTTTTAACGGCTTTGACATGATACATACCGACGTCCGTCCCAAGCATGTAATCAGGTTTCGGCTTGCCTTGGTTTGCTTTGTGGGCCGCGATGTGATCTTCGCTTTTTTCCCATTGTTTCCAATGGTCTTCTGACTCCCAGCGGATTAAGACGACGACTTCTTCATCGCCGCGGCGGATTTTTTTCTCCAGGACTGTTACGTCAATCAAGCCTTCCTGCTTTTCAATTACGCCTTCTGAGCTGAAGCGTTCGATCACTTTATCGGCATGTCCTTCTTTTACGGTCATTTTTCTGATTTGCACGAACATCTGGCATCTCTCCAATCATTTTCATGTTTTATTTTAAATGAAAATGATTCTCAAAGTCAATTGGGACTCATGATTTGAGGAGAAAGACATGGCCTTCCTCGTCTTTAAATTGCACGAAGCTGCCCCACTCCATTTGTTTCGGTTCATCTATAAATGTGACGCCGTTTTTTTTCATCTGTTCGTACGCGGCAAAGACATCTTCGCATTCAAATACGATTGAAGCCTCCATATGCTCGGCCCCTTTCATCATCGCTTTCGGATAGATAACCAAATGAGTCTCGGCTCCTTTTGGCGCTACTTCAAGCCAAAAGGCATTCGGGCCCATCGGATGTTCGGCGACGGTTTCAAACCCCGCTTTTTCCGTCCAGAATGTTTTCGCTTTTTGCTGATCATCAGTGTATACGGCGACTGTCGCGATTTTTTTGATCATCTTACTGACCTCCTGTTTCATTTCTTTTATAGTGTGTCCTGCAGGCGAAAAAAGCAACCGAAAGCTTTAATGTGCCGGCTTTTTTTTATTTCTCTAGTACGATCGGCAATTCCGATTTATAATTTAGACAAAAGTACATATTCTTGAAAGAGGAGACGGCAGTGAACAAAGACCAATTACTTCATGATTATATTATTACACATTCGGCCGAGCTGACGGAAAAATGGCTCAAGCTGAGACGGAAGCTGAGAGGGCATTTTTATTCTGCGAATCAATTAAGTGAGGAAATGAAACAGCTGCTGATCGAGCAGCATACCTTTACGAACACGGCCGTCGCAAGCGCTTTTTTGGAAGACCCGGCTGTTTTTCAGCATAACAAAGAAAAATGGGCCGCACAGGTAGCGAAAAGCAGAGTGGAGCAGGACGCGCAGGTTCATGAGGTCGTTGAAGCGATCGGCAATTCAAGAACCGTCTTTTGGGAGGCGGTCACCCGTTTTATAGATGAGCATCAGGATATCGTAACAAAAGAGGATGTCCGCCGCTGGAATCACCTTGTTAACAGCTCATTTGATCAGCTGATGACGGATTTTACTGAACAGTATCAGACATTAATGATCGCGAGGCTGTCATCTCAGCAGGAGCTTATTTCCGAATTGAGCTGTCCGGTTATTTTGATCGCGGATACGATCGGCACTCTGCCGCTCATCGGCGCGATTGATACGAGACGGGCGCGCGTGATATTGGAGACGGTGCCGGAAAACTGTGTCGCCAAACGGATCACAAACCTTGTGATTGATCTGTCCGGTGTGCCCATTGTCGATACGATGGTGGCGCAGCAATTGTACATGCTGTCGAAAACGTTATTTCTCCTCGGCATCAGAACCGTATTTTCCGGCATTCGGCCTGATGTGGCACAGACTTCTATCCAATTGGGACTTGATTTTTCAGCGTATCAAACCTACGGCTCTCTGGAGCAGGCGCTCGCCAGCATGGGTGTCACATGTACGATCGAGGAAACAAAAGCATAGAAAAAAGGTGCTCCGGCCAGAGGCGGGGCGCTTTTTTTGTCAGCGGGAAACAATTACGATTATCCGGTCAATTGAAGGCATATTATGTTCCTTTTTTAAAAAGGAGATCATATGCCTTTTTTTATGCAGAGAAAGAGAAAAGAAATCATATCCAAAAATCGTGTAAATGTTATTGATTTTTGGAGGGAAACATAATAGTATAATTATATATTTCTTATCAGAATAGTATGAATTAAAATCATTGTCTTAAGATGAACGGCCAGACATAAAGGGGGAGCATGATGACGTCCAAAGGAAACGTAGATCCGCATGTGGTTGAAAAGATTATCAGTGCGCTGGAAACGATCGATTTCGGGACTGTTCAGATTACGGTTCATAATTCCCAAGTGACACAAATTGATAAGGTGGAGAAATATCGATTTTCCCTGAAGAGCAAAGAAGCAAAACAGCAATCTTAAAAAAACGGCCAATGACAGGAGGCGGTACATATGAAGCATTCAACTGTTCCTTTCCGGGAGAGCCGGTATCTGCACCTGCCCGAAGTGCGCTTTCTGCATTGGTGCACAAAGCAATACGGCATAAATAAAGGCGTGCTGAATACAATTGACGGCTGGTTTTATGATGCGGGCATCATTCCCATTCCCGTCAGGCGTCTTTATGTGCTGGCGTTTCTCGATTATGCGAAAACGCCGGGACAGAAGGGGAATATCCGATTCGGGCACGGCGGATTGACGAAAAAACTGCATGATTTCATGAATATGCAGGAGTGTGCAGCAAAACGCCAGGCCTGATATCCTTAAAATCTTCTTAAAATCATGCAAATTTCTCCCATTTTATTTATAATAGACCTATCACGATCATTTTTTGGGAGGACTTTTGACATGCAAACTGCTGCTTATGAGAGCAAACAATCTATTATGCAGCGCATTATAACGGTATTTGTGTTTACGCTGTTAGTTGCGACAATCGGCCTGTATACCGGCCAGTTCATTCCGCCGGCATTGATGCTGCCGCTTTCGATCTTAGAGGTCGTCATGATCTTCGCGGCGTTTTGGCTGCGCCGAAAAAAAGCCGTCGGGTATGCGTTTGTGTTTTCATTCGCTTTTATTTCCGGAATGACGCTGTTTCCGATTATCAGCCATTATGCGTCCGCAGCGGGCGCCTATGTCGTATTGGAGGCATTCGGCTCTTCGTTTGTGATTTTTGCGGTGCTCGGCACGATCGGCGCTAAGACGAAAAAGGACTTGTCGTTTTTATGGTCCTTCTTGCTTGTTGCTGTTATCGCGCTTCTCGCGGTGGGGATCTTTAATATTTTCAGCCCGCTGAATTCCGCCGCTATGATGGCGTATTCCGTCATCGGAACGATTGTGTTTTCAATGTACATCTTATACGACCTGAACCAGATCAAACACCGTGACATCACGGCGGATCTGATTCCTTTGATGGCATTGACGCTTTATATCGACTTTATCAACCTGTTTATCAACCTGCTTCGGTTTTTCGGGATTTTAAACAGTGATGATTAACCGCGCGAAAAAGGCGCCCTTCTAAAGGGGCGCCTTTTATGTTCTGCCGCCGGAAAACAGCAGAATCTTATCAAATAAAACTTCAAGCATTTTTGTGAAGGCCGCTTTTTCTTCAGCGGTGAAGTTTTCCATCACACCTGAAATCTTAGAAAAGTGGCCGGGGAGGAACAGTATCAGCTTTTCTTTTCCTTCCTTTGTGAGCTCGATACTGATTTTTCGTCTGTCGCCGGTATGCCGGCTGCGGTTTACAAAGCCGTCCCGTGCGAGTCCGTCGATCAATCCGGTGATGGTCGCTTTGGTGACGTTGGATTTTTTCGCCAGCTCCGTCGGACTCAGGCTGCGGCCGGGTGCGTCAAACAGAAACATTAAAATTTTGAATTTGCCTTCTGACAATCCGTGACTTGAGAAATAATGCTCCATGACATGATTCATTTTTTTCGCCATATCAAATAAAGTCAAAAATGTTTTCAATGAGTCAGCATCCATATCGGCGTAAATCTCAGCGTGTCCGGCAATCTGCGAGTAATCCGGCAAATCTCTCAATTCCATTTTTGTAAGCCTCCGTACATTTTTGTGATTCAAAGTATAAGCTTGCCGGGTTCAAAAGGCAACTTATAAAGATTGACAGTTTTTCAGCCTGTATAGTAAGGTGGCTAATAGTTAATGAGTGGTAAATAAATAGAGAAGGCGGTAACGTGATGAACCATGAAGTGAAGAAGATCATCATAGCGGGCGGAGGGATCGGCGGCTTGTCCGCAGCGATTTCTCTCGGGAGAGCGGGTTTTGAAGTGACCCTTTGCGAGGCGGCGTCCGACATGCGAAAAAGCGGGGCGGGCATTCTACAGCCTCAAAATGCGCTGCGGGTGCTGAGGGAAATCGGGGTGTATGAAGAATGCTGCCAACATGGCTTTCAAACGGAATGGCTGAAGCAGCATGATGAAAACGGAACGCTGCGGTTTAAAGTGAGTGAGGCGTTTTTAGATGATTCATTGCCTGGGAGGAATAATATACTTCGGCAAACCTTAAATGATGTCCTCAGAAAGCATGCTGAAGCGGCGGGGGTTACGATTCTGCTGGGGAAAAGAGTCGTATCTTACGAAGAAACAGCAGATGAAATAACGGTGCATTTCGCAGACGGAACCGCGATGACGGCTGACATTCTCGCCGGTTTTGACGGCATCCGCTCTGCTGTCCGCGATCAAATGCTGCAAAGGGAAGTGGAAACGGAGTATCTCGGCATGGGGGCGCACAGATTTTACATTTCTTTTCCCGAGCCGATATTTCATGATTCGACACTGATGTATAAAAAAGGGCAGACACAGGTCGGGGTCGTGCCGCTGTCCGAAAAAACAGGATACGTATTTATTATCCGGCCGTATGACGCTGACTTCAGGGATGATGAGGACACGCGTTTTGAACGGGTGAAAGACTTGCTGCGCGGATTTCCTGGAGTGAAGTTTGTGATAGAGAATATGTCAAAGGAATATCCCGTTTTGTTTCATAAGGTTGAGCAGATGGCGGTCAAAGAGCCGTGGCACAGAGGCCGCGTCGTTCTCGGCGGGGATGCCGTCCATGCAGGAGCGCCGACATTGGCGCAGGGCGCGGCGATGGCGATTGAAGACGCGATCGTGCTTAGTGAAGAACTGCAAAAGCACAAAAACCATGAAACTGCATGTCAAGCATACTTCGAACGACGGGCGGAGCGGGCTTTACGGGTGCAGAATCTCTCATCTGAAATCGTCCGCCGCGAGATAAAGGGAACGCCCGGCGTCCAAGACATCATCGGTGAATGCTATCGATTGCTCAAAGAGCCTTATTAAATAAAGAAAGTCCAGAACATAGCGTCTGGACTTTTGTCAGTCTTGTTCAGATTTATTCCGTATCCGCTCAATCACCTCATGCAGCCCCTCAGGCCTGTGAAACTCCACCGGCGAACTGCCTTTTTCAAACGAGATCGTCTCCGCCTCAATGAGCGCGACATAGCGCCCGTTTACTTTTGCGAGATGGATGGATTCGCCGAAATCGGCCAGCAATCCTTTAATCTCTGTTTCTCCGACTTTCATTTTCAGCTCGGCTTCCGGCGTATGTTCAATGATCTGGGCAGATGCCTCGATGACTTGATGGGTGTCGAGGCGCTCCTGAATTTCCCGCTTTTCACTCGCTTCCCAAATTTCAATGTCATGCTCAAACTGCTGAAGCTCTTCGCTGTTTTCTTCAAAGGTTTCATACACGTGTTCCTGCACCATATTCATGACTTGGTTTTTCATGATTTCCGGCATCGATTCGCCGTATTCGACAAATTTGAGAAAGTCCTCAAAATAACGGGCATGCGAGGCTTGGTGGATTTTCAGCTCGTGCTCTTCCGTCATGCCTTCTTCCGGCATATACGGATATTGAATGCTTTTCATGTTTTTTGTCGTGATGGCCATTTCGACCTTTTTAATGAGAGATGAGGCGTCTGAAATCCGGGCGACCTTCGGCTCGAAATCGCATTTCATCATAAAGACGAACTTGTCCTCAAAATATTTACGCGGCACAGCCGATGCCACGATAAAAACACCGCCGCGAACGGCGCTCGTGTCCAGATAAGTGCGGACGAACTGCTCGCTTGCTTCGATAAATGCATCCTTCGTATCCGCAAGTCTGGCACGGTTGAAAAGGTTGTAATTCGGATTTGAATCAAGCTCATGACCCGGCTCCGTGATAAAATGGCCGATTTTTGTGGGGACCTGCTCGGATTGCGGATGCCGTTCGGCTTTCCGTTTGACAATTTTCTTCAATTCCCCGTCCAGGAAATCCTTCAGCTCGCTTTCTTCAAATTCTTCCGTATCAAGCGTCTGGAAATGTTTGAACTGTTTGTTTGCCTGTTCGTCTTTTCCTTCCACTTGAATGACATAAAACGATAAAAACTTGATTTCAAAATCCATATATGAACTCACCTTATTTCTGTATTTGACAAGCCTCTCCAGTATAGAAAAAACCGTTAATGATCGTCAATGAGGATTGCCCGCCCTGGCGGATAATCAGCGGGTGAAAAGGGCACTGTAGTTGGAAGAAACGCATTCCGTTTAAGAAAGGGTGTTATTCATGAAGGAAACAAGTCCGATTCCGCAGCCGAAGACGTTCGGCCCGCTCGGAAATCTTCCTTTGCTTGATAAAGACAAGCCCACCATGTCGCTTCTCAAACTGGCAAATGAGCAGGGGCCTATTTTTCAGCTGCATACGCCGGCGGGCACGATTATCGTCGTGTCAGGCCATGAACTGGTGAAAGAGGTTTGTGATGAAGAGCGGTTCGATAAAAGCATTGAAGGGGCTTTGGAGAAAGTCCGCGCGTTTGCCGGTGACGGGCTGTTTACAAGCTGGACGCATGAGCCCAACTGGCGAAAGGCACATCATATTCTGATGCCGACCTTCAGCCAGCGCGCGATGAAAGATTATCATGCGATGATGACGGATATTGCGGTGCAGCTGATTCAAAAATGGGCAAGGCTGAACCCGGACGAGGCCGTTGATGTGCCTGCCGATATGACCCGGCTGACACTCGATACGATCGGGCTGTGCGGTTTTAACTATCGGTTTAACAGCTATTACAGGGAAACGCCTCATCCGTTTATCAACAGCATGGTGCGCGCCCTTGATGAAGCGATGCACCAAATGCAGCGCCTTGATGTTCAGGATAAGCTCATGATCAGAACGAAGCGCCAATTTCATCACGACATTCAGGCGATGTTTTCGTTAGTAGACAGTATTATCGCAGAGCGTAAGTCGGACGGCGGCCGGGATGAAAAGGATCTGCTGGCCAGAATGCTGAATGTGGAAGACCCGGAAACAGGCGAAAAACTAGACGATGAAAATATTCGGTTTCAAATCATCACGTTTTTAATTGCCGGCCATGAAACGACAAGCGGCCTGCTTTCCTTTGCCATCTACTTTCTGCTGAAGCATCCCCGTGTTTTGGAAAAAGCCTATGAGGAAGCCGATCGGGTATTGACTGATCCCGTTCCTTCATATAAACAAGTGCTGGATCTTACTTATATCCGGATGATTTTGCAGGAGTCATTGCGCCTATGGCCGACCGCGCCTGCGTTCAGTCTTTATGCGAAAGAGGATACGGTGATCGGCGGGAAATATCCGATCACGGCAAAAGACAGAATTTCCGTCTTAATTCCTCAGCTTCACCGTGATAAAGAGGCGTGGGGAGACAATGCGGAGGAATTTTATCCGGAGCGGTTTGAACATCCGGATCAAGTGCCCCACCATGCGTACAAGCCGTTCGGAAACGGTCAGAGGGCGTGTATCGGTATGCAGTTCGCCCTGCACGAAGCAACTCTTGTTCTGGGTATGATTCTTCAGCATTTTACCTTCACAGACCACACCGATTATGAGCTGGATATTAAACAAACATTAACGCTCAAGCCCGGCGATTTTCATATTCGGATGCGGCCGCGAAACAAAGAAGGTGTTTCGGCTGCTCTCCCGGCGGCTGAAAAAGCGGCAGAAGGCGTCAAAAAAGAAAAACAGGAGACAAAAGGCGCTTCCATTATCGGACTTGATAACCGTCCGCTTCTGATTCTGTACGGCTCAGATACGGGAACTGCAGAAGGCGTAGCGCGGGAGCTTGCCGATACTGCCGGGATGCACGGCGTCCGTACCGAAACAGCGCCCTTAAATGACCGGATCGGAAAACTGCCGAAAGAAGGAGCGCTCTTGATCATTACATCCTCTTATAACGGAAAGCCGCCGAGCAACGCGGGGCAATTCGTGCAATGGCTTGAAGAAGTCAAATCCGGGGAACTGAAAGGCGTCCGATATGCCGTCTTCGGCTGCGGTGACCATAACTGGGCGGCGACATATCAGGCCGTTCCGAGACTGATTGATGAAAAGCTTGCCGAAAAAGGGGCGGAACGCTTTTCTGCCCGCGGCGAAGGAGATGTCAGCGGCGATTTTGAAGGACAGCTTGATGAATGGAAAAAAAGGATGTGGGCGGACGCCATGAAAGCGTTCGATCTCAAGCTGAATGAAAATGCCGAAAAAGAGCGAAGTACGCTGGGCCTTCAATTTGTGAGCGGGCTTGGCGGCTCCCCTTTGGCACAGACGTATGAAGCGGTTTACGCCTCCGTTGCGGAAAACAGGGAGCTTCAGGCGCCGGAAAGCGGCCGGAGCACAAGGCATATTGAAATCATTCTGCCGAAAGAGGCTGCTTACAATGAGGGGGATCATCTCGGCGTTCTGCCGGTAAACAGCAAAGAGCAGGTCGGCCGTGTTCTCCGCCGGTATAATCTGAACGGGAACGACCAAGTGCTGCTGACGGCCAGCGGACAGAGCGCGGCTCATCTCCCGCTCGATCGGCCGGTCAGGCTGCACGATCTTCTGAGCAGCTGTGTCGAATTGCAGGAAGCGGCATCAAGGGCGCAAATCCGGGAAATGGCTGCTTATACGGTCTGCCCGCCGCACAAACGGGAATTGGAAGATTTACTCGGAGAGGGCGTCTATCAGGAGCAAATCTTAACATTGCGCGTCTCAATGCTCGATCTCCTTGAAAAATATGAAGCGTGTGAACTGCCGTTTGAGCGATTTTTGGAGCTTTTGCGTCCGCTGAAGCCGCGTTATTATTCGATTTCCAGCTCACCGCGGAAACATCCCGGTCAGGCTTCAATTACCGTCGGCGTCGTTCGCGGCCCCGCCCGGAGCGGTTTGGGGGAGTATCGCGGAGTCGCTTCGAATTATTTAGCGGAACGCAGCCCTGAAGATGGTATCGTGATGTTTGTCCGCACTCCGGAAACAAGGTTCCGGCTGCCCGAAGACCCGGGAAAACCGATTATTATGGTCGGTCCCGGCACAGGAGTCGCCCCCTTCCGCGGATTTCTGCAGGCACGCGCGGCGTTAAAAGAAAAAGGGAAAGAGCTGGGGGAAGCTCATCTGTATTTCGGATGCAGAAACGATCATGATTTTATTTACCGTGATGAGCTTGAAGGTTATGAAAAAGACGGAGTCGTGACGCTTCATACGGCGTTTTCACGCAAAGAAGGCGTGCCGAAAACGTATGTGCAGCACGTCATGACGGAAGATGCCGAAGCTTTAATTTCGATCCTTGACCGGGGAGGGCATCTATACGTATGCGGCGACGGAAGCAAAATGGCGCCTGATGTAGAGGCAGCACTGCAAAAAGCGTATCAGTCGGTTCACGAAACAGATGCACGGCAAGCGCAAGAATGGCTTTTGGATCTCCAAACAAAGGGCATTTACGCAAAAGATGTCTGGGCCGGTATTTGACCGATTTGATGAAAAGGACTGGATGACTCCAGTCCTTTTTTGCATCGGCGGAAAAAAATATTCAAGTTTTTCAATCCCTTTGCATACAATAACTTCAGCCCGCCTGTCGGGCGGCTGCCTTTGATATTCATTTTTCGTTTTTAAGTAGTTTGTGTTATTCTTATATTTGGTATCTCCTAGTTTCAGACCGGGTCTGAAACGGTGCCTTTTAATGCCAGAAAAAAATGTGAAACGAAGAACGGATATCCTGCGTCTAATGGCTGGCGGGATAAGATGTTCAATGGGCATGACACGAATGATAAATATATCGTTTATTAAAATGGTGTGTTTATGGGGCTGTGTGATGCTTTCGTTTTGCTCGGAAAGCAGGAATTGAAGCAAAAAGTAAGAATACAGATTTAAAGTGTTTAGGAAAGTAGAGGTTGCCATGAAGAAATTATTTTCTTACAGACTTAGTTTTTTTGTACTGGCTATTATTTTGTTTTGGGCCAAAACGTATTTAGCCTATCATGCTGAATTCAACCTTGGGGTGAAGGGGCCGACGCAGCAGTTTCTGCTAGTGATCAATCCGTTCTCAAGCGCCATTTTCTTTTTAGGACTGGCATTGTTTGCGAAAGGCCGCAAATCAGCGATTATCATGGTGATTATTGATTTCATCATGACGTTTATTTTGTATGCGAATATCCTATTCTATCGATTCTTCGATGATTTCTTGACATTCCCTAACTTAAAGCAATCCGGTAATGTCGGAAATATGGGAGACGGCATCTTCAGCATTATGTCCGGCCATGATATTTTGTACTTTGTTGACATTATTATTTTAATCGCACTTCTGGTGTGGAGACGTGAGCTGAAGGAATTCAAGCTGAAAAAACGGTATACGTCATTAATTATCGTGACGGGTATTGTTTTGTTCTTTGTTAACTTGGCGATTGCCGAAGAGGACCGCCCGGAGCTGCTGACAAGAACGTTTGACCGCAATTACATTGTAAAATACTTAGGTCTTTATAATTACACGATTTATGACGGCGTGCAGACGGCGCAGACGGAAACGCAGCGGGCATATGCAAGCAGCGATGACCTGACGAGCGTTGAGAACTACACATCGTCGCATTATGCGAAGCCGAACGCCGAGTATTTCGGCAAGGCCAAAGGCAAAAATATCATTAAGATTCACTTGGAAAGTTTCCAATCGTTTTTAATCAACTACAAACTTGACGGAAAAGAAGTCACGCCGTTCCTGAATAAACTCGCCCGCGGCGGTGAGGACATGACGTACTTTGATAACTTTTTCCACCAAACAGGCCAAGGTAAAACATCTGACGCCGAGCTGATGATGGATAACAGCCTGTTCGGACTGCCTGAAGGATCAGCCTTTGTGACAAAAGGGGAAAATACGTATCAATCGCTTCCTGCCATCCTTGACCAAAGTGAAGGCTATACAAGCGCCGTTTTACACGGTGACTACAAATCATTCTGGAACCGTGATCAGATTTACAAACATATCGGCTATGACAAATTCTTTGACGCCAGCACATACGATATGTCTGATGACAACCTTGTCAATATGGGACTGAAGGATAAACCGTTCTTCAAAGAATCCATTCCGAAGCTTAAATCGCTGAAACAGCCGTTCTATGCGCATTTGCTCACGCTGACGAACCATTATCCGTTTACGCTTGATGAAAAAGACGCAACGATCGAAAAAGCGAAAACGGGCGATGCGACTGTAGATGACTATTTCCAGACGGCGCGTTATCTTGACGAAGCGCTTGAACAGTTCTTTAAAGATCTGAAGTCATCCGGTTTATATGACAACTCGGTGATTATGATTTACGGAGACCACTACGGAATCTCTGAAAACCATAACCGCGCGATGAAAGAAATTCTCGGCAAAGAAATTACGCCTTATCAAAACGCGCAGAACCAGCGTGTGCCGCTTATGCTTCACATCCCCGGCAAAAAAGGCGGAGTGAACCATACATTCGGCGGTGAAATGGACGTTGTGCCGACGATCCTTCACTTGGAAGGCATCGATTCTAAGAAATATATTAATTTCGGTACCGATCTCTTCTCGAAAGACCATGATGATACGGTGACGTTCCGTAACGGAGACTACGTCACGCCGAAATATACTTCTATCTCCAATGTCGTATATGATACGAAGACAGGAAAAGAACTGAAAGGCAATCAGGAAACGAAAAACCTGAAAGCCAGAGTCACAGAGCAGCTGAAGCTGTCTGACAGCGTGATGTACAAAGACCTGCTCAGATTCCACAAATTGAGCGACTTTACGCCGGTTGATCCGTCTAAATATCATTACGGCAAAGAAAAGCTTAATGAGGATAATAAATAATAGAAAGAGCCTTACGGATGGTTTTCCGTGAGGCTCTTTTTTTGTGTGTATCTTCACCAATCTGAAAAAAGAGAGAGCTTTCGGTCACAAAGGGCGCCAATCTCTCATATCTTAGAGTAGATTTTGAAACCGGTGATAGAGAATCGGACAAATTATCCGGTTGGTTTCTCTTGTACGGGCGGTTTCGAATCCAATATTCACAGAGAAGAGGGGTAGAGATGAAAGCAGTCATTCTCTGCGGCGGAAAAGGAACGAGAATGAGCGAAATCACCAATGAACGTCCCAAACCGCTCGCCATGATAGGCGGAAAACCGATTCTATGGCATATTATGAAACTCTATCAATACTATGGCGTGAACGAATTTATCCTGCTTCTTGGTTTCAAAGGAGAGCTGATTAAGGAATATTTCTTAGATTATGACTGGAAGAATCACAGTATGACGCTCGACAGCTCTACCGGAGAAGTGCGGATATTGGGAAAATCCGAGCCGTGGAAAATCACTTTTTTAGACACGGGGGAACACACGCAGACAGCGGGGCGGCTTTTACAGGCAAAGGACATCATCGGTGATGAAACCTTTCTCATGACATACGGAGACGGACTGGCCAACATCAACCTGTTTCACCTGATCAGCTATCATCAATCAAAAGGGGCTGCGGCAACCGTCACCGGTATTGAAAAGACCTCGCAATTCGGGACGCTGACGGTCGAAGACGGCATGGCGAAAAGCTTTTCTGAAAAAACCTCGAGTGACGGCATCATCAACGGCGGATTCTTCGTGCTCAGCCCGAAGGTATTTGATTATCTGCCGAAAGACAGCGATGTCATGTTTGAAGAAGAACCGCTGAAGGAGCTGGCGAAGGACGGCGAATTGGCGGTATATCGGCATTACGGTTTCTGGACGGCGATCGATACGTATAAAAACCTGCTGGAAATCAACAAGATGTGGGATCAAGGACAACATGTATGGAAGGTATGGTGATCAAGTTTGAGTTTCTGGAAAAATAAAAATGTGTTTGTGACGGGATGTACAGGTCTTTTAGGAAGCTGCTTGGTAAAGGAACTGATCGATCAGGGGGCCAATGTGACAGGCCTTGTCCGTGACACTGTGCCCAAATCTAATCTGTATCAGGGAGAACAAGTGAAGCAAATGAATATCGTGCAGGGCGCTCTTGAAGATCTGGATGTGATTGAGCGGGCGCTGGGCGAATATGAAATCGACACGGTCTTTCATTTAGCAGCACAGGCGATCGTCGGCGTCGCAAACCGCAATCCGATTTCCACATTTGAAGCCAATATTCTCGGCACATGGAACATCCTTGAAGCGTGCCGCCGGCATCCGCTCATCAAGCGGGTGATCGTCGCCTCCAGTGATAAAGCATACGGCGACCAGCCGGCACTGCCGTATGATGAAAACATGCCTCTTCAGGGCAAACATCCGTATGATGTGTCAAAAAGCTGTGCCGATCTGATAAGCCACACATATTTTAATACGTACGGCCTTCCGGTTTGTATTACGCGCTGCGGCAACTTATACGGCGGCGGGGATTTGAATTTCAACCGGATTATCCCGCAGACGATTCAGCTCGTGCTGAACGGTGAAGCGCCGGAAATCCGCAGCGACGGCACATTTATCCGTGATTATTTTTACATTGAGGATGCGGTCGAGGCGTACCTTTTGCTGGCGGAAAAGATGGAGGAGCTCAATCTTGCGGGAGAAGCGTTCAACTTCAGCAATGAGATTCAGCTGACGGTGCTGGAACTTGTAGAAAAAATTCTTAAGGCCATGGACAGTGACTTGAAGCCGAAGGTGCTCAACCAGGGGAGCCACGAAATCAAGCATCAATATTTGTCGGCGGAAAAGGCGAGAAAGCTTCTGAACTGGACACCCGCGCATACCATTGATGAAGGGTTGGAAAAAACGATCGAATGGTATAAAGCCTTTTTTCAAAAGTAACAGAAACAGAGGTGATAAAGACGTGACAAGCGCATATTGCACAGTTTTATCAAAAGGAAGGCTGTATCAGGCCATCGCTTTATTCGGCTCATTGAAAGAGGTTCAGGCGGACGCCCCCATTTTTACTTTGTGTATGGATCAAGACACCTATGACGTGCTTCAGGCAATGCATCCGGATAATGTCACCCTGATTCCGGTGTCTGCACTGGAAAATGAGGAGCTCCTTGAATTGAAGCGGACGAGAGACCAGAGCGAATACTGCTGGACGGTGAAGCCGGTATTTCTCGAATTCGTGCTGGACGGACATCCGGACTTAGAGCGTGTCACGTACATTGATGCCGATTTGTTTTTTTTCGCTGATCCGCGCCCGATTTTTGAAAATCAGCCGGATTGTTCGGTGCTTCTGTCACGGGGCGATATCGTCATCCCCTCATTTAAAAAACAGGAAATTGACATGCTGCAGCGCCTTTTAGGCCGGTATAATTCCGGTTTTCTCAGCTTCAAAAACGACCGAGCCGGCACAGATTGTCTCAGATGGTGGAAAGAACGCTGCCTTGAAGAATGCAAAAATGCGCCGGGGGAAGGAAAATTCGGAGATCAGGGCTACTTGGATTACATGTCTGATCTATTCCCTAATGTGTGTGACATTACAACGCCCGGTGTGAATATCGGCCATTGGAATTACGGCCGGCACACATTTTCATGGAAGGACGGGCGTCTTGTGCTCGAAGACGGGAGTCCGCTGATTTTCTATCATTTCAGCGGATACCGGATCATCACAGCCGGCGACATTCGGCAGATTCACGAGAAGACCCGGACCGACCTGCCGTTTGTCCATCAGCTTTACAAAGACATTCTGAAGCAGGTGATCGGGACGGTCAGCGCCGTCTGCCCGGAGTTCAGCGGCTTCGCATCTGAGGATGATAACAAATAAATGATTATATACAGGAAGTGAACAAAAGTGAAGGCAAGCGTCATAGTTCCCGCATATAATTCCAGGGAGCGGCTTTATAACAGCCTGCTGTCCCTGAATGAACAGGAATGCACAGAGCCGTTCGAAGTGATTGTGGCTGACAATGGTTCAGAAGACGGAACCTTATCCATGCTCGAATCATTCAGCGCGAATTTTCCGCTGATTTTTGTGAGAATTAAAGAAAACAGAGGAATCGCTTACGGCCGGAATCAGGCGGTCCGCAATGCCAGAGGCGATATTTTGATTTTCCATGACAGTGACATGCTTGCCGAAAAGGATTTGGTGGCGAAGCATATCAAGGCTCATGAGAATCGGGACGATCTTGTCGTATGCGGTATGTTCTGGAAGCGGCTGTACAGCTTTTATTATGACCGTTTTGAAAAAGAGCACAAGGAAAAGCTCGCCGAACTGTATGAAGAGCTGCCGGGCGATAAAGAGCCGCTTCTTGATGAAAGTGCCATCAGAGACGGAAGCTTTCTCGACCGATGCTTTGACTTAGATACCGATTTTATACGTGTGCTGAAAAGCATTTTGGAAAAATACGGAGACGACTTGGAAGGCTACCGTCTGCCGTGGCGTTTTTTCATTACGAACAATTCATCAGTCAAACGGCAGCACGTGGCAGATCTCGGTCTGTTTGATGAAGGCATTGTCAGATACGGTTTTGAAGATTATGATCTCGGCATCAGGCTTCACCAGTCGGGCTTGTCGTTTCAGCTGCGGCGCGATATCATGAGCGTCCATCAGGAGCATCCGAGCAACTGTGCTTCCGTTGATGACATCAGGGCGAATATCGCGTACATGTGCGACAAGTACAATGACATCCATTCGCTTGACGTGCACCTCGCGTTTAACGGCCCGTTTGACGCGGAGTTAACCAACAGCATTATGGCAGACATCGAAGTGCTGCTTGATTATGAGAAATATGAAAGCCTGCTGTACATCTTTCTTGAGCTGATGCACGCAGTTAAAGACCGCAACCTCAATCCGGACTGGAGGACGAAAAGCCCGCGTATCACGGCGAACAGCTTTCATCTGCCGGAGGCCCAAAAGCTTTTGTCAAAAGCGGAAAAAAAGCTGGGCGTTACGCACTTTGCAAGAGCGTTCAAAGCGCTGTTTGCTGATTTACTGCATGTGGATCTAAAATAAATTGGATGTGATATGGTGAGTAAATATCATTTTTCAACCATTGTTTCAAGAACGCATATCTTTAAACTGATGCCGATGATTCATTCTCTCCATGAGCATTGCCGTGATTTTCATCTGTATGTGCTGTGTGTCGACAAGAAGGCGTATGAACTGCTTCAGCAGGTGCCGTGGGAGCATGTCACGGCGGTTCAGCTCCATGAAATGGAGGACCCGGAGCTGCTTGAAGCAAAGGGCGGGCGGACGTTTCATGAATATTGCTGGACGCTGAAGCCGGCATTTTTGTTCCATGTGATGACGGAGTATGATGAAGCCGAATATTTTGCCCATTTGGACACCGATCTCTTTTTCTTCTCAGATGCGGGCGAGCTGTTTGCGGAAAAGCCGGATGCTTCTCTTTTTCTGACGGATCACCGCAATTCAGAACGGTTTGCGTCTTATTACAAGCTGACCGGGCAGTACAACACCGGGTTTGTCGGCGCGCGGAATACCGAGGAGGCGTATCGGGCGGTCTGGCAGTGGAGACAGGATTGCATCTCCTATTGTACGGTGGAGATGAATGAAGAAAAAAAGACATACGGTGACCAAAGGTATGTTGAAAAGTGGCCCGCGCAGTTTGAGCACGTCCATGTCACGGAGTCGATCGGCGCGAATGCCGCGCTGTGGAATATTGAGCAATACGAAGTCAGCCAGCGTGACGGGGCTGTATATGTCAATGACACCCCGCTGATTTTTTATCATTTTTCAGGCTTTACG
Source organism: Bacillus sp. YBsi01 (assembly GCF_038406745.1). NCBI lineage: Bacteria > Bacillati > Bacillota > Bacilli > Caryophanales > Bacillaceae > Bacillus > Bacillus sp. YBsi01. The sequence goes on from NZ_CP151679.1 coordinate 3,681,561, forward strand.
CTCGTCACGGAGAACGAATTCAATCTCTGCTGGTACTATCACATTGATGACAAGGCGACAGTCAATATGATTTACGTGCCGTACATCAAAAACATAAAAAAATGGATTGATGAAATTCAAAAGGCGTTTCCCGATTTCAGAGACGGGTTTATTCCGAGATATGCGGTTCCTGACACTCATTTTTATACGGTTGAAACATAAAATCCCTGCCGAAAAGGCAGGGATTTTTTTATGAATGCCATTCTTTTAATGTTTTGTCGCTCGGCAGGACAAACGCGAGCAGTCCTAAAACGGGCAGAAAGGCGACGGCTGTCATGGTCGGCGTCAATCCCGCGGAATCAATGAGGGCGCCGAGCGCAACGGCTCCGATTGCTCCCATTCCGAAGGCGAGCCCGACCGTAAGCCCTGACATCGTGCCGATTTTACCCGGGACGAGCTCCTGCGCGTAGACAACGGTCACAGAAAAGCTGGACATCAGGACAACGCCGATCAGCGCCAGTACGCCATAGGCGATGACAGGCCCCGCAAACGGAAGGAAAATCGTCAAGGGAGCCGATGCCATCATTGATACGATAATGACGTTCCGCTTTCCGAAACGGTCTGCCAGCGGCCCGCCGAGAAACGTTCCGACAGCCCCGAAGAATAAAAAGACGAAGATGTAGCTCTGTGCCTGCTGAATGCTGACATGATAGGCATTCATCGCATAGAACGTATAAAAGTTGCCGATCGCGCTCACATACCAGGAACGCGCGAAAATCAGGAAGATAATCATGATAAGGGCAAGAATAATCGGCTTTGTAATCACGGTCTCCACAGCGGCAGCCGGTGATTTTTTACTTGCGGCGCGCAAATGAATAAGGCGCCCTTTATACCATTTGGCGATATAAATGAGAAACAGCACAGCGATTGCGGCGACAAGTGTAAACCAGACAGAGCCGAATTGACCGAGCGGAACGAGAATCAGCGCGGTAATCAGGGGCGCCATCGCCTGGCCGGTATTTCCGCCGACTTGGTAAATCGATTGCGCCAAGCCGCGCTTTTCGCCGGCGGCCATGTAAGCGACACGCGATCCTTCAGGATGAAAGACGGCGGAGCCAAGGCCGATAAAAAATACGCAGCATAAAATTGTCAGAAAAGACGGGGCGAACGCGAGACCTAAAATGCCGAGCATGCTTGCGGTGAGTCCGAGCGGCAGGGCATACGGCATCGGGCGTTTATCCGTATACCAGCCGATGACGGGCTGCATTACGGAAGACACCATATTCAGCGTAAAGGCGATCATTCCGAGCTGTGTAAAGGTAAGACTCATAGAACGTTCCAAAATAGGAAACATCGCCGGAATCACCGCTTGCAGTGTATCGTTCAGCAAATGACAAATCCCGATAATCAATAAAATGGAATACATGGTTGTATCGGGACGATGGACAGGTTTTTCTTTCATCGGTGCGGCAATTGCCAAAGTGATTCTCCTCCTTTTATGTAAGCAAAGCATACACCATATTATTCATAAGGTGAATGAATGATCAAGAGCAAAAAAGGCTCTTCTTTCTCAAATCGAAAAAAGAGCCTCCCTTTTTATTTGTTTAACAAACTGTGTTTTCTCGAATAAACCATATAAACGACGATCCCGGCGGCGATCCAGATGACAAAGGAAAGCCATGTCACGCCGGGCAGGCTGCTTGCGAGATAGAGGCATAAGCATGCGCTGATGATCGGCACAAAAGGAACGAAAGGAACACGGAAGGAAGATTTGATCTCCGGATGTTTCTTTCTTAAAACGATGACGGCGATCGCGATGACCGTAAAGGCCGCCAAGGTTCCCATGTTGACGAGATGCGCCAAGGTTCCCAGATCAATAAGGCCGGCGATCCCGGCGGCAACGATCCCCGTCACCCAGGTGTTTTGAAACGGTGTTTTAAAACGCGGATGCACCTTGGAAAATACGCGGGGCAAAAGACCGTCTCTGCTCATCGCAAATGTGAGACGCACCTGAGCGTACAGCAGAGCAAGCATGACTGTTGTAATCCCGATAATCGCGCCGACGGAAATAATGCCCGCTATTTTGTTCTGGCCGACAAATTGGAGCGCAAATGATACCGGATCTCCGACATTTAATTTAGTGTACGAAAGCATTCCCGTCAGAACGAGCGACACGGTAATGTAAAGGATGGTGCAGATGGCGAGCGCGCCGATAATCCCGATCGGCATTGATTTCTGCGGGTTCTTCACTTCTTCCGATGCGTTTGACACGGCATCAAACCCGAGATACGCGAAGAAAACGGTCGCGGCGCTCGTGATGACGCCTTTCATTCCGAACGGCATAAACGGCGACCAGTTTTCCGGTTTCACGTAGCCGAATCCGACGACGATAAACAGCAAAATGATCGCAATTTTCATCAAAACAATGACATTATTAAAGCGGGTGCTTTCTTTCACGCCTCTTGAAACAATCGCGGTAATCACCAAAATAATAATAACGGCAGGCAGATTGAGCACGGCGCCCGCTTTGCTTCCGGGTGCGGCGGTCAGCGCCTCCGGAAGATGCAGCCCGAAGCCCGCAAGAAGCGACTGGAAATACGATGACCAGCCGGTTGCGACGGCGGAGAGCGCAATGACATATTCAAGCATTAAGTCCCATCCGATTAAAAACGCGAGACATTCTCCGAGAGTGACATAGGAGTACGTATATACGCTGCCTGAAATCGGAATGGATGAAGAAAATTCCGCATAACAAAACGCTGCGAGCGCGCAGGCAAGGCCCGCGAGCACAAACGACAGAATCAAAGCCGGTCCTGCCCCTGTTGCGGCCACAGTCCCGGTAATCACAAAAATCCCCGTGCCGACAACACAGCCGATTCCGAGTAAAACCAAGTCAAAAGCGCTTAACGAGCGGGCCAGACCGGCCTGTTTGCTCTGGGCCTTTAAGTCGGCGATCGGCTTTTTCCGAAATAATAAAGACATATGAGTCCTCCTGAAAATTCATAATATTCATATCATTATATACACTGACGTTTGTATTATATTGTCGAAATTTCGCACAGTCAATTAAAGAATTTTCCACTTTAAAAGGAAAAAGCTCAAAAGCGTCGATGTGCGGAAGGAACAGTAATTTTATTGTGAAATAGTTCAATTTTCTCACGTTAAGACCGATACAAAAAATGACTCATCAACTATTTTCAAGTTTCGGTGAAAGGGAGATGTTTACATGTTTCAATATGAAGAACTAAATAAGCAGTTTATCGGCGGCCGATGGAGGGATGGGAGCAGCCGGAACGTATTGGAAAACAGAAATCCTTATACTCAGAAAGTCATCACCTCATTCCGAAAAGCGACGCCTGATGACGTGGATGCGGCGTATCGCGCCGCAGCTCTTGCGAAACAAGAATGGGACAAAGTCAATCCTTTTAAAAAGCGGGCCATTTTGGAAAAAGCCGTATCTTTCATCGAAGAGCACGAAGAAGCGATCATTTACTTAATCATGGAGGAGCTTGGCGGAACAAGGCTGAAGGCTGAGTTTGAAATCGGACTTGTCAAAAATATGATAAAAGAAGCCGCAACATTTCCGGTGCGGATGGAAGGGAAAATTCTCCCGTCCACGATTGACGGAAAAGAAAACAGGCTGTACAGAATACCAGCCGGCGTCGTCGGTGTCATCAGCCCGTTTAATTTCCCGTTTTTCCTTTCGGTGAAATCAGTTGCGCCGGCACTCGGAGCGGGCAACGGCGTTGTGCTGAAGCCTCATGAAGAAACACCGATCTGCGGCGGAACACTGATTGCGAAGATTTTTGAAGCGGCCGGCGTACCGGACGGGCTGCTGAATGTCATCGTGACGGATATCGGGGAGATCGGCGACAGTTTTGTTGAGCATCCCGTGCCGCGGATTATCTCATTTACGGGTTCAACCGGAGTGGGCAGCTATATCGGACAGCTTGCGGTCAAGCACTTTAAAAAACCGCTCTTGGAGCTTGGCGGAAACAGCGCGCTGATCGTGCTTGAGGACGCTGATCTCGAATACGCCGTCAATGCGGCCGTATTCAGCCGGTTTACGCATCAGGGCCAGATCTGCATGTCGGCGAACCGCGTGCTCGTTCACACATCTGTATATGACAAATTCACAGAGCTTTACGAAGCGAAAGTGTCATCGCTGAAAGTCGGCGATCCGATGGACCCTGATACGGTGATCGGGCCTTTAATCAATGAGAGGCAGGCGGAAGGTTTGAAACGGTCCGTTGAAAAAGCGATAGAAGAGGGAGCGGTTCCGGTGCTTTCCGGCCGATTCAGCAAAACGGTAGCTGAGCCCGTCATCTTAAAAGATGTAAAGCCGGAGATGAGTATCGCAAAAGAGGAACTGTTCGGTCCGGCCGTCTGCATTATGCCGTTTGAAACGGAGGATGAAGCGGTAAGCATCGCAAACGCGACACCGTTCGGTTTAAGCGGAGCCGTGCATACGGCAAACGTTGAGCGCGGCGTTGAGTTTGCTAAGCGGATCGAAACCGGCATGATTCACGTCAACGATACGACCATTAATGATGAACCGAATGTCGCGTTCGGCGGCGAGAAGCAATCAGGTCTCGGCAGGCTGAACGGCGAATGGAGCCTGGAAGAATTCACTACGCTGAAATGGATTTCGGTTCAGCATGAAAAACGGCAATTCCCATATTAAGAAGGAGTGAAAGAAATGAGTATACAGACGGAACAGCAAACGCACAGCCTGCTTGACGCTTTTGTCAAAGTTGCGCCTTTTTTAAACAGCCTGATCCAAGATGACATCACCATCGGAATTTATGATACAGAAAAATTAATCGTGAATATTCCGGCTAAAACGTTTTCTCTTAACGTAAAGCCGGGAGACCCGCTCCAAAAAGGAGACATCATTACAGACGCCATCCGTTTGAATCAGAAGAAGACAAGCATGGTGCCGAAAGAGCTGTTCGGATTTCCGCTTATCGCCAGAGCGATCCCGCTTCACGATGAGAACGGAAAAGTCATCGGCGGCGTCGGTCTTGGCACGAGCCTTGAAAAATCAGCCAAGCTTCATGATGTCGCTGAAAGCTTGTCCGCCGTCGTGGAACAGACCGCTTCAGCCATCGCGGATATTTCAGAATCCATCAGCGGCTTTTCAGCACAGATGACCGGGATTTCCGCTCAGGCGAAACAAGTCAGTGAAAGCGCGGGAGAAATCGCCGACATTTCCGTCACTGTCAAGGGCATCTCAGATCAAAGCAATCTGCTCGGTTTGAATGCGGCCATTGAAGCCGCGAGAGCTGGAGAATCCGGCAAGGGCTTTTCCGTGGTGGCGGATGAGATCCGCAAGCTTGCCACTCATTCAAAAGACAACGTCGGCCAAATTGACCAGATTACGAAAAAAATCCACAGCCTGCTGAAAGGGCTGGAGGACTCAATTGAATCCATCAACCAGAACACGGACGGCCAAGCGGCGGCGGTAGAACAAATTTCTGCCACGATGCAGGAAATTTCGGGAAGCGCCCAGCATTTAGCGAAAATGGCTGAAAACGTGCTCGGAGAATCATAAAAAAAGGGAGCTTACGGGCTCCTTTTTTGTTTTCCCTTATCAATCGGAAACTGCACTTACACGTTTGATCCATCATGCTCAGGGGGTACACATACGAATACATCACCAATGATAAAGGAGAGTCTTGTATGTCTGATGCAAATCTGCACAACCCGCTGACGAAATATGATCATGATGAATTTCCAAAACAATATCAAGAACCGCCCGGTTTGCAGAAAGAGATGAAGCCTGTGCCGGACTGCGGCGAAACAAGCTATAAAGGAGCAGGCAAGCTGAAGGGAAGAAAAGCCCTCGTCACCGGCGGCGATTCGGGGATCGGACGGGCTGCTGCGATTGCTTATGCCCGGGAAGGGGCGGATGTGGCCATTAACTATCTGCCTGAGGAACAGCCGGATGCCGAAGAAGTGAAAGCATTAATTGAAAAAGAAGGAAGAAAAGCCGTTCTCCTCCCCGGAGATTTAAGCGATGAAGCGTTTTGCGGAGAATTGGCGGAAAAAGCGTATCAAGAGCTTGGCGGTCTTGACACGCTCGCCCTTGTTGCCGGCAAACAGCAGGCAGTTGATGATATCAGCGATCTTGCCACAGAACAAATCTATCAAACATTCGAAGTTAATGTTTTCTCACTGTATTGGCTCGTCAAAGCGGCGCTTCCGTATCTGCCGGAAGGCGCGTCTATTATCACGACAACTTCTGTCGAAGGGTACAATCCAAGTCCGATGCTGTTGGATTATGCCGCGACGAAACATGCCATTATCGGCTTTACCGTCGGCTTAGGAAAGCAGCTGGCGAATAAAGGAATCAGAGTCAACTCTGTAGCGCCGGGGCCGATCTGGACGCCGCTTCAGATTTCCGGAGGACAGCCCGGTGAAAACATTCCGAAATTCGGCAAGGAAACACCGGCCGTGCCATTACAGCGTGCCGGCCAGCCCGCAGAGCTTGCAGGGATTTATGTTTTTTTGGCCTCAGAAGAATCGAGTTATGTGACATCCCAGATTTACAGTGTCAGCGGAGGTATTCCGACGGCGTAATGAATAAGGAGCTGCCCTCTTACAGGGGACAGCTCTTTTTTCGATGTTATGTGCCGAGCACGTTTTGATTATACAGTACGCTCGGATGTGACGGGTGATAGGAGGCGGCTTTGTCGTTATGAATCTTCGCTTTTTCTCTGTCGCCGAGCTGCCAGTGGCAGACGCAGAGCTGCAGATGAGGATACCAGGTGGAATATTCGAGCTGGGTAAAGCCTGAATCGCTGTATGTGGCGGATAGGGCGAGCTCATACCAAAACACGCCCTGCCGGTATTGCCGTTTCTCCGCAAAATAGTCGCCGAGCCTGCAGCAAAACTCCGGCCGCGGACAATCAATCAGAAATGATTTTAAGAGCGACGTCATGGCGGCCTCTTCATGGCCGACCGCCCTGTAGCAATCGAATAGATATTGGCACGTTCTGATCTCGTCTTCGATCCAGCACTGTTTAGTGGAAAGAAAATGATGATAATACGTAATGGCGCGCTGATACTGGCCGTGATCCTTTAATTCATTCGCGAAATAAAATAAATCGCGCGGTGTCATCGTTTCACTGTTTTCCGCCATTTTCTCGTAAATCCTTAGGTTGCGGTCTGAGGGAGGCGAGTGCTTTTTCTCGGATTTGCGGTGTGTGACGGCGATATCGGTTTCTATAATGTTTCCGTATACTTCCAGATACTCATGCACGGCTCCGATCCAGCGGAACCCTTTTTCCCGCTTGACGAGACGGTTGCGGCGGTATCTGAAGCTGACCTCTCCCCGATCATCAAAGCCGACGTGATAATACATGGATACCGCGTCCACCTCTTTTGAAAGCGACGCCTTCAGTTCAATCAGCTTTTCACGATCCTTTTCCGTCAGCAAATCGTCGGCGTCCAGCCACAGAATATATTCCATTTCCGCTTTCGAAAACGCAAAATTACGGGCGGCCGCAAAGTGATCGATCCATTCAAAATCATAAATCTTATCCGTATAACGGGCCGCGATTTCTTTCGTCCGGTCGGTCGACCCCGTATCAGCAATCACAATTTCATCCGCAATGTCTTTGACGGAATCAAGACAGCCCGCAAGCACTTCCTCTTCATTTTTCACGATAACGCATAAACTGATGCTGATCATGTCATCACCTCTTCATCTCCAGTGTATAAAAGGAGAGGCGGAAACATTCTTCGGACAAAATGATCGCTTCCAAGAAATTTGTCTGCCCTTTTACTAGTTTTATTCCAACGCCTGATTTAAAATGAACACATGAACTTACGTGAGGATTGATAGGAACCATGAGCATCTTAAAAGCGGAAAATCTTTATAAAACATACGGAGAAAAGACATTATTCGACCATATCTCCTTTCATATTGAAGAGAATGAAAGAATCGGTTTAATCGGCCCGAACGGAACGGGGAAGTCCACGCTTCTGAAAACCATTGCCGGCCTTGAATCAACGGAGGAAGGCGAGATGACGGCTTCAGGAAACGTGCATATTGAGTTTTTGCATCAGGATCCCGATCTTCCTGCCGGACAAACCGTCCTTGAGCATATTTATTCCGGTGACTCAGCCGTTATGAGAACGATGCGGGAGTACGAAAAAGCGCTTCAGGAGCTGAATGAAGAGCCGGAAAATGAACAGCGCCAAAAGCACCTGCTTGATGCGCAGGCGAGAATGGACGCGAATGATGCGTGGGAGGCGAATACATTAGCCAAAACGGTTTTAACCAAACTCGGTGTCACCGACTTGATGAAGGATGTCAGCGAGCTGTCCGGCGGCCAGAAAAAGCGCGTCGCGATTGCGAAAAACGTCATCCAGCCGGCTGACCTGCTTATTTTGGATGAACCGACAAACCATTTGGACAATGAAACGATTGAATGGCTGGAAGGCTACTTATCGCAATATCCGGGCGCCGTCATGCTTGTCACGCACGACAGGTATTTTCTGAACAGGGTGACGAACAGAATTTACGAGCTTGAGAGAGGCAGCCTTTATACGTATAAGGGAAACTATGAAGTATTCCTGGAAAAACGGGCCGAACGTGAGGCGCTGGCAGAGCAGAAAGAAACGAAACGTCAAAACCTCCTGCGCCGCGAATTGGCGTGGCTCAGAAGAGGGGCGAAAGCACGCTCAACGAAACAAAAAGCGAGAGTGGAAAGAGCGGAGGCGCTCAAGGAGCAAAAAGGGCCGGCAGTCTCCGGATCGCTCGATTTCGCGATCGGTTCCCACCGTCTCGGAAAACAGGTGATAGAAGCGGAAAACGTCACCCTCACCTACGACGGCCAAGCGCTGATCAGCCAATTTAACGAGCTTGTCATTCCGGGTGAACGAATCGGCATCATCGGGCCGAACGGAATCGGGAAAACGACACTTTTAAACAGCCTTGCCGGCAGAATTCAGCCAGACAGCGGCCGCATCACCATCGGGCAGACGGTCAGGATCGGGTACTACACCCAGGACCACAGCGAAATGAACGGCGATATGAAAGTCATTGACTATATAAAAGAGACGGCTGAAATCGTCAAGACGGCGGAAGGTGATGTCATCACTGCGGAACAAATGCTTGAGCGCTTTCTGTTTCCGCGCCCGATGCAGCAGACATATATCAGAAAGCTGTCAGGCGGGGAAAAGCGCCGTCTGTACTTGCTGAATGTACTGATGCAGGAGCCGAATGTGCTGTTTTTAGATGAGCCGACCAATGATCTGGACACAGAAACATTAAGCGTGCTCGAAGATTACATCGAACAGTTTCCGGGCGTCGTCATTACCGTATCCCATGACCGCTATTTCCTTGACCGTGTCGTGGACCGCCTGATCGTATTTGAAGGACAAGGCGTCATTTCGCGTTTCCAAGGTTCGTACAGTGAATACATGGAATACGCAAAAGCGAAGAAGACTGCGGTAAAACAACCGGCCGAAGAGAAAAAGGCGGAAGAAGAGCCGAAGAAAAAGCGCAAAAAGCTTTCATACAAAGATCAGATCGAATGGGACGGCATCGAAGACAAAATCGCCGGCCTTGAAGAAAAGCATCAGCGTCTGGAAGCGGAAATCGCTGAAGCGGGAAGTGATTTCGGAAAGATTCAAGAACTGATGGCCGAACAGGCAAAAACGGCTGAAGAGCTTGAAGCGGCGATGGAGCGCTGGACCGAATTGTCACTGATGATCGAAGAACTTGAGAATTAAAAAAAGCCGGTACGGCCCAAAGAAAATGGCGGGTCATACCGGCTTTTTTTGTCATGAACAGATGCCCATTATGTGGTATGGATGTTTATCCAGTGAAAATTTCTTTTCAAAACTTCACGTTTACGTTAAGGTTCAAAAGGTGTATAATAGAAACAGAAACGACAAGAGGGGGATTCACCTTGGAATGGATGAAGATTGATCAAGTTGCCAAACGAAGCGGATTGACAAAACGAACCATTCGTTTTTACGAGGAGATTGGTTTGATTCCTGCTCCTAAACGGACAGAAGGCGGCGTCCGGCTTTACTCTGAAGATGATATGGAGGAGCTTGAAAAAGTCATCAGCACAAAAGAAGTGCTCGGTTTTTCCCTTCAGGAGCTTCAGCAGTTTATGGAGATGAGCCGTCAGCTGGAATTAAACAAAGAGGGGTACTTGTTGTCACTGGATCCGAAGGAACGGAAAGCAAAGCTGGAAGAGCTTCAGCACGCATTGAACCACCAGCTTGAGATGATTGATGAGAAGATCAGCACATTTCTGCATTTTAAAGAGCGCCTTAACGGAATGAAAGAAAAAGCTGACCGCGCCATTCAATCAATCGAATGATTTTGCTGTAAACGCTATGAAGATAGCGTTTCTTTTAATGGATCAAATAGGAGGTCTGATCAAATGGATACATCATCACAACAGAAAACAGGCTTATTCAGCCAGCCGAAAGCCGTTTGGGCGGTCGCGTTTGCCTGTGTGATTTCCTTTATGGGAATCGGACTCGTCGACCCGATACTTCCGGCGATTGCCGCACAATTACATGCTTCACCTAGTGAAGTATCTCTGTTATTTACAAGTTATTTACTCGTTACCGGTTTTATGATGTTTTTCTCCGGCGCGATTTCCAGCCGGATCGGCGCCAAATGGACGCTGCTTCTCGGACTTATTTTTATCATCGTGTTTGCCGCCCTTGGCGGAAGCTCAAGTTCAATCGCTCAGCTTGTCGGCTATCGCGGCGGCTGGGGGCTTGGGAATGCTCTCTTTATTTCAACCGCGCTTGCTGTCATTGTCGGGGTATCTGTCGGCGGCAGCGCCAAAGCCATTATTTTGTATGAGGCCGCGCTCGGCTTGGGGATTTCCGTCGGGCCGCTTGCAGGCGGAGAGCTTGGCAGCATTTCATGGCGCGCTCCGTTCTTCGGAGTGTCTGTCCTGATGTTTATAGCGCTTTGCGCGATTTCACTCATGCTGCCGAAGCTGCCGAAACCGGCAAAACGCGTCGGTGTGTTTGATGCGATGAAGGCGCTCAAATATAAAGGCCTTTTAACGATGGCCGTATCGGCATTCTTATACAACTTTGGATTTTTTATTTTGCTTGCTTATTCTCCGTTCGTTCTGGATTTAGATGAACACGGTCTTGGATACGTCTTCTTCGGCTGGGGGTTATTGCTGGCAATTACGTCAGTCTTTACGGCTCCGCTCGTGCACAAAGCGCTGGGAACAGTGCGTTCGCTCGTCGTTCTCTTTATCGCCTTTGCGGTCATTCTCATCGTCATGGGGATCTGGACTGACCATCAGACGTTGATCATTACATGTATCGTTGTCGCCGGTGCCGTGCTCGGTATGGTGAATACGATCATGACAACGGCTGTGATGGGTTCTGCGCCGGTTGAACGTTCAATCGCGTCTTCAGCCTACAGCTCAGTCCGCTTTATCGGCGGTGCGCTCGCTCCGTGGATTGCGGGAATGCTGTCAGAACACTTTACCGCAAGCACGCCATATACAGTTGGCGGGATCGTCGTTTTTGTCGGCATGCTTGTCCTTCTCATGGGACGCAAACATCTCTCCGGAATAAAAGCCGGACATTAAGAAAAAAAAGGAACTTCCGCACAGGCGGGAGTTCCTTTTTGTGTTTACAGCACTTTCGTCGTCCAAGACTCACAGTTCCATGTTTCCGTCGCGATATCCTTGTAAAACTCCGGTTCGTGGGAAATGAGCAGAATGGAGCCTTTGTATTCTTTCAGCGCGCGTTTCAGCTCTTCTTTCGCATCGACATCCAGGTGGTTTGTCGGTTCGTCAAGCACGAGCAGATTTGTTTCTGAATTGATCAGCTTGCACAGTCTGACCTTCGCTTTTTCTCCTCCGCTTAATACGGAGACGCGGCTTTCAATGTGTTTAGTGGTCAGGCCGCATTTGGCGAGGGCGGCGCGGATTTCGTACTGGGTAAAGGAAGGAAATTCGCTCCACACTTCTTCGATGCACGTATTGTTATTGGTTTCTTTCACTTCCTGCTCGAAATAGCCCGTGTATTGATGCTCGCCGCGTTCCACCGTGCCTTCAAGCGGCTGAATTTCACCGAGCAGGCTTTTTAACAGCGTCGTTTTCCCGATGCCGTTCGCGCCGTACAGGGCGACTTTCTGTCCGCGTTCCATTCTGAGGTTGAGCGGGCGTGACAGCGGGGTATCGTAGCCGATGACTAAGTCCTTCGTTTCAAAAATCAGCTTGCCTGACGTTCTCGCCGGCTTGAAATGGAATTCCGGTTTCGGTTTTTCAGCCGCCAGTTCAATCATATCCATCTTATCGAGTTTCTTTTGGCGGGACATCGCCATATTTCTCGTGCTGACCCGCGCTTTGTTGCGGGCGACGAAATCTTTCAGCTCTGCGACTTCCTGCTGCTGCTTTTTGTAGGCCGCTTCGAGCTGCTGTTTTTTCACTTCGTATACTTCCATAAACTGATGATAATCACCGACATAACGCGTCAGCTCTTGATTTTCTACATGATAAATTAAATTGATCACGCTGTTTAAAAACGGAATGTCGTGAGAAATTAAGATGAACGCATTTTCATATTCCTGCAAATAGCGTTTCAGCCATTCAATATGCTGCTCATCAAGGTAGTTCGTCGGTTCGTCCAACAGGAGGATTTCCGGTTTTTCCAAAAGCAGCTTGGCGAGCAGCACTTTCGTCCGCTGTCCGCCGCTTAAGTCAGTGACGTCGCGGTCAAGGCCGACATCCTGCAGGCCGAGGCCGCGGGCGATTTCTTCAACTTTGCTGTCAATCACGTAGAAATCATTATTTGTCAGGGCGTCCTGAATGACACCGACATCTTCAAGCAGCTTCTCAAGCTCATCAGGGTCCGCTTCGCCCATTTTGTTGTAAATCTCATTCATTTCTTCTTCCATCGCAAATAAGTAATGGAACGCATCTTTCAGCACGTCGCGGATCGTTTTGCCTTTTTCAAGCACTGTATGCTGATCGAGATAGCCGACGCGCACGTTTTTCGCCCATTCAACCTTTCCCTCATCAGGCTCAAGCTTTCCGGTAATAATATTCATAAATGTTGATTTACCTTCGCCGTTAGCTCCGATTAAGCCGACGTGCTCCCCTTTTAAAAGACGGAACGATACATTGTTAAAAAGCGCACGGTCACCGAAGCCGTGGCTTAAATCTTTTACGGATAAAATACTCATCATTACACCTCTATCGTTATCAGACACGCTTTTTTATCATGTGTCTTTCTCATTAATGATTATAAAGGAGGAGACCGTTTGTTAAAAGGCTTGGAAGGAAAAAGAAAATTGCGTTTGCCGCTTGCATTTGAGATACTATGGAGTAGATTTTAAGAATTGAGGAGAACGACATGACCCAAACATGGCCATTTTTACAGCATACACAACCATTTATCGCCGAAAACTGGAGAGCGTCAGGCTTTCAGAAGCCGACCGACATTCAGGAAAAAGCCGCTCAGGTGATCATGGAAGGGAAGGACGTCATCGCCGAATCCCCGACGGGAACGGGAAAAACATTGGCGTATACGCTTCCGGTTCTGGAGCGGATCAATCCGGAGCAAAAACATCCGCAAGTGATTATTTTAGCGCCGTCCCGCGAGCTTGTGATGCAGATTTTTCAGGTGATTCAGGATTGGACAAAAGGCTCCGACCTTCGCGCCTTGTCTTTAATCGGCGGAGCAAACGTGAAAAAGCAGGTGGAAAAGCTCAAAAATAAACCGCATATCATTGCAGGCACACCGGGCAGGGTGCTCGAATTGATTCAGGTGAAAAAGCTGAAAATGCATGAAGTCAAGACGATCGTTCTTGATGAAGCGGATCAGCTCGTGACAAAGGAACACCGCGAAACAATGAAAAAAATCATTAAAACGACGCTGAAAGACCGCCAGCTTTTAAGCTTTTCTGCTACGCTGCAGCCGGAGACAGAAGAGGTGCTGAATGGAATTGCACACGAACCGGCCGTTTTGAAGGTGGAGCGGAATACGGCGGAAAAAGCGCGCGTCACGCATCAATATCTTGTCTGCGATCAGCGGGATAAAGTGAAGCTATTGCAAAAGCTGTCACGGCTGAACGGCATGCAGGCGCTCGTGTTCGTCAGAGATATCGGAAATTTAAGCGTCTATGCGGAAAAACTCGCCTATCATCACGTGGATCTCGGCATCCTGCACGGAGAAGCGAAAAAAATGGAGCGGGCAAAGATATTATCAGCGTTTGAACGGGGAGAATTTCCGCTGCTTCTGGCGACTGACATAGCAGCGCGCGGACTTGATATCGACGATCTTCCGTACGTCATTCACGCGGACATCCCAAATGCAGACGGGTACATTCACAGATCAGGCCGGACGGGGCGGGCCGGTAAAGAAGGAACGGTACTCAGCCTTGTCACGCCGATGGAAGAATCCAAACTGAAAAAAATGGCCAAATCACTCGGAATTGAGCTGAAAGAGGCCGTTTATTCAGGCGGAAAATTATCTGAGAAATAAGAAACGGAGGGCGGGAAGCCCTTCGTTTTTTGTTGTAAAATAATAGAAAAGGTTCGCGCGGGGGATGGGAAGATGGTTTCAATAGACAGATTTCAAATATTGAAGGAACGTGAGCTGAAAATACTTGAGCACTGGTTTAAAAACGATAATATCAGACGGAGAATGGATGCGATGCTGCCATTAGATGCGTGGTATGCACGATTGAATAAAGATGAAGACGATACTGTCTTTATGGCATATGACGGGCAGCTGCCGGCTGGCATAGTCTCTATAGAGTTTGTGGAGGAACGGGTGTATATCGGATTGATCGTCAATCCTTTGTACCAGCTTCAAGGGTACGGAAAACGGATATTGCAAAAACTCCTGACTGACCCTGGGTTTACCAGTGTGCGGGAATGGGCGGCAAGCATCGAAAAAGACAATCAAATCAGTTTAGCCTGCTTTCAAGCAGCGGGATTCACTTTGGAAGATACGGAGCCGGATGAAGACGGCTTTCTTACTTTGATTCTTCGCAGCTGATCCGAAAAAGAAGAAAAGGAGGGGACAAAGCCCTCCTTTTCTTCATTATCATGTTAACTTGGATCACTGACTTTGATGATCTGTTTGCCTTTGTTTTCTCCCTTAAACAAACCGAGGAACGCGTCAGGAATATGGCTGAATCCTTCCGTAATCGTTTCTTCATAATGAAGCTTCCCGTCCTTGAGCCATTCAGCCAATTGTTTCGCGCCTTCGGAAAAGCGGTCAGCATAATCACCGACGATGAATCCCTGCATCAGCGCTTTTGTTTTGATCAGTTTCGGCTGTACGCGGGGGCCCATGTCTTCCTCTTCACTTTCGGTATTGTATGAAGAGATCGCTCCGCATACCGGAATGCGGGCGAATTCATTCAGCAGGTTTATCACCGCATCCGAAATCGGTCCGCCGACATTGTCAAAATAGACATCGACGCCGTCAGGGCATGCCTGTTCAAGCGCTTTTTGAATATCATCCGCCGTTTTGTAATTAATGGCTTCATCAAATTGAAGCTCCTCTTTCAGATACGCGATTTTTTCGTCAGAACCGGCGATGCCGACAACCCGCGCGCCTTTGATTTTGGCAATCTGCCCGACCGTTGAGCCGACGGCGCCCGCAGCCCCTGAAACGACGACGGTTTCGCCTTTTTTCGGACGGCCGATATCAAGCAGCCCGAAGTAAGCGGTCAGTCCGGTCATCCCTAAAATGCCGAGATACGCCGAGGCGGGTGCGATATCCGTGTCCAGTTTGCGGAGGGCGGACTCATTCACTGCTGAGTATTCCTGCCATGAGAGATTCCCGATCACGATATCGCCTTTTTTCAGCTTATTGCCGTCTGTGAGAACCTCGGCAATCACTCCGCCTGTTATGGCTTCATCTAAAGCGAACGGCTCGACATATGATTTTGTATCCTGCATTCGTCCGCGCATGTATGGATCAACGGACACATAATTTGTTTTTACAAGCACTTCACCGTCTTGCGGCTCGGGAACGGCAATCGTTTCAAAGCGGAAATCGTCATGGACGGGAACGCCTTTAGGGCGTCTCGCTAATTGAATCTGCTGCTGATTTTTCGGCATGATGCATCCTCCTTCAACATGAGTGTTTGTTTCAAATGTAACACGAACCATTTCCCGAATACAAAATCAAACCGTCCGCCGGCAACAAAAAAAGAAGGGCCCGGGCCCTTCTTTTAATAGAACAACCGGAACATCTCAGTGTTTTTCTCATGTTCCAAATATTCATAGGCATTTGTTTTAGAAGAATGAAGCATGTCGGGGGTAATGACGGGCTGAAGCGCGGTCAGATAAGTACCCAGCGTATTCTCAATTTCTTTCGGCAGAACGGATTCGATATCACCGATATTGATAATAATAGAGAACACGAAATCGATATTAATATGAAAGGTATCTTCAGCAAAGGCCGTAAGCTCTTTTATTCCATCCGGGCAGCGGGTATGCCGGCGGAAAACCTGTTTCACTAAATCACTGACAACCCAAGCGTTAAATCGCTGTTCCGGTGAAAAATAATGAATAGGAACCACCTCCCTGCTTGATCGGCTCTTGAAAATTTTTATTTTTCTGATAAAAGTAGCTTCTCCTACTGTAACATGTCCCGGAAGAAAATATCCACCGACAATCTGCCCGATTTTTCACTGAACGCTCTTTCTTTTGTTTGGCACTTGGTGAAGCGGGTAAACACACAATATACAAAAACAAAAGGGAGGACTTATCAATGAAACCGGTAGTAAGAGAGTATACAAACGATCAAAAACTGATGCAGGACGTAAAAGAGCTTCAGCAAATGGGTGTCGCAAAAGAAGATGTATACGTGCTTTCTCATGATGACGACAGAACGGAACGACTGGCCGACAATACGGATGTTAATACCATCGGAGCAAAAGAAACGGGCATTAAACACGCGGTCGGCAATATGTTTAATAAAAAGGGCGACGAGCTCCGCAACAAAATTCACGAAATCGGCTTTTCAGAAGAGGAAGCATCACAATTTGAAAAGCGCTTAGATGAAGGAAAAGTTCTTCTGTTTGTCACGGATAACGAAAAAGTAAAATCATGGGCGTAAGCCGATCAGGTCCCAAGGGGTTTCGGTCCCTTGGGATTTTTTTGCGGATTCCGCAATAAAACCGAAAGACACAATCAGTACATTTTCGGTGCTGTTTCTTAATTGATTTGATACAATTCTTTTGTAATAAATTGGAATATAAAATCAGGAGGAGCACCATTTATGAAAAAAATGTTACTGATGCTGGCGGTTTGTTTATGGATGATTCCTGCGGGTGTCCATGCCGCTGACCTTGGCCGGCAGACGTTAGGAGCAAATGACGGATGGGGAGCCGCTTCCGGCGGGACAACCGGCGGCGCGAAAGCCTCTTCATCGAATGTATACACCGTATCAAACAGACAGCAGCTCGTTTCTGCATTAGGTGGAAGCGCCAACAGCACGCCGAAGATTATTTACATACAAGGCACAATCAATTTGAATACCGACGACCGCAATAAAACGCTCGGCTTTCATGATTATAAAGATCCGGCATATGATCTCAACGCCTATTTGAAGGCGTACGACCCGGATAAATGGGGGAAAAAAGCACCTTCAGGCACCCAGGAAGACGCCAGACAGCGATCCCAAAAAAATCAGAAAGCGCGGGTCGTGATTGATATCCCTTCAAATACGACGATCATCGGTTCAGGCTCAAACGCCAAAGTGACAGGCGGAAATTTTAATATGAAGAACGGCGTCGACAACGTCATCATCCGCAACATCGAATTTCAAGACGCTTACGACTATTTTCCGCAATGGGACCCGACTGACGGCAGCAGCGGCAACTGGAACTCGGAATATGACAATATCACCATTAACGGTGCGACGCACATCTGGATCGACCATTGCACCTTTAATGACGGATCGAATCCCGACAGCGGTTTTCCCTACTATTACGGGAGAAAATATCAGCACCATGACGGCCAGACGGATATAGCCAACGGGGCGAATTATATTACATTATCTTATAATAAATATCATGACCATGACAAAGGCTCCGTCATCGGAAACAGCGACAGCAAGACGTCAGATGAAGGAAAACTGAAGGTGACCCTTCACCATAACTATTACCAGAACATCGTCCAGCGCGCCCCGCGGGTCCGGTACGGGCAGGTTCATATTTATAATAATTTTTACGCAGGCTCGAAAAGCGCCGCGTACCCGTTCAGTTATGCATGGGGCGCAGGACATGCGTCAAAAATATATGCGCAGAATAATGTTTTTGAGGTGCCGGGCCTGGCTGCCGATAAGGTCATCAGCGTCTTCAGCGGCGGAAAAGCGCTTCATGAAGAGGGCACTCTTTTAAACGGCGCTGCCATTAACGCGTCAGCCGCCAACGGATTAAGTCAGTCTGTCGGCTGGACACCGGCATTGCACGGCTCTATCGGCTCATCCGCAAATGTAAAACCAGATGTTATATCTAAAGCCGGTTCGGGTACGTTAAAATAAGAAACACAAAGGAATATTTTCCTTTGTGTTTTTTAATTAACAAAAACGTTTATTAACTTAGTTAAGTAGTAAAATGGGATGGGGGATGGAAGACAACAAAATAGGAGGAGACCTGTAATGGCTTCAGAAAAAGACGCAAAAAAACAGCAGGCGGTAAAAATCATTCCTTTGCTTATTACTGTTGCTGTGGGATTAATCATTTGGTTTATTCCCGCGCCGTCCGGACTTGAACCTAAAGCATGGCATTTGTTCGCTATTTTTGTCGCAACAATTATCGGCTTTATCTCCAAGCCCTTGCCAATGGGCGCAATTGCAATTTTTGCATTGGCAGTCACCGCGTTAACGGGAACGCTTTCTATTGAAAATACGTTAAGCGGATTTGGAAACAAGACAATCTGGCTGATTGTCATCGCCTTTTTTATTTCCCGGGGATTTATCAAAACCGGGCTCGGCGCAAGGATTTCTTACGTATTCGTACAACGGTTCGGGAAGAAAACACTCGGCCTTTCTTATTCACTGCTTTTCAGTGATTTAATTTTATCACCTGCCATTCCGAGTAACACGGCACGGGCGGGCGGCATTATTTTTCCTATTATCAGATCATTATCCGAAACTTTCGGATCAACGCCGGCAGACGGAACAGAGCGGAAAATCGGCGCTTTCTTATTAAAGACCGGTTTCCAAGGAAACTTGATTACGTCTGCGATGTTTTTGACGGCAATGGCGGCGAACCCGCTGATCGCCAAGCTGGCCCATGATGTCGCAGGGGTGGACATCACATGGACAAGCTGGGCAATCGCGGCCATTGTCCCGGGATTGGCGAGCTTAATCATTACACCGCTCGTCATTTATAAACTGTATCCGCCGGAAATTAAAGAAACACCGGATGCGGCTAAAATCGCAACGGAAAAATTGAAAGAAATGGGTCCGTTTAAAAAATCCGAGCTCTCCATGGTCATCGTCTTTTTATTGGTGCTTGCGCTGTGGATTTTCGGAGGAAGCTTAAATATCGACGCAACGACGACGGCCCTGATCGGATTATCCGTTTTGCTTTTGTCACAGGTATTAACATGGGAGGACATCAAAAAGGAACAAGGTGCGTGGGATACACTGACTTGGTTCGCGGCGCTTGTGATGCTGGCGAATTTCCTGAATGAACTCGGCATGGTGTCTTGGTTCAGTAATATGATGAAATCCTCTGTTTCCGGTTTTTCATGGATTGTGGCATTTATGATTCTGATCGTTGTGTATTATTACACCCATTACTTCTTTGCGAGCGCAACCGCGCATATCAGCGCCATGTATGCGGCATTTCTCGCCGTCATTGTGGCGGCAGGCGCTCCGCCGCTATTGGCGGCGCTCAGCCTGGCGTTTTTCAGCAACCTTTTCGGTTCGACGACGCATTACGGCTCAGGAGCGGCTCCGGTCTTTTTCGGAGCGGGCTATATTTCGCAAAGCAAATGGTGGTCCATCGGCTTTATCCTGTCAATCGTCCATATTGTGACATGGCTTGTGATCGGCGGATTATGGTGGAAAGTATTAGGTTTATGGTAGAAGAAAAAAGGCAGACTCAGGTCTGCCTTTTTTTGTTTTGATAAGAGGCGGGAAGGCCCTGCACATGATGGCTTCAGCGTGAATACAATATAGCCGGGGTGATAATATGAGCAGCGGCCGTAATCAATACATGATATTGAAACAGAAACCTTACAAATATATGAGCAGACATATGAAACGCTGGTATGAACAATTACTATACGATCATGAAAAAACGGAAATAGTGACGGAAAAACAGTTTCCGTCTTTAGATGAAAATCGATCTGCCCTGTGCGTGCCCCAGATGCGGGGTCCCGAAGGCAAAAGAGGCCCCGCCGGCTCCCGCGGTCCGCAAGGGGAAGCAGGTCCGCCCGGTCCGCCTGGTCCCCCGGGGCCTGAGGGTCCGCCCGGTGCGGTTCCGGCTGTAGCTTTTCAAAATACAACAGAACAAATGACGATTCCGTTAGAAGGAACACCGATAAATGTATTAAGCACGGTGGTAGATGCGCCGACAGATCAATTGGTAAAAACGGATGCCGTCATACAAGTAAATGTGGAATTAGATCTGCTCGCTTCTAATTTTTCATTAGACTTAGCTGTCGATCTCCAAAGAAATGGGGTATCTATTCAAACACTAAGACAAGAGCTGAACCTCTTTTCTTCAGGCGGGCAAATCTTGGGGATTCCTTTTACGTACATCGAGGAAATGACAGCGGGAGAAACAGCTGCGTATCAGCTCTTTTTATCTGTACTGTCTTCGAATCATGTCACGCAAGTCACAGCGGCAAACCGTTCCCTCATTGCAACGGGATTCCCCATTCAAGGATCGGACTAAGGTGATGAATAGAAATCACCTTTTTTATTTAGGTTGTCAAAAGACAGCCCGTATTAATATGCTGTCTTAAAATGTAAGGTTATCCGCAACAGGAAGGAGAGGGAAAAAGCTTGAATGAATAATCCGATTATAAATGGGAGCTTTGAAACCGGCACATTAGAGGGTTGGAGTTCGGCAAATACCCAGATTAACAGTTTGTTTGCACATTCAGGGAGATATTCTGCACAATTTATTGGAACTCAGCCATATGCTTACCTCAGTCAAATCATCCCCATTTCAGCTCAGTCACTGACTCTATTCGTATCACTGGCAACGCTCGGAAATGAGCCAAGTCCCCAGGTAACCCTCCAGATCATATATGTCAGCGCAGCAGGTGAACAAATCAGTTCCGTTCAAGAAAATATCACACCCGGAAATTTGCCGAACGTGCTCTTTCACACATGGTCTGAAATCTATAAAACAAGTACTGTGCCTACTGGTGCGGCCTCTGCTGTCATTGTATTAAGTAAAGTTTCTTCCGGCACGGTTTTAATAGACGATGTTTCATTGGCGCAAACCGGGGGTGACCCTGGCGTTACAGGCCCTACAGGAGCAACAGGGGTAACCGGATCAACCGGAGCAACGGGTGCAACCGGATCAACCGGAGCGACTGGAATCACAGGGTCAACCGGAGCGACTGGAATCACAGGGTCAACCGGAGCGACTGGAATCACCGGGTCAACCGGTCCAACTGGAGTAACAGGAACAACAGGATCAACAGGTCCAACCGGTGCAACAGGCTCAACAGGAGCGACTGGGATCACCGGGTCAACCGGTCCAACTGGAGTAACAGGAACAACAGGAGTAACAGGTCCAACGGGTGCAACAGGCTCAACCGGAGCGACTGGAATCACAGGGACAACCGGTCCAACTGGTATAACAGGAACAACAGGAGTAACAGGTCCAACGGGTGCAACCGGATCAACCGGAGCGACTGGAATCACCGGGTCAACCGGTCCAACTGGAGTAACCGGAGTAACGGGAGCGACAGGAGCAACGGGTGCAAGAGGAGCAACCGGAGCGACTGGAATCACCGGGTCAACCGGTCCAACTGGAGTAACAGGAACAACAGGAGTAACAGGTCCAACGGGTGCAAGAGGATCAACCGGAGCGACTGGAATCACCGGGTCAACCGGTCCAACTGGTATAACAGGAACAACAGGAGTAACAGGTCCAACGGGTGCAACCGGCTCAACCGGAGCGACTGGAATCACAGGGTCAACCGGAGCAACAGGAGTAACAGGAACAACAGGAGCAACCGGACCAACGGGACCAACAGGAGTAACTGGTGTAACCGGCCCAACCGGGGCGACAGGAGTAACCGGAGCAACGGGTCCAACCGGAACAACCGGGGCAACTGGAGCAACAGGAGCAACTGGGTTAACAGGAGCCACAGGGCCAACCGGTGCAACCGGAGCAACCGGAGTAACGGGCGTAACCGGCCCAACCGGAGCGACCGGAGTAACTGGAGCAACGGGCCCAACCGGAGCGACCGGAGTAACTGGAGCAACGGGCCCAACCGGAGCGACCGGAGTAACTGGAGCAACTGGCTCAACCGGCCCAACCGGGGTGACTGGCCCAACGGGTGTAACGGGCCCAACCGGATCGACTGGGGCAACCGGGGCAACGGGTGCAACAGGAGTAACGGGAGCCACCGGAGTAACAGGTCCAACCGGTGCAACCGGAGTAACGGGTGCAACAGGAGCAACAGGATCAACAGGATCAACCGGGGCAACCGGAGCAACAGGTGTAACAGGAGTAACCGGAGCAACCGGAGCGACAGGAGAAACGGGATCAACAGGAGCAACAGGAGTAACTGGTGAAACGGGTCCAACAGGAGTAACGGGCTCAACCGGAGCAACTGGTGTAACTGGTGCAACCGGGGCAACCGGAGTAACGGGAGCAACCGGGTCAACAGGCCCAACCGGAGAAACTGGCTCAACCGGAGCAACAGGAGTAACAGGAGCAACGGGAGCAACCGGGGCAACAGGAGCAACAGGTGTAACAGGAGTAACCGGAGCGACAGGAGAAACGGGATCAACAGGAGTAACTGGAGAAACGGGTCCAACCGGAGTAACGGGCTCAACCGGAGCAACTGGTGTAACTGGTGCAACCGGGGCAACCGGAGTAACGGGAGCAACCGGAGCAACAGGAGTAACTGGAGAAACGGGTCCAACTGGAGAAACTGGTTCGACCGGAGTGACAGGAGAAACTGGCCCAACGGGTTCAACCGGAGCAACGGGAGTAACTGGTCCAACAGGAGAAACAGGAGCAACAGGAGTAACTGGTGTAACCGGCTCAACTGGAGCAACAGGAGTAACCGGAGTAACAGGAGCGACTGGAGAAACGGGACCAACAGGACCAACAGGAGAAACAGGAGCAACAGGTGTAACCGGAGCGACTGGAGAAACGGGTCCAACCGGATCAACAGGAGTAACTGGTGTAACCGGATCAACAGGAGTAACTGGAGAAACGGGACCAACCGGATCAACAGGAGTAACTGGTGTAACCGGAGCGACTGGAGAAACGGGAGCAACCGGAGCAACCGGAGCAACAGGAGAAACCGGGTCAACAGGAGAAACAGGAGCAACAGGAGAAACAGGATCAACCGGGGCAACCGGATCGACTGGAATCACCGGGTCAACAGGCCCAACAGGAGCAACCGGATCAACAGGAGTAACTGGTGTAACCGGCCCAACCGGGGCAACCGGCCCAACGGGTCCAACCGGGGCAACAGGAGTAACCGGATCAACAGGAGTAACCGGGGCAACAGGAGTAACCGGAGCAACAGGAGTAACCGGAGCAACAGGAGTAACTGGTGCAACCGGAGCGACTGGAGAAACCGGCCCAACGGGTCCAACCGGGGCAACAGGCCCAACCGGTCCAACCGGAGTAACAGGAGCAACAGGAGTAACTGGAGAAACGGGTCCAACTGGAGCAACCGGAGCGACAGGAGAAACGGGACCAACAGGACCAACCGGAGTAACAGGTGTAACCGGAGCGACTGGAGAAACGGGACCAACAGGAGTAACTGGTGAAACGGGACCAACTGGAGAAACAGGTCCAACCGGATCAACAGGAGTAACCGGGGCAACCGGAGCAACTGGAGAAACGGGTCCAACCGGATCAACCGGTGCAACAGGATCAACAGGAGTAACCGGAGCAACCGGAGAAACCGGAGCGACTGGAGAAACGGGAGCAACCGGAGAAACAGGAGCAACAGGAGTAACTGGTGTAACCGGAGCGACAGGAGAAACGGGAGCAACAGGAGTAACTGGTCCAACTGGAGAAACAGGCTCAACCGGAGTGACTGGAGAAACCGGACCAACGGGAGCAACAGGAGCAACAGGAGTAACTGGAGAAACAGGTCCAACAGGACCAACCGGATCGACTGGCTTAACTGGAGCAACAGGAGTAACCGGAGCGACTGGAGAAACGGGACCAACAGGACCAACCGGAGTAACCGGTGTAACAGGAGCAACCGGCCCAACGGGAGCAACCGGAGTAGCTGGAGAAACAGGAGCAACCGGGGAAACAGGATCAACAGGAGCGACCGGAGTAACTGGAGCAACCGGCCCAACGGGTGCAACAGGAGTAACCGGAGTAACTGGTCCAACCGGAGCGACAGGAGTAACCGGATCAACCGGCTCAACTGGTCCAACCGGCTCAACCGGAGTGACTGGAGAAACCGGCCCAACAGGTCCAACTGGCTTAACAGGAGCAACCGGGGCGACAGGAGAAACCGGCCCAACCGGAGTAACTGGAGCAACAGGACCAACCGGGGAAACCGGATCGACAGGAGTAACAGGGCCAACCGGCTCAACCGGAGTAACAGGAGTAACAGGAGCAACCGGAGAAACAGGATCAACCGGCTCAACTGGAGAAACTGGCTCAACCGGAGTGACTGGAGAAACGGGAGCAACCGGGGCAACAGGAGCAACCGGAGTAACGGGAGCAACAGGACCAACCGGAGCAACAGGTGTAACCGGAGCGACTGGAGAAACGGGAGCAACAGGAGTAACAGGATCAACCGGGGCAACAGGAGTAACAGGATCAACCGGCTCAACTGGAGAAACTGGCTCAACCGGAGCAACAGGAGTAACAGGATCAACCGGAGCAACAGGATCAACAGGAGTAACTGGTGTAACCGGAGCGACTGGAGAAACGGGATCAACAGGAGCAACCGGAGCAACAGGATCAACAGGAGTAACTGGTGAAACAGGACCAACAGGATCAACAGGAGCAACCGGAGCAACAGGATCAACAGGAGTAACTGGTGAAACAGGACCAACAGGATCAACAGGAGTAACAGGAGTAACAGGATCAACCGGGGCAACAGGATCAACCGGAGAAACAGGAGCAACCGGTGCAACCGGAGCAACCGGAGTAACGGGCGTAACCGGCCCAACCGGAGCGACCGGAGTAACTGGAGCAACGGGCCCAACCGGAGCGACCGGAGTAACTGGAGCAACTGGCTCAACCGGCCCAACCGGGGTGACTGGCCCAACGGGTGTAACGGGCCCAACCGGATCGACTGGGGCAACCGGGGCAACGGGTGCAACAGGAGTAACGGGAGCCACCGGAGTAACAGGTCCAACCGGTGCAACCGGAGTAACGGGTGCAACAGGAGCAACAGGATCAACAGGATCAACCGGGGCAACCGGAGCAACAGGTGTAACAGGAGTAACCGGAGCAACAGGAGCAACAGGTGTAACCG
The DNA here is from genome assembly GCF_038406745.1 of Bacillus sp. YBsi01. NCBI lineage: Bacteria > Bacillati > Bacillota > Bacilli > Caryophanales > Bacillaceae > Bacillus > Bacillus sp. YBsi01. Next base: position 3,707,183 of record NZ_CP151679.1, read on the forward strand.
GAGCAACCGGCCCAACCGGCCCAACAGGCTCAACCGGAGTAACAGGATCAACCGGGGCGACCGGAGTAACCGGCCCAACAGGAGAAACTGGCTCAACTGGAGTGACTGGAGAAACCGGCCCAACGGGTGCAACCGGAGCAACGGGAGTAACTGGTCCAACTGGAGAAACAGGAGCAACAGGAGTAACTGGTGTAACCGGCTCAACTGGAGAAACGGGACCAACAGGAGTAACAGGAGTAACAGGAGTAACCGGAGCGACAGGAGAAACGGGACCAACAGGAGTAACAGGAGTAACAGGAGTAACCGGAGCGACAGGAGAAACGGGACCAACAGGAGTAACAGGAGTAACAGGAGTAACCGGAGCGACAGGAGAAACGGGACCAACAGGAGTAACCGGAGCAACCGGGGCAACTGGAGAAACAGGATCAACAGGAGTAACCGGAGCAACCGGAGTAACTGGAGAAACGGGAGCAACTGGAGAAACAGGCTCAACCGGAGTGACTGGAGAAACCGGCCCAACGGGTGCAACAGGATCAACAGGAGTAACTGGAGAAACCGGTCCAACAGGAGCAACCGGAGTAACTGGCGCAACCGGCCCAACGGGTGCAACCGGAGCGACCGGAGTAACTGGAGAAACGGGACCAACAGGAGCAACCGGGGCAACAGGATCAACAGGATCAACAGGCTCAACTGGTCCAACAGGCTCAACTGGAGAAACTGGCCCAACGGGTCCAACCGGATCAACCGGGGCAACTGGCGTAACCGGATCAACGGGAGTAACAGGAGCGACAGGAGAAACCGGCTCAACTGGAGAAACCGGTGTAACGGGTGCAACCGGAGCAACAGGAGTAACTGGTGTAACCGGAGTAACTGGTGAAACGGGTCCAACTGGAGAAACTGGCCCAACGGGCCCAACCGGGGCAACTGGCGTAACCGGCTCAACTGGAGTAACAGGAGCGACAGGAGTAACTGGTGTAACCGGCTCAACTGGAGAAACTGGTTCAACAGGAGCGACAGGAGAAACCGGCTCAACTGGAGAAACCGGTGTAACGGGTGTAACCGGAGCAACAGGAGTAACTGGTGTAACCGGATCAACAGGAGTAACTGGAGAAACGGGACCAACCGGAGCAACAGGAGTAACCGGGGCAACAGGAGCAACTGGTGAAACGGGTCCAACCGGAGCAACAGGAGTAACCGGGGCAACCGGAGCAACTGGCGTAACCGGCTTAACTGGAGAAACTGGTTCAACCGGAGTGACTGGAGCAACCGGCCCAACGGGTGCAACCGGAGAAACAGGATCAACCGGGGCAACCGGCTCAACTGGTCCAACAGGAGTAACTGGTCCAACTGGAGCAACAGGAGTAACTGGTGAAACGGGTGCAACCGGAGTAACTGGAGTGACAGGAGAAACCGGCCCAACAGGAGTAACTGGAGTGACTGGAGCAACCGGAGTAACAGGCTCAACCGGAGAAACGGGACCAACAGGAGCAACTGGTGTAACAGGCTCAACCGGAGAAACCGGCCCGACAGGAGTAACTGGAGAAACCGGCCCGACAGGAGCAACTGGAGCAACCGGAGCGACCGGAGTAACAGGAGAAACCGGCCCAACAGGAGTAACAGGAGCGACTGGAGAAACGGGACCAACAGGCCCAACAGGTGTAACCGGAGCAACCGGCTCAACCGGAGTGACTGGAGAAACCGGTTCAACGGGTGCAACAGGTCCAACAGGTCCAACAGGAGTAACTGGTGTAACGGGAGAAACCGGGGCAACCGGAGTAACCGGCTCAACCGGAGCGACAGGAGTAACCGGGCCAACAGGAGAAACTGGCTCAACAGGAGCAACAGGTGTAACAGGACCAACCGGAGAAACGGGACCAACCGGATCGACTGGCTCAACAGGAGCAACAGGTGTAACAGGAACAACCGGAGAAACGGGACCAACCGGATCGACTGGCTTAACAGGATCAACAGGAGCAACAGGTGTAACCGGCTCAACAGGAGTGACTGGAGAAACTGGTCCAACAGGTGCAACCGGATCGACTGGCTTAACAGGATCAACAGGAGCAACAGGAGTAACCGGAGCAACCGGCTCAACTGGAGAAACTGGTTCAACCGGAGTGACTGGAGCAACCGGCCCAACGGGTCCAACTGGAGAAACAGGTCCAACCGGAGCAACCGGAGCAACAGGATCAACAGGAGTAACCGGAGCGACTGGAGCAACGGGAGCAACAGGATCAACAGGAGCAACAGGCTCAACCGGGGCAACAGGATCAACAGGAGCAACAGGCTCAACCGGGGCAACAGGAGCAACAGGATCAACCGGCTCAACCGGAGTAACAGGAGCGACAGGAGAAACTGGCCCAACCGGAGTGACAGGAGAAACTGGCCCAACGGGTCCAACCGGATCAACAGGAGAAACTGGTCCAACAGGAGCAACCGGAGTAACTGGTGTAACCGGATCGACAGGAGAAACGGGACCAACCGGAGCAACAGGTGTAACCGGAGCAACCGGGTCAACAGGGTCAACAGGATCAACAGGAGTAACAGGATCAACAGGAGTAACTGGTGTAACCGGCTCAACTGGAGAAACTGGTTCAACCGGAGTGACAGGAGAAACTGGCCCAACGGGTGCAACCGGATCAACAGGAGAAACTGGTCCAACTGGTCCAACTGGAGAAACAGGAGTAACAGGATTAACGGGTCCAACCGGAGAAACAGGAGCGACCGGAGCAACCGGGGCAACTGGCGTAACCGGCTCAACAGGAGTAACAGGAGCGACCGGAGTAACTGGAGAAACTGGCCCAACGGGTCCAACCGGAGCAACAGGAGTAACTGGTGTAACTGGATCAACTGGGTCAACCGGAGCAACGGGACCAACAGGAGTAACTGGTGAAACGGGACCAACAGGAGCAACAGGAGCAACAGGTGTAACCGGAGCAACCGGAGTAACAGGAGCGACCGGATTAACCGGGGCAACTGGCGTAACCGGCTCAACAGGAGAAACTGGTTCGACCGGAGTGACTGGAGCAACCGGCCCAACGGGTACAACAGGAGTAACTGGTCCAACTGGAGCAACCGGAGCAACTGGTGTAACTGGTGTAACTGGTGCAACAGGAGTAACGGGCTCAACCGGAGTAACTGGCCCAACGGGTGCAACCGGTGCAACCGGAGTAACGGGTCCAACCGGAGTAACCGGAGTAACGGGAGCAACTGGCTCAACAGGATCAACCGGAGTAACGGGCGCGACTGGAGTAACCGGAGCCACTGGTGTAACCGGCCCAACCGGCTCAACCGGCCCAACTGGTCCAACCGGAGTAACGGGAGCAACTGGCTCAACAGGATCAACCGGAGTAACGGGCGCGACTGGAGTAACAGGAGCCACTGGGGTAACTGGAGCAACCGGCTCAACAGGCAGTACACCAACCTTGCTCTTCACAAGAACTAATGGGCCGCTCACTGTTTTTCCGCCGTTAAATACTGAAGTTCCCGTTGCTACGCTGGCAATCCCAGTTAATGCTTTGCAGAATGTAAAGCTGGATTATGCACTCAGTGTCGCGTTAACAACTGCAGCAAATTCAAACTTTGTTTTTGAAGTGAGATTATATAGGGGAGCAGTGCAAATTCATACAAGAACTCTGTCGCGAACTAGTCCAACCGCAGCTACGGATAGTTTTTCGATTGCTGATACAACAGTGGATACTGCGCCGACCGCAGGAACAAACACTTACCAGCTCAGGGTTATTTTCACAACTGCTAATAATTTAACGACAGCAACTGCTCTGAATATCGATTTTAACAGCATTGTTTTTCCGACATCATAATGAAAAGACCTGACTGATATTTTAAAGATGAAAGACCTGACTGATATACGGTTAGGTCTTTTTTTCTGTAAATTAATCCTTTAAATGGGGTTTTGAAACACAGTTGTATTCTGAAAATATTGTAAGAAGAGATAGTGTAGTGAGAAAAGGAGATACATGGTATAACAGATACGAATCTTGGGGTGGCTGCTGTGGGTATTGTTATGAGGCTGTCATTGCCAGCATAAATGAACGGGGTTGACTGAGCAACAGGGCTAACCGGAGCAGGCGCGATCATTCTTTGTTACATAAATCCTCAAAAGTGAAAATATGCCTATCATCCTTTTTGAAAATCAGCAAGAGAAAAAGATCACGAAAATTCTTAAAAATAAAAAATAAGGATATAAAAAGTGGTATGATTTTAGGAGGAAAGGACGGCTGGTGCTGTGTTGGAAGAGAAACGGTTTTATGTCTCTCTGCAAATGAAAATCGCCGGATTAATTACGGCTTTATTAATACTTGTCATCGGAACGCTTACTGTTATATTTGCCTTTCAGCAATTAAAGGAAGGCCAGAAGCAGGCGGAACAGCTGGCGGTGCAGACGGCAAAAACCATATCATACATGCCGCCTGTAAAAGAGGCATTCCGGCTTGCGGATCAAAATGCTTTTAAAAAGTTAGACGTCATTGAACAAATGAAAGAACAGGCAGGTGCGCACGCCGTCTACATTACCGATCAAAAAGGGCATGCCGTGTTTCATTCGGATCGCAGCAGCATTCCGAAAGACAATCAAAATCTGAAAAACAAAGCCGTCATGTTCGGCGGAGCTCCGGTTTCTGACGGAATGAAGGCCGTCCGGGGAAGCGCACCGGTTATTCTGGAGGAAAAAAATCATAACGAAGTCGTCGGAACGGTGACAGTCGAGTTTCTGCAAGATGAGATAGAAAAAGATATGAAAGCGCATCTGCGGCACTTAAGCTATTTTGCATGTTTGGTGTTCCTTATCGGCATCGGGGGAGCGGCGGCGCTTGCAAAAAGCATCCGTAAAGATACACTCGGCCTTGAACCGCATGAAATTGCGGCGCTGTACCGGGAGCGAAATGCGATGCTCCTTGCGATTAAAGAAGGGATTATCGCCGTAAACAAAGAAGGTGCGGTGACCATGATGAATTTGTCTGCGGCTGATATGCTGCATCTTCCGGAACCGATGATCGGAAGGCATATAAAAGAAATCATGCCGGGCGCAAGGCTCATGCCCGTTTTTGCAGGCGGAGAATTACCGCCGAACGTGGAGGTGCGAGCCGGGGATAAAGTGTTTATCTTAAACGTAAAAGAGATGAGACAGGCCGGGCAAGTATACGGAGCGGTCATAAGCTTCCGCGAAAAAACGGAGCTCAAGAAGCTGATTAACGAGCTGACTGAAATAAAAAAATACTCGGAAGATCTCCGTGCGCAAACGCATGAATTCTCAAACAAGCTTTACGCGATACTCGGTCTGTTAGAACTGGGAGAATACGATGAAGCCATTGAACTGATTAAAGAAGAGTACGCCATCCAGAATGAACAGCACGAAATCCTCTTTCAAAACATTCATTCACAGCGGGTTCAGGCCATACTATTAGGAAAAATGGGAAAGGCATCTGAGAAGAAAGTGAAGCTTTCAATAGATGAAAACAGCTTTTTAGAATCGCTGCCGGCGCATGTGGGCTCATCCCAGCTCATTACAATCATCGGAAATCTTATTGATAACGCTTTCGAAGCCGTCGCCGAAAAAGAGAAAAAAGAGGTATCCTTTTTTATGACTGATATCGGAAGGGATATTGTCATAGAAGTGGCGGACTCGGGAGATGGGGTGCCTCAGGAAAAAACAGAAACGATATTTGAAAAGGGATACTCTTCAAAGGGGACAAGGAGAGGATACGGCTTAGCCAATCTGAAGGAAGCCGTCAGTGAATTGCAGGGATGGATAGAGATTTCACAGCAAAAGAGCGGCGGTGCCGTATTTACGGTGTTTATACCGAAAGAAAGGCCAAAGGGGGAATCCGTGTGATTAATATCGCGATTGCAGAGGACGACTTTCGAATCGCGCAAATCCATGAAAAATTCATCGAACATCTTGATGGATTCAATGTCATCGGCAAAGCAATCAATGCCAAAGACACCATATCGCTGCTTGAGAACCGGCAGCCTGATCTGCTGCTTTTGGATATTTATATGCCGGATGAGCTGGGGACAGATTTGTTGCCGCTCATCCGCTGCCGTTTTCCTTCTGTTGATATCATCATTATTACGGCTTCTGCCGAAACAAGATTGCTGCAGGAAGCGCTCAGATCAGGCGTTTCCCACTATGTCATAAAGCCGGTTTCGGCACATAAATTTACAGAAGTGCTTTTGCAGTACCGTGAAAAAAGAGATTGGCTGCACTCACAGCCGGAGCTGAGCCAGTCCGTCATCGATATGTTTTTCGGAAGCGGCCAGAAAGAACAAAAACAGCTCAATGATCTGCCCAAAGGCATTAATTCTATTACACTTCAAAAAATCAAAAACGCGCTCAGGACTGCAGAAAAAGGGATGACGGCTGAAGAACTGGGTGAAAAAATGGGGGCCTCCAGAACAACAGCGCGGCGCTACGCCGAGTTTCTCGTTTCTCAGGAAGAAGCGCTCGCTGAATTAGAGTACGGCATTATCGGCAGGCCGGAACGGAAATATTATTTAGCACATGAATAAGGGATGGGAGAAATGAAGCGGTTGGGAGTGCTCCTTGTTTTGCTGGCGGCGCTGGTTTCATTTGACGGACGGCAGATGGCGGGCATCCGCTCAGCCGGAGGACCGATTGAAATCGTCGTACCCGCAGCGCCTCAAGGGGGCTGGGATGTAACGGCAAAAGCTTTGCAATCGGTAATAGAGCGGAAGCATATATTAGACCGGCCCGTAAAGATTATCTATAAGCCCGGCGGAGGCGGAGACAGCGGCTGGAAATATGTAAACGAACGCAAAACGGATGTCATCAGTATGAATTCAAGCCTGCTGTTAAGCAATGAAATTTTAGGACAAAGCCGGCTGAAGGCAGATGATTTTACGCCTTTGGCCATTATTGCAAAAGAGTGGCAGACTGTCGCTCTTCCGAAAGATTCAAAGATAAAAAGCGGAAAGCAGCTGCTCGGCGATATTAAAACACATCCGGGCGGCATAAAGATCGGATTTGCGCCCGGTCTCGGAAATGATGACCAGCTCTCCTTTGCGAGAGCCGCGGAAATGGCGGGAATTTCGCCGTTTGATATCCGCTTTTTTCAATACGGGAGCAGCAATGAAGTCATTGAAGCTCTTATCAATCATGATATAGATGCCGCCTCGATGACCATTTCAGAAGCGAGAGACACCTATCAAAAAGGGAAAATCACATTAGCGGCCGTTACTTCTGACAAAAGGCTTTCGGGCTTCAGCGATGTCCCGACATGGAAAGAACAGGGAGTGCCGTTTGTCTTTGCCCACTGGAGAGGCATCATGGGACCGAAAGACATGACCGAAGGCGAGATCGCTTATTGGGATCAGGCTTTGAAGCAGATTACCTCATCTGCGGAGTGGAAACAAATGATGAAAAAACAGGATTGGGAGAGCTTTTATAAAAACAGCAGCGGCGCAAAACACTTTTTAGAAGAGCAGACCGAGTTTTATAAAGAAATGATGAGCAGCGAAAAATAAAGATTCCGCAGACATGCGGAATCCTTTTTATTTATAAATGAACAAAATGAACGAAAAGGTTATAAAAAATTAAAAATCTTTAAAATCCAAAATATTTACTTCAACATGCAATTCTCATAATATAGCAAAAAGGCGGATGAAGGGGAATCGGGCCTTTAAAATGTAAGCGTATTCATAATAAGGGGGACATACTGTGTTAGCAATCTTAGGCTTTCTTATGATGGTTGTTTTTATGGTGCTGATTATGACAAAACGGCTTTCGGTGTTAACTGCGCTCGTATTGACGCCGATCGTATTTGCGCTGATTGCCGGCTTTTCATTTAACCGGGTCGGCGGGATGATGATCTCCGGTATTGAACAGGTGGCGCCGATTGCAGTCATGATTATGTTTGCGATTCTTTATTTCGGCATTATGATTGATACCGGTTTATTCGATCCGATGGTTGCGCGTATTTTAAAGCTGGTCAAAGGCGATCCGCTCAAAATTGTTGTCGGAACAGCCGTGCTGACCATGCTTGTCGCGCTGGACGGAGACGGTTCGACGACGTATATGATTACGACTAGCGCAATGCTGCCTTTATATATTATGCTCGGAATCCGTCCGATTATTTTAGCGGGAATCGCCGGGGTCGGCATGGGGATTATGAACACGATCCCATGGGGCGGCGCGACGCCGCGGGCGGCGAGCGCGCTCGGCGTGGACCCGGCGGAGCTGACGGGACCGATGCTGCCTGTCATTGCGAGCGGCATGGTGTGTATGATTGCGGTCGCTTATGTACTCGGAAGGATGGAAAGGAAACGGCTCGGGGTGATCGAATTAAAGCAGCCGTCCCATACAAATGAAACGGCTGCGGCTGTGGAAGATGAATGGAAGCGGCCGAAACTGTGGTGGTTCAATTTACTTTTAACGCTTTCTTTAGTCGGGTTTTTAGTATCAGGAAAAGTGAATTTAACCGTGCTGTTCATCATCGCGTTTTGTATCGCGCTGATTGTCAATTATCCGAAGCTTAACGATCAAAGGGAGCGCATTTCAGCCCATTCGAGCAATGTGCTAGCGATCGGGTCGATGATTTTTGCCGCAGGCGTGTTTACCGGAATTTTAACGGGGACGAAAATGGTTGATGAAATGGCCATATCTCTCGTTTCGCTTATTCCGGAGCAGCTGGGGGGATTTATTCCGGCGATTGTTGCCTTAACGAGCGGTATTTTTACATTTCTGATGCCCAATGACGCCTATTTTTACGGCGTGCTGCCCATTTTGTCCGAAACCGCCGTGGCGTATGGTGTTGATAAGGTGGAAATCGCCCGCGCTTCGATTATCGGCCAGCCGATTCATATGTTAAGCCCGCTCGTGCCGTCGACGCATTTATTAGTCGGGCTTGCCGGGGTAACCATTGATGAGCATCAGAAATTTGCGATGAAATGGGCGGTTCTTGCCGTTATCGTCATGACTGCCTTTGCACTCCTTATCGGCGCGATCACGATTTTTTAACATAAAACAGCCTGTTCGTCGCACACTAAAGGCATCAGAGGAGGTGCCATGATGAGTGATCCGTTTATGCCGCTTTTTTCGGTTAAAAGCGGCGTCGGTTTTAAAGCGGCGGACGGCGTTTACGGACTGACCGTGCAGATTGCGAATGTTTACTTTATCGAAAATCCCTCAGTTCCGGGGGAAATCATTCTTGTTGACGCGGGAATGCCGCAATCGGCGGAAATGATTACAGATGAAATGAAACGCCGGTTCGGGCAGGGGTATCAGCTGAAGGCCGTCATTTTGACGCACGGCCATTTTGACCATGTCGGTGCGATGGAAGAGCTGCTTAAGCATTGGGATGTACCGGTTTATATTCATGAACAGGAGCTCCCGTACGTCACGGGAAAAGCGGATTATCCGCCTGCCAGGCCGGATGCGAAAAAAGGGCTTGTCGCAAAGCTGTCACCGCTGTTTCCCCGCCATACGATCCGCATTCCGTCCGTTCAGGCGCTGCCTTCAGATGGCGCCGTTCCATTGCTTGAAGATTGGAAATGGATTCATACGCCCGGCCACACCACCGGCCATATTTCATTATTCCGGGAGAAAGACCGCGTTTTGATTGCCGGTGATGCCGTGATCACTGTTGAGCAGGAATCCCTTGCGGACGTTGTCATTCAAAAGCAAGAGCTTCACGGGCCGCCCGCCTATTTCACAGCGGATACGCAGACTGCGGCAGCATCCGTTCAAAAACTTGCCGAACTGGAGCCGGAAGCGCTTTTGACGGGTCACGGGATTCCGATGTCAGGAAAAAACTACCGTGATGATTTGCTTACACTGGCTGAAAAACTGCATTCCGTTTTGTGAAACACCTGCGAAAATCACAGGTGTTTTTTCTTTGCACTTTCCAGTATGAGACAAAAAAACCATTGTGTTCACCCTTAAAAACGATACAATGAGAAGCAGATGTAAATTGAAGGAGAGAGTTTTTTGAAACATACGGAATTACTCTGGGATGAGGCGAAGGATTTTATTGAGGTCTGCTATCAGGAACTCGGCATGGAATCGCAAATCAATGCGCGTCTTCACTCGATAAAAGATGAGATAGATCGGACGAGCAGTTATGTCCATACGGCGGAAGAGCTTGAACACGGGGCAAAAATGGCATGGCGCAACAGCAACCGCTGTATCGGGCGTCTGTTCTGGCAATCGCTGAACGTCATTGACCGGCGCGGCGTGAATACAAAAGAAGAGGTGCGCGACGCTTTATTTGAACATATCGAAATCGCGACGAACGGCGGAAAAATTAAACCGACAATTACGATTTTCCCTCCTGAGAAGAATGGGGAGAAACAGGTCGAAATCTGGAATCATCAGCTCATTCGCTATGCGGGATATGAGACTGAAAAAGGAAGAATCGGCGATCCGGCATCGTATGAGCTGACGGCTGTCTGCGAAAAACTCGGCTGGCGCGGAAAGCGGACCGATTTTGATATTTTGCCGCTGCTGTTCCGGATGAAAGGGGACGAGCAGCCCGTTTGGTACGACCTGCCTCAGGCTCTCGTGAAAGAGGTGCCGATCTCTCATCCTGATATTGAAGAGTTTGCCGATTTGAATATCAAATGGTACGGGGTTCCGATTATCGCCGATATGAGGCTTGAAATCGGCGGACTGTCGTACAACGCGGCGCCTTTTAACGGCTGGTATATGGGAACCGAAATCGGCGCAAGGAATCTTGCTGATGAGAAACGGTATGATCTGCTCAGAAAAATCGCGTCGGCCATGGGGATTTCATCCAGCCTGAATACCGACCTGTGGAAAGATCAGGTGCTTGTAGAACTGAATAAGGCAGTGCTCTATTCATACAAAAAACACGGTGTCAGCATTGTCGATCATCATACGGCGGCAAATCAGTTTAAGCGTTTTGAAGAGCAGGAACAAGACGCGGGCAGAAAGCTGACGGGAGACTGGACCTGGCTGATTCCGCCGATCTCGCCGGCTTCCACCCACATTTTCCATAAATCATACGACAATACGATTGTGAAGCCGAATTATTTTTATCAGGACAAGCCTTATCAGTAGCTGATGGAAAAGGTGCGGTACCCTTTCAGATGGCGTGATTCTTCGATGGTTACGCCTGTTACATTTGAGAAGGAGCTGCCTTTTCTGACGGCTTCGGCAAAGTGTTTTAACGACTCTTCAGGGCCTTCGGCAAGGATTTCAACCCGGCCGTCATCGCGGTTTTTGACCCAGCCGGTAATCTTATGTCTGTCTGCTTCCATCTGGACGAAGTAGCGAAAACCGACGCCTTGAACCCGGCCGTCTGCAAACATATGATATTGAAGCATGGAAAAACCACCTTTTTCCTACTATGATAAAGGAAAGATATGATATTTCGCAAAGGATGTGAACGGGATGACGCAAGACTATTCTGTCTTATCTATCAATCTCGGAATGCCGGCAATTCATGAATTTGCCGGCAGACAAATCAATTCCGGCATCGTCAAGCGGCCTGCGGATTCTCCCGTCATGCTGTATAAAACCCATTTTGCGGGGGACGGACAAGCCGATCTGAAGAATCACGGCGGCCCTGATAAAGCGGTGTGCGTGTATCCCGCCGAGCATTATTCATATTGGGAAACAACGCTTGCGAGAAAACTGCCCGCCGCAGCGTTCGGAGAGAATGTAACAGTCAAAGGGCTGGCCGAACAGGACGTATGGCTCGGAGACGTGTTTCAGCTGGGCGAAGCCGTCGTGCAAGTAAGCCAGCCGCGCCAGCCCTGCGTCAAACTCGCCCTCAAATACGGCATCAAAGATATGGTGCTCCGTGTACAGCAGACGGGATTTACCGGCTTTTATTTCAGGGTGATTGAAGAAGGATATGTCGATCCGCATCCGGTCCTGAAGCGTTTGTCGAGAGGCAAAGAAAGCATTTCCGTCTGGTATGCGAATGAAGTGAAATACCATGATTCAGGCAATCTGCCGGCCATTGAAGAAGTGCTGCGGGAAGAAGCGCTGTCAGAAAGCTGGAGGGAGTCCTTCCTTAAAAAAAGAGACAGGCTCTTGAATGTATAGAAAAAAAGCCGCGCTGCACTGACAGCACGGCTGATTGACGTTATGCTTGTTTCTTTGTTTCCAGCAGATTGGCAAGGAAATACTTTTTGAAGCTTTGAAGCTTTCTTCCTTCATAGTGGGTAATTCCTTTTTTCTTTAATTCTTCTACATACCAGCCTTTACTGCCATAATGCATGTCAGAAAACTCCTTTCTCCGTTCTCCCGCAGGGGAGGGTTTCTTCAGTTTTTGCCAAACTTTTGGCATTGTAACATCTATAAAAAGACGCTGAAAAGGGGGAAAGCAAAAACTGAGCCTTTCGATTCAGAGATGTAAAGCTTTCTTACATATATATGTAAAGGGCGGTCTGTTCATGCTTAATGGCCGGTTAATTTTAACAGCACCGTGCCGAGTGTCATAATTCCGAATACGACGCCGAAATAAATCAGCATCCCCTTCTTTTTCTTCACCCCGTAAACGGTCAGAATGATGCTTTCAATAAAGAAAATAAACCCGAAGATAATAAACCACATGTTGAAAAATGGCTCCTTTCACAGACATATGTCCAGTGTAGCACATCTCTTGTCACGAAACATAAAAAGCCGGGCACTGTATCAGTGTCCGGCAAGTTTGACGAGAAGCTGGGCCAAATGCTGTTTTTCATTGTCATCCGCAATATCCCACAGCTCTTGTAAAAGTTTTTCTTCCGCATTGCGGGGCTCCTCGTGCTTGGCGAGATAGTCCCCGAGGATGGCGGCGCTTTTGATGATTTTGCTGTCATCCAGGCCTAGTTTCTTTCCGGCGGAAATTTTCTGGTGAAGGTACGCTTTAAATTCCTCGAAATCCTCTAAAATCTGCTGTTTCGTAACGCCGTGCATGGCGTGTATTTCGTTTTCGATTTTGATTTTTTCTTTATCTTTTTTCATGCGTCTCCCTCCTTCGGGTTAGTTGTTGTATACCTGTTTGGAAGGGAGATGAAACATTACAATGCCGTTAAAATAATCGGTTTGTCTTTTGTGATGACGATGGTGTGCTCCACTTGGGCGACAAGGCTTTTATCCGGTGTTTTATATGTCCAGCCGTCTCCCGCTTCAACAATGGTTTCAGCCTTCGTGGAAATAAACGGCTCAAGCGCGATCACGGTGCCGTTTTTAAACAGCGCGTTATCAAACGGATCGTAGTAATTCATGATGTGGTTCGGCGCTTCATGGAGGTTTCTGCCGATTCCGTGGCCCGTCAGCGTTTTAATGACGGTAAATCCGTTGGAGCGGGCTTCATGGTAGACGGCTCTGCCGATCTGATTTTGGCGTTTTCCGGCTTTTGCCTGCTCCAGTCCTTTTTGAAACGCGGATTGTGCGCAGTTGCAAAGCTTTTGCAGACGTTCATCGCCTTCTCCGAGCACGAATGAAATTCCCGTATCGGAATAAAAACCGCCGAACTCCGCCGAAATATCGATATTTACAAGATCCCCGGCTTTTAAGATTTTAGAGGCGCTCGGAATGCCGTGAGCGACTTCGTCATTTACGCTGATGCATGTCACGCCGGGGAAATCGTATTCCTTCTCCGGAGCGGAAGCGGCTCCGTGTTCGTCAAGCACCGCCTTTCCGATCAGGTCAAGATCTTTCGTGCTCATGCCGGGCTCTGCCTTTTTCTTCATTTCTTCACGCGCCAGGGCGACGATTCTGCCGATTTTTTTAAGACCTTCTAATTCTTGATCGTTCGTTACAATCATTGTCATTCCCGCTTTCTATGTTTAATCATCTGATTCAAGCTTACCACAACTGCTTTATAAATAGAAAACCAACAAGCCTTATGTGCATAAATGAAGGGAAAATTGGTATAGATCACTAGATGACTTATGTGATATATTTAAGAAAAAAGAAGGGGGATGGGTAATATGCTTCAATTTTTGCAAAAACTCGGAAAATCCTTTATGCTTCCGATTGCCGTTCTGCCCGCCGTGGGTATTATTTTGGCCATCGGCAGAGAGGATTTATTAAATATTCCGTTCATTTATGCGGCGGGGACAGCGGTATTTGATCATTTGCCGCTGATTTTTGCGATCGGAATCGCGATCGGGATCTCAAAAGACAGCAATGGGGCCGCCGCTCTGTCGGGAGCAATTTCCTATATTATGCTGGACGCGGCTGTAAAATCGATCAATTCGACAAATAATATGGCCGTTTTCGGAGGGATTATCGCGGGGTTAATTGCGGGATACACGTATAATCGCTTTAAGGATACGAAGCTGCCTGAATATCTCGGATTTTTCAGCGGACGCAGGCTCGTTCCGATTGTAACGGCGCTGATTACCATTATTTTGGCCGGTATTTTCGGCTTTGTGTGGCCGCCGATTCAGTCGGTGATTACGTCATTCGGGGAATGGATGATCGGGCTCGGGGGCATCGGTGCCGGAATTTACGGGATTTTTAACCGGCTTTTGATTCCATTCGGTCTTCATCATGTACTGAATAATATTTTTTGGTTCCAGTTTGGCGATTTTCACGGAAAAACGGGAGATCTGGCCCGCTTCTTTGCGAAGGATCCGACGGCCGGGACTTATATGACGGGATTCTTTCCGATTATGATGTTCGGGCTTCCGGCCGCTTGTCTGGCAATGATTGCCGCAGCTAAGCCAAGCAAGCGCAAAGCGACGGCCGGAATGATGATCGGCCTTGCGCTGACGGCATTTATTACCGGAATTACAGAACCGATTGAATTTGCATTTATGTTTTTATCACCGCTTCTGTACGGGGTTCATGCTTTATTAACCGGGTTCTCTTTATTTATCGTCAATATTCTCGGCATCAGGTCAGGCTTTTCGTTCTCAGCGGGGGCGATCGATTATCTTCTCAGCTACGGTATTGCGGAAAAACCGCTTTTGCTGCTCGTTGTCGGGCTTTGTTATGCGGTGATCTATTTTGCTGTCTTCTACGTGCTCATCAAATCGTTAAACTTGAAGACGCCGGGACGGGAAGATGATGAGGAAGAGGAAGAAGTGCTTAGTGAGGATACGGCCGGTTCGGTTGAAGAACATGCCATGCTCAAGGGGCTCGGAGGCAGACAAAATCTCGAAACGATTGATCACTGTGCGACCCGCCTCAGACTGACCGTTCAGGATACATCCCTCATTAATGAGACGGCACTTAAAAAAGCGGGAGCAAAAGGGGTTATCAAAACGGGGAATAAAACGGCGCAGGTCATTATCGGGCCGAACGTCGAATTTGTCGCAGAAGAGTTGAGAGAGGCCGTCCGCCATGACGGTCAGAAGTAGACCGAAGCACGAATCATCTATGTGATCCGGGTTTTTTTGAACATATATCAAGTTTCACATAATGGACAAAAAACAACGTTTCCTCCTGTGGTAAGATTCATGTAGAACAAGTATGGAGATGATGTAAGGTGACGTGGATTGCAGTTGTTTCAATTGTTGTCATAAGCCTGATTAAGATTGTGCTGACATGCCTTCCTACCGGAGCGGTGGAATGGATTCTCCGAAAATTTGAAACCCATTCGAAGCTCAGTGACGCGTCCGCTGCCGTATCCCTCGGCGGAAAACGTCTGGAAGGCGAAGACAAACGCCGGGTGATTGATGATTTTAACGAAGCCGTATTTATCGAACGGCATTATATATACCCAGGTGATGAAGAGCGGTATCTTCATCCGCAGAACGGAGCCGACCCGCTTGTCATTAAGACGAGAAAAGGGAAAAAAGATGTGACGGTGTTTGTATACAGCTACGAAGATCATGTAGATGTCGTCAAACAGCAGAAAAAGAAAGTCGTCGCTTATTCGGTTCTTTCCGACAGCCTGCAAAAGCGCTCTATGGCCGCTGCCGGGAGCTGAACATAAAAAAGCCAGATCATTGATATGATCTGGCTTTTGTTTATTCTTTTTGATCATCTGCTGAAGAATCTTCACGCTTTGTATAATTGATTTTTGAAGGATCCACTTTCTTGAAGCCTTTCGGCTGATAGAAGCGAAGCAGATCTCCGTTGATGATCTTATCAGACATCTCAAGCTCAGTCTTGACGAGTGAGTCTTCTTTTTTGTCGACTTCTGAATCATCTAAAAGTCTTCCGGTTTTCGTATCGTAATACTTGCCGGATACTTTCGTGTAGTTCGGTGAGATGAAGTCGCCGTTACGGAACGGAATCACTTCTCTGTGCTCTTTCGATAAGATATCTGAACCTGACATGAGATAATCTTTCGTATCGACGCCGAGCAGATGGAGAACAGTCGGCGCGACATCGACATCGCCGGCAAATTTATGATTGCGGCCGCCTTTCACGCCCGGAGCGTGGATAAAGAGCGGAACCCGCTGAAGCTGGGCATTGTCGTATTCATTGATCTCATCTTTGCCAAGCACTTTCGCCATCGCTTTATTATGGTTTTCAGAGATGCCGTAGTGGTCTCCGTACATCACAATAATCGATTTATCATACAGGCCGTCTTTTTTCAGGTCATTAAAGAACTGTTCGATTGATTCATCCAGATAGTTCGCGGACTGGAAGTAGTTATTGACGACCGAATCGCCAAAGTCTCCCGCCGGGAAGTCTGTGTCTTCTTTATCCATCCCGAACGGGAAGTGGTTTGACAGCGTAATGAACTTCGTATAGAACGGCTGCGGCAGGCTCTTTAAGAGCGGCATGGATTCTTTGAAATACGGTTTGTCTTTCATGCCGTAGTTTTTCGTATTCTCTTCGCTCATGTCATAATAAGCAGAATCGAAAAACTTATCGATGCCTTCCGCTTTGTACATTTCGTTACGGTTCCAGAAGGTCTGCGTATTTCCGTGGAAAGCGGCAGACGTGTAGTTTTTGCCTTTTAAAATCGCAGGAACGGACTGCAGCGTGTTTTGCGCTTTATTGACGAAAACCGAACCTTGCGAGAGCGGGTACAGAGAGTTCTCCATCATAAATTCCGCATCTGATGTTTTACCTTGTCCCGTTTGGTGGAAAAAGTTATCAAAGTAGAATGTTTGATTGTCATGCGCCAGTTTGTTTAAAAACGGCGTCACTTCCTTGCCGTTAATTTTGTAATCAATGATGAAGGACTGCAGAGACTCTAATGAGACGTAGATCACGTTTTTTCCTTCGGCTTTTCCGAAGTAGACATTGTTCGGCACGTCATAGTTGGCCTTCATATAGTTTTCCACATCCGTTACATCGCTTGAATCGGCAAGCGCGCGCTGGCTGTTTGACTTCACATTCTGCACGGCATCGTAAATCGTAAAGTTGTACGTGCCCAAGTATTTCACCAGATAGTTACGGTCAAATGAGCGTGTCAAAAGCTCAGGACGGTCGGTTTCCGCTACGGCGAGGTTGATCAGGAACACAAGCACGGCGGAAGCCAAAACGATTCTGAATGATTTCTTCGCCGGTTTTTCAGCCGGTTTTTTCATCTTAAGGGCCAAAATAATCAAAATGACGGTATCCAGGAAGTAGAAGACGTCTGTCCATCTCATTAATGAGAACGCGCTGTCTCCGAGCTGGCCGCCGTTTGTTTTTGCCTGCATCATGACCGGGATGGTAATGAAATCATTAAAGAATCTATAATAGACGATGTTTGCATAAAGCAAAAAAGACAATAAAAAATGAATCACAATAATGGCTGTCTGCTGTAATTTTTTCTTGAAAAGAAGTCCAAATCCAAGAAAGAACAGGCCGGAGCTCAGCGGATTCACAAAAAGCAATATTTTCTGGATCGTGTTGTCTATGCCGAGGTTAAAGTTTAAAATATAAGCAGCATATGTTTTCACCCACAATAACACGACCGCTATCAAGAAGAAGGCAAGTCCTCTTTCTTTTATAAATGTTTTCATTGTTACACTCCTTTTTTCCGATCACGGTTTACACGGAACGATAGAAAAAACGAACGTAATCAATATACCATGAAACCAGCAAATAGAAAAGGTGGAAAAGGCTCATCGGAAAAAGGGCGAAAAACGCTGTCGCAACGGCGGTTTATCTGATGAATGCCGCCTAAGAAAAATCCGAATGGAACAAAATGGGATCAGGATTTTTGTATGGATATGATCCGGTCTAATTGAAAAAAGGAGGTAACAAGTGATGGATATTGCCCATATCGTGGCTGAAGATAAAATCAAGCGCGCCATTAAGGATGGAGAATTCGCCGGCATCAAAGGCATGGGAAAGCCCCTGCCGAAAGACGATGCCGCACATCTTCCGGAGTCGCTCAGAATGGGCTACCGCATGTTGAAAAATGCCGGGATCGCCGAGGATGAGGGCGCGCTGAAGAAAGAGCTGATGACGCTCGATTATTTGATCGCCAAGTGCCGCAATGAAACGGAGCTGGATCACCTGCGGAACAAACGGACGGAAAAACAAGTCAGACTCGACAAGCTGACGGAGGAGAGAGACATGTTCTCAGAACCCGCATCTTCTCATTATAAGGAGAAAGTGTACAGACGCCTGAACCGTCCGTAAACCGGTTCCTTATATTTTCTGCTGAAAAGGAATGTATTCCATAAGGCGCGGATAGGAAATGTGGAGCAGGCCGTTCATGCACTGCGCCTGCAGCAGATGGGGCTCAGCCGGTTCAGGAAGTTCAATCGTCTCATCAATTTCTCCGTAATATCGGTTTTGGCAGATCCCCATGTCCTTTGGAAAAAGGGGCGTGATGTTTCCTTTTATATGCAGCCGCGTTCTTGACACCAGCCTCAATGTCAATTCTTCTTCGTAGACGCCGGGCATTTCCACAATGACAAATGTGTGCTGTTCATCCTGATAGATATCATAAACCAAGGTGTTTTTTTGTAAGGAGAAAAATTCTTCGGGAGATTTCCGTTTCAGGACATTGGTCCAAAAGTCGCTGGGCTTGTGCTCGTTCGTAATCTCAAGCCACTTTCTCATTTTTTCGATATCCACTTCAGCAAACCCCCCTTATATTTGATTTGCGATCGGCATTGACGGGTTGGCGATCTGATCCTGGTCGCTCACATCAGGGTCAAGATGGCCCGAATTCAAACATCCGGCGGCCGGTGAAAAGTCTCCTAAAGAAAAGTTCGCGCCGACAAATTTGCTGTTGGCGGTGTGGCTGTTTTGTACGGTCTGACCGATATCGACGTTTCCGTTTTGGGTGGCTCCGTTTACTTTTATATTGACGACGTTAATTTGGTAAGGCATTCATAAAAACCCCTTTAATCTATAATGGGCGGCACCGGCGTAATATTTGCGGTATCTGCAGTTCCGATGGCTGTCTGGTCGTTTACATCAGGATCATTTAACAAGTTCTCCATCATCGATTCTATAGGTGACGTATCGCCGAATGAAGAGTTCAGTCCTTGTGATTTGTTGTTTGTGGTGGGACTGTTGTATGCCGCTTCCCCAATCGTAATAGATCCGTTGCCAGAAATACTGTTAATCTTCAGATAGTACAGGTTGATAACAGTGGATGGCATCTCTTCACACCTCTTTAACTTAGTTGTACAGTACTGTATGCTTTTTGCGCTCCTGTTGTGAATTTCGCCCGGATTCAGCCATATGGCAGTCGTGAAAAACCGTGTCTTTTTGGAGGACACCAGCTTCTTTCAGTAACGGAAAGCCGGCACAGACTCGATACATTCCGTTTCGTCGGCTTTGCGAGAAGAGAAAAATAAAAACGGACTGCCGCGGCAGCCCGTTTTTTTGTCAGTATCAAAATGAATACTATCCAACAAAAATGTGCGTACTGGTACTTTCAAAAATAATGGCTACAATAGTACATAATGAGATAAAAAGGAGAGATCATGAATGTCAGATAAAAAACAGCAGATCATCGAAGCGTATCAATTCAGACACGCCACAAAGGAATTTGATCCTGAGAAAAAAATTTCAGAAAGCGATTTTGAATTCATTTTAGAAACGGGAAGACTGTCCCCGAGCTCACTCGGTTTGGAGCCTTGGAAATTTGTCGTCGTTCAAAACCCGGAGCTTCGTGAAAAACTCCGCGAGTTCACATGGGGCGCGCAAAAGCAGCTGCCGACTGCAAGCCACTTCGTACTTCTGCTTGCCCGGACGGCAAAGGATATCCGTTTTGACGCCGATTATGTCAAAAACCACTTGAAGGAAGTCAAAAAAATGCCGGAAGATATGTATGAAGGCTATATCAGCAAAACAGAAGATTTCCAGAAAAATGATTTCAATCTGCTTGAATCAGATCGAGCGCTGTTTGACTGGGCTTCAAAACAGACATACATCGCACTTGGCAATATGATGACAGCCGCGGCGCAGATCGGAATCGACTCTTGCCCTGTAGAAGGCTTCAACTACAAAGAAATCCACCGGATCCTTGAGGAAGAAGGACTTCTGGAAAACGGAAGTTTCGACATCTCTGTCATGGCCGCATTCGGTTACCGTGTCAGAGAACCGCGTCCGAAAACAAGATCTGCCGCAAAAGACGTTGTAAAGTGGGTATAAGATCAATAAAAAAAGCTGCCGGGATTTTCCCGGCAGCTTTTAACGTTTCGTCTGTTTCGCTAAAAAACAGGCGGTGATCCAGGACGTAACGGGAATGATGATGCCGATCCCGACGCCGGCGCAAAGAATGGTGACGGCTTCCGCGCTGAAGACTTTTGAGTTCACTATTTTTTCAGCAGAGTATGATAAGTCTTTAAACCAGATAATTAAAGCCAAATAGCTGCCGAAAAAAGCAAAGAATAACGTATTCGTATTCGTTCCTAAAATATCTCTCCCGATGCTTAAACCGAATTTGTACAGATCTTTTCGGCTCATGGACGGGTTATAGCTGTAAATCTCTCTCATCGGTGATGTAATGGAGATCGCCACATCGGTAATTGCCCCTATCGTGCCCATAATGATCATAGCCGCGGTAACCTTCACAAAATCCACCCCGACAAAAAGTGTGAATATGCCGATATCACCCAGTTCTTCTTCACCAAACCCTTGAATCGAAGTCTGTTTCGTGACGGCCAGAATAAAAAACAGCATCAATACGATCGTCAGCATGGCAGAAATAAAGGCGGTTACGGTTTTGACGTTACCCCCGTTAATATAAAAAAGTGTAATGCTGCAAATCGCGGCGGAAGAGAGCAATGTTAAAACAATCGGATTGATGTGCGGGTCTGTCATTAAAATGATGGTGAGAAAGAGAACGCCGAAATTTAAAAATAGCGCAATAAAAGACCTCGCTCCCTTTTTACCGCCGATGAGAACCATCAATAGAAATAAAATCGCCGCAAGAATTACGATGACATTCATGAGCTTGCCTTCTTTCGTTTAATAAAAAAGACAGAAGCATACAGACTGGCGGGGATGGTTAATACAATTCCGATTCCCCCCGCCAATGCTCTGGCTATTTCCAAGGAAATGTTCATAGAAAGAGTGAATCCTATCGGGGAATCATTTTTCAAATACAAAAGCATCATCGGTATAGAGCCGCTGATATAAGCAAAAAACAGAATGTTGGTCATCGCCCCCATGATGTCTTTACCGATCTCCATTCCGGAACGTTTGAGTGCTTGTAATGAGATACTCTTGTTTTCTTCATATAATCCAAAGACAGATGACGTCATGGTAATGGCCACATCCATGACCGCTCCCAGTGATCCGATAAATACCCCGGCCATGAACACCGTGTGATAAGGGCGGGTTAAATACTGCATTTCTTCATATCTGAGACCTTTTTCTCCGGTTGCCGCCATCACCAAATACGTAATGAGCAGGGAGACAAAAGTGCCTGCGAGCGTCGCGGCTATGGCGGCATATGTTTTCGCGTGAAAACCGCTGACAAGCAGCAATGAAATGACAGTAAAGATGAGAATACAGATACCGCAGATGAAAATCAGCCCGATATTCGGGTGCTTTCGGTATAAATCTAATGCATAAGACAATAAAACAGCGTTAAACATCAGGCTGATGATCGAAAAGAAGCCTTGTTTTTTGCCGACGATCAGTAGGGTGAATATGAAAATCCAAGCGATCAGCAAAAGCTGTTTATCCCGTTTTTTATCTATAATGCTTCCGGATATATCCTTACTTGATGGTTTCCCTTTATCAATTGACACGAATACTTCATCGCCGGGCTGATACTTTTGATCATTCGCTCCGGATGAGGAATACTGATTGGACAAATGAATGAGCTTTCCTTTTTGACTGCCGTTTTCAAGTTTGGCTGTAATCGTCTGACTGAAAATCTTATCTTTGTTTTTGTGCATGTCCTGCACATCAGACTGGTGTTCCAATGCTGTTTTCGTCACTTTGGCAATCGGGCGCTCATAAAAAGAAGCGTTGTAATTGACGAAAATGAGCGAGCTGATACAGCAAAGCGCTGTTATCACGTAAAACAGCTTTATTTTGTAAGTAATGCTGTTTCGTTTGTTTTTTGTTATTATCAAAAAAAGTCCTCCAAACAGGCCCCGCCGTGAAGTGTCAAGCTATGCAGCTGCTGCATAAATAACGCTCATATTTTATCATTCGGCCGTACCGCTGTCGATTCAGAAGGCGGACCGGGAAAAGCTCCCCTGACATCAGATCAGGAGAGCTTTTGGGAGAACCGCCCGAGAAAAGCGGCCTTTTTATGCTTCGTTCACTTTTTTTGCTTTTCTTCTTTGATACAGATACAGTGCCGTTCCGAGCGCGCTGATGAGAAACCCGGCAAGGAGGATGGAATACATCGCTGTGGCTGTATCAGGAAGCAGGCCGCCCGGCGATACTCCGTCCTGCGCTTGGCCGGATGAAGGGTTTTGGCCGTTTGGCTGCTTTCCGGAGCCGTGATCTCCGCTTATCGGCGGCGAGCTCTTCGTGTTTGCGTTTAATATCGCGTATTCACTGAAATGATTGGTATAGCCCGTGACGAGATCGTGTGAAACCGATCCGTTGTCTGTTTTTGTATAGGCGTTCTTTTTCCGGTCTATGTGATAAATGCCCGGCTGTTTCGCCTTTTTCGTATTCTCAATGCGCATGGTAAGCTTTACAGGCGCTTTGAATGTTTTGATGTCTTTGTTTTTCTGCTTCATTGTAAAGTCGTATACGTTTGAAAGCGCGCCGCTAACTTTCTTTTTCGGCGTCACGCCGAACCGTGTCTCATCAGCTGCAGCGTTTGCCATCGGCATTTTCATGCTGAACTTGTCATGCAGGATCGTAAGGGAAGAATCAGATGTTCTGTCCTTTAACAGGCCGATCTGTTTTTTGGTTACGCTGAGATCAATCGGCTTTTTGGCGCCGTCATTCTTGTCGTAGTATACGATCGGTGTATTGGCGTTTTTGGCATAAGCCGCAAATGCGCTGTCATCTTCAAGCGTCCACGAGCCGTTTTTTTGTTTCGTCGGCAGGTACACTTCTTGCGCGCGGCCGTCAACTTTCGGTTCCACCGCTTTTCCCGCTTTTTCAAGCTGCTCGATAAAGACCTCATAGTCGACAAAGCCAAGGTCTTCTTTATGGGACGCTTCGTTAAAGACGGAATATCCGTCTCCGCCTTCACCGACAAAGTTACTGGTGGCGACTCTGTATGTTTTCTTATCAGAAATCGGCTTTACGCTGCCGTCATCCTGCACGGCAGCAGCTTGAAGAACGCGGTGTCCCGGCTTTTTATTCAGTGTAAACGTGTATGTTAAACCGGCAACTTGAGGGAAGGCGCCCCCTTGAGCCTCAATTCCGCTTAACCCTTGTTCCAGAGCTTGTTTGATCTGTTTTCCGGTTAAATCCGCGACATAAAGCGTGTTGCCGAACGGCATTACATTCAGCACATCGCCGAGTGTGATGTCGCCTTTATCAATGCCCGCGCGGATGCCGCCCCCGTTTGTGATCGCGATCTGGGCGCCGGCGGCTTCCTTCGCTTTTTGCAGCATGCCGTCCGCGATGAAGTTTCCGAGATTGGTTTCTTTAGAGCGGACATGCTCGCGCCGGCCGTCAAGCGCAACTTTCGTGGAGCCGACTTTTTCATTTTTGACGGAGATGAGCTCTTTTTTAAACGGATCAAGCTCTGTTTTCAGATCCGGGTCTTCTTTCGTCTGCTCATTCACCGGCAGCGCTTGAAGAGAGGATTGTTCCGGAAGAACGACCCCGTTTTTGTCAAATGCGACATCCACCCGGCCTAAATATTCGCCGTATTCTTTTGCCTGGGCAACGATGGTCGGCTCTTCGTTTTTGACAATCTCCATTTTATCTACAAGCGTATGCGTATGTCCGCCGACGATTAAGTCGATGCCTTTTACTTTTTTGGCGAGATCGAGATCACGCTGATGCCCGATATGGGTCAGGGCGACAATTTTATTGACATGTTCTTTGTTCTGTATTTCTTTTACCGTATCTTGTGCGGATTGGAAGGCATCATTAAAGACAATGCTTTTACCCGGGCTTGATGTGACGGACGTATCTTCTGTCGTTAAGCCGAATACGGCGACTTTTTCTCCGTTTACATCAAGCAGAATGTATGGATAGATGCCTGCTTTTTTCTTTTTCCCTGCCGTAAAGGTGTCTGCTTTTTTCATGAATGGTCTGAGTTTTGACTCTTTGGACACATCGACATTTGAGCTGACAAGCGGGAAGTCAGGCGCTTGGAAATTGTATTTTCCGGACGGGTCAGCTGCGCTTCCGTTCCCGCTCAGGAAGCTGGCGAGAGCACCTGGGCCTTTATCGAACTCATGATTTCCGAAGGTCATTGCGTCGTAGCCCATGCTGTTCATCAATTTTAAATCAGCCAGTCCCTGCCACTATCCCAACCCACTCCATCTTAACACCTACACCCTCAACCCTTATCCTTCATCTTCTTAAACGTCCACATACAAACATCAAAACTACAACCTCCAACTCGCTATCACACTTATTTCTATCTATATTACTTAATAAAATCACCCTTATCTCAACATCTACCAACAAACTTCTTCTATATCCCTTAACAACCACAAATACCAATTCTAATACCATACCTAACTCCCTTATAATAATCAACACTACTCTTCTCCTACAACATCTCTTTCTTTCCACCTCAAATCTTCCCCCTCTAAACCAAATACCTTAAAATAACCATATCCCTTCCTTTCATTCCATAACATAACATTCATCTAAAACAATCTAAAATCATTCAATAAACACACAAAATACATCCATTAAACACTTATCATCTAAACATAAAAAAACAAAGCTAACTATATTCCAACCACCTCACCCATACAATTCTCTTACAAACAAATATCCACAACATCAACAACCATCTATTCTAATCACCTTGCCAAACCATAAACATCTTTTAATACTAACCTTCAATCAAACTTTCATAATTACATAACTAAACTTATTAATACTCTTAACGTTGTACATCTACACATAAATTATACTCCTACACATCCCACCCACAATAAATATCTTAATTCTACACAAAAACTCTCCCATTTCATCTCCTTAATCCATATCGAAACTTGAATAAAATATGCCCTGCTGACATTATTCAGCCCGATTTCCTACCGCTGGTACAGCATTACTGCACTTGAACCTTGTTGTTCAACCATTAATACCACGCGCACTATTTTTTTCTTTCCTATGTACACCCATCCGTCCCGTAACCCCCCCCCCCCCCCCCCCCCCCCCCCCCCCCCCCCCCAACCCCCCCCACCCCCCCCCCCCCCCCCCCCCCCCCCCCCCCCCCCCCCCCCCCCCCCCCCCCCCCCCCCCCCCCCCCCCCTGCGTATAGTAGTTTGAACCGTTCCGCCCGCCGGCTTTAAACGGAGCGCCCGCCGAGAGGATTGGCAGATCTTTATATTCCGTATCTTTCATCTTATTTTCGGCGTACCATTTTTGCGCATCCGTCACGATTTGAATGGACGGATCATCTTTGACTTGGGCGAAAAAACTGTTGATATCGGCTTTTGTCTGGCCGACGGGTTCTCTGATGTATTTCAGTGTGCTTTCATGCGCTTTTTTGACGGTATTGACGACGGTTTCGTTTTCCGAAGTCACATGGCCGGCAATCGGCTCGATCCTGCCTTTCCCATCTTCCACATGCCATGCGCCGTCTGTTTTTGCAAGCCGGAGGTCGATGACGCCCGCATATTTACCCCAGCTGCTTGACATGACAACGGGGATGCCGTTAATCGTGCCTTTATCGACGTCGAATTGATCAGCGCCTTTGTATTCAGCATCAGGGAACAGACCGTGCTGATGGCCCGATACGATCGCGTCAATTCCGCTGACTTTCGTTGCCAGATCAAAAACGGCATTTTCCGCACGGGAGGACTGTGCTTTTTTTTCGATGCCGCTGTGGGCGAGGGCGATGACGATATCAGCACCTTCAGTTTTCATTTTCGGGACGGTTTTCTTCGCGGATTCCACAATGTCCTCGACTTGAACGCGTCCTTCAAGATTTTTTTTATCCCACGTCATGATTTGGGGAGGGACAAAGCCGATGTAACCGACTTTTAACTGGTGTTTTCCGCCGTTTTCATCCGTAACGGTTTTGTCTTTTATGACATAAGGCGTATAACGGTTTTCACCGCTCAATGTTTTCACATTGGCGTTGACGATCGGATAATCAGCGCCTTTCATCGTCCCGTCCAGAAAATCCAGCCCGTAATTAAATTCATGATTGCCGAGTGTTCCTGCGTCATAGTGCAGACTATTCATCACTTCAATAATCGGATGGGTCTTTGCGCCTGAAATGATATCGTTTTTCTGATATTTTACAGCGTATTCTCCGAGGGGATTCCCTTGAATCAGGTCTCCGTTATCGACAAGCAGCGTATTCGGATTTTCGCTTCTGTGCTTCGCAATGAGCTGAGCCGTTCGGGCCAGCCCGAATTCCGTTGTCGGTTTGTCGCTGTAGTAATCGTAGTCCATCATATTGGCGTGAACGTCAGTTGTCGCTAAAATGCTGAGGTTCACACTGGAGGATTTGTTTTCTTCTGCTTTAATGGGTGTTATTGGGAGGATTAGACTAAGTATCATAACTAGGGGCAGCAGAATACGGAGTGTCTTATTGACGCTGCATCGTCTTTTCTGTATTCTCACCTGTTCTCCACCTTTCAACAAATTTTGTCATGCAGTACCATTGTAAGAATATTTTGTGAAAGTTTATATAGATTTCATGATGATTCTTGTAAAAAGAAGAAAAATGAGGATAATGACCTATGTAAAACGAATGGGCGGCAAATGAGTCTTTTATGTTTGATGTTAGTGTGGCTGGGGTACATGGATTTATGTAGACTTCATCAAGCAGGAGGTAGTAACTATGGGTAAAAAAATTGCAGTTGTATTAACGGATTATTTTGAGGACGTCGAATATACGGAACCTGCGAAAGCTTTTAAAGATGCGGGTCATGAATTAACAGTGATTGAACAGGAAAAAGGAAAAACAGTCAAAGGCAAACAAGGGGAAGCGGAAGTGAAAGTGGATGCGTCCATCGATGATGTGAATCCGAAAGACTTTGACGCATTGCTGATCCCGGGCGGATTCTCACCTGACATGCTGCGTGCGGATGACCGTTTCGTCCAATTTGCCAAAGCATTTATGGATGATAAAAAACCGGTTTTCGCCATCTGTCACGGCCCTCAGCTTCTCATCAACGCGAAAGCATTGGACGGGCGCAAAGCGACAGGGTTTACATCCATCCGTATTGACATGGAAAACGCGGGCGCAAATGTGGTGGATGAAGAAGTCGTCGTCTGTCAGAATCAGCTGGTCACAAGCCGCACACCGGATGACATTCCGGCATTCAACCGCGAATCATTAAAACTGCTTGCATAATAAAAAGCGGAGCGCCGTATCAGGCGTTCCGCTTTTTTTGTGAAGATTCACGAATGACCAGCTCGGGCGCCAGAATAATGCGCTGTTTTTGGTGCTGGGAATTGGTGATTTTATGATGCAGCAATTGAGCCGCTTCTTTTCCCGACTGCCGGGGAAAAGAAGAAACGGTTGTAAGCGGGGGATAAGAAATTTCAGCTTCCGGCACGTTGTCAAAGCCGACAATGTCAATATCTTCGCCCGGGATGAGTCCTGCTTTTCTGATCCCTTGCATGACGCCGAACGCGACCAAATCACTGAAACAGAAAATCGCGGCCGGGCGCTCAGGCCGGCGGAGCAGCTCCATCACTGCCTCATAGCCTGCCTCGCGGGTCGGCGCGCTGTCAATCACAAATTCATTTTTTACTTCAAGATCCGCTTCACGTAGCGCTTTTTTAAAACCTTTCATCCGTTTCGTCCATGTTGATGAGTGCTTCACGCCGCCCAGAAACGCAATCTCCTGGTGCCCTTTCTCAATGAGGTGGCGCACTGCCTTATAGGTGCCTTCCTCATAGTCAGCTCCGACAAAATCACAGTCCGCATCGGCAATCTCCCTGACGGCGAGCACGACCGGAATATCAAGCTGCTCAAGGCGGGAAAGTGTTTCCTCAGCTGCGCCTGAAACCGGGCATAAAATCAATCCGCCGACCCTGTGTTCCAGCATGGTCGAGATCAGCTGCTCCTGCTTGGCGACGGAATCAAAAGTCGTGCCTAAGAGCACTGTTAATCCGACTTCCTCGAGTGTATTCTGCACGCCGATCAGAAACTCTGAGAAAAACGTATTGGAAATGTCAGTGATAATCAATCCTACCGTTGTGGACGTCTGTGATCGTAAATTCGCGGCGACCCGATCATATACGTACCCAAGCTCCCGCATGGATTGAAGCACTTTCTCACGGGTTGCTTCGGAAATTCGCGGATTATTGCGGACGATTAATGAGGCGGTGGATGTTGAGACGCCGGCATGCTCAGCGACCTGCTGCAATGTCACCCGGCGTTTTTTTTGCTGTTTCATACGTCGCATTCCTCACTTGGTTTTTATTCGTTACCTCCATTATAAGCGTTTTGGCGCGTGAGAAGAAAGAGAGAGGGGGAGAAAAAGATAAAGCGCCGGAAGACGGATTGTCCTTCGGCGCTTCTGTCACAATAGATTATTCAAACATCTGCTCTTTAATATACTGAACCGGCATTTCACGGCCTGTCCAATATTCAAACGCCATGGCGCCCTGCCAAAGCATCATGCCGAGGCCGTTAATGGTCTGGCAGCCGGCCGCTTGAGCCTGTTCAAGCAATTTCGACGTAACGGGGTTGTAAACGACGTCTGTCACAATCAAATCCGGACGGAGCATGGATGTGTCTTCAATGACGCTCAAGCCTTCAAGCGGTTTCATGCCGACACCCGTTCCGTTTGTAAAAATATCGCTAGAAGCGATTTCAGCACGCAGCGCATCTTGATCTTCGAGCGGGAAAAGATTCGCTTTACAAGAAGAGCCCTTCATTTCTTCATTGATGATGCGGACATTCTCTTCCGCTTTTTCGAAAAACGCGTCATTGCGGGCGAAAATTGAGATTTCGCCGAGGCCTTCCAATGCGGATTGAATCGCAATCGGAGTAGCGGCTCCGCCGGAACCGACCAGCGTCATTTTTTTGCCTGTGATGTCGATGCCGTGTTCTTTTAAGTTGCGGACGTATCCCATACCGTCAGTGGAGTGTCCGATCAATTTTCCGTTCTCATTCACCACTGTATTCACCGCGCCGGTGAATTTCGCTGAATCCGCGAGTTCATCGAGGTAAGGGAGAATGTTCATCTTGTTCGGCATCGAGACATTGAAACCTCTGACGTTTAAGGCGCGCATTCCCGTCACCACATCTTCAAGCTGTTCATTGCCGACTTCAAATGCGAGGTAAGCGTAGTTCAGCCCTAATTTTTTAAACGCCAGGTTGTGCATCGTCGGAGATAAAGAGTGTCCGATCGGTGTCGCGAATAATCCGATAAGCTGAGTTTTTCCGTTAATCCGTCCTAAATCTTTCTTCATGATGTATTCCTCCGTTAGTCCATTCATTTGTTTTTCATTCCGCTTGAGGGAAGAAAAACGCTGATTACATATTTTTATTTAAAATGCTGAGTACACTTCGCAATTCAGCAACGGGAATCTGTCCGGGCGCAGATGCTTCTTTGCCCGCGCCGAACGTACACGCCGAGCCGAAGACTTCCCCGGCCAGCCGGCTGATCAGGCCCGTTCCCGCCATTGACATCGTGATGATCGGCCGGTCTGCGTATTGTGTTTTCATCGTATGTGTGGCATCCAATAAGACGAAAACATCTTCAGTGCTTTGCGGCATCACCGCGATTTTCGGAATGTGCGCGCCGTACGCCTGCATTTTCCGCAGCCGGGAGATGATTTCTTCTTTTTTTGGTGTCTGATGAAAATCATGATTGGACATGACGACATATACGCCATTGTCTTCAGCAGTTTTCACAATTGATTTGACTTCCGCTTCTCCCGTAAACAATTCAACGTCTACAAGGTCAATGTGTGTTGTTTCGATTACGGTTTTAAGCAATTCAATGTAAAGGCGGACGTCAATAACTTTATTTCCGCCTTCTTTATGGGTTCTGAATGTAAAAAGCAGCGGTGTTGCGCCTGCGGCTTTCCGCACCTTTTCAAGCATGCCTTTTACGGCGTCCGGGCTCTCAACGTGCTCGTATACATCCGCCCGCCACTCAATGATATCCGGGTTAAGCCTGTTGACGGCTTCAATTTCTTCAAGGAGTTCTTTCTCTCGGGCTGCCATCAGCGGCACAATGATCTTCGGAAGTCCTTCGCCGATGACCGTGTTTCTGATTGTAATAGATTGCATGATACGTTCTCTCCCTTTAAAAAATAGTCAGGCTTTCATCACTTGCTTAAAACGGATACCGATAAACAATGCGAGGAGGGCGCTGACGGCCGCAATTCCGATATCAAGCAGAAAAACAGGGGTCAGGCCGGCCGTTTTGGATATCGCTCCCGTTATAAGCGGAATGACAATAAAAGATAAGCTTGATGCTATATTAACAAAAGATGTGATGGTCCCTTTATTTTTAGGGAATAAAACAGCCATAACCGTCATCGCCAATTGCAGAATGCCCGCAGTTGAAAGTCCGATGACGAAGGAACTGATGACCGATACGGCCGGCTGCTGAATGAAAATCAGAGCAAGCAGCGCGATTGCCGCGATCACCGGGTACAGCACCATAACCGTAATCGGCTGAATCACTCTGTTTAACAGCACAGCCAGCAATAACACGGACACAAGCGCCCCGATGCTGTAATAGCTCAACAATTTGACGGCCTGCACTTCGGGCATACCCAAAACGGATTGACCGAACTTAGGAAGCCATACTTGAACGAGCATAAACAGCGCCGTTGATGAAAAGCCTAACAAAATAATGGCAAGGCCTTCGCGCCATATCGACGGCTGTGATCTGAACGTGTCATCAGACGGGGAAGCTTCCGTCCGGCCGCCGTCATCTTTTTGTTTATGATTCGGGAACGGAACTTTCAACAGGAAAAAGCCGTTCAGGAAGAAAATAATGCCGGGCACGAAAAACGTCCATCCGTAAAATAAATGCCTGTCCGCAATAAATGCGATAAAAAACGGAAGCACCGTCGCGCCGATGGATACAAACGCTTTGATTAACACGGTTGCAGAGCTTGCGTTTTTCGGAAATCCTTCAATAAGCGCCGGATATGTGCCGGAATCCAAAAATGAATTGGCGATCCCTGCGAAAATAGCAAAGATAAACGCTTCCGTATAGTTTGTCGAAAGCGGAATTCCGATTAAGAAAATCAGATACAGAAATGCGCCCGCCACGATAAACGGCCGTCTCCCGAATGTATCCGAGAGCTTTCCGGCAAACAGAAGCGAGATCAGCTTCCCGATGCCGATGGCGGAGACCAAATAGCTGACTCCGGCTGCGGATGTATGAAGCTGTTTTGATAATGCTTCCATATTCGATGCGATAATAATATTGATCATGCCCAGCAGGAAATAGTTGATATAAAGACCCGCTGCCATTTTGGTGTATATGTTTTTCATGATGACATCCCCTAATGCGGTTATTAAAGTTAAATTATTTTTTAAATTGATAAACGCACAGAACCATTCCCCTTTATTGAACCACTGCCTTTCTTTAAAAACTGGTTTGATAAAACGGCTGCAGGTATACTTGATTAACACTGATAAGACAGCAAGTATATCGTTCTACTAAATAAAAACAAATTAGCGGCCCGCTCTTTTAGTATATCGTTCTACCAAGTTCACAGTTACTATACGCCTTCTTTTTAATTGTGTCAAACCGATGAACTTTTATTTTTTACTTTTTTAAATCAAAAAAGCCCCGCTGTTTTTCGGCGGGGCTGACACGGGTTTATTTTCTGAGAGAGGCGAGCTCCTCAGCAATGGCCTGCATTTCACTCGGACTGAATGATGCTTTTTTCATGACCATTTGATGAAGGTATGTAAGATCTTCTATTTTTTCATCACTGAAATCTTCCGCTCTGATGACGCCGACATTGAGCATGTTGAGCTTCTGCGAAATGTCTTCAATCATTTTGTTTAACGTTTCTGTTTGTTGGCTCGGCAAATTCATGCATCCTTTCATGACCGTTTTCGTACCCTTTATTCTAACAGAATTCATTTAGAATAAAAGCTTATTTCCACAGCCGCAGAAAAATTGCTAAGATGTTGATAAGGTTTTTGATCCTCAAAATGCGGGGAAAGAATAGGGAGGTTATCGATATGATACATGTGCTGTTTGTCTGTCTGGGAAATATTTGCCGTTCGCCTATGGCAGAGGCGGTATTTTTTGATATGGTGAAGAAAAACGGGCTGAACGGGCAGATTAACATTGATTCAGCGGGAATCGGCGCCTGGCATGCGGGAAATCCGCCGCATGAGGGAACAGATAAGATCCTTAAAGAGAAAGGGATCAGCACAAGCGGCATCACGGCGAGACAGGTCCGTGAGTCTGATCTGACCGATTTTGATTACGTCATTGCGATGGATGCTGAAAATATCGGGCATCTGCGCAGCATGGCCGGTTATAAAAAAGCGGCGCCGCGTATCGCAAGGCTGCTTGATTATGTACCGGAGTCGGATCTTGCGGACGTGCCTGATCCGTATTATACCGGAAATTTCAGCGAAGTGTACGCTCTGATCGAGTCCGGGTGCCGTCATTTGCTGGAGACAATAAAGAAAGACCATCATTTATAAGGGGGATTGACCGATGAAGCAGACACGCATCATGGCAAAAGCGATTCTGATCGGCGCTGCCGCCGGCGGAGCACTTTCTTTATTACATAAGCCGACAAGAGAGGCATGTTTCCGGAACATGGACGCGTGCAGGCGGCGTGCGGCATTTTACCGGAATAATCCCGAAGCCTTGAAACAGGAGGCTTCTGCAAAACTGGATCAAGTGAAAAGCATCGCCAATACCGTATCGGACGATCTGAGTTTTTTAAACGGACAGATCACCAAGCTGAAGCAGACGACGCCGCAGGTCATTGACCTGTTAAAAGAGACGAAGGAGCATTTTTCGAAAAACGATCATTGAGGTGGGATGTCATGAGTTTTATAAAGGAGCTGTTTGCAAGATTTTCTCTGCATGAAGGACAAAGTAAATCGGCGGAGCTGGCGTATTTTTTTCTTCTGTCATTGTTTCCGTTAATGATTTTCATGCTGACGCTCACCGCCTATCTTCCCATATCGGCAGAAGACGTGCTCGGCGCAGTCGATCAATACGCGCCCGACAGCGCAATGTCCATGGTGAAATCCATTACGGAGCAAACGCTGAACAAACGCAGCGGCGGACTTTTGTCATTCGGGATTATCGCCGTCATCTGGTCGGCTTCTAACGGTATGAACGCGATTGTCAGAGCATTTAACCATGCCTACGAAGTCGAGGAAAACCGCTCATTTATCATCATTCGCCTGACCTCAATTTTTTTAACCATCGCGATGGTGGTTACGATTTTAATCGCACTGCTTCTGCCGGTATTCGGCAGAGAAATCGGACTGCTGGCCGCAGATTTTATCGGCGCCCCCGGCTTGTTTTTGCAGGTGTGGTCGGTTGTCCGCTGGGGTATCAGTCCGCTTATCCTTTTAATCGTCTTTACCGCGCTTTACATTTTCGCGCCGAATAAAAGGCTTTCCCTCCGTTTTGTGCTGCCGGGAGCCGTATTTGCGGCAGCCGGCTGGATTATCGTCAGTATGCTGTTCTCATTTTACGTCGGCACCTTTGCCAACTACAGCGCCACATACGGGAGCATCGGGGGAATTATCGTCCTTATGATCTGGTTTTACCTTACGGGAACCCTGCTGATTTTAGGAGGAGAAATCAACGCGCTTTTACATAAACGTAAAAAGCTTCCTGATGAAAATCCGTATCGCGGGAGCAAGCTATAGAGGAACGGATGACGTTCAAGCTGAAAAACGGAGGGGAATCGGCTATGACCAAGCATACGAAAAAAGGCGGAAGCCATAATAAACAAAACTCAAAAAACGGCCCGAAGAATAAAACAAGCGGAAGCGCCAACGGGCAGAACGGATACCACTAGAAAGAAGCCGCCTGGCCTAAATCAGGCGGCTTTTTATGAGGCGGGAAAAGAATGGGATTCGGATGCGGCGCTGTGCTTTGTTTTCCCGAAGACGAGCGCAAGCCAAATACAGACCAGAATCACCGTAATAAAGTAAAACAAATTGGCGCTTTCAAACCGCTGCATATACCAGCCGCCCGCCACCGGCCCGATCATGCTGCCGAGGCTGAACGAAATCCCGCAGAGCAGATTGCCCGCCGGAAGAAGATGGGACGGCAGCAGGTCGCTCATATAGCTGATGCCGAGGGAAAACATACTGCCGACCGCCATCCCTGCCATGAAAAAGCAGCCGCCGATGACAGAAGGCGACGGAAACAATCCGGCCGTCAAAAAGCAAAGGGCACCCGTTAATAAGATGACGAGCAGGACACGTTTTCTCCCGAATCGATCGCTTAATAAACCGAGAGGGAACTGGAATACAATACCTCCGATGGCGAAAGCGGGCAATATCAGCGCGACGGCATCAACGGATATGCCTAAGCGCAGGGCGTACACGGGAAAACTCCCGTTCAGCGCCGTTTCTAAAAAACCGTAGCCGAAAGCCGGGAGAAAAGCGACCCAGCCGAAAAGAAGGGCGCGGTAAAACCGTTTTGCGCTGTTGTCCCCGGATGTTTCATCCGGACCTTGCGCCGGGTACTCGTTACGTAAGGCAAACACAAACAGCCAGGCGGCAAGACTGATACAGCCGGATACGATAAACGGAAGGGACGGACTTGTTTTCACAAGAGGGACCATGAACGGGCCGACAGCGAATCCAAGCCCGAAGGACAGTCCGTACAGCGAAATGTTTCTTCCTCTGTTTTGGGGCGTTGACTTGGAAGTCACCCACGTTTGGGTGGAAAAATGCAGCATATGATCCCCGATTCCGATCAGCAGCCGAAGAAAAAACCATAACCATATGGATTGAAGCCAAATAAAACTGAATAAGCTGATGATGACAAGAAATCCGCCCGCGACCATCAGAGGTTTGAATCCGAGCTTTCTCAGCGGCGCTTCCATAAATGGCGACGCGAGAAGCACGCCGATATACAAGCCTGTTGCGTGAAGGCCGTTTATGGCGGCTGATTCTCCGTTCGTTTCAAAAATGACGGAAATCACCGGCAAAAGCATGCCTTGGGAAAAACCGGAGATGGAAACAAGCAGAACCAAAATAAAGAAGTGCAGTCGTGACATCGCGTATTTTCTCCTTCTTCAGTATCTGTTTTGATCGTACACGGAATTTTCGCGTCCGGCAACCTGAAAATGCCAATTCGGTTTTCTGCGGAAGTGTAATTGAGGGAGTTTTTGAGAAGGATAAAAAAAGACTCATTCGAAAAAGGAGCCAGGCAGATATGAATCGGATTTTTTTCTTTACGGCTGCGGCGGGAGTGCCGCTTTCAGTCATCGGCGGCCTGATGCACTGGCCGTCAGCGGTTTTGTTTATTATTTATTGCTTGACGATTATTGCGCTTGCAAGTTATATGGGGAGAGCGACTGAATCTCTTGCCATTATCGCGGGACCGCGGATCGGCGGTCTGCTGAATGCCACGTTCGGCAATGCGGTAGAGCTGATTATATCGCTATTTGCCTTAAAGGAAGGGCTGACGGGCATCGTACTTGCTTCACTGACCGGTTCGGTGCTCGGCAATCTTCTGCTTGTCGCGGGATTGTCGTTTTTTATCGGCGGTTTGAAATACAAGCGGCAGGAATTCAATATTCATGATGCCCGCCATAATTCAGGCCTGCTGATATTTGCCATTATCGTAGCTTTTGTCATTCCCGAAGTGTTTTCCATGGATATGGGGGAAAAAAGCAAACTTGATTTGAGTGTCGGCATCAGCATCATCATGATCCTTTTATACGTGGCGGCTCTTTATTTCAAGCTCGTCACCCACCGCGGTGTTTATCAGCCGAACCAGCCGGAGGCCAAGGAAGAAGAGGAGCAGCCTGAGTGGTCGGGGAAAAGAGCGACAGCCGTCTTATTTATCGCAACCATTATTGTCGCCTACATATCTGAAAACCTTGTTCATACGTTTCATGCGGTGGCTGAACAGTTTGGCTGGAGCGAATTGTTTATCGGGGTGATTATCGTCGCAATCGTCGGAAATGCCGCAGAGCATGCGTCGGCCATCATTATGGCGTACAAAGACAAAATGGATGTCGCCGTTGAAATCGCGGTCGGCTCGACTTTGCAGATCGCCATGTTTGTAGCCCCGGTTCTTGTGATCTGTTCCATCTTTTTTCCGGTCAATATGCCGCTGGTATTCACATTGCCTGAGCTTGTCGCGATGATATCATCCGTCCTTTTGATGACAATGATTTCAAATGACGGTGATTCGAACTGGTTTGAGGGGGCTACTCTCCTTGCCGCTTATGTCATCATGGCGATCGGATTTTTCCTGCTTTAACCTGTAAAAAATGCGGATAACAACGATTACGGAGGAAAAGACTAAAGGAAAATGCTATAGAAAGAGTGATATGATGAAAAAGCTGTTTCATGCCACATTGATTCTGCTGTTATCCTTTAGTTTTTTTGCAGCGCCGTCTGCCGGTGCAAAGAAACCGTTTAAGGTTCCCAACTCTGTCGTCAGCATTTCCAAGGAAAATACGTATCCGAATGCTTCACAGGACCAGCCGATGCTTCAGCCGAGCAAACTGGCAAAGGAATTGTTAGATACATCAGAGATCAACATCGAAAATCCGCATCTGATAAAGATGCTGAATGAATCCTCGGTTTCCGGTTCACCGCTTGCCATCGGATACCGGGCGACAATATTTCTCGGGAAATGGGCGCTCGGTTATCAATCGAACGAAACGGTCGCCAACTGGGAATATAAAAAAATCAACACGAACAGAGCGGATAACCGGGGCGGGCAGCAAGCCGCGGAAATCTCATACGCCCAAGAACAGCAATACAAAATCAAAGGCGGGCTCACAGCGAAAGTGCCGAACGCAGAAGACGTAAAAAGCATGATGATGCAAAAAGCGATGAAGAAAACAAAACTGCCGCTTGCGTTTGAAACGGTCATCGGCGCCGGGACAAAACGCGATCAGATTTATAAAATTTCTCCGCAGCGGCTCGGCTATTTACATGCCTATGCCCCGGCCGTTAATGAAAAAGGAAAAGTAACATACGGCGAAGTGTATTTGGTGCTGAAAGGCAGCAAGCGGAAACTTGTCGTCAAAAATGTGACCTCGCAAGGAATCGGTGCTTGGATTCCGGTGCAGGATCATGTCACATTCGGTTTTCAAATGACAGCGCAGCCGAGATAAATAAAAAAAGCTGATTCCGGTTTGGGAATCAGCTTTTTTGTGTATGATTCATTTCCTCAAGCAATTGCACATTGTTGTTGTACAGTTCCCGGGCAAGAACGCGTCTCACCGCAAGGCTCGCCGAGAAATATTCTTTGTCTTGAACCATGCCTTTGACGGTAAACTCAATGCCTCTCGTCAATTTGTTCAGGCTCATGATTCCATGCACTTGAAACGGTTCCGTTGCATTGAGAAATTCATCCCGCTTCAGTGAATCGCGAAGCTCATCATTGAGCATGTCACAGGCTTTTTCTAAGACGGCGTATACCCGCTCAGGATCTTCCTTGTAACTGATCACGACAGACTCGGTAATCCTCATAAAATCAATGTTATAGTTTTGAAGCTGTCTCACCTCACCATTTGAAATGGTAAGCAGCTTGCCGGAGAACTCACGGATCTGCATGGAACGGAGTCCGATTTCTTCGACTGTGCCGTTGAACAGATTATTAATCGTCACGTAATCGCCTTTATGCAGCTGGCGTTCGTATATTAAAAAGACACCGGCCAAAATGTCCTTGATTAAAGACTGGGCGCCGAAACCGATGACGATACCGGCAACGCCCGCCCCGGCTAAAATTCTGCCGAAATCATGAACGAATAAAGAAATGACGTAAAAGATAAATCCGATCGTCGCCGTATACTGGGTGATGGATCGGACGAGGCTCTCAATCGTTTTCCCTTTCCGTTCCTCCAAGAAATCTGTGCGTTTAAATAACACCTGTACAAAGCGGTTGATCAGAAAGACACCGGTGTAAAGCACGAGAGCGACGATGATGATCTCAACCACTTTGCTTTTCAAAATATCCGTAATTGTCGTTTCCATCTTCTGTTAACCTCTGGCTTTTCGTAATGAAAAATCTGTCTCCTGATAATAACTGTTTTTGACAAGGACGTTCGGTCCGAGGCATCGGACGTTTGTACAGCGGCAGTTCAGCTCTTTGCTCAGCTTCGTCTGTCTCCACTTGTCATACGCTTCAGGAAGGCTGTCAGTTTTAATATTGCCGAGCGGCGGTGTATCACCGAAATCCGTGACAATGATATTTCCGTCAAAGATGTTGACATTCAAGCGGGAGCGGCCGTCAGGATCGTTTCGCACCGTAACGTTTTTCGCTTCCCGCAGGCGGCGGAGGAGCTTCTGATCTTCTTCATCAGGGCTGCATGCGTAAAACGGGAGCGTACCGAACAGCATCCATGTTTCTTCATCGCGAATATCGAGCAGATGATGAATGGCCTGTCTCATGTCCTTCAGGCTGAGTGATTCAAGCGCGCTGGCGAAATCACTCGGATACATCGGATGGACTTCGTGGCGCTGGCATTTCATTTCTTCCGTAATCTGCCGGTGAATATGTTCAATATGCGGAAGCGTGCGTTTATTCAGCATCGTTTCCGCTGAAACCATTACACCCGCTTCGACCAGCGTGCGGCTGTTTTCAATCATTTTGTCAAAATAGCGCGCCCGCTGTTCAAATGTCGGTTTTTTCTCCATCATCGCAAATCCGATGTCGGCAAAGTCCTCGACCGTTCCCCAGTTGTGGGAAATGTGAAGGACGTCCAAATAAGGAATAATCCGTTCGTAGCGGCCGATATCAAGCGTCAGGTTTGAATTGATCTGTGTGCGCACGCCGCGTTCATGCGCATATTTCAAAAGCGGGACGACATATTCTTTTACCGATTTCAGCGAAAGCATCGGTTCGCCGCCCGTAATGCTGATCGAGCGTAACAGCGGAATTTCTTCAAGCCGCTTTAATAAAAGCTCGATCGGCAGCGCATTCGGGTCTTTCGGCTGGAGCGTGTACCCGACGGCGCAGTGCTCGCATCTCATATTGCACAAGGTCGTCGTTGTAAATTCAACGTTCGTCAGTTTCATATCTCCATACTGGTCGACATCCATGTACGCTTCCCAAGGATCGTACTCCGGTGTGATCGGACGCAGTGCTGTGTTTTGTGTCATGACTATCTAACTCCTTTATAAATGGGCATACTAACGTCTGCCAAGTGTTAATTTTAGACCTGATCTGCCAAGATCGCAAGTAGCGGAACCATTGAAAAACGGCAAAAAATACGCTACCATTATAAAAAATGAATGGAGTGGAAGTATGGGGAATGCAGTAAACAGCAAAGATCAGCAGCTCGATTACTTGAAGAACAGACTCGATATGTTTATGAATGTCATTGATTCATTAGACCCTGAATCAACGGACGTTGAAGATATAGACCGGCTCATCGGCATGCTTGATGATCTGGAAGCGAAATACGAACGCTTCAAAAAGGATTGGGAATAAACCCCGGCAGTCTGCCGGGGTTTTTCTCTTTCCATAATGCGGCTGTATAAAAGGGGTGAGCCTACTGCAAAATAAGGAAAAATGCAGAAGGAGTGCTGGGCATGAAATGGTTTTGTTCAATTTGCTGCATGGCTGTTTTACTTGCGGGAGGCATAAACAGTGCAGAGGCCGTGCCGAATGAACGGATAAACTGGGGATTTAAACGCAGCGTCAATCATCAGCCGCCGGATGCCGGCAGACAGCTGGACAATCTTGTAAAAAAATACGATGCCTTTTATTTAGGCAATACGAAAGAAAAGACCATTTACTTAACGTTTGATAACGGATACGAAAATGGGTATACCCCGAAAGTGCTTGATGTTTTAAAAAAACATCATGTCACAGGCACTTTTTTTGTCACAGGCCATTTTGTGAAAGAGCAGCCTGATTTGATTAAACGGATGTCAAAGGAAGGCCATATTATCGGCAATCATTCTTTTCATCATCCTGATTTGACGACAAAAACGGGCGATCAGATTCAAGATGAACTCGATTCCGTCACGGAAGCTGTTTACAACATTACCGGAAAGCGGGACAATCTGTATCTCCGTCCGCCGCGCGGCGTGTTCAGCGAATATGTCCTGAAAGAAACGAAGCGCCTCGGCTACCAAACCGTTTTCTGGTCCGTCGCATTTGTCGATTGGAAGGTTAACGAGCAGAAAGGGAAAAAATACGCCTATGATCACATGATAAAACAGGCGCATCCCGGCGCGATCTACCTTCTCCACACTGTTTCAAAGGACAATTCAGAAGCTTTGGACGATGCGATTACCGATTTGAAAAAAGAAGGATACACGTTTAAAAGCATCGATGATCTGATGTTTGAGAAAGAAATGAAGCTGCCGCGTCTGTAAAAAACACCTCTCCGTTATAAGGAGAGGTGTTTTGTTATTTCAGACATTTAATCAAAGCGGCCCAATCCAGATCCCCGAAGCCTTGTTCGATCCCGCTTTCAAAATGGCTCTTGGCCAGCTCGGCAAGAGGGAGTTTGGCGGAAACCTGTTCCGCGGCGGTGAGCGCCAGATTGGTATCCTTCAGCCCTAAAGACATCTTGAAACCGGCCGGCTCAAATGCCTGCTCAGCCATAATGGTACCGTAATTTTGATA
This sequence comes from Bacillus sp. YBsi01, assembly GCF_038406745.1. Classification (NCBI taxonomy): domain Bacteria; kingdom Bacillati; phylum Bacillota; class Bacilli; order Caryophanales; family Bacillaceae; genus Bacillus; species Bacillus sp. YBsi01. The sequence goes on from NZ_CP151679.1 coordinate 3,748,304, forward strand.
GACAGGAGAGCCAAAGAGCGCGCTGACGATTTCTAAAAATTGTTTCCGTTCTAAACCGTACTTCTCCATCATTAAGAATGATTCTGATAGCGCCTCCAGCATAGAAACGAGCAAGAAATTGATGCTGATTTTCGCAGCATTGGCGGTCTTTGTTTCTTCACCGACGTCAAATATCTGCTGGCTCAGGCTTTTTAGCAAAGGCTCGGCCTTTTTCTTTGCTTCTGCCGGTCCGGCTGTGATGATGCGAAGCTCGGCCTTCTCAGCGGCATCGGGCCGGCCGAGGACGGGAGCGGCGATAAAGGATTGGCCTCTGCCCGAATGTGCAGCGGAAAGCTGTTCTGACAGCGCCGTACTGATGGTGCTCATTGAAATATGAATGCCGTTTTCAGATAACCCGGCAATAATGCCGTCAGCTCCGAACGTCACGCCTGTTACGGCTTCATCGTCTGACAGCATTGAAAGCACAATGTCCGCATGTTCTGCTGCCTGGCGGGGCGTTTCGGCATATTCAGCCCCTTTTTCCAGCAGATCAGCCGCTTTTTCCTTCGTCCGGTTATATACAGTCAGACTGTATCCGGCTTTCATGATATTTTCGGCGATGGGGTGTCCCATGTTGCCGAGTCCCGCGATGGCGATCTTCATTTGACAGTCCCTCCAATGTAATGTTTTCCGCTATTATACATGCAAAATGTTTATTGTGCTGTGTACAGGCTTGCCACTTTCAGTTCTGGGTCTGATGACCAGCCGGAATCTGATGCGGCTTTCCCCTTATGAAATCCGGTAAACCGCGTCTTGATGATTGTTTTTGAACGGGGCTTTACTGTGAACGTTTTTGATTTGAATGTGACGCCTTTTATGTCCTTAGATAAATCCGGCGTGACAGAAATGGCTTGTTCCCCTTTTCCATAATGATTGATATAAAGTGTGCAGCTCATGCTCGCTCTTTTTCCCTCAATGAAATGGCTGCATTCGCTGCGGTGCTTCAAATATTCGACAGCCTCTTTTTCGGGCGCGAATTGTTTTAAGGAAAAAGCGGCATATTCGGTGGCGGGACTGATACCGGAAGCGGCTCCCATACTGAGAAAGATCAAAAACAGCCCCGCCGCGGGAAGCGTCCGCCTGAACGCGGCGGCACACCAGATTAACGCCGCAAAGTAAAGGACGACCCCGGGAATGACGGAGATATGGGCTCCGTCTTCAGACCAGGGAGAAAAGCCGAGCGATTCAAAGATGTAATCAGACATCGTACAGCCGTTATACAGCGGGGCAATGGAGATGACACAAAAAAGCAGGAGGACAGAAGAAATTGTTTTATGTGAAAGCATGATAACGGCGCACACCTCTTTACGTTTTTTTCCAACATATCATGTTTTCTCAAAAAAAAGAACAGCCGGCAGCCGTTCTTACTTGAAAATATTAAACCAGCCTTTGCGGGCGAACCAAAACAGCATGGCGGCCACAAGAACGGCCATGACGCCCAAAACGATAAAATATCCGTATTTCCAGTGAAGCTCGGGCATGTTATCAAAATTCATACCGTACACCCCCGCGATGAACGTCAGCGGTATAAAGATGGTCGAGACGATGGTTAACGTCATCATAATGGCGTTCATCCGGTTTGAATTCAGCGTTACGTAACTGTCCCGCAGATCTGACGTCATATCACGGTTTGACTCGATCAGCTCAGCGAGTTTTAACAGGTGGTCATAAATATCACTGAAATATGCCTTCGTTTCACGGCTTTCTTTTACATGGTCAAGGCTCAAAATCCGGTACATTAAATCACGCATCGGAATGATCGTCCGTCTCAGGTTCAAAAGATCAGTCCGCAATTCAAATACTTCATTCATTAAAGTGCCGTAAGATTTATGTGTTCTGCTGTCTTCAATCTCATTCAGCCGGTCTTCAATTTTGTACAGCACAGGGAAATATTCATCGACAAGCTGATCCATAATCATATAAGTGATATGTCCGGGCCCTTTTTTGGCTAATCCCGGAGAAGCGAAAAACCGTTCTCTCACCCTTGAGACACCGGGCGATTCGTGCAAATGGAAGCTGACGATGAAACGGTCGGACTGAAAGATGTCCACCTCTTCCATTTCCAGTGTGTCCGGGTTTAAAGCGTGGAGCACATAAAAACGGTAACCGTCATAGTGGTCGATTTTCGGCCGCTGCATGTGCTGAAAGCAATCCTCGATCGCAAGCGGATGAAAATGAAAATAATCCCGCAGCAGCTCGGTCTCATCATTCTCGGCGCCGAAAAAATCAACCCAGTACCATGCGATGTCCGGTTGTTCTGTACGTGATAGGGGGATATTATCTAATATCTCATTATGTGTTGTGATTGCGGTTATATGTATCATAAACAACCCTCCGCCTGCCATTATATCATGCGGCGTTATGAAGAAAAGTATACGAATTGCCGCCGGGCCGCTTCATGATATACTTGGACAAAAAGGGGTGGAGCATATGTGGGAGGAAACGGTTTCGGTCACGCCGCCGTATCATTTTGATAAAGTGCTTGAAAGGCTGTCACTCGATCCGCTGAATGCGGTCGATCGTAAAGCAAGATCAATCAAAGTGCCGCTCAGAACACGGGACGGCAAACTGTCCGTCATCACGGTTCAAGCGGAAGGCACCGCCGCAGACCCGGTTTTTCTCGTCAGCGGAGAAAGTGACCGCGAGGAGATGATTGAACGGATCAAACACATTTTTCAGTGGGAGCAGCCGCTTCAGCCGGTGCTTGATCATTTCTCAAAAACAAATCTGTCGGCGCTTTTTGAGGAGCATGCGGGAACCCCGCTCGTCTTAGAATATGACGTCTACAACTGTCTTATGAAATGCATCATCCACCAGCAGCTCAACCTGTCCTTCGCTTTTACGTTAACGGAACGGTTCGTCCATGCCTTTGGTGAACAAAAAGACGGCGTCTGGTGCTATCCCGAACCGAAAACGATTGCGGCGCTTGATTATCAGGACTTGCGGGAGCTCCAGTTCAGTATGAGAAAAGCGGAATATGCGATTGACATTTCACGGATGATTGCAGAAGGAGCGCTCAATCTGGCGGAACTTTCCCATCTATCAGATGAAGACATTATGAAAAAGTTGATCACCATCAGAGGCATCGGGCCGTGGACCGTCCAAAACGTCCTCATGTTCGGCCTCGGCCGCCCGAATCTGTTTCCTTTGGCGGACATCGGCCTGCAAAACGCTGTCAAACGCCGCTTCGCCCTTGAGGATAAACCGTCAAAAGACGTGATGCTCCAGGTAAGCAGCGAATGGGCGCCTTATTTAAGCTATGCGTCCTTATATTTGTGGAGAAGTATTGAATGAAAACCGCCTTGATCATTTTTTGGAAACTTCCAATGAAAAACATGAAGGAACCGCCGGCTGCATGTTATACTGAAAAGATGCGGTATTTCAAATCAGCCGTTTTCCCATGAGGAAGGCTTTATATAGAAACGGAGAGAAAAAAACGTGAATCAACATCAAAAAAAGGCGCCTGCCGAATTGAAAATCGGACAGACATTTCCGCTGACCATTAAACGTCTAGGCATTAATGGAGAGGGCGTCGGTTATTTTAAGAAAAAGGTTGTCTTCGTTCCCGGCGCTCTGCCCGGCGAAGAAGTCGTTGCCGAAGCGACAAATGTGCAGCCGAAATTTTCAGAAGCACGCATCAAAAAAATCCGCAAGCCGTCTGAACACCGCGTCACACCGCCATGTCCGGTCTATGACCAATGCGGCGGCTGTCAGCTTCAGCATCTGGCATACACCCAGCAGCTTCGCGAAAAACGCGATATCGTCATTCAATCTTTGGAACGTCATACGAGATTCAATGCCGAAGAAATGAACATTAAAGAAACGATCGGAATGGACAACCCGTGGAATTACCGGAACAAAAGCCAGTTCCAAGTCGGACGCTCGCAAAGCGGCAGCATCATTGCCGGCTTATACGGACTTGACTCCCATAAAATTGTTCCGATCAAGGAATGCATTGTCCAGCATCCGGCGACAAACAAAACAACGGGTATCGTCCGCCGCATTTTGGAAAAACACAACGTATCTGTTTATAACGAACGGACCAAAAAAGGCGATGTCCGCACGATCGTGACGAGAGTCGGTTTTGAAACAGGCGAAGTGCAGGTCGTGCTTGTCACTGCGAAGGAGACACTGCCGAATAAAGACGAAATCGTCAAAGCCATTCAAAACCGTCTGCCGGAAGTGAAATCGATTATTCAAAACATCAACGGCGCGCGCACGTCCGTCATTTTCGGTGACAAAACAAAAGCGCTGGCCGGAAGCCATGCCATTCAAGAGGTGCTCGGCGACGTGTCATTTGAACTGAGCGCCCGCGCTTTCTTTCAGCTCAACCCTGAGCAGACGGTCAAGCTGTATGACGAAGTGAAACAAGCGGCGCAGCTGACCGGAACAGAGAAAGTCGTTGACGCGTATTGCGGCGTCGGTACGATCGGCATGTGGGTCTCAAGCGGTGCAAAAGAGATCCGCGGCATGGACGTCATTAAAGAATCAATTGATGATGCGAAGAAGAACGCTAAAAAACACGGCATCAAAAACGCGGCATATGTCACAGGAACAGCCGAACACTGGCTCCCGAAATGGGCGAAAGAAGGCTTCCGCCCTGACGTGGTCATCGTCGACCCGCCGAGAACCGGCTGTGACAGAACATTTTTAGACACCATCAAAAAAGTAAAACCGAAACGCTTCGTCTACGTATCCTGCAATCCTTCCACACTGGCCAAAGACTTGCAGGCGCTGTCGAAAGACTATCGCGTCGAATATATTCAGCCTGTGGATATGTTTCCGCAGACGGCTCATGTGGAAGCTGTGGCGAAGCTTGTGTTGAAATCGTCTCACTAAAATTAAACAATTTCTCATCAGATCTGGATTTCGGCAGAATGAACATTGCCGATTTCCGGATCTTTTTCATGTGCGGATTATTATTTTAACTGACGAAAAGAGTTGAAAAAACGTGAGATAAGCGAATGAAAACAGCTAATTTCGAGTATAAAAGTATGGGAATAGGGTTCGGCAGGAAAAGTACATCGTAAGAGGGAAGAGATTTTACTACTCCGAACGTGCCGGCATAACTCTATCCAGTTCTCAAATCCGTTATATCGGCAGCCAATAATAAAAATTGATCGTTTCAAAAAAGAATTTTATAACAGTTAAAACTCTAACACTTATCGTTCGATGATAATCATTGAAGGTTGGAATTAAAACAGTTCACATACAGACTTATGAAAGTGGTGAGAAAAGAAGTTGGCACATCTGCTGCTTCATAATATAATGATTTTAGATGGACACTCAGTAAAAATATTGCAGAAAAGGAAACTGATAAATGGATAAAGTAAACAAAAAACGATCGTTATATAAAAGAAGTTGGTTTCTCACGGTTTTGGCATTTTTAGTTTCACAGTTTTATTTTAACTTTGTAGAATTAACGGGATGGGGTCCTAAGTATAGAGAAATGAATGGATTCCCAGCAAATATAGTTGAACTGGATTTCTTTCAAAAATATCTTTCATTCTATGATAATCCATGGTTTAATATTATCACTGTTTTCTTGGGGGTTTACACTGTTATACAAATCATCACAGGTATAAAAAAGGATATTCGAAAAGTAGACTGCGGAACTTAGTCAGCAGTCTATTTTATTGGTTTTGGATCAGGATTACCAAATCGAAACCTTATCCAAACATATATAGATGATTTCTGGCGACGCCTTATAAATGTAATTATTTTTTTATGCAGATATTTTGTTTATAAGTAATAACTTTAAAACTAAAACGTTATAAAGATATTGACATATGGCCAATTATTTTGCATTGGTAATAGGGAGAACTCATATGATATTCTATTTAGGCTGGAATTCTTTTTATCCAAAAAGTTCATAAGTAAGGCCGCTAAGAAAGATGAAGGTCAGCGCTAATATTAATAAACCACAATATAAATAAGGTGCAGTTAATCATCACACTTTTTCTCTTAGAACCTATTAAAGGTTAAGGAGTTTGACTGAGTTGATCAGAAATGAACGGTATGGGGATGACTATAGCGATAGTCTATTACGTTAACTCAATTAATGTGTTCTGCTTCAGTTTGCTTTTTCACTTTTTCACGTGTAAAAAGTGAAATGTTCAAAATTTACTATCGTTTGATAAGAAATGCTTTCGCGTGCTATAAGTGTAAAAGGAAAGCATGGTCAGTTTTTTAATAAATGATGCAGCCGTATTCCCTAATGAAAGGATATGAATTTGTTATGATAGATAATTTCTGGCGTGAATTGCCGCGGCCATTTTTTGTACTGGCGCCAATGGAAGATGTGACGGATGTCGTTTTTCGCCATGTTGTGAGTGAAGCTGGCAGGCCTGATGTGTTTTTCACAGAGTTTACAAACTCAGAAAGCTATTGTCACCCGGATGGGAAGGATAGTGTGCGCGGCCGTTTGACTTTCACAGAGGATGAACAGCCGATGGTAGCCCACATATGGGGAGATAAGCCTGAAAACTTTCGCCAAATGAGTATTGGGATGGCGGAATTAGGGTTTAAAGGGCTGGATATCAATATGGGCTGTCCTGTGCCTAATGTGGCGGGGAACGGAAAAGGAAGCGGCCTGATCTGCCGTCCTGAAGTTGCAGCCGAATTAATACAGGCAGCAAAAGCGGGAGGACTGCCGGTAAGTGTGAAGACCAGACTTGGCTACACGGATGTAGACGAATGGCGCGGCTGGCTGACACACGTATTGAAACAGGATATTGCTAACCTTTCCATTCATCTGCGCACCAGAGCGGAAATGAGCAAAGTAGATGCGCATTGGGAGCTCATCCCGGAAATCAAGAAACTTCGTGACGAGATAGCGCCAGATACCCTTTTGACGATCAATGGGGATATTCCTGACCGGGAAACCGGGTTAAAGCTTGCCGAACAATACGGTGTTGACGGGATTATGATTGGACGAGGCATTTTTACAAATCCATTCGCTTTTGAAAAGGAGCCGAAAGAGCATAGCAGTAAGGAATTGCTTGATCTTTTGAGACTGCATCTTGATCTTCATGATGAATATTCAAAAGAAGAAGCTAGAGCATACAAACCGCTCCCTCGCTTTTTCAAGATTTATCTCCGCGGATTCCGGGGAGCAAGTGAATTAAGAAATCAATGCATGAATACAAAGTCAACAGATGAAGTGCGTGCATTGCTCGATAACTTTGAGAGAAAGTATCTTGATGGGATGGAGCAAGAGTGACATAAACAATTCCTCATCCGGCCCGGATTTCAGTATGAATTCCGGGTCTTTTTGTGTGCAGCCTTTACCCCGCCTGCACCCTGATTACAGAAAGCAGATCTATGTCCCGTTCCCCTGACGTTTTATCATGCGTAAATCAGCAGATAATGGTACATTGATATGAGAAACTGCATAAAGGGGGAGAGAAAAATGAAACGACTGTGCATTATCCCCTGCGGCAAGAAAAAAATCTGGGACGTCAATCCGGATACAGGGCCGGTAAAGGCGGAGGACGCCTATCTCAGTCCGTTTCATCAGGCATGCGAGCGATACGCGAAAGCTTTTTTCGATGAGTGGGTGATTTTGTCGGCAAAACACGGATTCCTTCGTCCGGATGATATGGTTCCCGGAAATTACGATGTCACTTTTGGAACCGGTCATCCGGAGATCATGGTAGCGGAGGAGCTGCAGCGCCAATTTTGTGAAAAAGGCTTTTCTGACACCGTTGAAATTGTCATGCTTGGCGGGAAAAAATACCGAAGCGTCCTAAACGCCGTCATCGGAGAGCATCAGCATGTCAGCTGGCCACTGTCATCGTACAAAGGCATTGGCTACATGCTTCAAGCGCTGAATAAGGCTCTAGAAGAAAAGCATGAACTGTAACAGCCATTCAGACAAGCAGTGCAGAAGTATGAAGCTGTTAAAAGATTTCCGAGGAAATAAATACGTCGATCATTGTCAAAGACCGGGTGATGTCCGGTCTTTTTTGTATGCCTGAAAACGAGACAAATGGATATAGATCGAGACAAAATGAGACACCTGTACCAAACTGTCTCACAGTATAAAATAAAAACATTGATTTTACGGGCTTTAAAAGCTGGCACACTTCTTGCATTTATAAATATGAACCCTAAATAGAAGGAGGCGCACAAAAAATGGAATTGTTAAAACGAGAAGGCTTGTCATTAACTGAGGAGAAAGCGCTGTGGATGTACCAAAAGATGCTGGAAATCAGGGGCTTTGAAGACAAAGTCCATGAACTGTTCGCGCAGGGAGTGCTTCCAGGATTCGTCCATTTGTATGCCGGTGAGGAAGCGGTAGCTGCAGGGGTGTGCGCTCATTTGAATGACGGAGACAGCATTACGAGCACACACAGGGGACATGGCCATTGTATCGCCAAAGGCTGTGATCTGGATGGTATGATGGCGGAAATATTCGGGAAAGCGACCGGACTGTGTAAAGGCAAGGGCGGTTCTATGCACATTGCGGATCTGGATAAAGGCATGCTCGGCGCAAACGGAATTGTAGGCGGAGGATTTACGCTTGCCTGCGGATCAGCGCTGACAGCTAAATATAAAGGGACTAATAATGTAAGCGTTTGCTTCTTTGGAGACGGCGCAAACAACCAAGGTACGTTTCATGAGGGGCTCAATCTGGCGGCTGTATGGAATCTTCCTGTCGTGTTTATCGCAGAAAACAATGGCTACGGAGAAGCGACGCCGTTTTCGTACGCGTCGGCCTGTGATTCTATTGCCGACAGAGCGGCGGCTTACCGGATGCCCGGCGTAACTGTGGACGGAAAAGACGTGCTGGCCGTTTATGAAGCCGCAGAAGAAGCGGTCACGCGGGCGAGAAACGGCGGAGGGCCGTCATTAATTGAATGCATGACTTACAGAAATTACGGCCACTTCGAAGGAGACGCCCAGACGTATAAGCCGAAAGAGGAAAAGACGGATCACTTAGACCGTGATGCAATCAGCGCTTTTAAAGCATATCTGCTTCAGGAAAAGACAGCGGAACAAAAGCTTGCCGATATTGAAAACAATGTGAAACAAGCGGTTGAAAAAGCGGTTTCTTTCAGTGAGAAAAGCCCGTATCCGAGCGAATCTGAGCTTCTGACTGATGTGTATGTGAGCTATTAAAAAAGGGGGAATGTTGAAATGGCAAGAATCGTGAGCATGTCCGATGCAATCAATGAAGCGATGAGACTTGCGATGCAAAGAGATGAAAATGTGCTGTTAATCGGTGAAGATGTGGCCGGAGGCGCGGATGTCGACCATTTGCAGAATGATGAAGCATGGGGCGGCGTGCTTGGTGTGACGAAGGGGCTTGTTCAGGAATTCGGGAGAAGCAGGGTGCTTGATACGCCGATTTCTGAAGCGGGCTACATGGGAGCGGCCATGGCTGCGGCCTCTACCGGACTCAGACCGATTGCCGAGCTGATGTTCAATGACTTTATCGGAACCTGCTTTGATCAGGTGCTTAATCAGGGGGCAAAATTTCGCTATATGTTCGGCGGGAAAGCCCAAGTGCCGATTACAGTGCGTACGACTTACGGAGCGGGTTTCAGAGCGGCCGCCCAGCATTCTCAAGCCATGTATGCTCTGTTTACAAGCATTCCCGGCCTGAAAACCGTCGTCCCTTCAAATCCGTATGATGCAAAAGGACTTCTTCTGGCTGCGATTGAGGACAATGATCCGGTGTTCTTTTTTGAAGACAAAACGTCCTACAGCATGACAGGCGAGGTGCCTGAAGGATATTATACGATCCCGCTCGGCAAAGCCGATATTAAACGCCAAGGCGGCGATGTGACACTTTTTGCAGTCGGCAAGCAGGTGAATACGGCGCTGGAAGCCGCGGAAGAGCTGTCGAAAAAAGGGATCGAAGCAGAGGTGCTTGACCCCCGCAGTCTGTCCCCGCTTGATGAAGAGGCTATCCTTGCGTCACTTGAAAAAACAAACAGGCTGATCATTATTGATGAAGCCAATCCGCGCTGCAGCATTGCGACAGACATCGCGGCGCTTGCTGCGGATAAAGGCTTTGACCTGCTGGACGCACCGATAAAACGAATCACGGCCCCGCATACGCCTGTTCCGTTTTCACCGGTCTTAGAAGATATTTATCTTCCGGCGCCGGCCCGTATCGTAAATGAGACGCTTGAGCTTTTAGGAGAACCTTTGGCGTATTAAAGGAGGGATAAAGAATGGCTGTAAAAGTAGTGATGCCGAAGCTTGGAATGGCGATGAAAAAAGGTGAAGTATCCGTCTGGAATAAAAAAGTCGGCGACCCGGTTGAAAAGGGAGAAAGCATCGCTAGCATCAACTCTGAAAAAATAGAAATGGACATTGAAGCGCCTGAAAGCGGCACGCTTCTTCATATTAAAGTCAAAGAGGGAGAGGGAGTCCCGCCGGGAACGGCCATCTGTTATATCGGGGAAAACGGCGAAGAAGTGCGGGAAAAAGAGACACCGGCGCCTGAAAATGAAGGGAAACCGCAAGCTGAACCTGAAAATATTCCCGCTCCCAAAGCCGGGCAAAAGCGTAATCACCGCGTGAAAATATCTCCCGTTGCCCGAAAAATGGCGGAGAAAGCCGGATTGAAAGTCGATACGCTGAACGGGACGGGGCCCGGAGGCCGAATTGTAAAAGCTGACGTCATCGAGGCCATGAAGACGGAAGCTGAACCGCAGTCTTCGGTTCAGACGGCACAGCCGGAGGGGAAACCGGCTTCAGCGATGAGAAAAGTGATTGCAGACCGAATGCACAAAAGCCTGCAAAACAGCGCCCAGCTGACGCTGACCATGAAAGCCGACATTACAGAGCTGTTGAAATGGCAGCGGCAGCTCGCTGACAGTGCGAAAAAGCGGAGCGGAGTTAAGCTGACAGTCACGCACTTCGTATCCCGGGCGGCGGTACTTGCGCTGAAACAGCATCCTGAACTGAACAGCTCTTATCAAGAGGAGCGGATCATCACCTATCCATATGTCCATCTCGGGATGGCGGTTTCGCTTGAAAACGGCCTTGTCGTGCCGGTGATCCGGGATGCGGAAAAGCTTTCATTCCTTGAGCTTGCGGATCACATCAGCACATCTGCACGGCGGGCGCGGGAAGGCAATGCTTCCGGCGATGACCTTTGCGGATCGACATTTTCTATTACAAATCTCGGGGGTTACGGAATTGAGCATTTCACCCCGATTCTTAATCCGCCTGAAGCCGGTATTCTCGGAGTAGGCGCAAGCTATGAAACGCCGGCGTTCAAAGGAGATGAGCTTGTCAAAAGCACCATCCTGCCGCTGAGCCTTACTTTTGATCACAGAGTATGTGACGGCGCCCCGGCCGCGGACTTCCTGAAAACGGTCAAAACATTGCTTGAAGAGCCTGCCGGATTGATTTTATAGAGAGAGGTGAAGAAATGAAACTAGCCATTATCGGCGGCGGGCCGGCCGGATATGCAGCAGCCGTGACTGCCGCGCGGAGGGGAGCAGAAGTCGTCCTGATAGACAAAGGACCGCTCGGGGGTACGTGTCTCAATGAAGGGTGCATCCCGACAAAGTCGCTTTTGGAAAGCGCAAATGTGCTTGATAAAATCAGGCACGCAGATACATTCGGCATCGAACTCCCGCAAAACATTACACTCAATTGGGCCCGCATGCAGGGGCGCAAACGGCAAATCGTCAGCCAGCTCGTGCAGGGAATTCAATACTTAATGAAAGCAAATCAGATTAAAGTCATCCGCGGGACTGCTTCATTTCTCACAGATCAGACGCTGCTGATTGAAGAAGAAGAAGGTGCAAAAGACATTCTGGAAGCGGACCGGATATTGATTGCATCCGGATCTGAACCGGCGGAGCTGCCGTTTGCCCCTTTTGACGGCAATTGGGTGATCGACAGCAAAGATGCGCTTTCTTTGCAGCACATTCCTTCCTCTCTTCTCATTGTCGGAGGAGGTGTAATCGGCTGCGAGTTTGCATCTTTATTCAGCCGGTTTAAAACGAAAGTAACCGTGATTGAATCGGCTGACAGGCTGCTCCCGGCAGAAGACGGAGAAATCGCGGCCGCTTTTGAAGACTCTTTAAGAGAGAGCGGGGTTGATATTCAGACGAAAGCCGCCCTACAGCGGATTGACAGAGAAAGGAAAACTGCTGTGTGGACACAAGACGGCAAAGAAATTGAGGCCCGGGCTGATCACATTCTGGTTGCAATCGGCAGAAAACCGCGTTTGCAAAAGCTGAACATGGAGCAGGCAGGCATCCGGTATTCTCCGCGCGGCATTGAAGTCAATGACCATATGCAGACAAACGTGCCGCATATATATGCATGCGGCGACGCGGCCGGAGGAATGCAGCTGGCGCATGCCGCTATTCATGAAGGCATCACCGCCGCTTCGCATGCCACGGGAAAGGACAGCAAAGTCGATATGCGGGCGGTGCCCCGCTGCATTTATACATCGCCGGAAATGGCAGCTGTCGGACTGACGGAAACGCAGGCGAGAGAGAAATACGGAGATGTGAAAATCGGAGAATGCTCATTTTCCGCTAATGGAAAAGCGTTAATTAAACATCAGCACGGCGGCAAAATGAAAATCATTGCCGAACCGGAATTCGGAGAAATCGTCGGCGTGTCAATGATCGGACCGGACGTAACAGAATTGATCGGCCAGGCGGTCATGCTGATGAACGGTGAAATGACGGCGGATATGTCAGAGCACTTGATCGCCGCGCATCCGACTCTTTCGGAAACACTTCAGGAAGCTCTGCTGAATGTCACCGGACTTGCGGTGCATTCCGTGTAGCCGGGATACCCTTTCTCAGATTGAGAAGGGGTATTTTTTATTGAAAGCGCTTTACTTTTCCCCTACAATATATGAAAAGATGGTCTGAACAGGGGGGAGCGGATACGATGAATGTCATTCGGAATGATTTTAAAACCTGGAAGCGTTTTGTGAAAGAAGGCGTGCTCGATGAATCCCGTATTCAGAAGCGGGTGGCCGCCTCATGGCACCGCTGCAAAAAAGCCGACGTCAACCCTTATCTGGAAAAGGGGCCGAAGGTAATGCCGGCAGATCATTTAGAAAGGCAGGCCGAAAAGCATGCGTTATTTTTGGCGGCCTCGTCGCCGCATGCAGAAAAAATGAAGACAGCGATGCGGGAAATGGAAATGATGGTTCTCCTGATTGATGCCGACGGCGTTGTCCATTCAGTTAACGGCCACCCGCGCACCATTCATGAAGCGAACCGCATCAATTTCTTAAAAGGCGCCTGCTGGACGGAGACGGCGGTCGGCACGAATGCGATCGGGACGGCCCTTTATACGAATGAACCGGTCATGATACACGGCTCTGAACATTATTCGCTCGCTTCCCATCAGTGGAGCTGTTCCGCCGCTCCGATCCGTTATGAAGACGGGCGGCTGGCCGGTGTCATTGATATTTCCTGCCCTGCCGCCCGCGCTCAGCCATTTATGCTCGGAATTGCTTCCTCCATCGCTTATACGGCGGAACGGGAGCTTGCCTTAAAGATGAAGATGACAGAACTTGATATGATCGGAAAATTTGAGGAACTCACCAAGTCTCATGAACCGATCGTGCTTTGCAATGAGATCAATCGGATTATCGCCGCAAGCCGCCCCGTTCAGCATTTAACCGGGCAAATGCTGCGCGAGCTTGAGGAACAGGGCTTTCAGATCAAGCGGGCGAAACGGGAGGAGAACGGCTTCACATGCTTTTATGTAACCGAACGAGAAGAAAAGCCGTCTTTTATATTTCATGGCGCGGCAGGCGAAAGCCCGTCATCCCGACATATGCTGCAGCAGCTGGAGCTTGTCGCCCGAACGGACGCAACCGTCTGTCTGACCGGAGAAACCGGTACGGGAAAGGAGGTTGCCGCCCGGGCGATTCATAACAACAGCTCCCGAAAAAACGGCCCGTTTATCGCAGTGAACTGCGGAGCGGTCCCCGAGAAGCTGATTGAAAGCGAACTGTTCGGCTACACGGAAGGCGCCTTCACCGGAGCCAAACGGAAAGGACAGATCGGCGCATTGCAAAAAGCCGATAAAGGCACACTTTTCCTCGATGAAATCGGAGAAATATCACACTCCATGCAGGTCGCTCTGTTACGCGTGCTGCAGGAACGGAAGGTCACTCCGATCGGCGGGACGAAAGAAATTCCCGTTGACATCAGAATCATCACCGCCGCCCACACTGATCTGAGACAGCTTGTCGAAAGCAAAAAGCTGAGAGAGGATTTATTTTACCGGCTTCATGTCTGTCCGATCCATCTCCCGCCATTAAGAGAACGCACCGAAGACATTCCCGGCCTCTTCTTTGAATTTCAGCGGAACCGCGGCTGGCCGGGAGAGCTTCCTGATGATTTTTTAGACATCTTAAAGAACCGCAAATGGCTGGGGAATATCAGAGAATTGTTTAATGTGTTTGAACGTCTGTCCGTCATGTTCCCGGACGGAAGACTGTCAGGGCGCCCTCTCCCATCTCTGCTTGAAGCGTCAGGCCTCACAGAAGAGTCTCAGTCTTTTAGCCAAGAAGAAGCGCCCCCTGTTTCCATCCGGGAGCACATTCAGAAAAACATCATCGTAAACGCGCTTGAATCGGCAAAGGGAAATGTCACGCTGGCCGCTAAAATGGCGGGAATTCCGCGGAGCACGTTTTACAAACGCCTCAAAAAATTCAAACTCACCGCCGGACAATTGTAAGAAACAAGCATACTTCTCTTGGCTGCCGGACACGTTATGTGTGAGGCCCAAAGGAGGTTTGAGACGTGAACACACAGCGTGCGAAAGACATTGCTGAATCCGCTGCCATGGCGTATGTGACGTATGAAGGCGTCCCGATTTATATTCAGCATGTCAACGAGGACAAGGAAACGGCCAGGATTTTTCCGATCGGAAATCCTCAATTTGAGCAGGAAGTGCAGCTTTCTGATTTACAAGAGCATTTTTGAGACACAGGTCTGCTGATCACAGCAGGCCTTTTTTGTTCCTGTGAGAACTTTCCCGCTTTTTGAGAAAAATAACTAAAAATGATTAAATGATCTAACTCCCACAAACCCGGTACAGAGAAGCCATTCTCATGATATAAATAAAATGTAAACGTTATCAGAGGAGGGCTTCACATGACAGACAAATCATTCTCAATCGTTATTGCAGGCGGCGGCAGCACATTTACCCCCGGAATTGTATTAATGCTTTTGAATCACCTGGAAGAGTTTCCGATCAGAAAGCTGAAACTTTATGACAATGATAAAGAAAGGCAGGAGCGGATTGCGGGTGCGTGTGAGGTATTCATAAAAGAAAAAGCGCCGGACATTGAATTTTTGGCGACTGATGACCCGGAGACGGCTTTTACGGATGTTGATTTCGTCATGGCGCATATCCGCGTCGGGAAATATGCGATGCGCGCGCTGGATGAACAAATCCCGCTGAAGTACGGTGTCGTCGGGCAGGAAACATGCGGGCCGGGCGGAATTGCATACGGCATGCGGTCTATCGGCGGCGTTCTGGAAATCCTTGATTATATGGAAACGTACTCGCCTGACGCATGGATGCTGAATTACTCCAATCCTGCGGCGATTGTGGCCGAAGCGACACGGCGCCTCAGACCGAATTCAAAAATATTGAACATCTGTGACATGCCGGTCGGAATTGAGGATCGCATGGCGAACATTCTCGGATTATCGTCAAGAAAAGAAATGAAGGTCCGTTATTACGGCTTGAACCACTTTGGCTGGTGGACGTCCATCACGGATCAAGAGGGCAATGATTTAATGCCGAAGCTGAAAGAGCATGTCCGTGAATACGGCTACGTTCCGAAGACGGAGGCTGAACAGACCGAAGCAAGCTGGAATGACACCTTCAAAAAGGCGCGCGATGTTCAGGCGGCCGATCCGGATACGCTTCCGAACACATATCTGCAATATTACTTATTCCCTGATGATATGGTGAAAAAATCAAATCCGAATCATACGAGAGCCAACGAAGTCATGGAAGGGCGCGAAGCTTTCATTTTCAGCCAATGCGATATGATTACGCGCGAGCAGTCATCGAAAAACAGTGAAATTACAATTGACGACCATGCTTCCTATATCGTCGATCTTGCCCGGGCCATCGCTTACAATACCGGCGAGAGAATGCTGTTAATCGTTGAAAATAACGGCGCGATCGCAAACTTTGATCCGTCAGCCATGGTTGAGATTCCTTGTCTCGTAGGTTCAAACGGACCGGAACCGCTCTCCGTCGGGAATATTCCGCAATTTCAAAAAGGCCTGATGGAACAGCAGGTATCTGTCGAAAAACTGACGGCTGAAGCATGGGAAGAGCGGTCATTTCAAAAGCTGTGGCAGGCGCTGATCCTGTCAAAAACAGTGCCGAATGCCCGTGTGGCAAGACTGATTCTTGAAGATCTGATGGAGGCTAATAAGGATTACTGGCCTGAGCTTGATGTAAGTCCGTCTCATATTTCCTGATGACAATCTTCCCCGTTTTCTTCATCTGTTATTCTATATAATAGAAAGAAAACGGGGGGATTTTGGGATGAGTCTTGAAGAACTGGTTAATCAGCATTACGCGAAATTAAATGACAACGATTTTTATAGTTTAAAATATATATTGAACAATAAGCATACGTGCTACCATCTCGGTATCAATGACATGGCGAAAGCCTGCAATGTCTCTCGGTCTTCGATCCTGCGGCTCGCCCAAAAGCTCGGCTTCAGCGGCTACAGTGAATTCCGGGTTTTTCTGAAATGGGAGGATCAGCCTGAAGAAGGCGAGAATATGACATTTGAAAAGCTGCTGGATGATATTGAAGCCAACGTAAAGTACGTAAAGTCAAAAGATATGACGGAGATGTGCCGGCTGATAGATGAAGCAAAACGGATTTTCGTTTACGGATCGGGCACGGCTCAAAGGGTGTGCGCCCGCGAGCTGCAGCGGATGTTTGTATCCCGGCGGAAGTATTTGATTTTAATACAGGACATCACAGAGTTTGATATCATGTGTGATGATTTTACGGTTGATGACGTATTCATCATTATTTCTTTATCCGGGGAAACACCCGAATTAATTCCGCAGGCAAGGACCTTGTCCGCAAAGGGAGTTCCGTTCATTTCAATCACCAATCTGAAAAACAACGTACTGGCGCAGACGACGCCGTATAATCTTTATGCGACCAGCAAGCCGGTAACGTTAAGCGATAAAACGGAAATTGTCGCATTTGCCCCGTTTTTTCTGGTGGGCGAAGCGTTATTCCGTGCATATGTTGATTATAAAGAGCTTGAAAATTTTGATAAATAGCGGGAGGTCACGTGAAATGATGCAAAAAGTCCAGCGCTTTGGCAGCGCGATGTTTGTGCCTGTTTTGTTATTTGCATTTTCCGGTATTATTGTCGGTCTGAGTACGCTCTTTAAAAATAAAACGCTGATGGGGCCGCTGGCTGATCCTGACGGGCTTTGGTATCAATGCTGGTATGTCATTGAACAGGGCGGCTGGACCGTCTTTAATCAAATGCCGCTCCTGTTTGCGATCGGCATCCCTGTCGCTTTAGCGAAAAAAGCGCAGGCGCGGGCTTGTTTGGAAGCGCTTACAGTTTATCTTACATTCAATTACTTTATCAATGCGATTCTGACGGTTTGGGGCGGGGCTTTTCATGTCGATATGAATCAGGAAGCCGGCGGAACGAGCGGGCTGACGATGATCGCCGGGATCAAAACGCTTGATACGAATATTATCGGCGCCATCTTTATTTCATCTATTGTCGTTTACTTGCACAATCGCTATTTTGATAAAAAACTGCCGGATTTCCTGGGGATTTTCCAAGGATCTTCGTACATCGTCATTATTTCTTTTTTCATTATGATACCGATTTCACTTGCGGTGGCCTACGTATGGCCGATGGTTCAGTCCGGAATCGGATCGCTGCAAAGCTTTCTCGTTTCTTCCGGGGCGGTCGGCGTGTGGATTTACACGTTCTTGGAGCGGATTTTAATTCCGACGGGCCTGCATCATTTTATTTACTCACCGTTTGTTTACGGGCCGGCTGTAGCTGAAGGCGGTATCGTCACCTATTGGGCCCAGCATCTCGGAGAATACTCCCAAAGCGTCAAACCGCTGAAAGAATTGTTCCCGCAGGGGGGCTTCGCGCTTCACGGCAACTCGAAAATCTTCGGCATTCCGGGAATCGCGCTCGCCTTTTACGCTACGGCTTCAAAGGAAAAGAAAAAAATCGTCGCCGGCCTTTTGATCCCTGTCACCTTGACGTCCATTGTCGCCGGTATTACGGAGCCGATTGAATTTACATTCCTTTTTATCTCGCCGTTTTTATTTGCGGTTCATGCTTTGCTTGCCGCTTCCATGGCGACCGTCATGTATATGGCCGGCGTCGTCGGAAATATGGGCGGCGGTTTGATTGAAGCGGCGACTTTGAACTGGATCCCGCTGGCCCCAAGCCACGGTTTGACGTATGTATACCAGATCATCATCGGCTTGTGCTTTACCGCCATTTACTTTTTCGTCTTCCGCTTCCTCATTCTCAAATTCAACATCGCCACCCCGGGCAGAGAGAAAGAGGAAGGAAAGGAAACAAAGCTTTATTCGAAAAAGGAGTACAGAGAACGGAAGCAGGCTTCAAAAGAAACAGCTGCGGCAGACGAAACACAGCGGGATACAGCTGCTTTGTATATTGAAGCGCTGGGCGGAAAGGACAATATTACAGAGGTCACCAATTGCGCCACCCGTCTCCGTGTCACTGTCGCTGATGAATCAAAGGTCAAAGGTGATGCCGATTTCAGAGAGCTGGGAGCCCACGGCGTCGTCAGAAAAGGCAAGGCGCTTCAGGTCATTGTCGGATTAAGCGTTCCGCAAATGCGGGAGCGTGTCGAGAAAATATTGAACGGTTAAAATACTGCAGCAGACTATGTGCAGAATGGGAAGAGCGCTTGTTAATCCGGCGCTCTTTTTATGTTTTGAAAAAATGTATGAATGAATTTGTCATACCTTTGCCACCTGTACATGCAGGAGTGAAAGCGGGAGATGCAAAAACGGAATGACTTCTGCGATGTTTCAAATAGCAATTAAAAAATGGGAGGCAAGATCATGACAAACTATACGACGTTCTTAGGACTTTACAAACCCGATAAAACGGAGGGGATTGAAGTTGAAAGCATTGCTCAAAACTTTGAAGCGATTGACAGCAAAATCGGTGCTGCCCTTAGTGATGGCACGTCAACTTATGAAAATTTAAATGAAAGACTTAAAATGTATGAAAACAGATTTGAACATGTGACAGAGCGAAACGTTATGGATTTTGGGGCTAAAGGTGACGGAGTAACAGATGACACGCAGGCATTTCATGATGCTATGGCCGACGGAGGTTATGTCGTAACGGTTCCCGCGGGTGTATTCAGAACATCCGGATTGTTTGTTCCGTCAAATACAATGCTTGTCGGAGCAGGCAAGAAAAGAACGGTCATTAAATTATTAGACGAAACACCGGTAGGCCATTCTGTTCTGACCAACAGCGATTATACGAACGGTAATGAAAATATTTACGTCGGCCATCTTACGCTGGACTGGAACAAGGATACGCGTCCTGCCGGCTGGAAGATTCCGAAGGGTCCTACTTCAAGCTGTTTGCTTTTTGCGAATGTTGACTATTCTTTTGTCGAGCATGTGTTTGCGAAGAACGGCGGCCTGCACGGCTTTGATTCTACAAGCCCGAACTATAACAGACATGGAGAAATGGACGACCCCACTTATTATCAGCCCAACGGCTGTAACTTTGTAACGTTTTCTCATTGTGAAGCAACAGGGTCCGGCGATGATAACTTTACTTGTCATTTTGGATTCCATACTACTTTTAGCCATTGTATTTCTTATCACCCGATGGGAAATGGGAATGGCACGTCAAACTCAAATTGCTTTGAGATTGATGACGGTTCTCAAGATGTATTTTTAGATAGCTGTGTTGCAATTGGCGGTGCCCGCGGTTATGAAATTAAGGCGCATGACTATGCACCGGCGGCTAAACGGGTTCAACTGGCTAATTGCCGTGCTTACGAAAATGCAATCGGTTTTTGTATTAGACATATTGGCCACCATTTATCGGGTGAGCCGACATCAAAAACTGCCCATGATGTTCAATTAGTAAATTGTCAGGCAACAAATCCTAAACAAAATTCTATATATAAAGGCGTCGGGGCGAGTGCTTTAGTTGTTTCGGGCTATGATTCAGTTAATATAGTGAACTTCCAGGCTATTTGTGAAGATCGCTCCTATGATTACAGCAATGACACGATCATTATGATTTATTACAAAGGGCGGTATGTCAATCTGAAGAATATTACGATCCGCGGGTTCCGCTCCGCTGCTCATGATCTGTATGTTCTTGGCGGAGAAAATGCGGTCGGAAAGTGCATGATTGACGGTGTTTTTCTAGTTGACGGCGGCACGACGGGACTTGCTTTTGGCGGAGGCGTTGATAATTGTACAGTGAGCAATGTATACGGGCATAGATTGGGAGCCAGCGGCGGAACGGTCGGACTCTATTCTTCGGGTCCGGATCTGAATATATCAAATATTGATTTTCAAGGATATGAAACAACATTTCATGTAGGCGGTAAAAAAACACCGTATGAGTTGTTTAAACATAAAGGATCTTCCGTTATGGCATCTAAAGATTCCCACGTTACAGGAACTAATGGCTTTGTCATCGGTTCTGTCCGGGGACAGGCTGCAGGAGGTTCTCAATCCGGGGTAATCGGTTCATATAATACGATTAACCCACAAGCTAACTCAACTGTATGGGGCTGGGGTGCCGGCAGCACTCCGTCATCAGCCAACAGAAAAATTGAGCTTCACGCAAAAGAAGGAACAATTAAGGCTTCCGGAGGGGTAACAGGTTCCTCGACATTCTCTGACTACGCTGAGTATTTTGAGAGCCTGACCGGGGAGAAGATTCCGACGGGAACACTTGTCACACTTGAAGGTGATAAGATCAGACCGGCTGAAAAGGGTGATCTCATGCTTGGGGTTATTTCCGAGACTGCCGGAGTGATTCTCGGTGAGTCGAGTTTTCACTGGTCGGGCCGATACGTAAAGAATGAGTTTGGCGGCTATGTTTATGAAGAACAGAAAGATGCGAACGGCCATACGGTCATGGCGCCAAAAGAAAATCCGGACTTTCGCCCTGAAGAAGACTACACTTCAAGACAAGAAAGAGACGAGTGGAACATTGTCGGGCTTATCGGTCAGGTATATGTCAAATGCGATGAGACTGTGAAAGCGGGAGATTTTATTCATGCCCATAACGGGATTGCAGCAAAATCCGACGCTCCAAACCAGCGCTGGCAGGTCATGAAAGTGATCAAAGAGTTTGATGCCGATAAAGGATTCGGGGTCGCTCTCGTTTTTATTCGTTAAATGAAATGACAAAGCATAAATGACCATCCTGAATAGCGGACGCCTTATTAA
This sequence comes from Bacillus sp. YBsi01, assembly GCF_038406745.1. Classification (NCBI taxonomy): domain Bacteria; kingdom Bacillati; phylum Bacillota; class Bacilli; order Caryophanales; family Bacillaceae; genus Bacillus; species Bacillus sp. YBsi01. The sequence continues at coordinate 3,769,803 of NZ_CP151679.1, forward strand.
AGGCTCCGCTAATTTATTTTAAAATCAAGGCTTCGGTTCAGGAGCTGGTAAAAAGAAAAGATAAGACAGCCTCCATATATCTGCATCCCTCATTCCTTCAATTTTGATCTTCAATGATTTCCGTTTTTTCTTCACAAAGTACATAATAAAAGGGGCGGGTTCAAGGGTTAATCCTTTATTCATTTAAGGCAAACAAATAAAATAAATATACATACATACTGAACAAAGAATTTGGAGGCTTACACATGTCAAAGGCTTTATCATATGTAAAACCGTATTCTCTGTTGGCGGGAATCGCTCTGTTTTTCATGCTCATCGAGCTTGCGGTAGAGCTGATACAGCCCCTGCTGATCGGGAAAATCATCGACGAAGGAATTTTAAAGCAGGAGCTCGGAACGGTCTGGCTGTGGGGCGGCGTGATGATCGGACTGACCGTTGTTTCATTTGCATCGGGCATTTTAAATTCGTTCTACTCCGCCCACATCAGCCAAAGCTATGCGTATGATACGCGAAAAGGGCTATTTCAAAAAATCCAGTCCTTCTCCTATTCGACGTTTGCGCAATTCTCATCCACATCATTTATCACCCGGCTGACAAACGATGTGACGCAGGTCCAAAATATGCTTTTCATGAGTCTTCGGTTTATGCTTCGGGCGCCGTTAATGATCGCGGGCGGCATTATTCTCTCGCTGACCGTTAATGCGAAACTCGGTTTTTTTCTGCTGATCACGGTGCCGATTTTGCTTTTGTTTTTGCTGTGGGTGCTGAAAAGAGGCGGCGCGCTGTTTCGGTCTGTGCAAAAGCGGCTTGACCAGGTCAATACGATCATGCAGGAAAACCTGACGGCGATCAAACTGATTAAAGCGCTTCTCCGTGCAAACCACGAAGTGAAACGTTTTTTGAAATCGAATACGAAGCTGATGGAAAAAACAGTATCCGCCTTTCGTCTCGTGGAAGCGGCGATGCCGATCTTAATGCTGCTGATGAACAGCTGCATTTTGTTTATCTTATGGTTCGGCGCCAAAAGCATTGATCAGGGCGGGGCGCAGGTCGGAGATATCGTTTCCGTGATTAACTATGCGACGCGGATTACAGGCGCGCTGTCCGTCCTGCCATTTCTCATTATGGTATTTTCCCGGGCGAAAGCTTCCGGCGAAAGAATCGGCGAGGTGCTGGAAACTGAAGGCGGCGAGGGAACGGGACATGACCCGGCACAAGCGCTTGCCGGCGAAATTGAGTTTCACGAAGTGTCCTTCCGCTATCCGGACATGGAAAAAGACGCGCTGCATCACGTTTCCTTTTCTGCCAGCCCGAAAGAAACGGTTGCCATTATGGGCGCGACAGGCTCAGGAAAATCAACGCTCTTTCAGCTGATTCCGCGCCTGTACACGGCTGATTCAGGCAGTATTTTCATAGACGGAAAACCGATCGGTGAATTCTCCGCTCACGGGCTGCGCAGGGAAATCGGCTATGTTCCGCAGGAAGTGCTCCTGTTTTCGGGCACAATCCGTGAAAATATCGCCTGGGGGCGGGAGGATGCTTCACTAGATGAAGTAATGGAAGCGGCCAAAGACGCGCAAATCCATGAAACGATTATGAAGCTGTCAAACGGATACGACACGGTGCTGGGACAGCGGGGCGTCAATTTGTCAGGCGGGCAGAAGCAGCGCATTTCCATCGCGCGCGCTTTTATCAGAAAGCCGTCCCTCCTGCTGTTAGACGACAGTACGAGCGCGCTGGATCTTCAGACGGAAGCCAAGCTTTTAAAAGCGATCAGATCCTATGAATGCACGACACTGATTATCACGCAAAAAATAACGACCGCGATGAAGGCTGACACCATCTTATTGCTTGAAGACGGCGAACTGCTGGCAAAAGGCACGCACCAAGAGCTGATGGCAGAGTCTCATCTGTACCGGAAGATTTATGAATCCCAATTCGGAAAGGAGGGAGCTGACAGTGGAGAAAGACATTCGTAAACCTTTCCGTTATCCGAAAATACCGCTCAAATCGAGTGAAGGCGGCAGAAAACGAGCGAAAGCAAAAGATGCAAAAGGCACGCTGCGCAGAATCTGGTCGTATGTAGCAGAGAAAAAAGGGCTATTGACTCTTGTGATCATCATGGTAGTCATAAGCGCCATATTCGGCCTCCTCGGACCGTTCGTCATCGGAAAGGCGATTGATCATTTCATCGTCGGACGGACGACGGACGGATTGGCGGGGGTGCTGTTCATACTGTTTGGAATTTACCTCGTGCAATCGTTGTCCTTATGGTTTCAAAACTATTGGATGATCAATATCTCGCAAAGCACCGTGTTTAAAATGCGGAGCGAGCTGTTTACCCATCTGCATGAGCTGCCGATTCCGTTTTTTGATAAACAGCGGCTCGGCGACTTGATGAGCCGGGTCACCAATGATATTGAAAATGTCAGCTCCACTTTAAATACATCCGTCATTCAGGTGCTGTCGAGCGTCATTACATTCGTCGGCACAATCGCCGTGATGCTGTACATGAGCCCGCTTTTAACATTGATTACGCTTTTGATCATTCCGATCATGTTTTTAAGCATCAAATGGATCACCAACCGGACGGGACTCTTGTTTAAGCAGCAGCAGAAAAACCTCGGCGAGCTGAACGGTTTTATTGAAGAGTCGGTATCAGGAGCGAAGGTCATTAAAGCCTACTCAAGAGAAGACCGCGTCATGGAGCAATTTTTAGAAAAAAACGCGGCGTTAAAATCATCGGGGTTTTGGGCGCAGACCATTTCGGGATTCATTCCGAAAGTCATGAACTCTTTAAACAATTTAAGCTTTACGATTATAGCGGCGGTCGGCGGGCTGTTTGCGCTGAAAGGGTGGATCTCAATCGGTTCCATTGTCGTATTCGCTGAATACTCGCGGCAGTTCACCCGCCCTTTGAATGATTTAGCCAATCAGTTCAATACGATGTTATCGGCGATCGCCGGGGCTGAACGGGTGTTTGACGTGCTTGATGAAAAAGAGGAGCGGGAAGATGAAGAGCATGCGGCGCACCAGCCGATCAAAACGGGTGACATTGAATTCCGCGATGTCTCCTTCGGCTATCAGGAAGACAGCCTGATCTTAAAACATCTGTCCTTCAGCGTTCCGAAAGGACAGTCAATCGCCTTCGTCGGTCCGACCGGAGCGGGTAAAACAACCGTTACGAGCTTGATCGCCCGTTTTTACGAGCCGAATGAAGGAAAAATCCTCATTGACGGAACGGACATCAAAAAACTGACAAGATCCAGTCTGAGAAAAAACATGGGGTTTGTTCTGCAGGATTCATTTCTCTTTCAGGGCACTATCAGGGAGAATATCCGCTATGGCCGGCTGGATGCTTCTGACAAAGAGGTGGAGGAAGCCGCAAAAGCCGCCAATGCCCACGGATTCATCGAACGGCTCCCGAAAGGCTACGATACCGTTCTTACCCAAAACGGCGCGGGCATCAGCCAAGGACAGAAGCAGCTCATTTCCATCGCGAGAGCTGTGCTCGCGGACCCGGTTCTGCTCATTTTGGATGAAGCGACGAGCAACATTGATACAGTGACCGAAGTGAAAATACAAGAAGCGCTCGGCCGTTTAATGGCAGGCAGAACGAGCGTCATTATTGCTCACAGGCTGAACACGATTCAAAAAGCCGACCAGATTCTTGTGCTGAAAGACGGCGAAATGGCTGAAAAAGGAACCCATGCCGAACTTCTCAGCCAGAATGGTTTTTACCAAGAATTATATGAAAGCCAGTTCCGGGAATCGTAAATAGGGACAAAGACCTCCGACAGAGTGCGGAGGTCTTTTTTTTATGAGGATAAATAGTACTTTTCAGTTATTTTCGTTAAATGTAACGAAATTACTTGACGTAAATAAGTTATGTATATATACTAGCTTACATAAAGTAAGTGATAATAATTTTCAAGGAGGATTTTATGAATAAATCATTCGAAACAGGAACACTGCTTTTAAGGGTTGTAACAGGTATTATCTTTTTTGTACACGGTTTATCCAAGTTCCAAGGATTAGAAGGCACCACACAATTTTTCCAAAGCATCGGGCTTCCGGCATTTATGGTCTATGTCATCGCAACGATTGAGCTTGTCGGCGGGGTGCTGATCTTTTTCGGCTTGGCGACGCGCATAATTGGCGTTCTGTTTGCCCTCACATTAGTCGGCGCCATCTTTACGGCGAAGCTTTCCTCACCATTTATGGGCGGCTCGGAATTTGATTTCATCTTACTGGTGGCATCTATTCACTTAGCGCTTTCAGGAAGCCGTCTGCTTTCATTGGACCAGCTCCTTTTCAAATCAAAAAAGGGAGAAACTTTTTCAGCATAAGAAAGAAGGCGTTCAAATGACCGGCATTCATCAAGATACAGCAATCGGTTATGTCAAATTGACCATCAAAAATTTGGAACGGTCGCTCGACTTTTACCAAAATGTGATCGGCTTTCAAGTCATCTCGCAAACCGATCGTTCCGCAGAACTGTCAGCAGACGGAAAACGCGTCCTGCTGATGCTTGAAGAAAATCCAAGCGCCGTCATTCTCCCGGAGCGGTCTGTCACCGGCCTGTACCATTTCGCGATACTTCTGCCTGACCGGAAAGAACTCGGCATCGCATTGGCCAGGCTGATTGAAAACGGCATTGCGCTCGGTCAGGGGGATCACGCGGTCAGTGAAGCTCTTTACCTGTCTGATCCGGACGGAAACGGCATTGAAATATACGCCGATCGTCCCCGCAGCACGTGGCAGCGCGATGCAGAGGGCAATTACGTCATGCAAACGGCGCCCGTCGATGTGAACGGGCTTTTGGAAGAAGCCGGAGCTGAACGGAAAAGCCGCCTCCCGGAAGGAACCGTAATCGGTCACATCCATCTTCATGTGACGGATTTACAGGAAGCTAAAGCTTTTTATACCGATATCCTCGGTTTTGATATTGTCGGCAATTACGCCGCCATGTCCGCCCTGTTTGTTTCAGCGGGAGGGTATCACCATCACATTGGCCTGAATATATGGGCCGGAACACATGCGCCGCCGAAACCGGGAAATGCAAGCGGACTGGATTATTACACCATCGTGCTCCCACATCAAAAAGAGCTCTCACGTGTGACAAAAGCGCTGACCGATGCCGGCTTTGAGATTGAAGAAAAAGAAGCGGGCATATTCGTCAAAGACCCTGTGTCAGGGGCGGATATCGCATTTACATTGTAAGAAAGAACCCTTGCCGTCTAACCGGCAAGGGTTTTTATTTTTCTGAAGTGTTCTCGAAAGAGAGCGAAAATCACAGTGATGCACAAAAATGGCGCCTGAAGCCCGCCATCGCCGGCCCGAACTCAGGGCATCCGCTGGATTGAAAACTGTGTATGTTCGGCAGATGAGGGAGCTGTAAGCCGTATCCGGTCAGAAGCTTTCCGTATACTATTTACAATTTTGTGAAAAATAACCGGTATGAATTGAACTTCCTTATTCTTCCTGATATGATAAGCCGAAAAAGGAGAACCTGAACTGATGAATTCTAATGCAGCACAGACGGAACAGCCGATGAAGCATAACGGAAACCGGGTTACGGTTAAGGACTTTATCATCCTTGCCAAACCGGGGATTATCATCTCGAATTCACTCGCCGCATTGGGCGGATTTTGGATCGCGTGGCTTCAGTCAGAAAGGACGGGCGGAGGACCCGGTATATTTGCCGCCATGGCGGTTGCCATGATCGGAACGGCGTTAGTCATGGCGTCAAGCACTGTTTTTAATAACTTCTTTGACCGCGGCATGGACGCAAAGATGGCGCGAACCCGCACCCGTGCAAGCGTCACGGGGAAAATACCGCCGCCGGTCATGATCCTGTACGGCACATGTCTTGGCGCATGCGGATTCATCATGCTTGCTTCGCTTAATGTACTGACTGCCGTTCTTGGCCTGCTTGCATTTTTGCTGTATGCCGTCGTTTATACGCTTTGGTTTAAAAGACAATCCGTCTGGAGCACATTTGTCGGCAGCTTTCCGGGAGCCGCTCCGCCCTTAATCGGTTATTGCGCGCTGGCCGGGTGTATTGATATGCCCGCGATTTTGTTATATGCGATTATGTTTTTGTGGCAGCCGCCGCATTTTTGGGCGATCGGGATCAGGCGAAAGGAAGAGTATCGTGCCGCCGGTATTCCGCTTTTGCCGATTGTAAAAGGCAACCGCGTCACAAAAATGAAAATGCTGCGTTACATCGCCGTTCTGACTGCGGTTTCGCTGCTCGTTCCTTTCTATATAGATGTCAGCCCGCTTTATACCGCGTCCGCTCTTCTGCTCGGAGCCGTCTGGCTGTACCGGAGCGTCAAAGGTTTTCAGGCGGCGGATGACACACAATGGTCGAAGGGGATGTTTTTGTATTCGATTGTATATTTCAGCCTGCTTTTTCTTATTTTAATGGCTGATTCGTTGATCACGGCGGTTCTCAGAACGTAAACAGGCGGCTTATAGATACAAAGCCGCCCGTTTTTTTGTTTATGCTTTTTTGATGAGAGCCAAAATATCTTCAAGCCAGGAAATGTAATTGCGTTCCCGCTCAAGCGCTTTTGTCAGCACGAGATAATGGCCGAAATCCGGAGACGAAAACGAATCCGCATCCTCGGACGATGTCATTAGTTCGTGATAACTGTTTTCCAAGTCGGTCAATTTTTCCTTCCGCTTTACGAGCTGATCGGTGAATAGCTCATCCGCTTCCTCCCGGGTCAAAGCTGAGATGAAATAAGCCTTCAGCATAAATTCATCCTTCACTGTTTCCGGAATCGGATCTTTTTTCGTCAGCCAGGCGGCAAGCTCCCGTTCTCCATTGCCGGTCAGCGTGTACATTTTTTTCTCAAGCTTCGTTCCTTGAATCGCAGTGCGGAACGTAATAAACCCCTCAGCCGTCAGTTTTTTCAATTCCGGATAAATCTGGCTGTGCTTTGCGCTCCAGAACTGGCCGAGCTCTTCTTTAAAATAGCTCGATATATCATATCCGCTCAATTCGCCTTTTCTTAAAAGCCCTAAAATCGCGTACTTTAAAATTCTCATGTTGTCCTCCAAGCCCATTCATTTGACAGCTAGTATACCACACGGCTGCGAAAAAACGCAGAAATGCCGGATGCGGAAATCCTGATCATAGAAAGACTTCAGGATTGGATTTTGGTTTCAGCCGCATACAGATTTGAAACCCCTTTCATCATGTCTTTGCCTTATTCATATAACATCATGATATAATCATTGTAAAAATTAAAAAATACTGGGAGGGACCTATGAAGACGGTGATTGTGTATGCAGACCCGGATGAGAACAGCTTCAATGCGGCTATCGTAAAATACGTCGCCATGGCTTTGAAGGACAGCGGCAAAAGCTATACTGTCATTGACTTATACGCCGATCAATTTGATCCCGTGCTGAAGGCCGGAGATGAAAAAAAGCGGGCGGATATGAAACGGGACGCTGAAACGAAGAGATATCGGAAACTGATGAAAGAAGCGGATCATCTCATTTTCATCTACCCGCTGTGGTGGGGAGGCGTTCCGGCGATTATGAAAGGCTTTTTTGACAAAGTGCTTGTCGCCGGAGAAGCCTATACATTTGAAAACGGCCGCGTAAAAGGCCTGCTGCGGGCAGAGACGGCACAGGTGTTTTATACGGCGGACTCCCCGAACCGGCACTTAAAGTGGTTCCGGAAAAACGCGGACTGGATTACGCTGAAAAAAGGAATTCTGCAATTTTGCGGCATTCAAAAAGCCGAACGGAACTTTATGTCCTCAGTTAAAACGAGCACACCCGAGCTGCGGGAAAAGCGGCTGCGCCAGGCATACGCCAAAGTCCGCCGCGCTTGTGAAAAAGGAGCGGCCGCATGCAGATAAAAGAAATTTTCGTGATCCGCTGCCTGTCCTGCTTAAGTGTCGTTCTGCTGCACGTGGTGTCAATGGTGCTGATGATTCAGGAAGAGTCCTTAGCAAGCGCCGCCCGTACGGTTGATGCATTCCGGACTTTGCTGATGTTCAGCACGCCGGCGTTTATCTTTATCTCGGAATTTTTGCTTGCCAGGTCCTATCCGGAAGGCGTCCCTGCAGGATTCTTAAAGAAAAGGGGAAAAGTTATTTTTGTGCCGTTTCTGTTTATCGCCGCGGTGGATGCCATCTTAATGAAAAGTGTGGCAGAAGAGGGAGCCGGTTTCGTTTCAGTGTTCGGTAAATTTTTAGAAAATGTCTTTTTAGGAAACTTCATCGGGTACTTCATTCTTGTGATCTTTCAATTTTACCTTCTCCATATGCTGCTGCACCGCTGGCTGAACAACACATCTCCCGTGTGGGTGCTGTCTGTTTCGTTTATCATCAATGCCGTCTATCTGGCCTACTTTTCGATCTTTCATCCGCCTGCTTCATCGGGGCTTGATTCTATTTTTCCGTTCTTTTGGGTTCCGTTTCCGGGCTGGCTGTTTTATTTCTGTCTGGCATTTTATTGCGGAAAGGAATACCGGCGTTTTTTAGCGCTCATCAATCAGTACCGATATGCGGTTTACTTCAGTGCGGCCGTATCGGCCATATTGATTGTGGCGGTTTCATATGTCAGCGGCGGGTCCATTTCCTCTAAGCGTCCGGATATTATGATTTACGCGGTCAGTATGATCTTTCTGTGTTTTCATCTGTTTTCAAAGCTCAAAAAAGTGCCCGCGATTGTGATGATGATCAGCAACTATTCGTTTTCAATCTATCTGCTGCACTCCTACTTTTTAATCAGCGGATACCTCCTGGAAGGCTATTTGCGGTCAATGCCTTTGCCGGCTGCCATCCTTCTGTTATTTTTGATCTGCACGCTCGGTCCCATTTTCGTATCTTGGGGGTGCAACCATTTCAGATACGGATACTTGTTTGTCGGGAAAGTGTATCAGCCGAAGCAGATTAAAAGAAATACGGCGGCGCATCAAGGCCGCACAGTCTGAAAAAAAGGCGGCGTTTCAGCCGCCTTTTGATGCGGGTCCGCTTTATCCGGCACGAGGACGGATAGTTGGACATCCTGCATACAAAGCCCCCCGGGCAAGCCGACAGCGAATGCCAGGTAAGCAGTATCGGGCAGCCAATCTCTAATTTTAATAGCGCGTTCACTGGCTGAAGCCCCCCGCCTGCGTCCTTTTTGACCGGATGCATTTATGACAAAATAACGCCATCGATTTTCTCCCTTGTGAAGACCGATATATTGTATACTTATAGGAAATACTTTCAAAAAAAGTGAAAAAGAGAAAAACGGTGAGCTTGGATGAACGACTAAAAAGGAGCGGGGACATTATGAATGACTGTGTCAAAACATTCGGAGAACTTCCGGCCAAATTTTATTTCTCTGCGGGAGGAAAAGGAAGCATTCTCTCTAAAATGTATCAAAGCGGATATCCTGTGCCTGAAGGATTTGTGATTTTGCCGTCAGCCTTTCAGGACGGACAGCTCCGCCATCAGGCGAGAGAGGCTATTGATCAATATGTGAATTCCATCCGCAGCCGCCATGCATCTGCGTTGTTTGCCGTACGCTCATCTGCGCTGAGCGAGGATTCCGCTCAGGCTTCCTTTGCCGGAGAATTCGATACGGTGTTGAATGTCAAAACAGATCAAGACATGTCCGGGGCGATTGATGAAGTCCGCCGATCGGCACAGTCAGAAAGGGTAAAAGCGTACAGCGCCGTTCAGGGAATGGAAGATGAGCATGAAATCGCAATCGTCATCCAGCTGATGATACCGTCTGAGATATCCGGAGTGCTGTTTACCGCAGATCCGATTACGGGGAGCAGGCGGGAGATGACAGGCAATTACGTCTACGGTCTCGGGGAGCAGCTCGTTTCCGGGGAAGCCGATGCCTTTTCTTTTAAACTGGCACGGCCCAAGAAAAAATATGACGGCCCCGGGGAATTTCGTAAATATGCGTCAAAGCTCTATAAACTGGCGAAAAAGCTGGAAAAAGATCTTGGAGGGCCGCAGGATATTGAATGGGCCGCCGCGGGCGGGACATTGTATATTCTTCAATCCCGCCCGATTACGACCTTACAAGCCGGAAATCTGGAAACCTATGAATGGAATGATTCTTTCAGCGGTGATTTTTTATGGACAAACACAAATATAGGAGAAGCGATTCCCGATGTGATGACGCCGCTGACATGGTCGCTCCTCCGGAATCTGGATGAAGAGTCGGGCATTATTCCGGGCTATTATGTCTGGTCCGGCAATATTTGCGGAAGAGCCTATAACAATATGAGCCAGCCTCTTTCCGTTCTCGCCGCTTTCGGTCTGAATCCGAAAGGCGGTAAAATAGGAAAAATGATGAGCGATACATTGGGAGAAATCCCGGCGGAAATGAAGATTCCTTTATATCCGTTCTCAAAGTATGAACTTTTGAAGATCATCTCGAAAAAACTGAAACCGTATCTGTCGAAAATGAAGCACGCAAAAAAAAACATGTCCTCCTACTTGGACGAATCGCCGGAGTGGTGCCGGAATATTGAGGAAAAGCTGAAACGTGCCGAAACGGAGCGGGCATTATTAGCGATATGGAACAATGAGATCTATCCGTATTTGTGCAACGCGTGGTTTGCCTTAATATCCGGCGGGCGTGATTCTGCGCAATCCTCTTCGTCGTTAACCTCTCAATTAACAAAACTCGCAGGCATAGAAGATGCGAATCTCCTGCTTTCCAATCTGAGGGGAAAAGGCGGACTGGCCAGCCTGGAGCCGATTATCGGCATTGATCAAGTCATGAAAGGCCGTATGAGCGAGGAAGAATATCTCAGGAACCAAGGCCATCGAGGCCCGCATGAATACGAACTTTCCATACCGCATCCAGGAGAAAATCGGGATTGGCTGACGAAGCAGATCAAAGAACACAAGGAGTCGGGTATTGATGCCGAACAACTGCTTTTGAAACAGCAGCGGGCGCATGAACAGGCCTTCCGAAGATTTGAAGAAAAGTTTCCTCATAAGGTCAAATGGCTCAAAGCCAAAATGGAAAAAGCGTCAGATTACGCGAATATTAGAGAAACAACCAGATCCGAATTTGTCAGGGTGTACCGGACAGCCAGAGCATTCGCGCTCAGAGCGGCGGAAATGACCGGCATGAAGGACGATATTTTCTTCTTGTATCTGCATGAAATAACCGATCTGCTCGCGGGGAAAGAGCCGGCGGTTGCGTCGATTCAAGCGAGAAAGCAAAACTATGAAACTTATAAAAAACTGCCGCCGTTCCCATCTGTTATTAACGGAAGATTCAATCCGTTTAAATGGGCGGAGGATCCTGACAGAAGAGCGGATTATTACGATGCTTTTATGCCTGCGGAAACTGATGATGCGTATACTTTAAAAGGTTTCGCGGGAGCGGCCGGGAGAGTGGAGGGCATTGTCCGTGTCCTTGATGTCCCGGAAGACGGGGATTCTTTTGCGGCGGGGGAAATTTTAGTGACTTCGACAACCAATGTAGGCTGGACCCCGCTTTTTCCAAGAGCGGCTGCTATCATAACGGACGTCGGCGCCCCTTTGTCCCACGCGGCGATCGTCGCCCGGGAACTGGGGATTCCTGCTGTTGTCGGGTGCGGAAATGCAACGTCAAAACTGAAAACGGGGGACAGGGTGGCCGTTGACGGCGGGCAAGGCATCGTCCAGCTGGAACCGCGGCAGACTCCGGTCACTTCTGAAGAGGAAAATGGTAAACTGATAGAATAAAATCATGAGAAAGGAGCCGCACATGAAAAAAGCAATCATTAACGGGGAACAAATCAGAAGTATGAGCGACCTGCACCAGACATTGAAAAAGGAGCTTGCCCTTCCTGAATACTACGGTGAAAACCTTGACGCTTTATGGGATTGTCTGACCGGCTGGGTTGAGTACCCCCTCGTTTTAGAATGGAGACAGTTTGAACAAAGTAAGCAGCTTACAGAAAATGGCGCCGAGAGTGTGCTCCAAGTCTTTCGTGAAGCGAAAGCGGAAGGCTGCGACATCACCATCATACTTTCATAATACGATCAACGGGAGAGAGACAAAAATGGAAAAACAAACCCTCAGCTATCCGATTGGAGAATATCAGCCGGCTGAATCGATTTCGGCCGGACAGAAACAAGAATGGATCAATGCGCTGGAACACGCTCCGGCCAAACTGAAACAAGCTGTCAGAGCGATGTCGGACAATCAGCTTGATACGCCATACCGCGAAGGGGGATGGACTGTCCGTCAAGTGGTTCACCATCTGGCGGACAGCCACATGAACGGTTATACCCGGTTTAAATTGGCTTTAACAGAAGATGAACCGGAAATCCGTCCCTATGATGAAAAAGGCTGGGCCGATCTTCATGATTCCAAAACGGCCGCTTGCGGGGATGCGCTTGAGCTGTTAACAATCCTGCACAGAAGGTGGGCCGCTCTTTTGCGCTTCATGACGGAAGCCCAATATAAACGGAGATACTTCCATCCTGTATCCAAAGAGACGGTTACGCTGGAACAAGCGCTCGGATTATATGTCTGGCATTCTGAGCATCATATCGCCCATATTACTGAGCTTTGCCGGCGGATGGACTGGCATTTGTCTTAGAGGATGCCGGCTTCCGGAAAAACGCCAAAACAGCCGCAGACACAATCGTGCATAACGAAATGACAGCGGCTGCCGTATAAAGGTGATGATAGCCGCTGGCAATGCCTGCTTCAATCGCATCAGAAACCGCTTTTTTGACGGCGGGAACGGGGATTCGGCTTACCTGTTCCTGCAACGAAGAAAGCCCGCCGCTGATATCGGGCAATTGCACCTGGTCAGCGGGAATGCCGCTTTTTGCTAAACGGTTTTTGATGTCATCTCCGATCCGGTCAAAGCCGGCTGTAATGAAGCCGGCATATAAGGCCGGGGCGAGCGTCAGCCCGACCTGCCTCACGAGGGAAAGCGTGCCGAGCGCCGTCCCTTTGTTTTGGCCCGCCGTTTCTGATACAAGCACATTCAGCGGAGCTCCGAGCAGGAATCCGAAACCGATCCCCGCAATGACACTCGCTGTGACAAATTCCCATTTATCCGTTACCCATAACGGAAACAGGCTGAAGCCGGCAAATGCGATGGCGCCTGATACAATAGCAGAGAAGACCGGCCCTTTCTTATCCGTGACCGCCCCGCCGAGCCATGCTCCGATGCCTGACGCCAACGCGAGCGGCGTCATCCAATAACCCGCTTTCTCCGCCGATACGTGCAAATACTGCTCCGCGTAAGAAGGAATAAAAATGACCGCAGCGAGCAGCCCGCCCGATAAAAACCCGATGACAAGCGTCCATTGAAATACTTTATTTTGCAGCAGCGAGTAGGCGAGAATCGGATCGCCCCCGCGTTTTTCAACCCGCTTTTCAACCTTAAGCAGCGCCCAAAAGAGAAGTGCCGCCCCCAGAAGATATCCGTACACCTTCACGTCCATGATGCTTTCTGACAGCTTTGCCCCATCGAGGTTTGTGATACCGATCATGCAAGATAAGATTGCCAGAGACAGCATCATCGTGCCGGCAAGATCAAGCTTTTTCGCCTCAGGCTCTTTCGTTTCAGCGATAAACAAACCGCCGCACACAACCAAAGCGGCGGCTATCGGCAGATTAATCAAAAACAGCCAATGCCACGACCCGGTTATATCAAGCAAAAAACTCCCGATATTCGGTCCGAGGACGGCCGCTATACCGTTCATCGCCCCTAAAAGCCCGAGAGCTTTTCCCTGTTTTTCTTTCGGAAGAACAGCCAGCACATGTGAGCTGCCGATAATAAAAATTCCTCCGCCGCCAAAGGCCTGAATGAGCCGTGCCGCCAAAAACATCGGGAAGCTCTGACTGAGTGCGACAAGCAAAGAGCCAAGACCGAACAGTCCGACTTCAATCATAAACAGTTTTTTCCGTCCATAGCGGTCCGACAGCTTGCCGACAATCGGCACACTGACACTGAGTCCCAATGTGTAAAGGGTCACGCCCCACGATCCCCATGAAGGAGAAATATCAAAAGACCTGTTGATCGTCGTCAGAGCAGCGGAAATAATTCCGTTGTCCAGCGCCGCCATGAACACACCGATCGTAAAAAGGGTGATGGCCCAGCTCTGGTTTTTTCCTGTTTGCACTGGTCCCGGCATACTGATCAATCCTTTCATTTTAATTCACTTAAAATATATTATTCACTTTGAGTGAATTAAATGTCAAATAAAAAAAGGCCGCCGATACGGCAGGCCTTTTTCATCTCTATGCCTGTTTGGAGGATTCCAGCGCTTTTGCCAAAATGGCGAGCCCTTGATTGACCGTTTGTTTTTCTTCAGCGGTCAGCGTTTCCAATGAACGCTTCAATTTTAGATGTCCTTTTTGATAAAGGCTGCGGAAAATGTCTTTCGCGTTTTCCGTTAATTGAACGACGACTGAACGGCGGTCTTCTTCTGACGGGGCGCGTGTAACGAAACCCGATTTTTCCAACCGGTCAAGCAGCCCCGTGGTATTTGAAAGGGAAGCACCCATTTTTTCTGCAATTTCACTCACCTTCAGCGTCCCATGGTTGTTCAGAAGCATCAGCACCTTCATTTGCGGCATGCTCATATCAAGCTTCATCCATTCTGACACATCGCCGAGTCCAGCCGACGTCATCACTTTCATGTACAGCACCCAAATATCCCGTTCCTCAGGAGAAAAAATATCGCCGCCCAAGACCGTTGTATCATGCAGGTTATAATCCATCGTCTCACTTCCTCATTCATACTCCTTCATACCATATTACTGATTTTCATCTGAGAAAGAAAGTTGCAGACGAGTTTTGTTTGAATAGGAGGTGGTAGTGTATAATATGTTGGAGATTATTGGGGGAATTATAATAAATAAGCTATTTTATGATGATTGGAGAGAACATTGCTGACTAAAAAGAATGCCTTATCGATATTAAAAGTTTTATTTCCTATTGCAGTTTTGCTTTTAGTCATTTATCAGTCGAAGAAGGAATTGACAGATCTTTCTTTTAAACGCACGCTGTACATTATTAACGGGATTGAGCGGTACGATTTATTTATCCTCGTTCTGCTCGGCCTCCTTGCCGTCAGTGCGATGTCCTTTTACGACTTTGTGCTGAAACGGGCGCTGCGGCTCAACATTCCGAATTGGAAAGTGTTCAGGGTTTCCTTTATCGCCAATTCCTTTAACAATGTCCTTGGATTCGGGGGTCTGGCGGGCGTCGGACTGCGGACGATGCTGTACAAAGAGCATACGAACGACGTAAAACGACTTGTCGCAGGCATTGCATGGCTTACTTCTTCAGCGCTGCTCGGGCTGTCAGTCTTCAGTATTCTGACTGTCGCCCGGGTGCTGCCGGTGGGCGAAATCACAGGTGAGAAGCCGTGGCTGTGGGCTGTCATCGCCGGCGTGGCGCTTATTGTGCCGGTGGCCTTAATCGCCGCTTGGATCAACAATAAAAAAGCTCGAACGGAAGATGGTGAAGCAAAACTGAGGCATCCGATTTTTTCTTATATCGGAGCTTCGTTTGCCGAATGGTTTGCGGCGGCCGTCGTTATGTATTATTCACTGCATGTCATGGGGATTCACGCAGATGTCCGCCATGTATTCGGTGTATTCGCGATAGCCGCTATCGGGGGAATCATCAGCCTTGTGCCGGGCGGATTAGGCTCGTTTGACCTCCTGTTTCTGCTCGGCATGCAGAATATGGGCTTTCCGCAGGAAGCGGTTGTGACATCCATCGTCATCTACCGGATTGTGTATTCATTTATTCCGTTTGTGTTCGGGCTGTTCTTTGCGGCCGGCGACTTAACGGAAAACACGCTGAAACGGCTGGAATCAAATCCGAAGATGGCGCCTGCCGTAGAAACGACGAACGTGCTTCTCGTATTGCAGCGCGGGATCTTAATCAGAGTGCTTTACGGTTCGCTGTCGCTTTTGGTTTTCGTGTCGGGAGTGGTCGTGCTGGCGTCCGTCGCATTGCCGATCGACAGAGAGACGGTCATTCCGCATATTCCGCGCCCGGCGCTCCTTGCGTTTAACGCGTTATCGCTAAGCGCGGCTTTGATTCTATTAATTCTGCCGATTGAATTATATAAACGGACGAAACGCTCTTATTCAATGGCGGTCGCCGCGCTGGTCGGCGGTTTTGTGTTCAGTTTCTTAAAAGGAATGAACATCAGTGCGATCTTTATTCTGCCTGTCGTCATCGTCGTGCTTGTGCTGCTGAAGCGGCAGTTTATCAGGGAACAGGCATCGTATACACTCGGCCAGATGATTTTTGCGGCCGCTCTGTTTATTATCGCCTTGTTTAACTATAATCTCATTGCCGGTTTTATTTGGGATAAAATGAATCGGCTGCTGCGCCACGATTACTTCGTCCATAATAATTCGCACATTACATATGCGACGATGACGGCCATTATTGTCGTGCCTCTGTTTTTCCTTTTGTTTACGGTCTTTTATCATAAAAGATTGAAGCCGATCGGGGAAGAGGCCGATCCTGAACGGCTGAAGACCTTTTTGGCGGAACAAGGCGGAAATGCGCTCAGCCATCTCGGCTTTCTCGGGGATAAGCGGTTTTATTTCTCAAGCGACGGCAAAGCGCTTTTATTGTTCGGCCAGATTTCGAGAAGACTTGTCGTGCTCGGTGATCCGTCAGGGCAGAAAGACTCTTTTCCGCTGGTAATCGAGGAATTTCTGAACGAAGCGCATAAGCAGGGACTGAGTGTCATGTTTTATCAGATTGAGCGTGAAGACATGGCGCTGTACCACGATTTCGGCTATAACTTCTTCAAGCTTGGAGAAGAAGCTCTCGTGGATATGGAGGCATTTACACTGTCAGGAAAGAAAAAAGCGGGGCTGCGGGCGATTAACAACAAATTTGACCGCGAAGGCTACACATTTCATGTCGGGGAGCCGCCGTTTTCTTCCGAGTTTATGGCCAAGCTGAAAGACATTTCGGACGAATGGCTCGGACCGAAAAAAGAGAAAGGTTTTTCTCTCGGTTTCTTCGATCGGGACTATTTGGAACAGGCCCCGATTGCTTACGTAAAAGACACAGAAGGGGAGATCATCGCTTTTGCCAACCTTATGCCGATGTACCAGGAAGGCGAAATATCAGTCGACTTGATGCGTTATCGGAAAAACGCGCCGAACGGTATTATGGACGCGCTTTTCATCCGTCTGTTTCTCTGGGCGCAGGAAAAAGGCTATACCACTTTTAATATGGGGATGGCGCCGTTGTCAAACGTAGGAACGGCCTTTACATCTTTCTGGTCGGAGAGAATCGCAGCCGTCATCTTCAACAACGTCCGGTATATGTACAGCTTCAGCGGGCTGCGGGCCTTTAAAGAAAAATACAAACCGGAATGGCGCGGGAAATACTTGGCATACCGTAAAAACAGATCGCTGTCTGTCACGATGTTTCTCGTCACCCGCCTGATCGGAAAAACAAAAAAAAGACGCCGTTAAAAGGCGTCTTTTTTTTCCTTTAATGTAATTAACTAAAAATTCTAATTTTCTTTTGTTATACTGAATAACATATCATAAGACGAAAGGAAGACTGATGAATGAAACAGGCAGTTGTATTTAAATATGAAGCGTTTACCGATATTCCTGATCTGGGGAATCCCGCTGGAATCGTCTTTAAGGGGATGATTATTCAGATGAAGAGATGCAGATGATCGCCGAAATGGCAGGGTACAATGAAACTTCATTTCTCTGTAAAAGCGAAGAAGCCGATCTGCGCATCCGCTATTTTACACCCGGCCATGAAATGAATTTATGCGGACATGCTACCGTTGCCTCTCTTTACGCATTAATTGAAAAAGGAAGGCTTCACGCTGATCAGACGTATCGGATTGAGACAAAAGCCGGCATTCTTCCCGTAAAAGCCGCTGAACGAAACGGGCGGGTATACATCACGCTTGAACAGGCTCCCCCGCAATTTCTGCCGTTTACAGGAGACAAAGAAAAGCTTGCGGCTTCGCTCGGGATAACGGCTGAGGATTTCCACGGCGAGCTTCCGATTGTTTACGGATCAACGGGAATCTGGACACTGATTGTTCCGCTGAAATCACTGGAAGCATCACGGAATATGGTGCCGGACAACTCACAATTTCCCGCTGTATTGCAAGATCTCCCGAAAGCGAGTGTTCATCCTTTTTCTCTGGAAACCGTTCATCAGGAAAGCGATCTGCACGGACGCCATTTTTCTTCTCCTTATTCCGGAACGACCGAAGATCCCGTCACGGGAACCGCTTCAGGCGTCATGGCGGCCTATATGCGGCAATACGGGGGCTCTGAAGCCGAATGCCTCACGATTGAACAAGGACAGGAAATAGGGAAAGACGGAAAAGTGGAAATCAGGATCACGGAGGAAGGCGGAGAGGTGAAAATCGAGATGACAGGAACGGCCGTGTATGCCGAATCAATTCATCTTCAGCTTCCGTAACGGTTTACAAAAGCCGGTTCTATCCGTTATATTATAAATGATAATCATTTTCAATTGAATAGGAAGGTGAATCGGCATGCCGAAAACCGAACAATTACAGCAAAACGAAAGTCTTAAACATACGATCAGAAACAGAAGATCCATCCGGTCATTTAAACCGGAAACCGTTCCTTCTGAAGTCATACTAGAAATGCTCGAAACGGCCGTTTACGCACCGAACCACAGACTGACGGAGCCATGGCGTTTTATCTACGCGGCAAGCGAAGCGGGAAAAGAAAAGCTTGCGGACAGCTACGTCTCATTTTTCAAAAAAATAAAAGATGATTTCAACGAGGAAAAAGAGCGGAACATGAGAAAAAATCTCAGTGCCGTTCCGGGATTTTTGTTGGTCGTCTTAAAAGAAGATGAAAATGAATTTACGCGAAATGATGATTTCGCGGCGCTGAGCGGCATGATTCAAAACCTTCAGCTTCTCGCGCATGAAAACGGCATCGGCATGGTTTGGAAAAGCGGCCGCATTATGTATGACAAACAGGTGCATCAAGACTTCGGCCTTGCAGACAATGAGCGCTTCGCCGCCATCATCCAAACGGGCTATCCGGATGAACAGCCTAAGGCGAAAGAACGGACGCCGGCAAAAAGCCTGTTTACCGAACTGTAAAAAATTCCCCGTCCTCAAGAAGAGGCGGGGATTTTGTATTAGCGGGTTTTGCTTTTTGCTCTGTTGTCAGCAGCTTTCATCCGCGCCTGCGCTTCGCGGTCAGCGGAATCAGCAAGCTCGCTTGAATATTCCTCATATGTGCCGTCTGTTTCATGTTTCAAAGCAGCCGGAACTTGAGGAAGTTTTTGTTTGTTTTTATCACGGTTTTTGTGAGTATGATTTCTGCCCATAACAATCGCCCCCCTGAAAAAAGTGATATCAAACAAACATAGTATCTGCCCGGTCCCGATCTTTATTCGTTTATTTCCGTTTGGCTGCTCTTTCCGCTTTTTTGAATTCACCGGAATAAAGGACTTCCTGCATTTTTTTGAGATTGGCTCCCTGCTGATGTTTTTCGCGCTTCTTTTCCATAAAAGAAGACCCTCCTTCAAAACAGAATACCAATAGGATTGGCTTTTATTTCCGTTTTTATGCAGATAAGAGATCCTTTAAAGCCAAATCAAGTTCTTCATACGTAAATTGAAAACCGGACGTCAGCGCCTGTTTAGGCAGGGCGCGCTGGCCTTTTACGACCAGCAGGCTCATCTCTCCCAATGCTTTCTCCAGAAAAACTTCCGGTACGGGAATCCAGTGGGGGCGGTGCAGGACGCTTGCGATCGTCTTTCCGAATTGCTTCATTTCAACGGGGTTCGGCGATGTCACATTCATCGGGCCGGATAAGTCATCATGCTCCGCCGCATACGCGATGAGTTCCGCGGCGTCATCGACATGGACCCATGACAGCCATTGCCGTCCCGAGCCGACGGTGCCGCCCGCTAGCAGCTTATAAGGGAGAACCATGAGCGGCAGGGCGCCTTTTTCACCGAGCATCACGCCGAATCTGGCATATACCGTCCGAATGCCGAGCGCTTCAATTTTCTGGCCTTCACGCTCCCACATATGAGCCGTATGACTGAGAAAGTCTTCATTTGACGTATCGGACTGCTCAGTGAACGTTTTCTCTGTGCTCGTGCCGTAAATGCCGACGGCGCTTGCCTGAATTAAAGCCCGCGGTTTTTGAGGCTGCTGCTTCATAATCCGTCTGACTTCTCTCGTCGCTTTTACCCGGCTTGAGATGATTTGTTCCTTCGTTGTGTCCGTCCAGCGGTCAAAGATGGATTTGCCGGCGAGGTTCACCCATACATCAATAGGGGGAAGCTCGCGCTCAGGCGCCGCGTTTTCGGCCAGCCATTGAACATATGTCACATTTTTTTGTTCGGTTTCTCTCTGTTTTCTTGATAAAATATAGACATGATGTCCCCGGCGGGTAAACACATCTGTCAGATGCCGGCCGAGAAAACCCGTGCCGCCTGTCATCGCGATATTCATATCCATCTCTCCTTACACGTTGATACATATACTGTACCTCATTTGTCAAAAAGAAAAACGCCTGAACATCGGGCGGGAAAGGAGACCGGGATGCCGTTTATTACAAAAATATCGACCCAAAAGAAAAACACCGAGCGCTTCAACATCTTTCTTGATGAGAAATATGCATTCAGCGTCGACGCCGACGTGCTCGTGCGTTTTGACCTGAAAAAAGGGAAAGAACTGGACGAGCTTGACATTCTTGAAATCCAGCACGGCGATGAAGTGAAAAAAGCCTTTAACCGCGCCGTAGATTTTTTATCATACCGGATGCGCTCTGAAAAAGAAGTCCGGGACCATCTGAAGAAAAAAGAAACACCTGAGATGGTCATTCCTGAAGTCATCCATAAACTGTACGATTACCGCTACTTAAATGACAAAGAATTTGCCGAAGCTTATGCAAGCACCCACAAAAAAACAAACGGCAAAGGCCCTGACGTCCTGTTCCGCGAGCTGAAAGCGAAAGGAATAGACGATGATACCATCAAGGAGACGCTCAGTGCGTTTACATTTGATGAGCAGATACAAGAAGCGCTGAAACATATCGGGAAAATCCTGAAAAAAGACAAAAAGCTGTCCACAAAAGAGATCAGACAGCGGGCGCAGATGCAGCTTCAGCGAAAAGGTTTTCCATTCGACGTCATCAACGCCGCCCTGGAGCAGACGGAGTATGAGAATGATGACGAAGCTGAGATGGAAGCCCTGAAGATTCATGCGGAAAAGGCGATCAGGAAATACCGCTATGACGGCAGCTATGAAAGCGGAATGAAGGTCAAACAGTACTTATTCAGAAAAGGATTCTCGATTGACGATATTGAACAATTTTTGCAGGAAGAGGAGTAAACCGAAATGGACAAACGATACAGTCAAATGACGCCTCATGAACTACAGACAGAAATTGCGGGATTGACGGAAAAAGCGAGAAAAGCGGAACAGATGGGCATTGTAAATGAACTGGCCGTGCTTGAACGGAAAATCACGATGGCCAAAGCCTACATGCTGGAGCCGGAAGACTTTCAGCCCGGCGCAGTGTATCAGATAGAAGGTTCTGATGATACATTCAGCATTGATTACATCAACGGCGTATTCGCCTGGGGGCACAGATCATCGTCGCCTGACCGGGAAGAGGCGCTGCCGATTTCTGTTTTGAAAGAAAAAAGTTAACAAAAGAGGCCGGCTCCGGCCTCTTTTTCTTTTGAACACATTCGTTTCAACCTTTCAGTAAAAAATGATTGAATTCAATTTCGATATCTTTTAAGATGAAATTCGTTGTTTTTTATTAAAAAGGAGGCGATTCGCGTTGAATATCAAAATGAAACAGCCATCAGTGAAATTAATGATTTTTGTTTTAATGATTTGCACGTTTCCCATCGGGTATACGGAATATGCTGTCATGGGTATTTTGACGTCGATTGCCGATGACTTTCATATACATGTGTCCTCAGCGGGTATGCTTGTTACGGCGTACGCGGCAAGCGTCTGCCTGACGGGCCCGATCGTAACCATTGTCGCGGTTAAGCTCCCGAGAAAGCCGGTGCTGCTCGGGTTGATGGGGATTTTCGTCCTTGCCAACCTGATGAGTGTCTTTGCGCCAAATTTTGCCGTACTGGCGATTTCCAGAATTTTATCCGCATCCATTCACGGAGCCTTTTTTGCGATCGCAATGGTGTTTGCGAGTGAAATGGTGCCGCCTGAAAAACGTTCCGCCGCAGCCGCATCGATGAACGGAGGATTAACCGTGGCGCTGATGCTCGGCGTTCCGTTCGGCTCTTATTTAGGGGATGCCCTTAATTGGCGTGCCGTCTTTTTCATTATTTCTGTTTTAGGCCTGATCGGACTGATCGGTCTGATGCTGGTTGTACCGAATCAAAAACCGAAAGTGATTCCGATGCTGATGAATGAATGGAGTGTCTTTAAGCATAAGCAAGTGATTTTTTCCTTTGCGATCACCATTCTCGGCTACTCAGGCGTTTTTATCGCTTACACGTTTATCGAGCCGATTTTAAGAGATTCAGCTGGTTTCGGCACGGTCGGCATCACAGGCGCGTTATTTGCCTACGGTCTCGGCGGAGTGGCGGGGAATTTTTTCGCAGGGAAAGTGCCGCTCAAACTGCTGACACGCACAATGATCGGCGTGATGATCGGCTTGATCGGAGTCATGGCGATTTTCCCTTATATCGCTGTTTTTCCCGCCGCCGCCGTTTCGGCGACATTTTTATTCGGTGCATGTGCGTTCGGCACGCCGCCGCTTTTACAGACAAAGGTTATTTCTTCCTCTGAAAACGGCACGACGATCGCCGCCGCGGTGAGCGTTTCCGCCTTTAACCTGGCAAACGCGCTCGGCGCCTGGATCGGCGGTTTGATTCTCGGCGGAACGGGATCTTACTCATGGCTGTTTGCCGGCGGTGCGCTGATGACCGCTCTCGGCCTTGTACTGTCCACGTTCGCTCATCTGTCTGAGAAGAAGGACGTCTATGAATACCAAATGCATAAAGGATAACAAAAAGCTTGCAGCGGATATTCCGTCTGCAAGCTTTTTTTCAGTTTTCATCACGGTGAGCCGTCAGCGAGAGTAACGGGCAGCGGTTTTTTACTGACATATTACGGTATTTGTTTGACGTTAATGTCCTTTTTCGAATGCAAAAAAAGAGACCGGATCATTTCCGGTCTCTTTACGGTGTGTTTATCGTCTGCCTGAAGCTCTCATGCGCTCTTGCGGATGCGAATTAATTGAACCGTCCGCCCGTTTAGAAGCGTAGTCATCCTTTGCCCGCGGTTCGCCTTCAAACTTATTATTGTTCTGATTAGGAAATCCTTTTGCTTTGTTCCGGACCATTTGTTTTCCCCCTCGGCCAATATCAAAAGGTTGCGCCTTCTGGACTGAAGACGTAAAGTTAGTATATGCCTGTGACAAGCTGCGTAAAAGCAGCAGGTTTTCCCAAGGAAAGGAGACAGAGACATGAATACATATATCGACAAACTGACGAATTTGCTGCTTGAGAAAAATGATATGCTCAGCTATTTGCAAGCACGTACTTGGGTGGAGCTTTTATGGGGAGATTTCGAAGCGACTTACGCAAAAGCCGGCCGCCCGTATCAAGGAGAGCAAATGACAGAACGCGTCGTCAAGGAATGGATTGAATCGTACGGCAGCAAGCTTCATATGTTCCAAAGCATGCGGGAAGACGTTTCTCATTATTTGGATCAAAGCAGGGGACTCCTGCATTAACATAATAGTGCGTTCCGCCGGATGTCTTCCGGCGGTTTTTTCTTTTTATAAAAGAAATAGGAAAATCATGTTTGATGACCCGCAAAGTGTGGAATTGTGTAATAACTTAATAAAATAGCGGGGAGGAACCACAATGAACATGAAAAAAGGGTTAACCGCAATTATTCCGGCCGCAGGACTTTGCTTATTTTTAGCCGCAGGCACCGTTTTTTTTGATCCGGCAGCGAATGCCGCAGCAGTTCAGCAGACAAAAATAGACACCGCAGCAGATACATATATCGTGAAAGCAGGAGAACTTAACGTCCGTAAAGAACCAAATAAACAAGGGCGGATTGTCGGCACGCTCCGTTCAGAAGATGCCGTAAAGGTTAAACAGCTTGAAGGGGCAGATTGGGCTGAGATTAACTACAAAGGTCAGAAAGCCTATATCTCCACTCATTTTCTGATGAAGCAGCCGATGAAGGCAGTGACCGCGAAACAAACCGCTTTTTATACGCCGACTTTGGAAACCGGCAAAAAAAGCTCCGTGAAAGCGGGTGAAACCGTCAATGTGCTCGGCTGGGGATTCAGCCATGACGGAGGATTTGACCGTAAATGGGCGTACGTCACATACGGCGGGAAAGCAGGTTATGTGAAGACGGCCGACTTAGTTCAAAAATAAAGATTCAGGCAGGCGGATGAGCCTGCTTTTTTTCTGAAACTTTCCGCCTTTCTTTTCGTATGAAATGAAAAGGAGAGTGACGGATATGGTAATGGTTATCGGCGGCCTTCTGATGGCTGCAGCCGGCATTTTAGTCACACTTTTCCCGCCGAAGTCAATTAACAGCCTGTACGGATATCGGACAAAACGCTCTATGGCGGATGAATCCCAGTGGAGAGAAGGCAACCGTTTCAGTGCGGTCCTCATGATTCTGTTCGGCCTTCTGACGGCCGCGGCCGGATTTGCGGGCAGCCTGCTCATTCTGCTCACTCAGCCGTACAGCCTGATCGTCCAGGCCGTATGTTTGATCGCGATCAGCGCGCTGATCATAGCCTTAACAGAAAGAAGATTAAAACAAAAGGGGAGGAGAACCGATTGAATGACATCACTTTTCACATGATCGAAACAAACGGAGTGACGCTGCACACGGCTTCAGCGGGTCCGAAAGACGGCCCTTTGGCGGTGCTGCTGCACGGGTTTCCGGAATTTTGGTACGGGTGGAAGAGCCAGATCAAACCGCTTGCGGATGCCGGATACCATGTTGTCGTGCCCGATCAGCGCGGCTATAATCTCAGTGATAAACCGGAGGGCATTGAAAACTATACCATTGATAAACTCAGGGATGACATTATCGGGCTGATCACTCACTTTACAGATGACAAGGCCGTCGTCATCGGTCACGATTGGGGAGGAGCTGTAGCCTGGCACTTGGCATCCACGCGGCCGCAATACGTTGAAAAATTAATCACGGTCAATATCCCGCATCCGGCGGTTATGCGGAAGGTTACACCGTTCTACCCGCCGCAATGGAAGAAAAGCTCTTATATCGCGTTCTTTCAGCTCCCGGAAAAACCTGAACGGAGATTATCTGAAGATGATTACCGCGTATTGGATCACGCCATCGGCTTATCCGAACGCCCGGCGCTTTTTTCACGGGAAGATGTCGACAGCTACAAAGAAGCGTGGGGCAGAAAAGGAGCCCTCACGGCTATGCTGAACTGGTACCGGGCGATCAGATGCGGCGGTTTAGGCCCTTCAGTTCCGCTTAAAATGTCTGTTCCGTACCGATTAATATGGGGCGTCAATGACCGCGCGCTGAGCAAAAAGCTCGCTTCGGAAACAAAACGGATGATTCCAAACGGCGACTTAATCTTCATAGATGATGCCTCGCATTGGGTCATTCACGAAAAACCGCGCATCGTCAGCCATTTGATTCATGAATACCTTCAGCAATAAAGTCTGTCCCGAGTACAGACTTTTTCTTTTTTTTCTCATATCTGCCGAAAAACATGACAAAATAAAAATATATAACCATATGCAGAAAAATTTTTCTTTCCCTGTAACGAAAAAAGGGTTTAAACGACTTTAAAAAAAGGAAAAGCCTTACTGAAGTTTTGCGGACTATTCCACTAAGACCGCACTAAAAAAAGAATAATACAAAAGAAGGTGCCTTCATGAAACAAAGGTTAATCTCAATTATTATTCCGTCTTACAATGAAGGAAACAACGTCAAGCTCATCCATGAATCTTTAAAAAAAGAGTTTCAAACGATTCATTATGACTATGAAATTTTCTACATCAATGACGGAAGCGCGGATGACACCCTTCAGCAGATTAAGGAACTGGCCGCCAGAAACCATCGCGTCAAATACATATCTTTTTCCCGCAACTTCGGGAAAGAAGCGGCCATTTTGGCGGGATTTGAACACGTGCAGGGCGAAGCGGTAATCGTGATGGACGCCGATCTGCAGCACCCGACGCATCTGCTGAAAGACTTCATTCAAGGCTATGAAGAAGGGTATGACCAAGTTATTGCGCAGCGCAACCGAAAAGGGGACAGCCCCGTGCGTTCCGTGCTTTCTTCCCTGTATTATAAATTTATTAACAAAGCCGTCGAAGTGGATCTGCGTGACGGAGTCGGGGATTTCCGCCTGCTGAGCCGGCAGGCCGTTGATGCCCTTTTGAAGCTGAGTGAAGGGAACCGCTTCTCAAAAGGGCTGTTCTGCTGGATCGGGTTTGACCAGAAAATCGTGTTTTATGAAAATGTCGAAAGGCAGAACGGCAAGTCCAAATGGTCATTCAGCAATCTGTTCAACTACGGAATGGACGGTGTCGTCTCCTTTAACAACAAACCGCTGAGGGTTTGCTTTTTCACCGGTATTCTGATATTGCTTCTGTCGATGGTTTATATTGTAACGACCTTTATTCATATTCTGACACATGGCGTGTCCGTTCCCGGATACTTCACCATTATTTCCGCCGTGCTGTTTTTAGGAGGCATCCAGCTTTTGAGTCTCGGCATCATCGGCGAGTATATCGGCCGGATTTACTATGAAACAAAAAAACGCCCGCACTATTTAATTAAAGAAGCGAATATTACGTACGGAGAACAAAATGAAACGAATTATACAAAAAAGCGCAAGTGGAACCATTAAACAGCCGCCGCTGTGCGCAGGGTCTGGGGACGTTATATGAAAAAAAATAAATGGATCTTGCCGGCAGCCTGTGTGCTGGCTGCGGCAGCCGCTCATATTTTTTTCTTGAAGGAGTGGTCGGCAGGCCGCTATATGACGGGGTCTGGAGACGGGATCGCTCAAATGGCGGTCTTCAAAAAGCTGCTGTTTGACCAATATATGAACGGCCGGCTGTTTTACAGCTATTCGTTCGGAATGGGCGGGGGAGTGTACAGTCAGCTCGGCTATTATTTCTCTACTTCTTTTCTCTTTCTGTTTATCTCCGCCGCTGTCCGCATCCTGCAGCTTATGCAGCTGTCGGGTGACGCGGATGCGCTGTTTTGGGCCCAGGCCTCCGTTTTTATCAGCATCGCCAAGCAGAGTTTCGTCATATTCACGGCGGCCTGTGTGTTCCGTTATTTCGTCAAACGGACGGTGCCTGCTTTTGTCGGCGCCGTGTTGTACGGGGTCTCGATTATCTACTTCCGGCATGAGGTGTATTGGGACTTTTTCACTGACAGTATGGTGTGGCTGCCGCTGCTCGTGCTCGGCGCGGAAAAAATCATCACAGAAAAAAAGCCGGCGTGGTTTATCTTCGCCTGTGCGCTGACATTGATCAACAACTTTTATTTCGCGTATATTAACCTGATTTTCATTGGCATTTACATCTTATTCAGATGGATCATTCATCTTGAAGAGAATGAAGCCAAAAAGCTCACTCAATGCAGAATGTTTATTTTGTCAGGCCTGCTCGGCTTCGGCATAAGCGCAGTCTCCTTTATCCCTGTCGTATACGGATATCTTCATAATCTGCGGCCGCCGTATTCAGAGCAGATTGCATGGCTCGATTTTTCCGACAACATTTTATTTTCAAGCCGGATAATCATTCTGCCGGCGGTTTTTTTGCTTTTTCTATTTACATTTTCTTTATATAAAAACCGGCTGTTCCGGCTGTTTGCGGGGATCAGTCTGCTGTACATTCTGTTTCACTTCAGTCCGTTTGCGGCAAGTGCCTTTAACGGTTTTTCAGCTCCGCAAAACAGGTTTGAATACGTCTTGTGCTTCACGATTGCCGGAACAGTCGCAGCAGGGCTTTCTAAGCTTTCAGACATCAGCATGAAGAGTATGCTGATATCCGCCGTACTCGCCGTTCTGCTCTATTGGAGCCAGGTGAGACGGTTCAGTCTGGATATTTCTGATCAGGCCAACTTTTCTATCCTGCTCCTTCTGGGGCTGACCATTGCCGCTTTCCTTGCAGCAAAGACAAGACTGAAAGGCGCGGTGCCCGCCGTCTATGCCGTCATTCTCTTGACGGCGGTGCTGACGGCTAATACATATGAAAAATATGCGTTATCAGAAGGCGGGAAGATTTATACGGTATCGCATACCTTTATGACGGGTCCTGATTATAAGGGCAAAGAACAAACAGAGCTTATTCAGCGTCTGAAAGAAAAAGATCCGGATCCCTTTGCCCGTTTAGATTGGATGAACGGAGTATTTAATAACACTCCGATCATTTACGGGTTCAACGGATTCAGCGTATACTCAAGCATCCTGAACCGCAATCTGCTGTCCTTTTATTGGAACGACCTCCAGATTGACATGGGCAGAGAAAGCGTCAGCCGCTATGCGACATTAGGAAACAGGGCTAATTTATACGGCCTGCTTTACGGAAAATATTATATGACGGAAAAAACAAACGAGGCCGGCGTCCCTTACGGATTCAAAAAAATCATGGAGTCATCCCGCTATGCTGTTTATCAAAATCAATATGTGCTCCCGTTCGTCCGGACAGCCGATCGCGTATATAACGAGGGCGACCTGAAAAAAGCGCCCGCCCTTGCCAGGGAGCGGGCGATGCTTGATGGAATCATCACGGAATCGAGCACAGTAAAAACGAAAAAAACCCCAAAAGCGAAAAATATGATCCGTCAGGCAAAGGTAACGGCCGACCATGCGGATTATCAAGACGGCATCCTGACGGTAAACGAAGACGGCGGCGGCCTGATCATTACACCGCACGGCGCTGAGGCTGGCGGCGGAGATTATTATGTCAGCTTTTATTTATTGAACAAAGCGAAGGACCAGGGATTTACATTAAAAGTGAACGATTACACGACAACGAGAAAATCGAATCAATCCATTTATAAAACAGGTGTAAATGATCTCACCGTCAGAGTGCCGAAAACAAAAAACATTCAAATCCAGCTGCCGAAAGGAACGTATCAGCTCGACAGACTGGCGCTTTACGAAGAACGGTACGGAACGCTGAAAAATGCATACCGAAAAGCGGAAAAAGAACCGCCGGCCGATCTCAGCTGGCGCGGAAATACGCTTCATATCTCGTATGAAAACAAAACAGGCGCGCCGTATATCATGCTTCCGATTCCATATGAAAAAGGATGGGAACTGAAGATAAACGGCAGACAAGAACAGATTGAAAAAGCGGATTATTCCTTTATCGGATTTAAAGCGCAAAAAGGAAAAAATGATATTCAATTAACATATTACCCGCCGTTTTTTAAACCGGCTGCCGCTCTATCGGTCATCAGCCTCGTGCTTGCCGCCATATATATGAGAAGACAAAAGAAGCCCGGCTCTTAAACAGAGCCGAGCTTTAATTTTTTCTGCAGTTTTTCTTCGCTGAAAATCCAGCCCGTGTAAGAAGAAAGAGGCTCTAAATCATGACTGAGGTGGACGATGGCGACAAAGGGGTAGTGCCCTTTGCTTCGATAGCGCAAATCAATAAAGCGCACCTCATAATGATCTTTAAAGGTATCGACCTCCCACCTGTAAACGGGCGAGAACGATAGAAAGGCTGCAATATTTTCATCCTGTTTCGCGGCCTTCATCACATCGGTTTCCGGTACGGGCACGCGGTTGAATGTATCCAATATCACCACATGGCCGTCAAGGCTTCTGCCGACATAAAAGGCATGCGCCGTCGTTACGGCGATTCGCCACTGCCTGAATTTCATCGTCGGCGAAATAATGATGGTTTCAATTTCTTCTTCAATCATCTCCCGCAGCCGCCGCTTAATCCGCAGCTGCATCAAAAACCGGACGGCGTAATATCCCGCGAGGATGATATACAGCGTCAAAAATGTCACGCCCGGATGGCCTCCGATATACCACACGGCAATCGCGGCCAAATGGCTGATGAAAATAAACGGGTCAAAGGTATTGATGAGACCGAGAGCGACCCATTTTTTCGAAAACGGGCGGATGGCCTGCGTTCCGTACGCGTTAAAAATGTCGACAAACACATGCAGAACGACAGCCAGAAGCGTCCACAGCCACAAGTGCAGAAAGTTCGCTTCCGGGTAAAACATAAACAGAATGCCCGGAATCAGAATGGACCAAAATAAAACGGCGGGAATGGAGTGCGTGAACCCTCTATGATTTCGAATATAAACGGCATTATTTTTCAGCTTCAATATGGTATCAATATCAGGTGCCTGAGAGCCGGCAAGAGCGGCGATCATAACTGCCTGAGACATGGGGGTATGCATGCCGACGGCAGGATCGAGAGTTGCGATTCCGCCAAGCGCGATGCCCATGACAACGTGAGTGCCAGTATCCATTGGTGACCTCCTAGCAGGCGTTATACATCAGTCGCCCGCATATTTCGCATTATAAGATATTCCCCATTTTCTGTTTGCCCAATCATGGCGTTTATCCGCCGTTCTCATATGTTTCCGCTTTTTCTTTATCACTATTTAATGTAACATATTATCGTAACGTGCCCTTAGTTTACACCAAAATACAGTGTCAAGAAAAGCGGGACCCGAAACATCTGAGGAGAAGATATGAACGCACTTGAAGAAAAATTGAAACAAAAAGATATAGACGCATTTCGTGAGGATTTAATTACATGGTTCGAAAGAGAACAGAGAATTCTGCCGTGGAGAGAAAATCAGGACCCGTATCGGGTGTGGGTGTCAGAGGTCATGCTGCAGCAGACGCGCGTAGATACCGTCATCCCTTATTTTCAACGGTTTCTTGAGCAATTTCCGACCGTCTCGGCGCTCGCTGAAGCCGATGAGGAAAAAGTGCTCAAAGCCTGGGAAGGGTTAGGCTATTACTCCCGTGTGAGAAATCTGCAAAGCGCCGTAAAAGAAGTGCACGAGCGGTACGGGGGAGTCGTTCCTGACGGGGAAAAGGAATTCGGCGGACTGAAAGGTGTCGGCCCTTATACAAAAGGCGCCGTGCTCAGCATTGCATATAACAAGCCGGTTCCGGCCGTAGACGGCAATGTGATGCGTGTCATGTCGAGAATTCTTTCCATATGGGACGATATCGCAAAACCGAAAACGAGAACCATTTTCGAACAGGCGGTATCCGCATTCATTTCTCATGAAAAACCATCTGAATTCAACCAGGGTTTAATGGAGCTCGGTGCGATCATCTGCACCCCGAAATCGCCGTCCTGTCTGCTGTGCCCCGTGCAAAAGCACTGTTCGGCATTTGCGGAAGGGACAGAGCGGGAGCTGCCTGTCAAAAGCAAAAAGAAAAAACCCGGGGTGAAAACAATGGCAGCCGTTGTGCTGACAGACGACCAGGACAATGTCTATATTCATAAACGGCCGCCAAAAGGACTGCTCGCCAATCTGTGGGAGTTTCCGAACACCGAAACCCAAAAAGGAATCAAAACCGAAAGAGAGCAGCTTGAAGCCTTTTTAGAAAAAGAGATGGGAACAACCGCTGAAATCGGGGAGCTGGAAGGCATCGTTGAGCATGTTTTTACTCATCTCGTCTGGAATATTTCGGTCTTTTTCGGTAAAGTAAAACAAGTGTCGGATACATCAGAATTAATACGGGTCACAAAAGAGGAACTCGAGGAATATGCTTTTCCCGTTTCCCATCAAAAGATTTGGAAAATGGCGAACGAAAGCATCCGCCGGTAAAAAGCGTCAGTCATAGCTGACGCGCGTGCCGTGGCCGTAATCCGCCTCATTCCGTTTCAGTCCGCCGCGGGCTTCGATTTCCTGAATCAGTTCCCGGTATTTGGACTGGCCTTCCTCGTTTAAATACGGCATAATTTGCTGGAAGGCATGGTGGAAATAGGCGAGCTCTGAATCTTTCCAATCTTGTTTGGGCATCATGACCAATTCGCCCATATCACGTCCGACATACATATAAAAAGACCCCTTTCAATGAATATTGCTTTTATTGTTTGTTGAATGAAAAGAACTATACGCAGCAAGGAGCTGAGGAAAAATGGAACAAAATAAATGCGCACTGATCACGGGAAGCAGCCGGGGCGTCGGAAAAGCGGCAGCCATCAGACTCGCGGAAAAAGGCTACAACATCGTCATCAATTACGCCCGCAGTAAAAAAGCGGCATTAGAAACCGCCGAAGAAATTGAGAAACTCGGCGTTAAAACGCTTGTCATTAAAGCCAATGTCGGCCAGCCGGCAAAAATTAAAGACATGTTCCGCCAGATCGACGAAACATTCGGCAGACTGGACGTATTCGTCAATAACGCGGCTTCAGGCGTGCTGAGACCGGTTATGGAACTCGAAGAAACACATTGGGACTGGACGATGAATATCAACGCGAAAGCATTGCTTTTCTGCGCTCAGGAAGCGGCAAAGCTGATGGAGAAAAACGGAGGCGGCCACATCGTCAGCATCAGCTCGCTCGGCAGCATCCGCTATCTTGAGAACTACACGACGGTCGGTGTCTCAAAAGCCGCTTTAGAAGCGTTAACCCGTTACCTGGCGGTTGAGCTTTCTCCGAAAAACATCATCGTAAACGCGGTTTCCGGCGGAGCGATTGATACGGACGCGCTGAAGCATTTCCCTAACAGAGACGAATTGCTTGAAGATGCCCGCCAAAATACGCCGGCCGGCAGAATGGTCGAAATTAAAGATATGATCGATACGGTGGAGTTTTTAGTTTCTTCAAAAGCGGACATGATCCGCGGCCAGACCATCATTATCGACGGCGGACGCTCTCTGCTCGTATAAGTTTTTAAAAAACATGAATAGCCTTAACACCTCCTGCACATTCTAAAGTGCGTGGAGGTGATAACAATGGCAAACTCAAAATACAGCAAAACAGACGTTCAGCAGGTGAAAAAACAAAATCAGCAATCAGCTTCCGGTCAAGGTCAATACGGCACTGAATTCGGCAGTGAAACTGATGCGCAGCAGGTAAGAAAGCAAAACCAATCTGCTGAACAAAACAAACAGCAAAACAGCTAATCACTGAAACAAAAAAGCACTTCATCCTCGGATGGAAGTGCTTTTTTCTTTTATTAAAACGACAAAACTTGTGATTCCTCTACAGAATGAGTCAAAGGGTTTTCCGGCTGAAAATCGAAATGGTAAGGAGTATCAACCTAAAAGCCTAAGGAGGAACCCGATGTCAGAGTTTGAAAAGCTTGTAAGTGAACAGATGAAGATCATGGATCAGCTTCTCGAGCTGCAGTCAGAACTCGACCGCTGCCGGCAGGTGGAGGCGGAACTCATCAGTCTGGAAAGAGATGCGAAGCTGGACAATGTACAGGACGAAATTGCGACAAAGCGAAAAGATCTGGCCGGCATACAGGAGTTATTCCAAAGGCAGACAGAGCAAGTCATCCAGTCTTATCGCAGCACGGAAAAGCCGTCTTCCTATGTGCAGAAATGAATGTGCCATTCCGGAAGCGGAGTGGTTCTTTTATTTTCATTTTTTAATTCGTAACGGTATAATAGTGAAAAGACTTGTCGGAAAGCAATTGCGGCTGCATTGACTGCAGGGCTTTACAGAAAGTAGGGGAGAAATATGGGATATCCCAAGGAAGGAGAAACCATTCAAATTCACAGCTATAAGCATAACGGGCTGCTTCATCGAATTTGGAATGAAACGACGATTTTAAAAAGTACGGAATTGTGTATCATCGGAGCTAACGACCGGACAATGGTGACCGAATCCGACGGACGGACGTGGGTGACGAGAGAACCGGCGATCTGCTACTTTCATGCCCGTCAGTGGTTTAACGTCATCGGAATGCTGAGAGATGACGGGGTTCACTATTATTGCAACATCAGCTCGCCGTTCGCTTATGACGGGGAGGCCATCAAATATATTGATTACGATTTGGATGTCAAGGTGTTTCCGGATATGACGTATAACATTCTTGACGAAGATGAATACGATGATCACCGCAAATCAATGAATTACCCTAAAGAGATCGACAGCATTCTGAAGGAGTATCTGAATACGCTGCTGCACTGGATTCATCAGCGGAAAGGACCGTTTGCTCCGGAATTTGTTGATATGTGGTATGAACGGTATCTGCGCTATACAAAATAAAGAATATAATAAAAACCTGTTGGGGTGTCAACAGGTTTTTCACATGGGCTCACACGCCTTAAAGAGAGAGGGGGATAAAGTGTGGGCGTAATCAGACGCTATATGCAATTTGTAAAACCTTATAAAAAACAAATCTTTATCACAGTGTGTATCGGTATTATAAAGTTCTCCATCCCGCTGGCTCTCCCGCTTCTGTTAAAATACGTAGTCGATGACATTATTCAAGGGAGCGGCACGGCAAGCGCTAAAACGTCATCACTATTCACGATTATGGGCATCATGTTCGTGCTGTTTTTAGTTCTGCGTCCGCCGGTAGAATATTATCGGCAATATTTCGCGCAATGGACGGGCAGCCGGGTGCTCTACGATATCAGAGGAGTATTGTTTGACCATATTCAAAAATTGAGCCTGCGGTTTTATGCCAATACGAGAACAGGCGAAGTCATTTCCCGGGTGATAAATGATGTCGAACAGACAAAAGACTTTGTCATAACCGGACTGATGAATATCTGGCTTGATATGATGACGGTGCTGATCGTCATCTGTATTATGTTCACACTAGATATCAAGCTGACACTGATATCTGTCATTTTATTTCCGTTATACGGAATTTCAGTGAAATACTTTTACGGCCGTCTCCGAAAACTGACACGCGAGCGTTCTCAGGCTCTCGCTCAGGTGCAGGGCCATTTGCACGAAAGAGTTCAAGGGATGCCCGTTATCAGAAGCTTCGCCATTGAAAATTATGAACAAGCCAATTTTGATGAGAAAAACGGACATTTTCTGGACAAAGCGATCCGTCATACGAATTGGAACGCCAAAACATTTGCGGTCGTAAACACCATTACGGATTTAGCGCCGCTGCTCGTTATCGCGTTTGCGGGCTATTTTGTCATAAACGGTCCGCTGACAGTAGGAACAATGGTTGCGTTCGTCGGTTACATTGACAGAATGTACAATCCGGTCAGAAGATTGATCAACTCATCGACGACGCTGACCCAGTCGATTGCTTCAATGGACCGCATATTTGAATTTATCGACGAGCCGTATGAATTGACTGATAAACCGAATGCCGTCAAAGCTGACAGCATTAAAGGCGAGGTTGAATTCCGAAATGTCTCGTTCTCCTATGAAGAAGGAAAAGAAAAGATCTTGCGGGACGTTTCCTTAAAGGTGACAAAAGGGGAGACCGTTGCGCTTGTCGGGATGAGCGGCGGCGGAAAATCTACGCTTGTCAGCCTCATACCGCGTTTTTATGATGTGTCCGGCGGCAGCCTGCTGATTGACGGCACAGATATTCGCGATTATGAAGCGAGAAGCCTCCGCAATCAAGTCGGAATGGTGCTTCAAGATACATTTCTGTTCAGTGAGACGATTCGTGAAAATATCGCCATCGGTAAACCGGGAGCGTCTCTGGATGAGGTGGTTGCGGCTGCGAAAGCGGCAAATGCCCATGAATTTATTATGGGCTTCCCCGAAGGCTATGAGACCAAAGTAGGTGAGCGGGGCGTCAAATTGTCAGGCGGGCAGAAGCAGCGGATTTCGATCGCGCGTGTATTCTTAAAAAATCCGCCGCTGCTGATTTTGGATGAAGCGACATCGGCTCTTGATCTTGAAAGTGAACACTACATTCAGGAAGCGATGGACAAGCTTGCGAAAAACCGGACGACATTTATCGTCGCCCACAGGCTGTCCACGATTACGCATGCGGATAAAATTGTCGTCATGGAAAACGGCTCCGTCATTGAAACCGGCACGCACGAAGAATTAATGGCGCGTGACGGCCAGTACAGACATTTATTTACGATCCAGAATTTAAATTGACCGAAAAACTTATGCCGGCCGAATGGGCGGCATAAGTTTTTTATACAAAAAAACCCGGTTCTTCTTAGCACCGGGTTACTCATCATCGTCTGTTTCTAATTCGCTGTCTTTCGGGTGGTATGTCTGAAAACTCGTAATCAGTGTATCAAGATGTTCCAGCTGCTCGCGGTATTCCGCAACCGCAGCCATAATGCTGAGCATATTGTAATCAAGCAGTTCATCCTCGCAGTTCTGCTGATTTTTCAAGAAAGACTTCGTCAAAAGCTGTTTATATCTTATGCTTTCTTCAGCATCGTCATCATGCGGCTTAATCTTGCCGACAGTCCGCATCAAAATTCTTTCGTGCCAATGAAGCAGATAATCAATTTCTTCTGTCAGCGTCTCCTGAAATTCCTCCGGCATATGATAAATCTCGTTTTCATAGCGATGCAGCTTTTTCAGCGTATCAAGCGCCCGGTTCGCCGTAATAATCGCTTGTCTGAATAAAACAAGCTTGCGCGACTTTACATACGTCGTCTTCTTAAAGTAGCTTCTCTCTTCTTTATAAAGAAGATACGTATGGTCAAGCTTCATCATCTTTTCCTTCAGCTTCTCAATATCTTCTTTCAATATCGAGTGCTCCGTCGACTGGCGCATGGTCAGTCTGATCCATTTCATGATCTCATCGGTATATTCAACCGTATGATGAGTCAGTTTCGTTTCGTATTTCGGCGGAAGAAACACAAGGTTCACAATAAAGGAAGACAGCACGCCTAAAATAACAGTGCTTGTTCGAATCAGAGCGAACGTCAGGAAGCTGTTTCCCGGTGTTTCCAAAATCGCGATAACCGTAACGAGCGCAATCGAAATGGTGTGTTCAATTTTCAGTTTTAACATAATCGTGATGACAATGACTGCGGTCAATCCGATCATAATCGGACTCGGTCCGAAAATCAGTCCGAATACCGTAGCGATGACAGCGCCGATGATATTTGCCTGCACCTGATCAATAATGATAAGAAAAGACCTGTAAATAGAGGGCTGTATGGCAAATATAGCTGCAATCCCGGCAAAGATCGGCGACGGAAGTCCGATCCATGATGCTAAGTAGAGGGCGAGCGTAATCGCAATCCCTGTTTTAAAAATGCGGGCACCAAGTTTCATTGGTTTGTGCGTGCATTCCTTTCTCTAATAAATTATGTGCCGAACGAACGGCTGACACTTACATTTCCCTGTCGGTTTATTTGCTAAACAATAAAGTAATATACAGGGATCATACCAATTATTCAAGGTCTTTTTTTGAAAAAACCATTATCTCACAAATCGGACAAAAGAAAAAGCGGAAGCCCCGGGCTTCCGCTTGTTTCAGCAGTTATTTTTTCATATGTCTGAACGCATCTTCGACCGCTTTTAAAGTGGCGTCGATATCTTCTTCAGTATGTGCGGTTGTGATAAACCAAGCTTCATACTTCGACGGGGCGAGATTGATCCCGCGTTCAAGCATCAGCTTGAAGAACTTGGAAAATGCTTCTCCGTCCGTATTTTCCGCCTGCTCATAATTGACGATCTTTTCATCGCTGAAGTAAACCGTAAGCGCGCCTTTTAAACGGTTGACGGTAATGGTAATGCCATGTGTCTCCGCATGGGCGAGAATGCCTTGCTCAAGTCTTGCGCCGAGCTGATCAAGCCGCTCATAAACGCCTTCTTCCTTCAGCACTTCCAGACAGGCGATACCTGATAAGATGGATGCGGGATTTCCGGCCATCGTGCCGGCTTGATATGCCGGACCGAGCGGAGCAACCTGCTCCATGATCTCTTTTTTGCCTCCGTAAGCGCCGATCGGCAACCCTCCTCCGATGATTTTTCCGAGCGCCGTTAAATCAGGCTTTACTTGGAGAAGATCCTGCGCGCCTCCGTACATAAAACGGAACGCCGTGATCACTTCATCATAAATGACGAGCGCGCCCGCTTTATGGGTCAATTCATTGACCTGTTCCAAAAAGCCTTCTTTAGGTTCAACGATGCCGAAATTCCCGACAATCGGCTCGACAAGAACTGCTGCAATTTCTGAACCCCATTTGTCCAATGCGGCTTTGTAACTGTCAATGTCATTGAAAGGAACGGTAATCACCTCTTTGGCGATGCTTTTCGGCACACCGGCGGAATCGGGGGTGCCGAGTGTAGACGGACCTGAACCCGCAGCGACAAGCACGAGATCAGAATGGCCGTGATAGCAGCCGGCGAATTTAATGATTTTTGTCCGGCCTGTATAAGCGCGTGCAACCCGAATCGTTGTCATCACAGCTTCAGTACCCGAGTTTACGAACCGCACTTTATCAAGTGAAGGAATGGCCTCCTTCAGCATTTTGGCGAAAGTGACCTCATGCTTAGTCGGCGTTCCGTACAGTACGCCGTTTTCAGCGGCTTTTTTAATCGCTTCTGTAATATGCGGGTGGGCATGTCCGGTAATAATCGGACCGTAAGCCGCTAAATAATCAATATACTGATTCCCGTCTACATCCCAGAAATAAGCGCCATTCGCTTTTTCCATCGCAACTGGTGAACCGCCGCCTACCGCTTTATAGGATCTGGACGGGCTGTTCACGCCTCCCACGATATGCTCTAACGCTTCTTTATGAAGTTCAACTGATTTTGTATACAAAAAATGACCCTCCTAATATCTCCTTACATCATATTCTATTGTAGCATGCTTCAATGCGAGTACAACGGTTCTTGCTTCCAGAAAAGAGCGGGGGATAACGGTTGTAATCTTAACGCGAATTGGATACGCTTAATAAAAAACCCGGAGGTATAAGAAATGACGATTGAAATCGGACAAGCAGCACCGGATATGAAATTAGTGAACGACAGCGGAGAAAAAGTATCATTAACAGATTTTAAAGGGAAGTACGTCGTGCTCTATTTTTATCCGAAAGACATGACACCCGGATGCACGACGGAAGCATGCGATTTCCGTGATCAGCACGAAAGTTTCGCGGGACTTGATGCGGTTATCATCGGAGTAAGCCCTGACAGCCGTGACAAACATGAAAAATTCAAGCAGAAACACGATCTTCCTTTCCAGCTCCTCGTCGATGATGAGCACAAACTGGCGGAAGCTTTTGATGTGTGGAAGCTGAAGAAGAATTTTGGGAAAGAATATATGGGAATCGAACGCTCCACCTTTCTGTTAGACAAAGAAGGCCGTCTCGTGAAGGAATGGAGAAAGGTAAAAGTGAAAGATCATGTTGCGGAAGCGCTTCGCGAATTAGAACAAATTGCGTCTAATTAATGGACAAATGCTGAACTCACGGGGTTTTCGTCAGATTGCATTTGACAGGAGACCGGAAAAAGATGTACACTAATTATAAACATTATAAAGTAAGAATCTTTTTTAGAAGAGAGGTGCATGACGGATGGCTGCACATGAATTAAAAGAAGCCTTAGACACGTTGAAGGATACGGGAGTCCGGATTACTCCTCAACGTCATGCCATTCTGGAATATCTCGTGGACTCTATGGCTCATCCGACAGCGGACGATATATATAAAGCCTTGGAAGGGAAATTCCCTAATATGAGTGTTGCGACAGTTTATAACAATTTGCGTGTATTCCGGGAAGCGGGGCTTGTAAAGGAGCTTACGTACGGAGATGCGTCCAGCAGATTTGACTTTGTCACCTCTGACCATTATCACGCCATTTGTGAAAACTGCGGAAAAATCGTGGACTTCCATTATCCTGGGCTTGACGAAGTGGAACAGCTTGCGGCTCACGTAACGGGGTTTAAGGTAAGCCACCATCGTTTGGAGATTTACGGCGTCTGCCAAGAATGCTCCAAAAAAGAAAACCATTAAACGAAGCTGACCGCTTTGATACGGTCAGCTTTGTTTATTTCACACTGTTTTTTCTGTTATAAGACTCATCGAACGCTTTGCCTTCCAAACCTTTATCCAATGTAAGCGGCTCTCTGCAATGCATGCACATATCCACTCTGCCCAGAATCTTCGTTTCTTTCTCGCAGGCGGGGCACATCACCCGGACCGCTTTTGTGGACAGCATGCCGATCCAAAAATAAACGGCGGTGCTGAGCCCGATCGACAGCAGGCCGAGAATCATAAACAAGCTGGCAAGCAAAACAGACTGCTTAAAGAACAGCCCGATGTACATAATGATAAACCCAACGAAAACCAAACTTAACGCAAACGTTCTGATCTTATTAATTTTGCTTGAGTATTTCGCCATGTCCATCCCCCTCTGGTTTAACTATAGCACAAATCAGATGGCATATTCTTCATGTTTTCGTAAGAAAAGGGAAGAATAGATATGGCAGCTGAAAGGAAATTTGTTATAATAGTTCAATGTGTTTAGAAAAAAGGACTTTCATGTTTTATCATAGAAATGTAGAAACAAAAGCTTGTGAAACAATCGCATTGGAGGAATCGTAATGGACAATCTTCTCCGTCCAATTTACCAAGAAAGAGCAAGTCATCCCGATACGCTGGCCGTCCTTATGATTGAGAGAAGGAGCAAAGCATCATCCATCACGGATAACTTTGATGCGGTCATGCTTGTCATTGTCAAACAGGCTGAAGAGCCTCTTTTTATAAAGCATTATGAATTCGAACACAAAACCGCTTCCTTACATATTGTAACGGATGCCCTGCTCCAGGAATGGATTCTGCTGGGGACAAATAGAAGAGTTATAGATTGGATTATAAACGGCAAGGTGCTGTTTGACCGCAATGA
Source organism: Bacillus sp. YBsi01 (assembly GCF_038406745.1). NCBI lineage: Bacteria > Bacillati > Bacillota > Bacilli > Caryophanales > Bacillaceae > Bacillus > Bacillus sp. YBsi01. The sequence continues at coordinate 3,810,547 of NZ_CP151679.1, forward strand.
ATATATATCTGAACTCAATGACCGGCTCAGCACTTTTCCTTTCGCCGAGCGTAAATTAAAGATCGGAATGGAATACGGCAAGCTGATCAGAAGGTTTGTAGAAGGAAAAGCGTTTTTTGAAGCTGATCATTTTCTGGATGCATATTATGCGGTCGTGCATGCTCTTCACCACTTGGCCCGCATAGAAGTGATTGACCGGGGGTTTTATCCTGAAACGACAGTCTGGAATCAGGTCCGCCATATTGAGCCGCAGGTATATAAGTTATATTCCGAACTTGTCGAGAGCCACGAAAGTTTGGAGAAAAGGCTCGAATTATTATTCTTAGCAAATGATTTTCTCATCCATTCAAAAGCTGAAATCGGTTCTGCGCATCTTTTTCAAGTTATGAGTGAAAAAGAAATGTGGCAGTTTGGAGAATTGCTTCAGCATCCTGAGCTGGCGCCTTTCACCCAAGATCTCGGTGTCATGCTTGATTACCTGACGGAAAAAGGTTTTATTGAAGTATCTCAAATAGAGACAAAAGGGCAGGAAGTATATCATCGAGGATATTCTTTCAAAAAAAGTGTTGACGCTGAATTATAGGCG